>JAAVEM010000050.1 GCA_014801235.1 Bacteroides sp. | reverse complement strand
TTTAACGCGCGCCTTGCTACAAATTTTCCGAGCATTCTATCGGGATCATTTGTTATGTAGCGGATTTCGTTTTTGCGTGATTCGATTGTTGTATTCATACTTATGGAGTTTTTTTGGGGGAGCTGTTATTTTTTTATGACCCTTTTGTGTTTTTACGAGGCGTCAATTTGTGGATGATGGGTTGAGAGTGTTTCTGAGCTCTTTGCTGATTTTGAATTTCACTGAGTTATGAGCCGGAACGATGATGGGTTCTTTGGTCTTGAAGTGAATTGCGTTGCGCTCTTCACGTTTCACGGGTGAAAGTGTGCCGAAGCCACGGAGGGTTATTTCCTCGCCTTTTGCAAGGGCATCTTTCATTATGCGGATGATGCCGTCAATAGCTTTTACCGCCGTTGAGAGGTGTAGTTTCTCAGAAACCGCCAATTCGTTTGCTAATTCATTTTTTGTCATCGGTAAGTTTATTTTTTAGTTTTGCAATGAGTTGTTTGATCATGTGGGAGCGGGAGTTGCACTTTTGCATGGGCAGCAGGGCAAGCGCGTCATAAAGTTTTGCGGCGTCATCAAGGTAGTTGATGATTTTCTGCATGTCAGTTTTAGTTATCTCCATCGGTCCATCCTCGTGTAAAGTTAGAGACAAGCTCGTCGAAGTACATTTCGTCTTGTGGGATGTCGTCATTCGCCGCCATTATCTGATTGGCTATCGTTTTTTTTGAGTGAATGATGTTGTAGAGAGTGCGATCGATGGTGTTTCGTCCGAGCAGGTAATAGCAGGTTACGTTATCCTTCTGCCCTATGCGGTGGGCGCGGTCTTCGCACTGGCAGCAATCGGCATAGGTCCAGGGGAATTCGACGAACGCCACGTTGGAGGATGCTGTGAGTGTCAAACCTACTCCGGCGGCTTTTATGGAGCATAGAGCGAGCCGGGCATTTCCGGACTGGAAACTGTCGACCGCCGCCTGTTTTTCCAGAGATGTTTCTCTGCCGGTGATTGTGACAGCTTGCGGGAACGCTTTTTTGATGGCGTCGACAATCTCGTGGAGCGAGCAGAACAGGATCAGGGGCTTGTCATTGGCAAGGAAGTTGTTTACGAAGTCAACCGCCTGTTTAATCTTGCCTTTTGCTGACAGGGAGCGGAGTGTCATGAATTTCACAAGCGCTTCCATGCGCATCTTGCGACGGATTTCCACATCGGTGCAGCCGGTGTACTTCTCAAGGTATTGGCGGAGGTCAGCTGCGGCGGTGTTGTAGATTTCCCGGCTTTCAGAATCAAGTTCGACGAGCAGGTCAGTGCGAGTTTTATCGGGGAGCTCTTTAAGGACGGACTTTTTTTCACGACGTATCATGCAGTTGGCGTAGAGCTTGACTGAGAGTGAGGCAAGCGCTTGAGCTTGTTCTTCCTCTTGGTCTTTCCCGAATGAGCAGTAGTCGGCTATGAACTGGCTGCGGCTGCCGAAATTTTCTCCAAGGCGGTCCATGATGGAGAGCTGCGCGATGAGGTCCTGCGGACGGTTGACAACCGGGGTTCCGGACAGGAGGGCGATGTATTTCTTTCCCGAGCAAATGCCTTTGGTGAAGATTGTCTGCTGCGCTGATGGATCCTTGACTCTGTGGGATTCATCAATAATTACGGAGCGGAAGAGCTTGATGCAATCGGAGAAGACCACATCCTTGAGGCGGAACGGCTGCCCCCGGCGAGCCTTTATGTCCCATACGAAGTATTTGCGTAGGGATTCAAAGTTGACGATCGCCACTTGATAGATTCCCATTTTTAGGAGATAAGGGAATGTTGATTGGGTGGAGTTGTCGAGCACAAGAGCTTTCACGTCGGCGAATTTCTCAAATTCTCGTTGCCAGTTTATCTTCAGAGAGGATGGGCATATGACGAGGCATGGATAGGCGGCGGCGCAATCGACCACTCCTATGCTTTGGAGGGTTTTACCAAGCCCGGGTTCGTCGCCGATGAGGAAGCGTTTCTTTTGCAGCCCGAATAGAATTCCGTCTTTTTGATAGTCGTAGGGGGTGACTTTAAGATGGTTTTCTATGAGACTCGCCAAGTTACGGGAGTTGTTGTAATCGATGTTTGATGCAGGTTGAGCGTTCATTGTGTCAGCGGGTTTTATAGTTCCATCCATTAAGCTGGTATACTCGGCGGCGGGCTTGCTCGGCGGTGTTGCACAGATTTTCGGTCATTACGGGCGTTCCGGTATAACCAGTTTCTGATACATGGTCGCATTGGAAGATGCGGAAGAATCTGCCGCGCGGGGCATAGTAGTATTGTCCTATTTTGGGTTTCATTGGGGAATTGGATTGAGGGGTTATAGATTTAGGCACCAGTATTGGAATGCGAGATAGGAGTATTTTTCTCGTCCGGCACGGTAGATTGGATCGCCACGAGTGATGTGTTTTTTGAAGACGGCACAGTTTTTTTTGGAGATTGCGTAGATGAAATCACGGTCGGAGCCGACTACGTCCATATACCAGGCTCGGGAGCGATCCCAATCAAATGTGTCGATAGCGTCTTCGAATTCTTTTTGGGTTGCCGCAGCGCAGGTTTTGAGGTCTCCCCCGAAGTGTGGGGCATCAAGCCACCAATCCCATTTGCAGCGGGTAGCAAGAGTAAATTCAAATTCGCAGTATTCAAATTTTTGCGATTGATTGACCATGAATCGCTGTGTTTGGGCGTTGCGGAGGACGTGGTCAAGGAATGGATCCCTGCGGGCTTCCGCGCGGAGGGCTTTGTACATTTCTTGCGCATGGCGGAACTCGTCATCGGTGTATTGGGTATCGTCGACGGTGAAGCGGTAATAGTTCACTCTTGCGGGTTCGGTTATTATTGCGTCGACGAGATTTCCGAAGCGGAAAGCTTCTTCCCGGTTTCCGAACTGCATGCGCGGATGAAGCAATTCTTTGAGCGCGGTGAGGTCGGAATTGGAGACCTCACTGCGCAAATAATATGTATCGGGGTTGTTGCTCATAATTTGTAAATATTGTCAAATTGAAATTTTGCTGTCCCTGTTTTATCCATACCGAGGAATGAGAACATATAAATCTTATCCTGCCAATCAGAACAGACCTCAATATGGTAGCTCATAGGGGCAGACACACCATTGCCATTGTCAGCCATGCGAGCAGCATATATCTCAGCGAGTCTATGAACGATAGTATCATAGCTTGTAAAAGTAGAGGGATAACGGCTCTGATAGTCTTTAATAAGTGGATCAAGAACGGCTGAGTTTACAATGAGCACTCTGACAGGCATAGAGGTCAAAAACAAAATATCCTTATCAATGCTGTCTATGTGCTTCTTTAGAATTGGAAGAAGCTCAGACAGTTCAATTGGAATATTTAGATACTTCTTGCTTCCAAACCCATTTGTATAGGAAAGAAATATAGATGCAGTATTGGAGTATTGTTTTATAGCATCCACTATCTGCTTCAACCTCCCACGCCCATCAAAGTGGTCTTGCAGTTCATTGATTTTGTCAACGTCCATCATCACTGTGCTTTTATGTCGTCGATATATTCAATTGCGGGATCGTTGATGAACTCGCCTTCTTTGGTGGCGAGTTTTTCGCAGAATGTGATTTGCTTTTTGAATATTTTGGCAAGTTCTTCGTGGGACATGGCACTCCCCTCTTTAGCCCACCACATCATGAGTGCTTTGAGGTAGCCTTCGGGCGAGTTTATGCGTATTTTCTTGGCAACTTTGGTTTTGGGCTGATAGGTCTGGGCGGTTGCCTGTGTGAGGTCGAACAGTGAGGCTGCTTCGGCTCCCGCTTTCTGCACTTCCTTCTTGCGGGCTTCTTCCTGTTCGCGGGCGATGCGTTCCGCCTCCTTTCGGGCAAGTTCAGCCGCTTCACGCTGCTTGATTTCTTCAGCAATGCGGCGGGCTTCTTCGGCGGAAGCTTGCGCAGCTCGTTCCAACTCGGCTTTCTTTGAGGGCAACTTGTCAAGAATCTCCTGTCGGTAATCGGAAATCTCAGACCTGTATTGTTCGGCAAACTGACCGGTTAGCCGGCGCATTACATCGCCACGGATGTTGCGAGACTCGTCGGGAGAGAGATTGTAAGGCATACGCACGGATGATTGGGGAGTCCAGTCGGCGGAAAGTTCTACGGCATATCGGGAGACGGTGTCATATACTGCCTTGTAGTTGTCAAGAGTGACGCTACTGTTGAGGTCGGTCAGCTCGTTGAGACGGGCGACAACAAGGTCGTTGAACTTAACTTTGTAATCCTCCTCACAGGCGGCACGGTATTGCTGTCGGGCGATGTCTGCCTGTTTTTTCGCTTCTTCTGCACGGCGGCGGGCTTCTTCTTCCTCTCGTTTTTTGGCGGCATACTCGTTGCGGAGCTGCTGAAGTTGAAAAGGAATTGTTCCGTTTTTTGTGGGATCTATGTCGTTTTCAAGTGTCGTGAACTCCTTGCGGACTTGGTCGAAGAGTTTTGTGAGCGGCGAGCGCATTTCGGTCATTGCTTTTATGGTGCGCCGGGTACGGTCCAAATAGGTTGCCGCTGTTTTGTCGAGGTCGTCGGACATTCCGGTTTCTTTGATTTTGGCGATGAGGGTTTCGCAAGCTCTGAGGCAATTATCGTGGGAGAGCTGATTTTTACGGAATGCTTCGGGGGTGTTTCTTACGATTGTGCCTACGTTGTCGGCGGAGGAGGCTATCGTCAATGAGGTTGTTGTTTCTTGGGTGCTCATGATTGATTGTTTTTTAGGGGTTTTACCATGTTCCGTCGTCGGTGGCGGGAGAATCTTGCTCGGATGGGTTTACGGTTACTCCTTCGGAGTGGTCGGCGGGTTCGGCGAATGATTCGGGTTCTTTGGCGTCGTCATTCGTGGCGATGTTGTAATAGTCTTCGGGAATCTGTTCTTTTTCGGGCAGATCGGCTTCCATGACCATTCCTTTTCCGATGGGTAACTTGGGATAGCCTTTGAATGCGTGTTTTACGCATTTGGCGATGAGGAAACCGGGATCGATGGAGCCGCCAATTCCTGATGAGTAGAGGTCGTTGGCTTTGGCATGGTCTTTGTCTTTACGCCCTCGGGCGTTTTGTTTGAGTGAGAAGTCTTCGAGGCGCGCCCATGCTTCGGGTAGTATGATGGCATAGTCGACGGTTCCGTCGAGGCGGGTGATTTTCATGAAGCATGCGATGGGATTGGCGGCATTGTGGTTTATGTTTAGTCCGTAGGTGACTTCTTTGCGTCCGTTGCGCTCGATGTAGGAAAATTCGTCGCCTTGGTAGACGATTGTGGGCGTGTCGCAATGGCGGATTTGTCCGGCGCGTTGTCGGAGGAGGATTTCTCCGTAGCCTGTGATTGAGATGTAGCATCGTGTTTCCCAGTAGTCTTTTCCGTCTCCTCCGGGGGCTTGGAAGCTTCGTGTGAGGAGGTAGCACATTGCTTGAGCTCCGGGTTCGAGAGTTAGGTCTTTTACGGCGAGGTCGACATAGGCGAGAAAGACAGAGAGGGGCGTGGCGACCCATTTGTTTCGGTCATCAATGATGGCACGGCTCAGGAATCGTGATTCGCGTTCGGCAAATGCTTCTCCGCCTTCTCCGTGGACTTGGTTGTAGAGGGCGACGATGTGGTTGTGGACATCGATGTTGGTTGGGACTTCCCATGGCTTCATTGTTTGAAGCTTGCTGACGGTGGCAGCGAATTTGTTTACACTCATGATTGATAAAATTTTGTTAAGTTGTTATTGGTTGGTCGGGATGAGCCGTTGCCGTGACTGAAGGGGTGGCAGTTGCCCGGGGGCTTCCGCCACCCCGGCGATCAATCATGGGCAGGACGGTGTCCCGTCAGTGACCCGGGGCGGATTTGAACCGCCGTCTTCCACAATGGTGATTGTGGGGCTCTGACCGCTGAGCTACCGGACCGTGTGCCCCGGAGCTGCTTGGGTGCCGGGGCGTGTGTTGGCTCGTTTTATTGTTGACCTGTCTTTGGCGCAGGAGGACAACACGCTCTCGTGTCTGCCCTATTTTGGGGAGGAAATGCGGGGGTCCTCACGGATTGCCGCATTTTGAAAACACTAACCTAATACAACCGTTGATGCTTTGACGGGCTGATAGGTCGTTGAATCGATGCGGTTTGGGATTTCGTTTTTGGGTACAGGCGGGGATGTAGCTTTTGTTGAAGTCACGGTGAATGTCTGACTGATATCGCTCATAATCATACGTGTTAAAGTGTTATAGAGTAGTCTTGCTGTGTTCGCTGCAGGAGTCGAAGGTCGGCGGTAAGGTATTCCAGTTTGCCCGGACGCTTGCGGGGAGTTATTCTGCCTTGTCGGCGCCATCTTTCCACGTTCCTGCGACCGAAGATTTCGAATGCTTTCCGCTGGCTGACATATTCGGGGTCTTGCTTGTCTTTTTTGAGCAGGTTGACGACCTCGGCGGCTACATTTTGGACGAATACACGGTAAGGGACGCTTTTGTCGGGGAACTGAATGAAGTCCATGGTTTAGCCCTCTTGTTTTTTCAAGTATGCGGAATCGGGAGTTTCCTCAGGTTCCATGTTGTATTTTTCGTAAGCGATGATCCATGGGTCGATTTTGCACCAGCGCTTATAGAGGCGAACTACGATGTAGATTGCGAGTGCCGCCAACGCTTTGTCTATCAGGAAGTGGATGGTCCATGCTGAAAGGTTTTCGTCTAATTCTTCGCCGAAGATAAGAATGAATGCGGCAGTGGATAGAGACCAGAGGACGGCTATGCGGATTGTTGATACCAGTTTGTTCATTGTCTTGTGATTTAATAGGGTTTTACATGAGCTTTGATGAAGGCGTTTTCTTCTTCTGCGGAGCCGCACCAGGTGTCGAGATATTCGTTGACGGTGGCATAGGTGTTGTCGGAACGGTCGTATCCGCGAGCATCGCAGAAGGCGTTCCACGAGATTTCGTGACGTTTATTGTCATCAGTGGCGGAGGTGAGTTTGGCTGAGTGGCAAGCGGTCAGCATGGAGGCTGAAAGGATGATGAGGATAATGTACTTTTTCATTCTGTTGTGGTTTGATTAAATCGGGGTGATGTTGAGTAATTGTGGAGGGTGAAAACGGTTATTGCTGTTGTCATGAATTACGATGGTGGCAATTGCGCTCGTGGCTCCGGTTCTCTTGCGTCTCTTGGCAGGGCGGCTTTTTGGCGTATTGGACGTTGAGGCGCAGAGGTGGGCAGTAACGTCCGTTGATGGTGTTGACTCCGCTTGGGCATGAGAGGCAGAGTGGATTGGAGGGCGTTTTGGGCTTTGTCATGACGGGAGGCTCTATGCGATTCGGGTTGCGGTTATAGTTCGATCTTCTCGGTTGCTTGAAGTCGTAAATTTCTTACCCCATTCGAATCCGAATTGACTACAAGCGGATTTGAGATAACTTGTGCGTTCAGCCGGATATGTAACCGACTCACCTATTTCCAATTTTCTAAGAACCGTAAGTATCGGCTGATCAATAACTTTTTCTTCCATAATTTGGATATTTCAATCTTTCTTTCTAACTTTATAGTGCAAAGATAAGAAGAAATCTACATTAATCTACATTCCATGTGTAGATTTAACATTTATTTAACACTTAATGTATGGAGATTAAAGATAGAATAAAACGATACCTCAGTTTTAAGCACATGTCTCTCCGAGAATTAGAGAGGCAGTGTTCTATCAGCAATGGAGTCTTGGGAAGAATTAATAAATCTACAAGCCCAAAGACTTTAAAGCGTATTGAGGATAATTGCGACATAAATCTACACTGGCTTCTCACAGGTGAAGGAGAGATGCTAAGACATACAGGGAATATATCGGCAGAAGGTAGAGAAGATATTGAGTCAATGAGAGATGAGGTACCTGAAAAGTATGTAACTTACCTCGTCCCCATGTCGGCGATGGGAGGCAACCTCGTTGGCTTCGAAGAAGATGGTGTAAGGAGGGAAGATTGCGAGCGAGTCATATCTCCGATAGCCAATATCGACTGGGTTGTGCCTGTATGCGGTGACTCAATGGAGCCGGAATATCCTAACGGATCAAAAGTATATGTGCGCCAGATAAACCCAGGAGACTTTATCCCCTGGGGGAATGTATTTGTACTCGATACGACTAATGGTCTCGTTATAAAGATGGTGGTCGAGTCTGACAAAAAGGACTGTGTGCGGTGCGTGTCATTGAATCCATCGGGGAGGTACACCCCTTTTGACGTGCCGATACGCACTATCAGAGCGATGTATCGGGTTATACTGTGCGTAGCCCTTAAATAAGTATCACGATAAATATATTAATCCATGAAATTGTTTATTTATTTTCTTGTTTTGACTGGGGTTCTTCAGTTTTTGACAGCCCATTTATGCACCCAGTTCAGGGGAGGGTCGAAAGCGTTTTTCAACTATCTCAATGTATGTGCCGGGATTGGAGGTTTTGCGACTATAGGACTCTTTATATGGGCGTGTTTTCTTACCACTTGGTGGATACCCATTGCGGCGTATGGTGTAAAATTTATTATTCAAACATTAATTCCACCTATTCCAATTTTGGAGCTCGTCGCATCATGGCTGTTCCCCGCTTCATTCATAGCTACTGTAGTTTTGTTAATCTTACAAATTTAAAATGGGAGCATTAAAGACATTAAGCAAATCTGCATTGGGGCTTATTTATACCGTGCTGATTATGTTGGCAATTGAAGCCGGATTAATTTGGCTAACACGCTATTTGATATTTTTCAACTGGACGTGGGGATGGGCGCTTGCCTTTTGGGTAATCGGATTGCCGCTCATAATAGGCATTTTCCAATTCTTGGCTACTATTTCTGCAATCCCGGCTGTTTATTTGATGAAGGGAAGCAAAGCCTTGGGATGGATTTTGCTGTTGCCGGCTATATATTTCATCGTGAGCTGGGGGTATTTCCTGTATAATGTGGCATCTTCTATTGGAGGAATTTTGACTTGGCTGATTTTCATTTCCTGGTTCGCCGAAACCGCATGGTTCTTTGGTGCATATTCATTTATTGCAATAGGAAGCGCATACGAGCATGAGTGACAAAAGGTTTAAATGGTTATTGGCAGTCAGCTCTCTTACGTGCATTATAGCTGTGGCTATCTGGAAATATCCTGATATCGTGAAAGCAAATGCGGCAAAGGATATGAAACTTGGGGAATATGCGTATGTCGATCCTTGCCATACCGTGCACGCATCAAGGAAATGTCCAAAACTGAATTACAAGGGATGGAAGTCAGAGAGGATAAAAATTGACAGTATTGATTTTTTCCACAGGCATGTCCCGACATACGAAATATCATTCTGCCCCAATTGCGTGAATGACAAGGATTATGAAAAATTTGTCAGGTTGCTTGAATCCCGCTGACCTTAAAAAATTTGATTAAGCAAAAACAGCACCGAGTTAACTGATTGAAAACTACAAGAAAAATAAATCCCTATAATCGCATTATGGATTCGAGGTCAACCGCATATAAACACATAACTGCCAGCGTTATAGTACAGGGCGTTATTATAAGTCTAATCGTCAGTACAATATTAGGCATTTTCGGTTATATATACAACAATCATTTCAGCCTTCCAAAAAGATTTGAAGAATTAAAATCAAGTATTGACTCGTTACGTACAGAACTCAATGCGTTAGAACACGATAATAACACTGTCGTAAGGCATTTTATTCAAAGACCGAGCGATGGTATCTCATGTAAAGTTGGTGCTAATTATAATAACACAGGTTTCTATGCGACTGTATACCCAAACAATCCTCATGGCTTAAAGAATCAGGATCATATAACGCTTTTCTACAATCATGAATTTGGCGGCTCGCATATTTATGTCACGATTATAGTAAAGTCTGGACGTAAAAAGGAAAAGGATGGCGCTGATATATATTTAAGCGAGGAATGTTTAAAGACGTTAGGAATCAATAAACAAGAAGCCACAAGAATTGGAGTGTTCGATATGACCTACAAAATTCCGGAATAGAAGCAATGTTAAATTTAATAACATCGGAGATTAAGCTACTGGAGAGTGCCACTCATTCAGAGACTGGGCAGTATATTTTGCTACGGATTATATGATTTGCTCGCTGAGGCAAGACGAGAGTTGGCACGAAATAGAAAATTGGCGAAAAAGAAAGAACAACGAAATAGATTCAGCAATGATGATCTTTATAACTAAATCTCATATAAACTTTAATTAATTAGATTATGATACGTAAATATGCCGCTGTATTTGCAGATATGCTTGCAGTGCTCGCTTTTGGGCTTGCGTTGTTTATCGCTTGCCGAGTTTTTCCAAACAACGAAAATACAGACTTTGATTATCAGGCAATCATTGTTGCCATCTTGGCGGGATTGTTTACGCTTATAGTAGGATGGAATATCTACCAAGCAATAGATTTGAGTAGAAAAGTCTCGGAAATAGACTCTCTTCGCGAAGAATTAAATCGTAATTTGAAAGGTCTGCAAGACAAGATAGAGTGTGATCAGGCAAAAATATTAGGTATGCTTTCGCAAAGTGCGACCGCAATATTTGTATCAAATGAGAAGAATATTTTAAAATATAAAATGATAGCACACGGGATAAATGCCATAAAAATATTTTCAATGCATCCTGAAAATACAGAATCGAAGGATGCTATCAATAAAATCTTGAAAACCATCATTGATGGACTAAACAACTCAAAAGACATAAAATTAGGTAAAGGCACGATCCAAGAATTAGTCTTAAAATGTGGACAAATCAAAGATCATGAGAAAATAAATCGATTCAAAGAGTTTTTAACATTAATCCAAGAGGCAGCAGAGCAATGATCGGAAAACGATTGACAGATTACTGCCTGAGAGAATACAAACTTGTGCATCGGAATCCGATATACGTCCTCGAACTTTATTGGAATAGGTTATACCCGGGTGAGACGGCGACATTATCCGATAAAGAATAAGGAGAAGATATATGACAAATACATGTAAACCTATATTTAGAAATTTCGAAGACTATAAAGATTTTGAGGAACGCCGAGACGCTGCAAGAGTAGAAGGGTTGAAAGATTGGGAAAGTTTCATGCAAATTTGCCGAATCAAATAATTGCCCTGTCGTTGTCTTTCGCTTTCAAAAATGAAGTCCTCTCCACCAAAGAGGCGAAACGCGGTAGAAATTAAGGAAAACGGTCAAATTCGCCGTATTTCGTCTGTATTCAAAAGAAACAATAATTTTTCGGACAACAAATACAAAATAAATAGATATGAGGACGATATCCAAAACGCCATAAATCCTTGGAGTACAGAGAGCGTACAGCATTGCAGTAAGTCACTGCAAATGTTAGATTTTAGCTGCGGCGCAGGCTGCAATTGAGGATTAAGACTTAGTCTAACATTTACCGATACTTAGGCTGTAACGCTCTGTCAAAAGAGGCGTTGCAGCCTTTGGTGTTCTTGGGGGGCGAGACAATCAGAAGCGCTATCACAAACATTATGCCGCCGCCGATTGTTATACTGTAAAATAACCAAACATTCAACAATTATGACTCGAAAAGAATTAGCTGACAATATCGCGATTACAATACGTGAATACATCGGATACTCCTACACCGGAAAACCTGAATTGAAACTGAGAATTAATCCCGTCACACTCTTCGTCACTGTAATCACCGAAGATCAGATGCTCTCTGACATAGCCGATTCCGATGAAACTATCGAAGACGCCGCTGCCGCTGAAAGAGCTGCGGCAGAGGATGCTACCGACTATCAGGTTGAGCAGAATCCCGATTTTTATCCCGTGAAGAACCTGATAAAAATTGGCGACGGCGGAATGGCTGACCTCGACCATGAGGCGATCAACGCTATTGCTGCGAAATATTGCAAAGACTGAAAGACATATACATAAAACACGTTTACAATATCAGGCGGCAACCATCCCGATGTGGAGGTTATCGCCTGATTTGCGTCATAACACCGATGAGATGATCAACGAATTGGCATTGTCGACCACCGACACGTCAAGCGACGCAAGATAAATACGTGTCGTCATTTCGGAATCATGCCCCATTCCCTCGCTTATCACACTCAGCGGAATTCCCTTCATCCTGGCGATAGTAGCCCAGCTATGACGTGCGTAGTATAGCGACAGCGGAATATTAAGCCCCGCCATTTGAGCTACGGTTTTCAAATTGCGATTTATGAGATTGCCGCAGCGGCGATAGGCATGACGTTCATTTGCCTTCGGGTTAGTAATGACCGGAAGCATGTATTGGGTGATATTCTTAGGATATTTATCGATGATTTCCTGCATCTCATCAGTCCACTTGATAGTGAGAGCTTGCCCTGTTTTGCGACGACGATATGTGACATATCCATTGGAGAGATCTGATTTTCTCAAATAAGCCATGTCTATGAAACTCATTCCTCGCATATAGAAACTCATCATGAACATGTCGCGGGAATAATCAAGCGCCGATCCTCTTGGCAGACTCAACATTCTTATCCTTTTGACTGCTTCAAGCGGCAGTGCCCGTTTAACCGTTCTTTCATTACCGGTATAGACATGTCTAAAAGGATTTCGGGGTTCAATCGCTGTTTCCTCAAGAGCCCGGTTATAAACCGCACGGAAAATGCGCATATAAAATGACGTAGTGTTGGGCGACAGTCCCCGATGTTGAAGAAACGCCTCATAATCTTCAACCATCTCAGCCGATATTGAATCGAGCATAATATTCGCGCGGTAAACGTCTGACTCCGACAGAAATCGGTTCAGGCTATTGAGAGCCGCCCTATATGTTTCTGCCGTCCTTATGCGTTTCCGTTGATAGAGTTTATTTATCAATATCTCCATATATCCAGCCAACGAATAATCACGCATATATTTACGATATTCCGTCACCACGTCATCGGCGGTATAAACGCAATGACTTGCATCCAATGAGGCGACAATCCCGTTGAGCCGCCCGACGTCTTCGCGCACGAATTCGGCAAGCACGCCGTCCTGCTGATTAAACTCCTTTTTGAACACTTTATACTCTGAACGAATTTGTCTGACTTGCCGATTATGGATAACCTGATAATATACAGAACCGGCTTTACCTTCAACCGTCGATGGGCGGAATTTGATTTTTATCGATGCCATAAACAATTATTTAGATGAAAAATATATGGGTAAATATCACTTCCTTAAAAACCAAGCGGAGAAACCGTTATATACTTCGCAAATCAATCCGATTATCACGACAAATCCAAAACGGCAAGGCATAAAAAAACTGCGACGTGTCATTACGCCGCAGTTTTTTAGTATAGGATTCTCTGTGCTGAAGATTATTCTTCGCCGTTAAGAATTTCGAGCATCTTTATAGCCGATACGGGAATACGTGTGCCGGGACCGAAGATGGCGGCAACACCTGCTTTGTAGAGGAAGTCATAGTCCTGCGCCGGAATAACTCCGCCGGCAGTCACGATGATATCCTCTCTGCCAAGTTTCTTCAACTCCTCGATAACCTGAGGAATCAAAGTCTTGTGTCCTGCTGCAAGAGATGACACGCCAAGAATGTGAACGTCGTTTTCCACTGCCTGACGGGCTGCTTCGGCAGGAGTCTGGAACAAGGGACCCATGTCCACGTCGAAACCGCAATCGGCATAACCCGTTGCCACTACTTTCGCTCCACGGTCGTGACCGTCCTGACCCATCTTCGCAATCATGATACGCGGCTGGCGTCCTTCACGCTTTGCGAAGTCCTCACACATCTGCTGAGCGCGGATGAAATCGGGATCTTGTTTTGTTTCGTTGCTATACACTCCTGATATAGTTCTGATTACTGCTTTATATCTTCCTACCACTGCTTCACACGCATCTGAAATCTCGCCGAGAGTGGCGCGAACGCCTGCCGCTTTAACAGCAAGATCAAGAAGGTTGCCCTGCTTGGTGCGAACACATTCAGTGATTGCGTCAAGAGCCGCCTTCACAGCTGCCTCGTCACGATGAGACTTAACGTCGTTGAGTCGCTCGATCTGCTCTTTGCGCACTTCTGTATTGTCAATTTCAAGAATATCGATAGGATCCTCATGGTCAAGACGATATTTGTTGATACCGACAATAGTCTGACGGCCTGAGTCGATGCGAGCCTGAGTGCGTGCGGAAGCCTCTTCGATACGCAACTTGGGAAGACCGGTTTCGATAGCCTTAGCCATGCCGCCGAGTTTCTCGATTTCCTGGATATGTTCCCATGCGCGATGTGCGATCTCGTTGGTGAGAGCCTCTACATAGTATGAACCGCCCCACGGGTCGATAGCCTTGGTGACATAAGTTTCTTCCTGAATATAAATCTGAGTGTTGCGGGCTATACGTGCCGAGAAATCGGTAGGAAGCGCGATTGCCTCGTCGAGCGCGTTGGTGTGAAGCGACTGAGTGTGGCCTAAAGCCGCGCCCATAGCTTCGATACAAGTACGACCTACGTTGTTAAACGGATCCTGCTCGGTAAGCGACCATCCTGAAGTCTGGCTGTGAGTACGCAATGCGAGCGACTTCGGATTTTTAGGATTGAACTGGCTCACAATCTTAGCCCATAGCATACGGGCGGCGCGCATCTTGGCAATCTCCATGAAGAAATTCATGCCGATAGCCCAGAAGAATGACAAGCGCGGAGCGAACGAGTCGATATCCATGCCTGCGTTAACACCTGCGCGAAGATATTCAAGACCGTCGGCAAGAGTGTAAGCGAGCTCGATGTCGCAAGTAGCGCCCGCTTCCTGCATATGATAACCCGAAATTGAGATCGAGTTGAATTTGGGCATATTCTGAGAGGTGTACTCAAAGATGTCGGCGATAATTCGCATCGAGAATTCCGGCGGATAGATATAGGTGTTACGCACCATGAATTCCTTGAGGATGTCATTTTGGATAGTACCTGCCATCTCTTCAAGTTTCGCGCCCTGTTCAAGACCTGCGTTGATGTAGAACGCAAGAACGGGAAGCACAGCTCCGTTCATGGTCATTGACACTGACATCTTGTTCAAAGGAATACCGTCGAATAGCACCTTCATGTCCTCGATTGAGCAGATCGACACGCCGGCTTTACCTACGTCGCCCACCACGCGTTCGTGGTCAGCGTCATATCCGCGGTGAGTGGCAAGGTCAAATGCTACTGAAAGACCCTTCTGTCCCGACGCAAGATTGCGGCGGTAGAAAGCGTTTGATTCAGCTGCGGTTGAGAATCCGGCATACTGACGGATGGTCCAGGGGCGCAAAGGATACATCGCGCTATACGGACCACGCAGATAAGGAGGTATACCCGACATGAAGTCAAGGTGTTCCATCCCTTCAAGATCCTCTTTTGTATATATAGGTTTTACAGGAATAAGCTCCGGAGTCATCCAGTCTTCTCCTTGCGCTACGGCACCATGCTGAGCACCGAAAGCATCTTTTGTTATATCAATAGTTTTAAAATCGGGTCGCATAGATTTGATTATTTAAGAAGTTTTGCATTAAATGCTTTAAGAGTGTCAAGAACATTGCAGCGAACATGGATGAAGTCATTTATACCCTCTTTCTGAAGGTCTTCCATGCATGCGGGAGCGCCGGCAACGACAAACATCGCTCTGCCGTCAAGATACTTGAACGCCTCGGGAGCAAGAGTTGCATATTCATCATCGCTTGAGCAAAGCACAATCACGTCAGCGCCTTTTTCAAGAGCGGCGTCAACACCCTGCTGAACAGTCTCAAATCCAAGATTGTCGATAATCTCATATCCTGCGCATCCGAAGAAATTGGTTGAGAACTGAGCGCGGGCAAGACGCATGGCGAGATTGCCGATGGTCAGCATAAACACTTTCGGACGGTTGGAAGCCGCTTCAGTAGCAAGACGCAACGCCTCGAAGTCGCTCGCGGCGCGCTTCATTGAAAGACCGTTGCCATCCTCTTCTGAACCGTGGTGACAACCGCATGAGTTGCCTTCGCACTCGATTTTGCCGGCAGCCTTTTCGTTTATGTTAGGATACTGGTTGGTTCCGAGGAGTATCTCCTTGCGGCGAGCCACGTCCACGTGACGCTTTGCCGAAGTCTCGTTGACTGCCTTCTGAATAGAACCGTCATTGATGCAAGCGAGGAATCCGCCCTTCTCCTCTACTTCAAGGAATAGTTTCCATGCTTCCTGAGCGAGTGAAACGGTGAGAGTCTCGATATAATATGAACCTCCGGCAGGGTCTACCACCTTGTCAAGATGGCTTTCCTCCTTAAGAAGGAACTGCTGGTTGCGAGCTATGCGTTCAGAGAAAGCGTCAGGCTTTTTGTAAGGAACGTCAAACGGAGTTGTTGTGATTGAATCAACACCGGCAAGAGCTGCTGACATTGTCTCAGTCTGCGAACGCAACAGGTTCACGTGAGCGTCATAAATAGTCTGGTTGAAACGCGAAGTCACGGCATGAACGTGCATCTTGCAAGCATCCTTTGATTCGGGAGCATACTGCTCTACAATCTGAGCCCACACCATGCGTGCCGAACGGAACTTGGCAAGTTCCATGAAATAGTTTGACGAAACGCCCATATTGAACTTGATGCGGCGGGCAACCTCGTCAGCCTTAACGCCGGCTTCAGTAAGCATGGTCATCCATTCAGCTCCCCATGCAAGCGCATAGCCGAGTTCCTGGAAAATGTATGCTCCGGCATTACAGAACATGAACGAATCGACAGCAAGCACTCGCAATGCAGGCACATCCTTCACCACGTCGAGCAGTTCAAGCGCAGTCGCTTTGATGTCGCCGGGGAATTCGGTTCCATGCTTCAACGCGCGACGCATGGGATTGAAGTCGATCGAGCCATGGAATTTTTCAGTCAGTCCATTAGCTTTTAGATAGTCTACAAGAGCTTTTGCCAACTCTACGGCATGACGGGGGCAAGTTCTGAAATTGATTTCAAACTTCTCAACGTCTATTCCATCCAAAAGAGCTGCAATTTCGGCAGCTTCTTTCATTTGCAGATTGAATCCTAATGAGGTCACGCCTTTGGTGATAATCTCTTTTGCCACTGCATTGGCTTCCGACACTGTGTCGGCAAGAACTTCCTGGCGAATAAACCAGTCGTTATTATCGCGTGTTCCTCTCACATAAGGATATTCTCCGGGAAGTGAATCCAAAGTTTTGAAGTCAGCAATGTTTTCAGCGCGGTACACCGGCTCTACATTGAATCCTTCATTTGTCCGCCATACAAGTTTCTTATTAAAATCGGCGCCTTTCAAATCGGCTTCGACTTTAGCTCTCCATTGGTCATAAGAGCAACCTTGAAACATGTCGAACAACTTCTCTTTTTTTTCTGCCATGATCTTGGTATTAATAGTTTAAGAAATTACTTTTTATCCATATAAGCGTGGCTAAGCCACATTTTATCTACAAAGGTATAAAATAAGGGGCTATTTATGAAATAAAAATACAATTGAATTAGCGTATATACAGAATTTTTTCTTTAATTCACGCTCTTTCTAAAGAATAATCGATTCATTTGCGCGGATAAAGAATACGTTCGCCGAGATATCGGGCTATTTCGCTTCTAATCGCATGTAACTCCGACAGCTGTTTCATAGCCTCCATCACTTTTTCGGCATCGTAAGGATTGGATGCCGCAATACGCGTTATCTCTTTTTGCAGAGCCTTTATGCGACAGCCCAATATCGCGTCTTTGTATTCAAATATAGCGCGCGGAACCAGCTCCTGCAAGCGCTCCTCCTCAGTCTCGATTTTCATGAAACGGGTGTGTACCTTGCTGAGCACGTGCTTTTCGCTCGCAAGCTCAATGGCGATATTCCTCACCGCGTCGTCAGGATGAGACACAAGATTCTTTTCCACAAACAGGCTTTCGCCATGTCGGCGGTCAATGAGATACTTCTCGTCGGCTGCCGCTATCAGTTCTTTCTCTCTGCGTTCTATCGCGGAAATCTCCAGTCCCGAAGCGCGGAGTTCCTCCTCGCCGTCAGCAATGAAACGGTTTCGCTCCGCGTCAAGGCGTTCCTCAAACCGGGGCTGTTCCATTGCCCAATCCTCTTTCAAACGCAATGATTCGTCAAACACTGATTTCAAGTCGCCGTTCACAAACTCAAGCTCCTCACGGTTCAACTCATACTCGATATAGTCGATAACCTTAACCGGAATAGGATTGCTGCCATCCTCAGCATAATCTTCACACAGTGTGACCATGCCATATCGAATTACATATTTAAGGATCGCCGACTCATAAGGACGCAACACTCTCACGTTGTATGCGTCTGACCCCGACGCCGCCCCCATCATAAGAGCCGAGGCGTCCTCCTCTACGGGTTTCTTCTCCTCGGTCTTCTCATTCTCTATTCCGGCTATCGACTCTCTCGCGCGCTCCTTCTGCTTGCGCTCATACTCGTTTTCCGCAATAGTCTTTATCTGCAAAGCCACCTGCCGGCTCACCACCAGCTCGTCGATGTCAAGACGACGGCTGCAATCCTTTATGTAGATATTGCGTTTCACCTGATCGGGAATGACAGCTATCGAGCGGATGATATCATTGACCATTCGTGAGCGAGCGAGCGGGTCATTATCACTGTCCCCTTTCAGGAGAATATCGGTTTTGAAGCGTATGAAATCCACTTCATGTTCCTTTATATATTCCTCAAGCTCGCTCGAAGTATGCTTCTGAGCGAATGAGTCGGGGTCATCGCCGTCAGGCAGCGAAACCACCTTTATATTGAGCCCTTCGGCAAGCAACATGTCAATTCCTCGCAACGATGCCTTGATACCGGCGGCGTCACCGTCATAAATCACAGTCACATTTTCCGTGAACCGGTGAATCATTCTTATCTGACCCTCGGTCAGCGACGTGCCCGACGATGCAACCACATTCTCAACCCCCGACTGATGCATCGATATAACGTCCATATAGCCCTCCACAAGAATACACTTGTCTTGGCGAACTATAGACGACTTTGCCTGATACAATCCATAGAGCTGATTGCTCTTGTGGTAAATGAGCGATTCGGGAGAATTGACATATTTTGCCACATCCTTTTTCAAGGTTCTGCCTCCAAATGCGACAACCTTGCCTGACACCGCAAAGACAGGATATATCACCCTCCCCTTGAAGCGGTCATAAATTCGGCCCGAATCGGTTCTTATGCACAAACCGGTATCGAGCAGAAACTTCTCGTTATATCCCTTTTTCTTCGCCGCCTCATAGAGGTCATTGCTCTTCTCAAGGGCATATCCGAGATGAAACTTTTTAATAGAGCTTTCATTAATGCCTCGCTCAAAAAAATAGGCAAGCCCTATATTCCTGCCGTCGTCAGTATCATTAAGAGTCCTCTCGAAATGCTGCATGGCAAATTCATTGACGGCAAAAAGGCTTTCCCGCTCTGACTCGAGTTCTCGTTCCTGATCGGTTTGCTCCCGCTCCTTTATTTCTATGTTATATTTCTTGGCAAGATAACGAAGAGCTTCATTATAGCTGAGCTGTTCCAGCTGCATGATGAAGTTTACAGGACTTCCGCCCTTGCCGCAGCTGAAACATTTGCATATATTCTTTGATTTGGATACGGAAAATGAAGGCGTTCGTTCATTGTGAAAAGGGCATAGCCCCATGTAATTGGCTCCCCTCCTTTTCAGATTCACAAAATCGCTCACGACATCCACAATGTCGGCAGTATCCAAAATGCGTTGTACTGTTTCCTTATCGATGATTTTCACAAAACAAAAATAATAAAAAAAAATAAGACAGCCTCCCGGCTCCCTTATTTTTTCGCTTGTTGCTTGTTGAATATCTATTCTGTCTTTTTATTGGAAAGTTACGTATGAAAAAGTATTCTGTTATTCTTGTTTTCTCTTTTTTGTGTCTGACATGATTCAAATTTAATTTTAGCTAAGAAGGTATCAGCTTTTGCAATCAACTTGCCTTTTTCCCGATAGTTTGAGAATAGTTGCTTATCAATTGCAATACAAAGATAGCGCTTTTTTCTCAAAGATTATCAAGCAGAAAGATATGTTATATAACATGTATTGACAATTTACCCAAAAACGTCAATAAAATCCGACACATTTTAACTGCAATATATTTCAAAATGTAATAATATCACATTTTAACGCCCGGAATAATTGTTTTTAACTATGTTAAAATATTAAAAAACAAATTAGCCGCTAAACTTTATGCCATTCAAGCACAGAATTCAGCGGCTAATTTAACAGTTTTGTAGCAAAATGTCACTTTTTTGTACAATATATAAGATGTAAGCGGCTGGAGGGTTCCTGATATTTTTCCTGCTTTGACCTCAAATTCAGTGCCATGCACTCCGTCAGTATATGAACCGTCGGCAAGCGTTGTGTCAAGCTCTACATCTTGAGCATCGTTACCTATATTAATAAGAGCGACACCCTGATTTCCGCGCGCCACCTCGATAACCGAACCATTGTCGGTGACAAACACTTTTTCGGGTTGTCCGTGCATCGCATGACGGAAACGGTTGACTGCGACAACTTCAGGATTCATGAATTCATCATTTCCACGAGCGCCGACACGGTTGTTGCCCCAATAATTCTGGCGCGTGCTTCCCGCAGGACGGCTGAAGAAGAGCGGAGTCCCATACTGGCGAGCGGTAAGAAATACATAACCTTCCCTTATGCACGCGTCTTCGATATCAGCCGACTCATGCTCGTTGGCATAGGTGTCATGAGACTCTACCCAAGTGACAAGACGGTCAGGATCGGCAGCGTGATGCCATGAAGCAAGACTGTCTGCATAATAATTGCCAGCCCTAAGAGCATTGCGCAACGCATGCCCATAGGCGCTCGCAGTCACGTCGACATATTCGGTATATTCCCGTTCCTTCACATTCTTGTCCTGAAGCACTTCGCCATATATAAAGAGGCTGTCGGCGGGGAGCGCCAGTGTCACGCCATCCACAGCCTCGCGTCCGGTCACAATGTCCCAGAAATTATTTTTCTCCGCTGCCGAGTCAACCGGATCCGAGGGCAACCCGATGTGTTTTGCCGTGTCATATCGGAAGCCTCTCGCTCCATTGGCGATAAGGTCGTTCACATAAAGCATATAATAGTGCTGGAATGCGGGATTTTCAGTGTTGACGTCAGGAAGTCCGCCCATCATTCCGGTGGTACACTGATAGCGGTCATTGTAATCGATGATGTCATTGAATCCGTTGGCATGGAAAAGTTTGTCATGTCCCCCTGCCGCGCTGTCAAGCGCCGCCGTGACAGCAGTGTGGTCCACTGCCGTGTGGTTAGGAAGCACGTCGACGATAACCTTTACGCCATACTTCTGGGCGCTGTCACACATCGCCTTAAACTGGTCGCGGTTGCCAAGAAGATAATTCCCGATTTTCCAGTCAATGGGCTGATAATAATAATACCACTTCCCTTTCACCGAATCTCCCGGCTGGCTGAAAAGAGCCATTCCACCCTCTTCGCCGACAAAGCAAGTATTGGCAGGAGAAGTCTGCACATAATCAAAACCCGCCTCGGCGATATTCTTCATGTTGGCGGCGATTGTGTCAAAGCTCCATGACCATGCATGTAAAATCACATTATCGTTGGTGGCAACGTCGGCTGCTTCTTTTTTATTGCCGCATCCCACCATGGAAACTGACAGCATCAGGGCTGTCGAACAAAAAAGCAAATGTTTCATATATTGATATTATTTTACGCTCCGTAAATATATGAATATTATTTTGATTAATCGCTATCTTCGCTGCTTTTTATAACCGCTGCCGGGATCACGATATGCCGGATATAATGCCCTGACAAGATCCTGCCTGTGCATTTTCTGAAGCGATTTCACTATGTCGGCCCTATAAGTCTTGTCATACCAGAAAAAATATTTTCTTTGAGCCAGTTTCTCCTCGGGGCTTACCGCGCAATACACCTTCTCACCGGTGTAAGGATGAATACCGGTATAATATATCTCGGTCGACACCGTCATCGGCGTAGGCGTAAAATCCTGAACCTGTTCGAGGTGCATATTGAGCGCTTTGGTTTCTGCCGCCAGCTCCGCCATGTCCATTTCCCGGCATCCGGGGTGTGATGATATGAAATAAGGTATAATCTGTTGTTTCAAATCATACTGTCGGTTCACACGGTCAAAAATCTTCTTGAAATCATAGAATTGCCTGAACGACGGCTTGCGCATTATGTCAAGCACCCTGTCGCAAGTGTGCTCGGGAGCCACTTTGAGTCTCCCTGACACATGATTCTTGATCAGCTCCTCATTGTAACGGCGGTTCACCTCGTCGACGCGGCTGTCGCCCGACGGAGCCATTGACAAATCGTAACGCACTCCGCTTCCGATAAACGATTTCTTTATCCCCGGCAATGAATCCACTGCGTGATAAATCTCCAGTAGTGGTCCATGGTCATTATTGAGATTTTTGCACGGCTCGGGATGCAGACATGAGGGACGCATGCATTTCTCGCAAATTTTCTTGTCTCTGCCCCCCATCCGGTACATATTCGCCGAGGGACCTCCGAGGTCGGAAATATACCCCTTGAAATCAGGCATGGCTATGACCGCCTTAACCTCCTTCAAGATTGACTCCTTGCTGCGTGAAGCTATAAATTTCCCTTGATGAGCCGAGATGGTGCAGAACGAACATCCGCCGAAACATCCTCGATGAAGATTGACCGAGTGTTTTATCATCTCCCATGCCGGAATCTCCTTCCCGCGATAACGAGGATGAGGCAATCTTGTGTATGGCAAATCAAATGCGGCGTCTATTTCGCCTGTCGTCATCGGTGGCAACATAGGATTTATTTTCACCACTTTATCCCCGTGGGGTTGCCAAATGACAGCCCCGCGCATTCGGTTGGACTGTTGTTCCACATGCTTGAAATTGGCAGCCTGTTTCCGTTTGTCACGTCGGCATTCCTCGTATGAAGCCAACACGATATTTCCGCCATCGGCATCGGGCGTTTCCGATTTAGGCAACAAAATCGCAGTCTGCATCACGCTCTTCAGTTCCGTTATGCTCTCCCCGGCGGCAAGCGCGTCGGCAACCTCGACAAT
The DNA here is from genome assembly GCA_014801235.1 of Bacteroides sp. Lineage (GTDB taxonomy): Bacteria > Bacteroidota > Bacteroidia > Bacteroidales > Muribaculaceae > Muribaculum. The sequence goes on along the minus strand of JAAVEM010000050.1, from coordinate 9,482 downwards.
CGTTTTCTCCCCCATTCCGTAGATGATCATGTCAACCGGAGCGTCCAGAAGAATCGACGGACGAAGGCGATCCTGCCAATAGTCATAGTGAGACACCCGTCGCAAAGAAGCCTCTATGCCGCCGGCTATTATCGGCGTGTCAGGATAAAGCTCGCGCAATATTTGTGAATAGACTATTGTGGGATAATCAGGACGCATCCCGAAGCGTCCACCGGGAGTATAGGCATCGTTGCTGCGCCTACGTCGCGCCGCGGTATAATGATTGACCATCGAGTCCATGGCTCCCGCCGAAACTCCGAAAAACAATCTTGGCTTCCCAAGTTTTTTGAAGTCGCGCAGATCGTCACGCCAGTTAGGCTGCGGAACTATTGCCACCCTGTAGCCATGAGCCTGCAAAGTGCGTCCGATTACCGCGGCGGCAAATGACGGATGGTCCACATATGCGTCACCCGAAAACAAGATAACGTCAATATAATCCCATCCGAGTTCTTCAATTTCCTTTGCCGAAGTCGGCAGCCAAGCCCGCTTTATCGTGTTTTCACCTGTTTCTCTTTTCATTTCAATGTTGCCAGATGCTCCTCCATCTTCATCAATTCGTCACGCATACGCGCCGCTTCCATGAAATCCATTCTCTTGGCAGCATCGACCATTTCGCCCCTGAGTCGAGTGATGGCTCGTTGCAGCTCGTTCTTGTTCATGTAAGGAATAACCGGATCTGCGGCAATATTGACAGTGGTGGTATATTCCTGAATATAGGGCACCGCTTCCTTACGCTGCTTTTTGGGCGAAGCGGCGGCTCCTCTCGGATTGCGCTGCGGAAGCAAATCCTCCTCGTCGACCCCGATAATAGCCTGACGGGCTTTGACAATAGCTTGCGGCGTGATTCCATGCTCCTCGTTATAAGCAAGCTGAATAGCGCGCCGGCGTTCGGTTTCCTCGATAGTCTGCTTCATCGAGTCAGTGATTTTATCGGCATACATGATGACAGTGCCGTTCAGATTTCGGGCGGCGCGGCCCACCGTCTGAGTCAATGACCTGTGGCTCCTCAGAAAACCCTCCTTGTCAGCGTCAAGAATAGCGACGAGCGACACCTCAGGCAAGTCAAGACCCTCCCTGAGCAGGTTAACGCCGATAAGCACGTCATACACCCCCGCTCTCAGGTCGTCAAGTATTTTTATGCGGTCAAGAGTCTCCACGTCGCTGTGGATATAAGCCGCCTTCACCCTGAGTTTCAACAGATATTCGTTAAGCTCCTCAGCCATTCGCTTGGTAAGCGTAGTGACAAGCACACGCTCGTCCAGCTCAATGCGCTGCTGAATCTCCTCCAGCAAGTCGTCAATCTGATTCAACGACGGACGCACCGTTATTATCGGGTCAAGAAGCCCCGTGGGACGGATAATCTGCTCCACTATCACGCCCTCGCTCTTCTCAAGCTCATAATCGGCGGGAGTAGCGCTCACATAAACCGTCTGCCCCGTCAGCGACTCAAATTCATTGAACTTCAGCGGACGGTTGTCAAGCGCTGCCGACAATCGGAAACCATACTCAACGAGATTCATCTTGCGCGAGAGGTCGCCGCCATACATGGCTCTGATTTGAGGCACCGTCACGTGGCTCTCATCGATAATGGTGAGGAAATCCTTGGGAAAATAGTCGAGCAGGCAGAACGGACGCATCCCCGGCTCCCTGCCGTCGAAATAGCGGCTATAGTTCTCGATGCCCGAACAGTGCCCTATCTCCCTTATCATCTCTATATCATATGTCGTGCGCTCATAAAGGCGGCTCGCCTCAAGCTCCTTTCCCTCGCGGCGGAAATAACCCACCTGATCGCCGAGGTCAATCTCCATCTTGGCGATTGCCGTGCCGATGCGCTCGCGCGAAGTCACAAACACATTAGCCGGATATATATTGAACGAATCGTGCTTCCCGAGCGACACACCGTCGTCAGGGTGAATTGTGGCGATAGATTCGATTTCATCGCCCCAGAATATAACCCTCAATGTTATCTCTTCATAGGCAAGCCTGATGTCCACCGTGTCACCCTTCACCCTGAACGTGCCTCGGCTCAGTTCAGTTTCATTGCGGCTGTAGAGAGCGTCCACAAGCTTGCGCAGAAAAACATTGCGGGCTATCTTCTGACCCACCTTTATGCTTACCACGCTCGCGTTGAAGTCCTCGGGATTTCCTACGCCATATAGACAGGACACCGACGACACTACTATCACATCACGTCGTCCCGAAAGCAGCGCCGAGATTGTGGCGAGACGCAGTTTGTCAATCTCGTCATTTATCATCAAGTCCTTTTCTATATACTTGTCCGACGACGGTATATATGCTTCCGGCTGATAATAATCGTAGTAGCTCACGAAATATTCCACTGCATTATTGGGAAAGAACTGTTTGAACTCTCCATAAAGCTGGGCGGCGAGCGTCTTGTTATGGCTCAATATGAGGGTCGGACGGTTCACCTCGGCGATGACATTAGCCATGGTAAAAGTCTTTCCCGAGCCGGTCACTCCGAGAAGCGTCTGCGCCTTGGTTCCGGAGTTAAGACCGTCAACAATTTCCGCTATTGCCTGCGGCTGGTCTCCCGTAGGAGCATATTTTGATTCAAGCTGGAAATTCATTATGTTTTTCAGTTTAACTTACAAATATACGAAAAACAGCCGACACATCCAACACTCTTGAAAAATCGCTCACATCGACAATTCCCCAAGAGACTTCAAATCCCCATCAACCGCAGAATCGGACCCGCTAACACCGATGTGAGCACTCCGTTTATAATCAGTCCCAGCGTCGCATAAGCTCCATATCGATCGCCATATTCAGCCACTCGGGTTGTGCCGATAACGTGCGCCGCCGTACCCATGCTCAACGACTGGGCGATGGGACTGCTGATATGCCCGTAAGTAAGCACTTTCATCCCGAAAATTGACCCAATCAGCCCAACGCACACCACAATCGCAGCCGTCAGCGAAGGAATCCCGTCGAGCTTCGACGATATTTCAAGAGCGATCGGCGTACTGACCGATTTAGGAGCGAGCGATATAATCACCTCCCGGCTCGCCCCAAGCCCTTTGGCGATAAGCGTCACCGATATTATCCCCGTCAGACAACCTGCGAACTGCGACATAACGATCGGAAGCAACTGCCGCCTGATAGTGTTGATTTGCGCATAGAGAGGAACGCCAAGCGCCACTATCGCCGGTTTCAGCCAGAATTCAATCATCCTCCCGCCGCTGTAATAGGTCGAGTAGCTTATTCCGGTCAATTTCAAAAACGCGATCAACACTGCGATTGTGATCAACATCGGATTCAAAATCACAAGACCCGTCGCCGATTGAAGCTTCTTCGCCCCCCAATAGACGGCAAACGTAAAGGCGATGAGAAATATCTCACTTTCTAAATATTCCATGACGGCGGAAAAATTGATGAACCTGTCCCGTGACAACCAGCACAAGAGCTATGCTTATGACAGTGGCGACAGTGATTGGAAGCCATTCAGCGGCAATAAGATCGAAGTACAGCATCAGAGCCACTCCCGGCGGAACAAAGAAAAACCCCATGTTCGACACCAAAAACCGACTGATACCCTTGACCGACTCCACCTTGACCACACCCATCTGCAACAATGCCGTCAACAGCAGCATCCCTATTATGCTCCCCGGAATGGAAAGCGACAATATCCATGACAAAAACTCGCCTGCGGCAAGACATCCAAACAAAATTGAGCATTGCTTCACCATAAAAACTCCATCTCTTTTTGCAACAACAAAATTACAAAAAATCCCGACACCACCCCACTTACATAGAGATTTTGACGGTAGCGAAACATAATCCTCGATTCGGATATTTTAAGTCGACAACGTCAATCACGCCTCTCGGCAGTAATCTTGTTGATAAACTTGTCTATGTTTTTCCTTTTCCCTCCTTTAAAAAGGATAAGCACAGAGTCATTCCCGCTTATTCCTATATGGACATATAGTAGATAGTAGTTAACTTGATCCAGAAACAGCCTGTCAAAGCGACCTGATTTATCGGTATCATCGTATACAATTGAGCCATCCGGAAGCTGCGCTATAAAACTCAGCACAGCCTCGCGAGGTTCTGCGTTTCCATGAATAATCATGGATGGCTTACCTAAATTTTTAGGGAAATTGAAACTGTCATCCATGTATTTCACTTTCTCGAAACCAGCTATCCGAGAAGCCGCTTCAAATACATCCTCTACACTCAAGTTGTGTTTTTGGGCAAATGTCGCAGTCATGTTGATAACTAAGACGACCACCAAAATAACGAATCTGTTCATACACTAATATTTTAGATGATTAGATCTGTATAATACTATTTATTGCTCCGTGCGATGTGCCACTCGTTGAAGCTGTCTTTATCCGTTAATTATAGTAGATGTTGACATCAACATTCTCCGATTGCTCAATTAAATATGCGAAAGGTGTTTATTATTCAGCGAAATGAGGCTCAACGTGTGCTTCATTGTAATACTTACCCTGATACTCTCCCCACAAGTATAATGTTGCGAAATGTTTTTCTTCCAGATTGATAAGTTTGAACGACTTGTCATCTATCCTTTCAATATCCATGACTTCCATATTAGCCGGATCGACCACAAACTTTCTTTTCCTTAAGTCAAACACGCCATACCGTTGATCTGATTTACGGCTTCCATTGCACAAATGATAATTGGTTGCAATGAAACGTCCCCAGCCATCGATTACCTTAAGTTCATTGTATTCCATAGGTAGAATCATTCCATATCTATCTCTGAGTCCATGCTTTTTGCACCAATAATATGGAGTCCCCTTTTCTGCCAGCTCAGCATACTGCTCAACTACATATACCCCTTGCCGTACTGAAAGATTAGAGGCATACATGCGGGTGTAGTCTGCATCAAGGATAATATATGGATTAAACCCGAGAATAGATGGAATGATCACAGCCGGAACAATTATCATTAAGAATACAGCCGCAGAACATCGTTTGGTTTTTATTATCATAGTTATTCCGACATATATAATGAGAACAACCGCAATAATAAGCATAACTACCGACGCTGTTTCTCCTTCGTCAAGAGTAAGCCAGTAAAGCAAACCTGAGACAAATAGAGCTATGCAACAGCGGGTAAGCACCGTGCCGAGCCTAAAGGATCTTATTAACATGATATAGAAAAATGCCGGAAAAGTAAGCAATCCGAGCAACTTCATGGAATAAATATCTTTCAGCCCGATTGTAATTGCTGTTAACATGAAAACTGCATAAATGAGATACCATCTTATCTTTCTGTCGTTAAGTATAAGCTGAATCGGTGAGCGTCTGTGTCGATTGCTTATACACCAGTAGACCATCGGGAGCAAAGATACTCCAAGTCCAAGAAGGAATCCGCCCAATTTCCCCTCTATAAACATACCCCATACGCTTATGGCTGTAAATATTATCAGGTAGAGCCATATCCATTTATTTTTCCATGGAATTTCTTTAAACACATGAGTGCGAAAGCCTATTATAATTGGCATAACGGCAAGCCAAAGGAACCAAAGCACTGAGATTATGCCTACAAAAAGCTCCATCTCCCATTCAAATGATTGAGAGATTGGATCGATAATCAATTCGGATTCACCGATGACGTAGAAGAAGATATATACCATCCACTTAAAAGGCTTGATAAAACAATCGGCACAAATATACGCGATCAGGAATCCCGTGGCAGAGATAAGCGTCCATGGCGATTTGTGCTCCATTTCAAAGCATAGCGCAATCCTTATCGGAATCATCAGTGCCAGCAATAGTAAAGAATTGCAATAGCGACTAAAGAAGAGCGCCCAAATACTTGTTAGGATAAGGTCGGCAATGAACATCTTGTTACCGTATAAGTTACGTATCATTCTTTGAAGTATTAGAAGTTTATTTTAAGTTTGAATCGCTTATAAGACTTTTAACTTCGGGTGTCAGATAAGGCATCAGTTTATTATAGGGAACGATGAAATGGTAGGCTCCGGCAGCCCAACAGTCTATCTCGTAGGGCTGAAAAGAGAACACTACTCCTAATTTTGTCAATGCTCCGTCAGGGAGTTCAAAGCAGTCCTCTTTCTCTGGCGCCTCCCATTCTGTTCCTTTAAGAATCGGATTAGGAGACTTCCATGCTTCAATCATATACCCTACATCTGACGGTAATACAGATCCACCATGCCAAGCAAGATAATGCGGGTCCTGGGCAATAACTTCAAACAAATTCATTTTGACCTTATCGAGAGATTGGCTTTTGAAAATATCCTTGTTACTTAGCTCTTTTCCGCTTTTCATATTGAACGTATGAAATGTTTGAGTGTACATACCATGACCAATCCCTTCGCGTTCGTACTCATACTTGCTGAATGTCACGTATCTTTCATTCGCAATGTGGGGTCTTATTGCCAAGGTTGCTGCACTTGACCCCATACCAAAATCTCCACCGAGTTTCCAATTTTCAAATGTCTTGTGGGCTAAAAAATCCGAAAGACACTGCATATCATTGTCATTACCGGTATAGATTTGTCTATAGTATTTTATAGGTTTTACTCCTGCATAAAAAGCTGAGAGGCTCGGAATGTTGGACTTTTCGTTTTCAGATAGCCCTGTTAATTCACATGTAAAACGGTTTATCTTTCCGGCATTTTCATTACAACTGTCTGCATAGTCCACTTCGAATGAAAAATTACCCATATATTCATCATAACCATATCCCTCGTAATACAATGAATCAAGACACTCCTCGTAGCATTTACTGAACCGCTTGAACCCGTCGATCGGATTCATGAAGTTCTTTATCTTGTTAATCACATCAGAATCTTCAAGGTCAACGATGAGTTCTCTTGTCACAAGACTCAGCTTCAACAAAGTTGGGCCTACCGAGTCATAAGTCAGCATCAGATCATTTCCGACATATACAGTATCGAGATACCATCCGCCCCACATTGATAAATCCCCACTATATCCGAAAGCATGACCTTTGGCATACATCACGGTATCGCGCCACAATTCTAAATCTTCATCCAATTCTATTTGACTATCAGAGGAAGTATCAGATTTTAGTAGCTTATTATAGCTTGTGTCTACCGCTGATGATAAATCAATACCGTTCCAATCCACGGTAATAAAGACAACGATAGCAATGACGAATACTATTACTATAGTAAGAAAGTGTTTCATTTTTCAATTATCCTTTTTATGATTGTGGTAAGTTTCTCTATTTTATTTATATAGGACTACGATAATGATTGCAGTCCTATGTTCATGTCTCGGCTTGCGTTGCTTTGACAGCTTTTGGGTGCGTTTGACCTATCAGTGTGGAGCCTATAAAATCCACTATATAAATGAGGTTAGGCAGTATTGCGATTGAATCCATATTGCCTCAGGCTAAATCTTCGTATCAATCCTACTATTTGTCACGGAAAATAAAAGTTTCCGACTCCGGTAGTCCGGCGAGCGTTGCCAGTCTTTCCATTTCATCTTCATCGAGATTCATTCCGCCGGCTTCCTGTTCCGACATATAATGTTTATATAGAATCGCTGCGCCTTCATGGCTCAACATCGCCTCCTTATCTGCATTTTCAAGAAATGTCATGGCTTTCTCTTTTTTCAGCCAATTTGACAGAGTCCATGTCTTCATGGCTACTACTCAAAAATTTCACTGCAATTTTATCATATATGAGTGGAAATTTTGAAGCGATTGCAGGTAATAAGCCTTCCCTGTTGCGAATAGAATTCGGAAACCATTCACACATCATGCAACCGACTAAGGTGAATATCATTCTGTCAGTGGAAATCTCTGTCGACATTATATTCCTTTCGATAACCGGTAAAAGTGAAAGTGTGTCCAAATCAACAATAAATAGTCTTAGAATGTCAGCTTCAGAATATTTATTTTGGTTAAGAGTGTCCAATACACATAGTACACCCTTATGGTCACCACCCTCTATTTTATCAATTAGCTTATAGAGAAGACTTAGATGATCTGTCGGTTTTTCTTTGACTGTACTAGTCGCCATCTCATCAACATTTGTTCCCGACAATCCATAGTAAACGAATGCCTTGCATAAACTTTGTTCAACTCCGCCTTTGCCATAACGATAGCAGTCGCCGAGAGCCTTATAGGCCCACGGATCGCCATATCTGGCCCTTGCTATCAGATAAGGAACAGAATCAAGCCAGTTAGAATTATACTCATATATTTTTAACCTATAGGGGACAAAGACATCAAAGGATTCACCGGTATCTGAGTTACGTACAGTCATCTTTTTGTCAGCAAAAGCGGTCAAAACCGAGAGAAAAACCGAAAGTATGATTATAATTTTTTTCATTACTATGGGGATGTTTTCAGACATCAAATAGATTATCATTCAATCTTTGTATTATAGCCTCGATCCGTGGAATCAGAGATTCAGATCTCAGGATGTGTAATATTTCTTCTTTGGTTCCTTTACAAAGGATTTGGCTGCATTTTATAGGTACTGGAAGTTTGTAACCAACTATTGTAAGATATCTTTGGTTATCAGCACTATGCAGATGCTCAGGCAACGGCTCAACTTTAAGAAGTATATCAGTCAAACAAAGATTCCTATCATTAACCTTATATTCTGTATAAACAGCTTTAAAGTCACAGGTCTCCGGGACCATTGACTCCACCTTAGGAATCAGACTGCTTACAAGTTTGCAAATATCTACCATTATTCATCTACTGTTTCGTCAATTTCTTTTGAATAAGATTCCCGTATGTCATTCAACTCTCCATCGTCGCAGGAAGAAAACATTTGAGCGAGTTTTTCTCGAAGAACAGATACATGTTTTCCACAAAAATTACGTACTGAATCGTCATCACTTTTGCGGGCACATTCGGCAAATGCCATGGTGCTTCGAGCTGTTGTTGCCGTTTCGATCATTGCTCCGGTCTTACCGCTGCTCTTGAATGGAACTGTAATACCATTGGTCATTGCAGATAGTTCCTTATACCAGGGGCGTCCACAGATTGAGACGGTATCGATCCTGATATTCATTTTTGCGGCTTTCTTAGCCTCGACCTTCCAATCAATCTGATTTCCTACAACATAGTCCTCATATGTGTAGCCGATTTCATGAGGTAACAAAGATTCTGTACTTGTCTTTTTTTGTTCCTGATTTAGTCCACTTGACTAAGTATAACACCACATTGTATGAAGCAGAAACTACACCATACGGCATATAGCTTTTAGTCATCGGTGCAAAAACACAAAATGATACGAGACAGTATAATAGGATACTAGGAAAAGTTTCCATCACTATTAAAGTGCGTTAAGTAAATTGGCGAGATTATCTTGCGTTTTCTGTTTTCTAAGCGATTCAGCCATCTTTTTGTCCTTGGGCAGACCGGCGAGTCCGTTCTCATAGCACTCCGCAAGACGGGTCGCGCCGTTCTGAGACAGCTGGCGGTTCTCCTTTGCCTTCTGATAAAG
>JAAVEM010000049.1 GCA_014801235.1 Bacteroides sp. | reverse complement strand
GCCATCGACTCGCGCAAGCTCCAGAGAGAACTCGGCTGGGAACCTTCGCTCCAGTTTGAAGAAGGCATCGAAAAAACCGTTCGCTGGTACCTCGACAACCAGGAGTGGATGGACAACATAACCTCAGGCGACTACGAACGATACTACGACGAAATGTACAAAAACCGATAACGCATCCTAATTCTATCCCTTTTTCAATGAAAACCGCCTTAATCACAGGCATAACCGGACAGGACGGAAGTTTCCTCGCCGAGTTCCTTTTGGAAAAAGGTTATGACGTTCACGGCACCATCCGCCGATCATCCGTCGACTACCGCGAGCGCATTGCCCACCTCGAAGGAAAGCCCAATTTCCACCTCCACTACGCCGACCTCGGCGACTCCATGTCCATCATGCAAGTTGTCGGAGCAGTCCGCCCCGATGAAATCTACAACCTTGCGGCGCAAAGCCATGTGCAAGTCTCCTTCGACTCCCCCGAGTTCACCGCCGACGTCGACGCCACCGGCGTGCTCCGCATCCTCGAAGCAGTGCGCCTGTGCGGTCTAAAAGACACCTGTCGCGTCTATCAGGCATCCACATCCGAGCTCTACGGCAAGGTCGAAGAAGTCCCGCAGAACGAAAACACCCCATTTCACCCCTACAGCCCCTATGCCGTAGCCAAGCTCTACGGCTTCTGGATCGTCAAGGAATATCGCGAGGCATACGGCATGTACTGCTGCTCCGGCATCCTATTCAACCACGAGTCCGAACGACGCGGTGAAACATTCGTCACACGAAAAATCACCCTTGCCGCCGCCCGCATCGCCCAAGGCAAGCAGGAAAAACTCTATCTTGGCAACCTCTCATCGCTCCGCGACTGGGGCTATGCCAAGGACTACGTAGAGTGCATGTGGCTCATCCTCCAGCAGCCCGTCCCCGACGATTACGTCATCGCCACCGGCGAGCAGCACTCCGTACGCGAATTCTGCCTCCTGGCGTTCCGCCGTGCCGGCATCGAACTCCGCTTCGAAGGCGAAGGCGCTGACGAGAGAGGCATCGACGTGAAAACCGGAAAAACAGTCATCGAGGTGTCGCCCGACTTCTACCGCCCCACCGACGTCGTCAACCTCTGGGGCGATCCCTCAAAAGCTAAAGAAAAACTCGGATGGAATCCTGCCGAAAAGACCACCTTCGAACAGCTCGTCAACCTCATGGTCGACGCCGACATGGCAAAAGTCGCTATCGAACGTGCCGGCGATCAAGTTCGCACCAACCTCGCCGAATATCTTGAGAAAGGAATCGTAAAATAATCTCCATCTAAATCACCCCACCCACTACATGGCAAACAAAAAAGTGTTCGTCTCAGGATGCTACGACATGCTCCACTCCGGACATGTCGCCTTCTTCAAGGAAGCGTCAAAATATGGAGACCTATATGTCGGTATCGGGTCCGACAAAACAATCGAAGAACTCAAAAATCGCAAAACCGTATACTCCGAAAAAGAGCGCCTCTACATGGTCAAGTCCATCCGCTACGTCACCGATGCCTTCGTCAACCCGGGCTCAGGAATGATGGACTTCATCGAAACCGTCGATCGCGTCAAGCCCGACGTTTTCGTTGTCAACTCCGATGGCGGCAGCGACACCAAGCGTCGGTTTTGCGAAGAACGAGGCATAGAATACATCGTGCTTGAACGCGAGCCCGACGCCGGACTCGAAGCCCGCTCCACCACATCCCTCCGCAAAGGCGTAAGCTCCCACCTTCCCTATCGCATCGACCTTGCCGGGACATGGATCGACCAACCCTATGTCTCCGAGCACGGAGCCGGATGGGCGCTCACCATCTCCATCGAGCCCACCTGCGAGTTCATGGAACGCGGAGGCATGTCCACATCAACGCGCAACGCCGCAAAAAAAATATGGCCTTACGAACTCCCCAACTACAACGAGGAGATGCTCGCCCGACTGCTATTCTGCTTTGAAAACGATCCTGAAAACGAAGGACACATATCTGGAGCCCAAGACGCCATCGGAATCTGCATGTCGGGGCTGAATCGCCACTACTACGACGGACACTACTGGCCCTCGCGCATCGAATCATGCCACGACGAAGAAACCCTCTCATGGCTTGAAAACCACCTGTGCCTCGTCCCCATGTTCCCGCGTCGCCCCGGCTGCTCCGTGATTGAAGGGCGCGACGTGACCCCCGCCAAAGTCAAAGCGCTCACCGACGCAGCCGCCCGCTGCTGGGACGCCATCATGAAGCGCGACCTCGAAGCGTTTGCCTCAGCCTTCAGCGACTCGTTCAACGCACAGATAGCAATGTTCCCCGCCATGATGCAGCCAGGAGTTCCCGAAGAAATCGAAAAAGTGTCAGACACAGCGCTCGCATGGAAAATGACAGGAGCCGGAGGCGGAGGCTATCTATGCTGCGTCACCGACGGCGCCAATCTACCCGAAGGAGCGACAAAAATAAAAATCCGTCGAAAAGACACATTCTAACATGGAAAAAAACTCCAAAATATACGTCGCCGGACACCGGGGCATGGTCGGCTCAGCCATTGTTCGCGAACTCCTCCGTCAAGGCTACACCAACATTATAACCCGCAGCCATTCCGAGCTTGACCTGACCGACCAGCGTGCCGTCAACGCCTTCTTCGCGTCCGAGAAACCTGACTACGTCTTTCTCGCCGCCGCCAAAGTGGGAGGAATCGAAGCCAACTCCTCAGCTCCTGCCGACTTCATGTACGTCAACATGATGCTCGAGATGAACGTCATCCACGCCGCCTGGACCAACGGATGCCGCAAGCTCGAATTTCTCGGATCCTCATGCATCTATCCGCGCATGGCTCCCCAGCCCATGCCCGAAAGCTGCCTGCTGACATCCGAGCTCGAAAAAACCAACGAAGCCTACGCACTCGCCAAAATCTCGGGACTAAAATACTGCGAATACCTCAACCGTCAGTATGGAACAAGCTACATATCAGTAATGCCAACCAACCTCTATGGTCCAAACGACAACTACCACCCAACCCATTCCCACGTGCTCCCCGCGCTCATCCGCCGCTTCCACGAAGCCAAAGAATCCGGAGCCGAAGAAGTAGTCTGTTGGGGCGACGGCTCCCCTCTGCGCGAATTCCTCTACGTCGACGACCTCGCCAACCTGTGCGTGTTCCTGATGAACCATTACTCAGGCAACGAAACCGTTAATGCAGGAACCGGCAAAGAACTCTCTATAAAAGAGCTTGCCCAACTGGTAGCGCGCACCGTCGGCTACCGTGGGAAAATCGTGTGGGACACAACCAAGCCAAACGGCACCCCGCGCAAACTCCTCGACGTGAGTAAAGCCACGCAACTGGGCTGGACCTACTCCACCGAGCTCCCCGACGGAATCAAGCTAGCCTACGAGGACTTCCTCAACAATCCCATGCGTGCCGAGCGATAATGCGCTCCACCGCAAAAACATCAACGAGGGCTGTCACCAACAATGACAGCCCTCGTTGATTGTGCCCCTACATCACTCTGTGATAGTGCTATATATGATCGATGACATCTCAGCTATCATCTCCGATGTCCGCTTCATGTCATAGGCGGAATCCGCGATAAACACTGCCGCCACATAACGCCTGCCGTCAGGCAATCTCACCCATCCTGCGTCATTTATGCCGATAATGCGGTTCTGCGAATTTATGTCGCCCGTCCCCGTCTTATGACCTATCATCGCTCCTGTCGATGCCAACGGCGCCGCAAGCCGGTCCCCGCCGGTCGCGCAATTCTCCATTATATGCGCAATCTCCTTAAGCTCCGGTGATTCGTGACGCATTTCCGTGTCAAACCGTTCAAGCAATCCGGCAATCATGATAGGCGTCGCCCGGTTCTGATAGCACAAATAAATGTCCCGGTGCATCTCATCCTCCGTCGAGCCTATCTCAATTCCGTCAAAGCCAAGCGATTCCATCACAGAATCAGCCTTCTCCACCCCGCCAATCACCCTGAAAAGTATGTCACACGCATTATTGTCGCTCTGCTGCAAAGAAAATTCAAGCAATTCTCTAATAGTCAGAGCCATCTCCCTGATCCCATATTTCTCACGCAGCGGACTCCAGGTATTCTCCTTTATCTCAGCCGATTCGATTAAAACCGAGTCAGAAAAAGCCATCCCATGACGGCGGCAATAATCCGCCACCGCAATAGCCTGAGGAAATTTATAAACGCTCAGCATCGGAAAATCACGCCTGCCGTTCACCTCAACAGTGTCTTGACCGTCAATAATCACGGCAATTCCTATCCGGGCATCCTTATCGGCGACATACTCGTCAAGCCTCATCTTCATTCTCTCGCTGCGGGCATTTCCGGCAAACTCCCCCGCTCCCACAACACCAATGGCATTCCTGCCCGTTCCGCATCCGCTGAACAAGAGCAACGCCATCACCACCGCTATCACAGCACTCCTCGCCATACCTCCTACTCTTTAATACCTTCAAGATATTTGCGATAGAGAATATGCTGAGTGTTCCCCGGTCGGTCAGGAAACATCCGTTCAGGAGCCTCCGCAAAATTCACCCATGCCGCCGAATCCACTTCCGACGAAAGCGTAAACGGCTTCTTGTCGACATATCCGATAAACGCATGCATCAGCTGCCCGCGTTTATCAAACCAATGCGTCCCGGCATATTCCAGTTTCACCACGTCAAGCCCAAGCTCCTCTTTCACCTCTCTGACAGCGGCTTCCTCCGCATTTTCCCCTGGAGTCATGAATCCGGCTACAAAAGTCTCATGCTCGTCAGAAATATATGACTGATGGAGCAACGCTATTTCACGCTCCTCATTGACCACCATAACAATCACGCAACTGGCAAACGAGTCAAACCAATATTGCTCACATTCAGTGCAATAAGGAACCATCCCGTCATCGCCGGCAGCCCTGTCCACGAGCTTCGTTCCACATTCAGGACAAAATTTATAATGCATCTTCTATCAAAACCTTTATGATTGCCTGCAAAGATAGCAAAACCATCCCTATTTTATATTATCTTTGTCTTTCAATCACGCCACACCTACGTCTATGAAGCGACTTGAACAAATGACCTTAGATGAACTTTGGCAACTGTTTCCAATAATCATCTCCCCCCACAATCCCCTCTGGAATGAATGGGCAAAAGAAGAAATCAACCGGCTATCAGGGATATTTTCAGAATTTTCCCCCGTGATAACCCACATCGGGAGCACGGCGATTCCGGCAATTCAAGCCAAACCCATCATCGACATCCTTGTTGAAGTCAATCCCCATTGTGACAGCGCGCTCATTAAAAACGCCATGGAATCAAGCGGCTACATCTGCATGAATCAGTCACCGTCGCGAATGAGTTTCAACAAAGGCTACACACCCGAAGGCTATGCCCAAAAAGTCTTCCACATCCACGTCCACAATCTCGGCGACAATGACGAAATCCTCTTTCGCGATTACCTCATAGAGCATCCCGAAAGAGCAAAAGAATATGAATCGCTAAAACTGAGCCTGTTGCCAAAGTATCGCCACGACCGTGACGGCTATACAGCCGCAAAAACAGCCTTCGTCAACACAACCCTCCAAATGGCTCGCATCCACTCCCATTAACCCCCTACCGCACTTACCCTAACAACCGGTTATATTATTTTAATATTCCGGAGGATGCCGCTCCTGATACTCCGGGTTCATTGTCTCTTTTCACTTTCTTTCCAAATCCGAAAGTATATGTCGCCGACAACTGAATCAGAGCATGGCTTTGACCATCGTAAAACTGCTGAAAAGTGTCATAATACTTGCTGTGCATTTCCTGGGTGGAGCTCTTCCAATTCCAACGAGAAAAATCAATCAAGTCAGCACGCACATTCCAATCTGAATTGGACCAGCCCACGGTTATATACCAGTCGCTTTTCGTCCTGTGCCATATTCCGTTGATACATCCGTCAGGACTTGCATTATCGGATACATAAGTCAATGTGAAATTCCAGTTATTAAGATAATATCTTAAACGCGCATACCAATTAATCCAAGAGTGATTCACGCTATAAGGCATGCCATTATGATTAAGCGTCTGCGCAATCTGCCCCAAGAACACAAGAGTGCGATTCAGAAATCTCATAGTGCCCGAAACGCCATATTGACCTTGAGAGTAACTTCCCACCGGCTGTTTAATGGTTCGCAAAATGCCGGTAGACGTGGCTTCATAATCGTATGCATATCTGTCACCTACAATCCACGCCCATGCAAAAGCGCTTAAACTATAATTATTGTTGGGAAGCCAGGTGTATCTAAAATCTATATCGTAGCTTTTTGAAGGCACAAGATTGGGATTACCGGTGTATTGCAATAAAGGAGTTGACTGAATGAGGTTCCCGCTTTTATATGATGGCAATGGCGTCCTTGAACTATAATGGAATGTGGTGGAGAGCGAGTGTTTATCCTTGAATCCGTATTGCAACGAAAAATCAAACCAAGGCGATGAAGGATTGTCAGTCATGTCGGCAAACTTCAACTTATCCCAATCCCATCCAAAACCGGTTGAACCGTAAAAATTTCCTATACTAACATTATAAGTAGCGCCTATGCCGACTCGCGAAGATTTAGCTCTGTCAAAAGAAGTAGCGCTTCCGGAATATTGTGTCCGGTTGTATTCATACGAGCCTCTTACAAATCCGAGCAGATTGCCATATTTGCCGAAATCGTGATTGAATTTCAAATCGGCTTTCAATTGATTGGTATTATCAACCGCGCCATTGTAAATAGGCGAAAAACCATCTTCTATATACGACGAATTCTGTTCCGTATGCGAAAACATATAGAACGGCGTAAACGTGACAGAATTGCTTTTTGGCAACGCAAAGAAATAATATCCGTTATAAGAAAGGAATTTTGATGTATTGCTGAGGGTTGAAGTATATTCCGATGCCGGAAAGTCGGCAGGCGAATACATCACTTCGCCACTACGGTCAGAGTGAGGCTTACGGTTTATACTGCCGTTGATTTGCGTCGAGGCTTGAATCTTGTCGGTATTATAAGTTGCTTTAAAGGCGGCAAAGTATTGCTGTCTATTTTCTTTTGACGCAGTCGTGTTTGAATACCGGTCAAATACTTTAACTGATCCATCTTCTTGCGGCAGCCTGTAAGTTTCAGTTAGATCTGAACCATAGTGAGAACTGTTGTGTCCCCAACCGTAACCCATTAAATCATATGTCATATTCTTATACTGAAGTCTGACATTACCCAAAAGTTGCTCGGAAAAGTGTAATAGATTTGTGTGATTATACCCCTTTATGTAGCCGCCATACTCATATTTAGTCATTATATAGTTGACCACAAATTGATGACCCTGCAAGCGAGGATCGGAAGGATATTCGTAATATTCCACCCTTTTGACATCAGATATACGCATCGCTTTCAAGTCATTCTCTGTTGCGGGAATATAGTCTATAAATACTGCGACCTCCTTCCCTGAATTTGTCTGAATATTACCGTTCAGCGTGACATTGAGTTGCGGTATTGACATCTGGTCAAGCAAATCAGCTCCCGACTGCGAGGCATTCTTCTGTCGTGTGGTCGGAATAT
>JAAVEM010000048.1 GCA_014801235.1 Bacteroides sp. | reverse complement strand
GAGCCGATGACGACGGCATCAGGTCTATTCCATTTTCATGTCAATGTGGAGCCTCTCTTCAAGGATGTATTCTTCCGAGGTTTCCACGAAGCCGAGCGACTTGTAGAAGTCGCGCAGATAAGCCTGAGCCTCGATCTCGATTACAGGCGATAGCTCCTTGGCGAAGCGTATCGCTTCCTTCATCAGCATTCGCGACAATCCTTTGCCGCGCGCCTCCTTGACGGTGAGCACTCTCCCGATGGATGCGGCGGGATACTTCACTCCCGGGTCAATCACGCGGAGATAGGACAGGATTTTGCCGTTGTCCTCGACATACATGTGGGTGGAATGCTGATCACGGTAGTCGAGTTCCTGGCAGGGGCAGTTTTGCTCCACGATAAACACCTCGGCGCGAATGCGCATAATTTCATATAGCTCCGAAAGGGAAAACTCCTCAAATCTTTTTATCTTGATTTCCATTGCAAGCGTGATGTCATTTTTTTTCGAACTTCCCTGCAAAGATATGAATAATTTCGCTATGCCCCGCAATCGGCATCCTGAATCAAGTGGTTGATTTAATAATTAGTTACTTGATTCGGGCAAATTTTATTTGAAAGTCAGGATATTTTTATATCTTTGCGGCTGCATATCGCTTGCGGAGTCCCGATGTGGGGTGACGTGGCGGGGTGCATTTGCAGCCATGGCGGTTTCTTGCCGCGCAGTCGGCAGTTTGAATGAGTCATGGTGTAAAAAGACATATTACAAGAGCGTTTATCCAACGCTTATTCTTGACGGATCGAAATCTGGCAGTTTCAAAATCTGAGTCGAGGATGAGGCAGCGATAGGCGCCTTCGGGGTATGATATACCCATGATGGATTATGTAGAGATACATTTTTCCATTGTTGTCATATCATACAGCGTGAGGCTCCGCGTTGCTCGTTCTACTCAGATGGGCACATGCCAGAGCCTCGATTCGTGGGACGAGCAACAGATACAGACTCTCACGCTTTTTTTGTATATATAAATCCCTACTCAGGAGAGGCTATAAGGGAGCAATTTAACAATGAAAAGAATCTCGTTCTTGTTTTTGATTTTAGTTGCGTGTCTCGGCTTTTCTACTCAAGCCATGGCGGCGACCAAGAAAGTGGCAGTCTATGTGGAGGGACAAATGTCAAAATCCGACAGATCAATCGTAAGTTCCGCAGTTCTCGCTCGGATGTCGGGCAATAAAGATTTTACAGCCTATGAAAGGAATTCGGCATTCATCAATTCTCTCGATAGGAAGCAGGACTATCAACTTTCGGGTGAAGTGTCAGAGAAAGAAATCCGAAAAATTGGCGAACGCATGGGCGTTGACTATGTGATTGTAATAAATGCGATTGTGTCGTCTGACGACCAATGTCACATGTCGGCACGACTGATAAATCTTGAATCGGGCGAGATTATCAAGTCGGTCAATTTGCAGCGAGAATATGAAGGTTCGCGAACTCTATCTGCAATGGCAAATAATATTGCATATCGACTCCTCAATAAAAAATCCAAATAGAAGAATCACCATGTATAAATTACTTTGTTTAATCCTGACGTTGTCATCTCTGTTGCTGTTGGGAGTTAATGTGTCGGCACAAGATTTACCAAAGAAGAAAGTTGCTGTGTATGTTTCTGGAGCTGATGCAGATGCATCTATGAAAAAAATTTTTGGATCAAAACTCGTGGGTGCAATTGCCAGGAGTAATGGATTCGCCGCGGTTGAACGTACGGTTGAATTTTTAGCTGCTCTTAATGCTGAAACCGACTATCAAACTTCAGGAGAAGTCCAAGACAGCCAGATTGCGCGATTAGGGCAAAAATTTGGCGTCAGATATGTAGTTGTTGCGGATATTGCAGAGGCTTTTGACGAATATTTTATATCATCGCGTCTTATTAATGTAGAAACTGGATTAGTAGAACGCTCATTCGACACCAATGGTGCTGCCGATAATATGCAGCAGTTGGTGAAATTGGCAGAAAATATTGCTGATGGGATGATAATAAAACCTGAGCAAGAAGAAATCAGAAAGCGGCAGGAAGCAAAACAGCAAGCGGAACTATTGGCTCGACAAGAACAAGAACGCATTAGAGCCGAGCGCGAGAGAATAGAACGTCAACAAAGAGAGAGACAACAGCAACTTAGATTCACGGCAATAGAAAACCTTATTCGAAATACGGGTTACAATTGCTATCAGTTAGGTGGTTATCTTATTATGAATGATTTAATCAATGTTTCATTTGATTACGATTCCTCTAACCGGACTGTTGTGATTACCAATAAGGCTCCATCTGGATGGCAGTTAGCAAATGAAGAGATACTCCGACTTGTTTCTCAATCAGGTAGGTATAATAGTAATGTTCCGGGTGCTTATTGGGTCGCTTTCCCTGTAAAAGTAAAGCCTGAGATGTCGTCGGGTAAATTTAATACTAAGAAGATGTTGGGAGGCTGGACAATTCCATGTTATACGTTGGATATGTATTATCGTCCGAGGAAGTATATTGGTGAAACTATAAAGCGAAAAGGAGCAGATTCACCTTATATTAAAACAAATCTAGATAGTTATTTCACTCTTTGCTATCGTCCAATGTTCACTGAAGCTGAGATTCAAGCAGAAGTTGACCGTATAAAGTAGATTTAAAATATGAAACTATTTTGCTGGAAACTCTTTCAAGATTGAGCATTGAAGGAGGGTGCGGGGTCAGTTGGGGCAGGTGAGGGCGGCTTGGGCGTCGGCGGCGAGTTGATGGCGGAGGGCGTCGAGCGATTCGAAGCGCTGCTCTTTGCGGAGGAAGCGGAGGAATTCCAGTTCTACGGTCTGCCCGTAGATGCAGCCGTCGAAGCCGATTATGTGTGCCTCGATGCTTTCGGGGGAGTCGGGGGAGTCGACGGTGGGGCGGTGGCCTATGTTGACCATCGCGGGGTAGACTTCGCCGTTGGCAAGATGGGCACGGACGGCATAAACGCCGTTGGCGGGGACGAGGCGGCGGGGATCTGCGGGGAGGATGTTGGCTGTGGGGAAGCCGATGGTGCGTCCCAGCTCCTTGCCGTGGACCACCGTGCCCGACAGGCGATAGCAGTAGCCGAGCATGAGGTTGGCTTGGGTGATGTCGCCGTTCTGGAGCAGTCGGCGTATGACCGATGAGCTTACTTTGTCGCCCGAGGGGTGGCGATATTCGGGGGCGTGGATTATTTTCACGCCGGCGCGGTCGCCGATGGCGTCATATTCCGATTTTTCCACGGGGTGATTGTGCCCGAAGTGGTTGTTGAATCCGAGCACGAGCGCGTGCACATTGTAGTCGTCGCGGAGCATCGTCAGGAAGTCGAATGCCGACATTTGTCTCAACCGGTCGTCGAAGCTGAGCATGATGATGCCTTCGACGGGGGTGTCGGCTATGTGTCGGCTGCGCTCTTCGGGCGATGTGAGGCTGCGGGGCGCTTCGGCGGGGCGCAGCAGGTCGCGGGGATGATTGACGAAGGTGACGACGACGGGCGACAGCCCTGTAGCCGCGCTGTTGTCGACGAGCGTGGCTATGAGGTGGCGGTGGCCTGTGTGGACGCCGTCAAACATTCCTATAGCCGCTATTCGAGCCGCCGAGGTGTCGCCTTTGGTGATTGTCTTCATCATTTCGGTGGCAAAGATACAAAATCCCCACGGATTATCATTGTTGCCCCGGCTCAAAAGAAAGGGGAGCCCTATCGGCGATAAGCGCCGGCGGGACTCCCTGAAGGGTATGT
Source organism: Bacteroides sp. (assembly GCA_014801235.1). Taxonomy (GTDB): domain Bacteria; phylum Bacteroidota; class Bacteroidia; order Bacteroidales; family Muribaculaceae; genus Muribaculum. The sequence continues at coordinate 3,093 of JAAVEM010000048.1, read as the reverse complement.
ATTAAGATTATGATTCGGCTGTCAGTTGATAACGGTCGACGGCAGGATTTCGATGTCGCGGTCGCGCTCGGCTTTGATCATGTTGCCTTCGGTGTCGAAGTAGATGTCCATGTCATAGTCGCCTCGCTGCTCTACGTTGAACACATAGAACGAGTCGCTTGCGCGTTGGTAGAAAGAGACGTCGTCAAGTGTCCAGTCGCCATAGTCGCAGGTTGTGAATGCGGACATGATTTCGTTGGGCACGTTGGAGTAGGGCGCCTCGTAGTCGATTTCGGTCATCACCCATTGTCCTTCTTTGGAGAACCACACGTCATATTCGTCGCCGGCTTTGTCGAATTCGGCTACACGATATTGGTTGTGGCGTGTCTCCCACGTCGCTTTCTCGTTGGGGTAAAGTTTGTTTAACTCGCTGGTGAAGTCGGCAGTGGGGGTGAAATCGTTGTCGTCGTCATCGCTACAGCTTGCCAGAAATGCCGTGCTCATTGCTGAGAAAAGCAGAACTGCAAACAGCTTGGTGAATTTCATAAGTTTCATGTCTTAAGTGTTATAGGTTTTGATGCTATAACATTGCCCGAGCTGAGGTTGTTCTGCTTTTATCATGTTTTAACAGTTAGGAAAACAGCGGAGTCGACAGGTAGCGCTCGCCCGTGTCGGGGAGAATCGCCACTATTGTCTTGCCGTGGTTTTCGTCGAGCTTGGCAAGGGATATTGCCGCATATAGCGCCGCGCCCGATGAGATTCCGGCAAGCAGACCCTCTTGCTTGGCGAGCAGGCGCGCTCCGGCAAAGGCGTCGTCGTTGCTGACGGTGATGACGCTGTCGACAATCGCCGAGTCATAGTTGCCGGGGATGAAGCCGGCGCCGATGCCCTGGATCTTGTGGGGTCCAGGCTTGCCGCCCGATAGCACGGGGGAGTCGGTGGGCTCTACTGCGACAACCTTTATGGCGGGGTTGTGGCGCTTGAGCGCTTTTCCGGCTCCGCTGAGGGTGCCGCCGGTTCCTACTCCGGCAACGAGCATGTCGACATTGCCGTCGGTGTCGCGCCATATTTCTTCGCCGGTGGCGTGGAAGTGCGCGGCGGGGTTGGCGGGATTCTCAAACTGTTGCAGAATGACTGCTCCGGGAGTCGACGCGCGGAGCTCTTCGGCTTTTCTGATGGCTCCGCCCATGCCCTCGCTTCCGGGGGTGAGCACGAGTTCGGCACCGTAGGCTTTGAGCAGATTGCGGCGTTCAATGCTCATGGTGTCGGGCATGGTGAGGATCACTTTGTAGCCTTTGAGCGAGCCTACCCACGCGAGCCCTATTCCGGTGTTGCCGCTCGTGGGTTCGATGATGACTGCTCCGGGGGTGAGGGCTCCCGACTTTTCCGCATCCTCGATCATCGAGAGGGCGGCGCGGTCTTTCACGCTTCCTCCGGGATTGAACGACTCTATTTTTACGAGCAAGCGCGCCTTGAGGTCTTCCTTGCGTTCGATGTTGGTCACTTCAAGCAGGGGCGTGTTGCCTATCAGCTCGGTGAGAGATTTGCTGATTCGTGCCATGATTGTTGGTGTATGTTAATATCCGGTGTAAGAATGCGGGGTTATTTTCTTCAATTCGTCCTTTACGGCGTCGGTCACGTTGAGAGTGTCGATGAACGCGGCTATGCTTTCGGCGGTCACGGTGGTGTTTACTCGGGTGAGCTCCTTGAGGGTCTCGTAGGGCTTGGGATAGCCTTCGCGGCGCAGAATCGTCTGGATAGCTTCGGCAACCACGTTCCACATGTTGTCGAGGTCGCGGTTGATTGCGTCCTCGTTAAGCAGCAGCTTGTTGAGTCCTTTGAGTGTTGAGCTGAAGGCGATGAGGATGTGGGCGAGGGGCACGCCGATGTTTCTGAGCACTGTTGAGTCGGTCAAGTCGCGCTGAAGGCGTGACACCGGCAGCTTTGTTGCGAGATGGTCGAGCAGCGCGTTGGCGATTCCGAGGTTTCCCTCTGAGTTTTCGAAGTCGATGGGGTTTACCTTGTGGGGCATTGCCGACGAGCCTACCTCGCCGGCTTTGATCTTCTGCTTGAAGTATTCCATCGAGATGTATTGCCAGAAGTCTTTATCGAGGTCGAGGATGATGGTGTTGATGCGGCGCAGGGCGTCGAACAACGCTGCGAGATTGTCGTAGTTGGATATCTGGGTGGTGTATTCCTCGCGCTCGATGCCGAGTTTCGCCATGAGGAATTTCTTTCCGAACGCGCGCCAGTCGATGGCGGGGAAGGCGATGAGGTGGGCGTTGAAGTTACCGGTGGCTCCGCCAAATTTTCCGCTGATCGGGGTAGCGTCGAGAAGCTTTATCTGCTGGCGCAGGCGATAGGTGAACACTCTGATTTCCTTGCCCAGGCGTGTCGGCGACGCCGGTTGTCCGTGGGTCTTGGCAAGCATCGGAAGCTCCTGCCATTCGTCGGCGCGCTGCTCAAGATGCTCCACGAGCTCCATCAGCGCGGGACGGTAGACATTTTCAAGCGCCTCCTTGATGGAAAGGGGCACGGCGGTGTTGTTGATGTCCTGGGAAGTGAGTCCGAAATGGATGAATTCTTTATATTGAGAGAGTCCGAGTTTGTCAAACTGTTCCTTGATGAAATATTCCACCGCTTTCACGTCGTGGTTGGTGACCGACTCGATTTCCTTGATCTTCAAAGCGTCTTCGGGAGTGAAATCCTGATAAATCTTGCGCAATTGAGGGAAGAGGCTGTGGTCAACACCCGACAGCTGCGGCAGGGTGATTTCACAAAGAGATATGAAATACTCCACTTCGACTCTCACTCGATAGCGGATTAAGGCGTATTCTGAAAAATACTGGTCAAGGCTCGCGCACTTGTTGCGGTAGCGGCCATCAACAGGCGAGATGGCGGTGAGTTGGGTCAGTTCCATATAGCTGATATGAGTTTATGAAATGAATATCGACAACAAAATTACGTAATAAATGCGAGGAATTGTGATTTTTTTGTCAAAATGTTTGGAGGTTAAAAAAAATACTCTTAACTTTGCATCGCTTTTACGAAGAACACGGGCGTTTAGCTCAGCTGGTTCAGAGCATCTGCCTTACAAGCAGAGGGTCGGGGGTT
>JAAVEM010000047.1 GCA_014801235.1 Bacteroides sp. | reverse complement strand
TTTCCCGGGCACGGCTCATTTCATTCGCCGTACCCGGCTACTCATAGGGCAAGCCTTTGCAGGCTTGTTTTGTGGTTTTATTCATCCTCTCCGAGGATGGAGGTTTGAGGTGCGGACCCTCTCCCCATGTTGGCAGCTAACGCGCCAACATGGGGTTTCTCAGCTTTCAATATCTCCGACGTTAATTGTGTTGGCGGAAATCATAAATGCCGCCTCCGGCGACTTTTGAAATTGGGGTTGCGGAACAAGCCTGGAAGGCTTGCCCTACGGATAGCCGGGTAGAGTGAGCGGATGCGAACTCTGCCCGGTTGGGGGGTGTTATGGATTGGCGGTCTGCAAAGAGCGCCCCCTGAATCAAAATGGCGAGGGTGTTTTTAGGGGGCACTCTGTCAGAGTGCGATTCTATGCGGACATTTCCCGGGCACGGCTCATTTCATTCGCCGTACCCGGCTACCCATAAGGCAAGCCTTTACAGGCTTGGCAACTACGTCCCCGGAGGGGGTTAACCTTAAATGCCGCCTTCGGCGACTTTTGATTTCCCGGGTGTTTGGGGATGATTTTTGAGGTGTTAAATTTTTATTATTTTATCAAGTTTTAATGTTAAATGTGTTAAAATTTTAAAAATATGCGATTGGGTGTTAATGATAATTAAAAAATAATCTCTTACTTTGCGCTCATTCGGATTTGAGAATGATGCTTAATCATGCTTAAATCTGACAATTTTGCTACTATACTTACTTATTAATTTCACATTTAAAAGTATGAAAAAGTTGTGTGTGTTACTATTGACAGTATTAACTGTCACGCTCGGCGCATTGGCTCAAGCAGCTACCGATGTGTCGGGTATTGTGTTATCAGCTGAGGAAAACGAACCGGTTGTCGGTGCCACCGTCATGGTTCGTGGAACCAATGTCGGCACTATGACCGACATAGATGGAAGATTCCGTCTTAAAGCTCCCGCAGGTTCCAAAACTCTCGTTGTTTCTTATGTGGGTATGCATACCCAGGAAGTGGCTGTCGCTCCCGTGGTCCGCGTTATTCTTGAAAATGACGCCCAGACTCTTGACGAAGTGATTGTGACCGGTTACGGAACCACCCGCCGCGCAGCCTTCACCGGTGCCGCTTCAATCGTTGACGGTGACATCGTTGAACGTAAACCCGATGTGAACTTCGTGAAGTCGCTCGAAGGTCAGGTGCCCGGTTTCCAGTACAATAACTCTACCTCAATGCCCGGTCAGTGGGGTTCGGTTTATGTGCGCGGACGCAGCTCACTGGATTCAAATACAGGTCCTCTGTATGTGATCGACGGTATGCCGGTCAACTCTGATTATGCTGCGTTGTCATCAACCACCAATAACTTCTTTGACCCGATGTCGGCATACAATCCCAATGACATCGAGAGTGTTACCGTGCTTAAGGATGCCGCTGCAACAGCCATCTACGGTTCGCGTGCCGCTAACGGTGTGATTGTCATCACCACCAAGAAGGGCGCCGAGGGCAAGTTCCAGATCAACCTTGACATCAAGCAGGGTCTTACCCACATCGCCAACAACAACATGAAGTATGCCAATGCTCAGGAAACTCTCGACATTTTTGCGAAAGGTTATCAAGCAAGAGGAGGAAACACCTATGACTATTGGTACAGTGCTCTTTCTAATTTATTCCAGAACAGCTACGGATGGGATGGCGAATCTTCTTATGACTGGATGGACGCAGTGACCCGCACCGGTTACTATCAGGACTATAACCTGAGCTTTGCCGGAACATCGGGCAACACCAACTACTATGCCAGCCTTGGCTACATCGACACCGAGGGTATCGTGATCGGTTCTGACAACAAGCGTTACTCAGGACGTGTGGGTATCGATACCAAGTACAAGTATTTCACTGCCGGTGTGAACGCTTCTTACAGCTATTCAAAGAACCACACTTTCTCTCAGTCGACCAGCGGTTCAAACTCTAACCCCACCGTGGGAGCCACAACCTCAATGCTTCCGTTCTTTCCGTTCTACAACGAGGACCGCACTGATTACTGGGGAGCCGGCGTGCGTTGGAATCCGCTTGCAGTCAAAGATCCGAACCTTGGCGACAACTATGAGATCACCAATGAGACTTTGAACGCCAATCCTTACCTGCGTGTGGATCTTCCGCTCGGAATCTGGGCTAAGACCAGCTTCGGCGCCAACATCATGAACCAGACCATCTATGACTACTGGAGCGGTGTCTACAATCCTCAGGCTGTTGCTTACAACGGTCTCGGACAGCAGACCATCTCACGCACCAGCACCATCACCTGGACCAATACTTTCGGATGGGACTACACTTTCAATGAAAAGCACTCCATCAACCTTCTTCTCGGACAGGAAATGCAGCGTTATGACTTCCATGAAGACTTCTATTCACGCGTTGATTTCCCCTTCTGCGCTATAGGCATGCGAGACATGAGCACAGCTGCGTCTGACAACGGTAGTTCTTACTATAAGAGCGAATCTCGCCTTGCTTCTTACTTTGCCGACGCTCATTACAACTATGACAACAGGTATTACCTCTCAGCTTCATTCCGTCGTGACGGTAGCTCTATCTTCGGTAGCTCCAAGCGTTGGGGTAACTTCTGGTCAGTAGGAGCAAAGTGGCGTCTCTCAGAGGAGAACTTCCTCAAGGGCAACGAAATCCTCACCAATGCCGATATCCGCGCTTCTTATGGTACCGTGGGTAACCAGTCGCTGCCTGACCGCTACGCTTCTCGCGGTTACTATGCCATCGGTTACAACTATAACCAGACTCCCGGTATGGTTCCGGGCAATATCGAGAACCCCGACCTCTCATGGGAAACTTCAAGAAAGTTTGACGTTGGTTTCGACGTTTCTTTGATCAACCGCGTTCACATGACATTTGACTTCTATAATGAAGACACCGCCGACGCTCTCTACGCTGTGCCCTTGTCTATGACTTCAGGTTTTGCTTCTTACTATAAGAACATCGGTAAGATCCGCAACACCGGTATTGAGTTTGGCGTGAACGGAACCGTGTTTGCCAACCGTGACATCAACGTGAGTCTTTTTGCCAACCTCACCTGGAACAAGAACAAGGTGCTCAAGCTTGCGGATGGCGCTGAAGAGGGAACCTATTCAATTATCGAGGAGGGTCGTCCTTTCCGTCAGTTCTACATGCCCAAGTATGCAGGTGTTGACAAGGAAACCGGCCGCGCTCTTTACTATCTCAACGAATCAGGCGACGAGCTGACCGACGACTATTATTCGGCAGCCAAGCGCTATGTGGGCAGCGCCGAGCCTAAAGTGTTCGGAGCATTCGGCATCAACGCCGCTGCTTACGGATTTGATTTCAGCATGCAGTTCAACTATCGCATCGGCAACAAGGTTTATGACACCGGTCACGATTTCACCGGTTTCTGTATGAACACTTACCGCACTCCTTTGAAGACTGTCGTTTACAATTCATGGACACCCGAGAACACCGACGCCAAGTATCCTCAGTTCATCTATGGTGACCCCTACGGAGATTCATCGGGCAACTATTCAAGCCGTTGGTTGATGCATGGTGACTATCTGCGCCTCAGCAACATCACATTCGGATATACCTTCCCCGCCAAATGGACCAAGAAGGCGCTTATCCAGAAACTCCGTCTATATACCACATTTGACAATATCCACACTTGGACCCGCAGCGACTTCATCGGTTACAACCCCGATACTTACGCATCAGGTGTGATTGCATGGCAGTATCCTGCAGTGTTCACCTTCACCGGTGGTATTCAGTTGACATTTTAATAATTAAAAAACACTTAACGAAAGTATGAAAAAATTATATATCAAGGCTATCGGCGCTCTTCTCCTTGGAGGAAGCATGGTGAGCTGTGGCAACGATTTTCTTGACACCAAGATGTACGATTCTATCGACATGGAGAGTAGTCTTGTGAATGTCGATAATATCGGTCATGCTCTGAATGGTGTGTACTATAGATTGTATCAATACTATTTCGCCGGAAACTACGCTATCAATATCGGTGATGTCGCTTCAGATCTCTCTTATTGGAACGGTGAGACAGGACACTTCAACCTCATCTATCAGTTCCAGCCAAGGTCGACCGACACTTACCTCTATTATATATGGAACTATGGATATAAGGTTGCTGACAACAGCGCCCGCATCATCACGGCTGGAAACGAGCTTTATGCCGATGCTGAAGGAGTTGACAAGGTTGATCTTGACATTTATCTTGGCGAGGCATACGCTCTCCGTGCTTACGCTCACTTCCTCTTGGTGAATATATATGGACACCAGTATAAGGTGAACGGACAGGATTTCGGCGACAAGCCCGGCATTGTGATTATAGATAAGCATATTCCTGAAAATACTCAGGTCTCACGATCTACAGTGGCTCAGACCTATGCCCAGATCGTGTCTGACCTCAAGAACTCGATTGCCCACTTTACTGCTGCCGGCGACGACCGCGGCGATGTGCTTTACTTCAATCTTGCCGCAGCCAACGGTCTTCTTTCCCGTGTGTCTCTCTACATGGAGGATTATCAGGCTTCTATCGACGCAGCTGAAGATGCGATAGCTGAGTCGGGAATCACTGAGCTTACTTATGACCCCGTGAAATATAAGGCTCTTTACAACTACGGCACCAGCAACAATGAATCAATGTTCACTCTTGCTATTACCACTCTTGATAACTGGAGCGCCAATTCAAGCGGTTACATCTGGAGCTCTTATAACTTCAGCCCGAGCCCCTATCTTCAGTCGCTTTACTCAGCTAACGATATCCGTCGCTCTATCATGACATGGAAGCCTGCATCTACTGCGCAAGTGCCTATTTATGGCGGCGGTAAGCTCGCTGCGTTCGCTTACGGAAACCCGTCATATGGCACCGAGTATCTTATCAACGCTCCCGAGATGTTCCTCAATCAGGCTGAGGCTTACCTGAAGCTCCCCACTCCCGACATCAACAAGGCTAAGGATGCTCTTCTCGTAGTGGCTAAGCGTAATCCCGACATCGCATCGGTGAGCGATCTTCCTTCAACCGCCGATGACTTGATGAGCTTCATCCGCGACGAGCGCGCCCGCGAGCTCTTCCAGGAGGGTCTTCGTCTGTATGACCTCCGCCGTTGGGATGTTATGGCTAATGTGGTTGCCGAAGAGGCTCCTTCAATCAAGTATTTTGTAAATAATTACAAGATTTCCAATTTTGTGTTCCCGATTCCTGAAGATGAAATCAATGCAGGATTTGGTGTGACTCAGAATGAAGGATGGGCATCCGCTCTCCCCAATGCCGCAAACTAATCTAAACCGGTAAAGCAATATGCACGACGCACGGACTTCGGTCCGTGCGTTTTTTTGTTTATCCTCGTAGAGGATGGATCATGGTGTACGTCCCCGTAGGGGCGTTGGAAATTGGATTGTGGGACAAGCCTGGAAGGCTTGCCCTACGGATAGCCGGGTAGAGTGAGCGGATGCGAACTCTGCCCGGTTGGGGGGTGTTATGGATTGGCGCTCTGCAAAGAGCGCCCCCTGAATCAAAATGGCGAGGATGTTTTTAGGGGGCACTCTGTCAGAGTGCGATTCTTGGTGGTGCACGTTTCCCGGGCACGGCTCATTTCATTCGCCGTACCCGGCTACTCATAGGGCAAGCCTTTGCAGGCTTGTTTTGTGGTTTTATTCATCCTCTCCGAGGATGGAGGTTTGAGGTGCGGACCC
>JAAVEM010000046.1 GCA_014801235.1 Bacteroides sp. | reverse complement strand
TAAACACCGTGTTATACTCCTTGATAGCGCCGGGCATATTCTTAAGAAGATGCTTCACGTCTTTCACGAAGTCAACGTCAAGATCATCCATCACGCCGCCGATGCAGTCATAATTGAACGTCATGCGGGCGCCGCACGTCTTCTCAAAAATATTCAATATCGTCTCACGCTCGCGAAGAGTGTAGAACAGCATAGTAGTAGCGCCGAGGTCCATGCAGAAAGTCCCCATGAACAGCAAGTGGGAAGAGATACGCATCAACTCGTCCATCAAAACCCTTATCACCTGAGCGCGGCGCGGAACTTCGATTCCGAGAGCCTTCTCGATGCACATGCATAGACAGTGGCGGTTCTGCTGAGCCGACAGATAATCAAGACGGTCAGTGAAATGAAGATTCTGGGGATACCCCAGTCCCTCGCCAAGCCGTTCGATGCCTCGGTGGATATAACCGAGATACAGGTCTATCTTCTTAATGGTTTCACCGTCAACGGCAGTGCGGAATCGCAACACGCCGTGAGTCGCCGGGTGCTGCGGGCCGATATTGACCACAAAATCCTCCGGCTTGAAAATGGTCACCTCCTTCTTCACGATCTTTCCGTCGGGTTCCTCCACATAGCTCACCGTGGTATCCTCAACAGTTTCATGATCAAGGCGCACGGGATTCAACTCCGGAGAATCGTCATAATCCTTGCGTAGCGGATAACCCACCCAATCGTTTCTAAGAAACAGGCGACGCATGTCGGGATGGTTGATAAACTTTATTCCGAAATAGTCATAAACCTCCCGCTCATAAAGATAAGCCACCTTCCAAAGGTCGGAGATAGTGTGAAGCATCGGGTTCTCCCTGTCGGCGGTCGCAACCTTGACCGACACATGGGTGTCATGAGTGGTCGAGGTGAAATAATACATACAGCCGAGAGTCTCGGTCCAATCCATTCCGATCAGAGCCACGAGATAGTCGAAATGCAACTCGGGATCATCTTTAAGCGTCTGGGCAAGACTGTGCCACTGACTGTCGGCAATACTCACCGTCAGCCATTCCCCATCCTCAAAAACTGCGTCGGGAAACAAAGCGGCTATCTTTTCCTTAACATTTGCCATATTATTTATTTAATGGAGCGTTAGTTCTAATTTTATCAGTTGGCGAGATCTGCTTCAGGATGAGCCGCAAGAAAATCAGCCCGCTTCTCCTGACGGTTGACTCCGCCGAAAAATTTCTCAACCTTGACTTTGCGCGACAACTGCATTATGCCATAAATCATCGCCTCAGGACGAGGTGGACAACCCGGAACATACACATCGACCGGAATAATATCCTCAACGCCCTTAACCACGTGGTAAGAGTTTTTAAATGGACCTCCCGAAATAGCGCAACCGCCGCAGGCGATAACATACTTCGGCTCGGCAAGCTGGTCATACAGACGGCGAACAACAGGAGCCATGCGATGGACAATAGTTCCCGCAACCATCATGAAGTCAGCCTGGCGGGGCGAAGCGCGAGCCACTTCCCAGCCAAAGCGCGCCATGTCATAGCGCGCCGCTCCAAGCGATATAAATTCTATACCGCAGCAACTGGTTGCGAATGTGAGCGGCCATAAAGAGTTACTGCGCCCCCAGTTGATCACATTGTCAAGAGTGCCGACAATGACATTCGTGCCATTATCCTTCAGCTCCTTGACCAAAGATTCGATATACTCGTTATCTTTCCATTCGGAATAAGGCATTCCTTGAGCTGTTACTTCCATTCAAGAGCTCCTTTCCGCCAGGCATAGCATAGGCCCAGCACTAAAATTCCAAAAAACACCGCTATACACAGGAGTCCGTCAGTCCCAAGAGAACGAACATTGACCGCCCATGGATAGAGAAACACCGTTTCCACATCAAACATCAGGAAAAGAATGGCATAAAGGTAATAACCGACCTTAAACTGCGCCATGCTCTCTCCTCGAGTAGGAATACCACACTCATAAGCCTCGCCTTTCTGAAGATTGTAGGACTTAGGCGAAATAAGCCCGGCGACAGCCAATGCCAATGCCACAAGGGCAACGCCGGTCAACGCCGCCACTACGGCGAGTGTAGAGTTCTGAATACCAAAAATTAACGATACCATAAATTTTGTTATCTATTCTTGTAAAGCCCCGTCTTTCAACAAGGCAGTCCACTGATTTTTTCAAATCTTTTGCAAATATACCAATTTTTTTCAGAATGCCGACACCAACCAATAAAAAATGCAATTTTTCTATTCCGCTCAATAAGATTTATCTGCAATGCGAAAAAGAGCATAAAAAAGCGCGCCCCACCTCACGGCGGTACGCGCTCATCCTATGAAATAAAAAAATATGTCGGAGAAGAGAGTGTATCTTATTAAATCAATCAGTCAATCAATTAGTCGACGATGTTGTTGAAAGCAAGTTTTTCAACGTAGCCTGCACCTGATATTCTACAGTAGACTCCTCGTCGATCTCCTGCCAGGTGAACGACACCGAATAATCGCCCCCTATCTTTCCGCTGCCCGAAAGATCCTTGACCTTATACTTATTGGTCATCACGGCATTGTTAGGCGAATTAACGCCCAGATAAACAGGCAGCTCGCTTGCCGAAAACGAGAGCCGGTCGCCGCTTATGCTGAAATTTATATTTTTCAGCTGAACAGCCTCGCTCATATTCTGCTTAAACTGAGCATTGTCAATCAACAGGTTCAATGTGCGTGTCGACGAATTGACGTTTGCCTCGTTTATTTGAATCATGTATGCGTTCTTATCGGCCTGCGAAGTAGTCAGCGAAGCGCCCTCCGGGTCAACAGCGTTGGTAATGCTGTAAAACACCATCGAACGGCTCATAGCCAAAATCCGGCTGTCGCCGTCATTAATCGTGCAGGTGGTGTTCATCCAAGGACCGTCCACACTGCAAACCACCGATGTCGAAGCGTTAGTTCCGCTCACAATCTTGAACCCCGTGGTGGTGCCCGACATGGTGAGCTTATCATATTTCATCGTCATTGAATTGCCGACACCGGGAACCAACACCCCCGATGCGGTAATCTCGCAGTCCGACACATTAGAATAATCCAGCGAGAACTCAGTCGTGCCAACCGAATAAGCCTCCCCCGAGGGCGAGGTGGCATAGTAAAGCATGCCCATGTTGAACGTCTGGGTATTTGAGTCGTTTGTGTCACATGATGCCAACAATGACATCCCTAATACAGAAAAAGTTAAAGATTTTAATAAATTCATACTTCGTTCAAAAATTTAAAAATTCATGCGGAGAGTCACGCCCAGCTTCACTGGCTTCCCCCTCTGCAGGAAAGCGTTTCCTATACTAACGAAATAAAATGTGTCATATTGCGTGTCGGTCAAATTTTCGCCCCACACCGTGAGCGAGCAATTCCTGTGAACAGCGGTGATCGAAGCGCCGAGCGTGGCATAAAGCGGTTGTTTGACCGTGTTAGCTTCATTCCACATTATCTCGCCCACACCGCGGCAATTTACGTCAAATTTCATTTCATCCACCCAGCCATTGAATGGGTGTGTATAATTTAGCGATGCAAAAATAGTATTTTTAGGTGAATATGGGATGCTTTTACCCTTATAATTTTCCACCCCGTCGTGATATTTAACGAATTTTGCATTTGTGTAGCCATATGCCGCCGTCATTTCAACCCTGTCTACAGGACGATAAGCCGCCGAAAGTTCCACGCCGTAGCTGCGTGTTTTTCCCGCATTGGTCATCATTCGCCCGGTAGTCAGCCCCTCGGGAAACATCGTGAGCTGCTGGTCGCGGCAATCTATATAGAACAACGAAGTCTCGCCTCTCAACCGTCCGTCCAGGACCGAAAAATGCGACCCCATTTCATAGTTCCAGCTATATTCAGGCTTATACGACATGATTTCCTCAGCGTCATAAGACTCGGGCGTGCCCATCACCCCCATCAGCTTTTGTTGCAAAACGTCGCTGAACATCTGAGTGTTGTAGCCGCCGCTCTTATAGCCGCGCGCCACCGACACATAGACATTCGACCCGGGAAGCGACGGCACATTGTAAGTGACCGAAAACTTAGGCAACACCTCCACAAAGGTTTTGCTCAGCCTGTCGCTCTCGTCTATATCCACCGGCACGTTCATAATCGGCGCCCACGCCTCCCCCATTTTTCTCGAAACGGTAAATGCCGTCGCGCAGTCGCTGAAATATCGCAGCGAGGTTTTCTCCACGTCAATTCTTATTCCGGCTGAAAAGTCCCAGTCGCCGGCTCTATAAGAACTGCGATGATACACCGCCGCGCCCCACACCGGATTCTTAAACCTGCTGTTAAGGGCTATCTCGCTGTCGTCGCATGACAGCATCATTCCTCTCGGAACCATCGCCCGGTTAGCGTTGTCAAGTATCAGCCGTTCGATTCCATCCTCTTTAAATGTCACCGGCGCGTCCATTTTCATCCTTTTATAAAACCCGAACACGCCTCCCAGCCAACTATAATCGCCCACACGCCCCTTGCCGATGAAATCCTGGGTCAATGCCCATTCATGGCGTTTCTGAGTCAATGTGAAATAAGATTCCGGAAGAAAATCCTGGTCCAGAGTCATGTTGTCGGAAACATATTGGAAACTGGTTATGCTCGACAGCTCCACGTTTCCCACGTTCCACTTCACCGTCAGCCCGTCGGCGACTCCCGTGCGATGATAAAAACAAGTGTCATTATAATTTATCTCGCCCTTCTCAAGGCTTTCATATGGATATCCGCTCTGGTCAGCCCATGAAAATGAAGCGGCGTTCTCTATCTTCAGATTTGCCGACGGATGCCACACCGTTTTCCATCGTCCCGACGCCTGCTGCTCCTTTCCGCAGTCGCTTCCGTTGAATTTGTTGGTATAATCCCCGTCAGTGCGGCTGTAAGAACCGATCACTGCCATTGCCAACCCGGGAGAAAGCTTGCCGTAATAACCTGCCGACCCTCTGAAACTGTTCGACGTGCCATACTCCACCACCGTTCTCACCCCCTGGTAGTCCATCGGCGACAGCGTGTAGACATTCACGAGACCCCCCATAGTGTTTCGTCCGTAAAGCGCGCTCTGCGGACCACGAAGCACCTCGATGCGGGCTATGTCCTCAAGGTCGAAATCATAGGCATCCTTGTTAAGGAAAGGAACATTATCAACATTCAGCCCAACGACAGGCTGGTCGATTCTCGCGCCCATCCCCCTCACATATATCGAAGAAGTCATCCGCGAGCCATAGTCCGGAATATAAAAATTAGGCGAAATCTCGCTCACATTCTTTATTGTCTTTATATTAAGGCGTTTTATCATTCCCTCGCCCACCACCGTCGACGCCACCGGCATGCGGTCAATCACAGGCTCCCCCTTTATCGCGGTCACCGAAATCTCGCTCAGCGCCACCACCGTGTCAGGGACTTCCGCTTCTGTCGCAAAACCCGGCAGAATACATGCAAAACCTATTCCTAAAATTCCACTTCTCTTCATAACTGCGCAAAGTTACAACCATCTCCGCGCTCCTGCAATCACTATATGTAGTGAATCCTTGCGAACAAATCACCCCCCTAATTTGTCATCAGTATATACACGTTTTATAAATTCAAAACATTATGCTGAGTCTTTCAATGCTGATTCCTAAAGAACCTGTTTCGCAAGCCGACATTGCGTTACAGACTATCGCGCCCGATGCCCACGACACCACCTACACCGTCGCAAAAGGGCTTTTAGACATCTCCGAGTGGATTCTAAGCTGGGTGGGACTTGCCGGAAACAAAGTTGCCGAAACATGGATCTACGCCATCGTCGTGTTGGCGATATCGATGGTAGTCGGCTATGTCACCAAATGGATTGTGCTCGGAATCCTGAAACGATTCGGACAAAAACTCTCAAGTGATCTCTACACCTATCTGACCGGCGAATTCTTTTTCACTAAACTGTGCCGCATGATTCCGGCTCTGACATTCCTCGTGCTCATCCAGTTCACCCTTGTCGAGACCCACACTCAGATTGCCGACATATTGACCAAGATAACACTCCTATATGTATTATATGTGACCGGAGTCGCCGTCACCGCGCTCATCAGCGCGATATGGAAACATGTCGACGCCCGCCGCAACACCAAACACCTCCCCCTCAACGGGCTTGCTCAGCTGATAAAAGGCATCGTCTGGATTGTGCTCACCATTATCGCCGTAGCAATCCTCGTGAACAAGTCTCCCGGATCGCTCCTTGCCGGACTCGGAGCCTTTGCCGCCGTGCTCATGTTGATATTCAAAGACAGCATTCTCGGGCTTGTGGCGGGAGTACAGCTATCACAGAATGACAGCCTCCACGTGGGCGACTGGGTAAAAATCGACGGAACCGACGCCAACGGAACCGTGACCGAAGTGTCACTCACCGCAGTAAAAGTCCTCAACTGGGACAAAACCACCACAAGCGTGCCTCCCTACAGCCTTGTCAGCGGAAGTTTCACCAACTACCGCTCAATGCAGATGAGCAACACCCGCCGCATACAGCGCAGCTACATAATCGACCACGACAGCATCGTCCCCGCAACCCCCGAACTTCTCGAATCGCTTCGCAGCGTGCCGTTCATGAACGACTTCATCACCAAGAAACTCGCCCAGAAAGCGGCAGGAAAAGTCGAGGATGTCAACAACTCCGAGGGACTCGTCGACGGAACAATCGACACAAATCTCGGTCTGTTCAGAGCTTATTTAAGAATGTGGCTCGACGCGTCGCCCTACGTTTCTCACGACGACACCTGCTTCGTCTCCACCTTGCAGCAAACTGAAAACGGAGTTCCGTTGCAGATCTACTGCTTCACCTCCACCTCGGCATGGCTCCCTTACGAAGCCATGATGGACACCATCTTCGAGCACATCTCGGCAATGATGACCCAATTCCATCTCATCGCCTACCAGGCAGCATCAGGGCGCGACACCATCCTCGAAGGGCTTGTTTCAGTCAAAGACGCCCAGAGCATCTACGGCATGCCACAGCCCGTCTATAACGACCTCGCCCAAGTCCCGCCAGCCACAGGCACCCCCGCCAAATGACCCACTAATTAAAACCCTCAATATGACCGCCGGGTTGGATGAAATCTTAACACCATCCAACCCGGCGGCACATTTCTCCTCGCCCCATCTCCGGCACCCCTCCCCCACAACCTGTCCACCGTCATTTTTCACACTATAGCCCTTACTATGCTGATAATCAGCATAGATTTATTGAAAAGAATACTGGAAAGGTACAGATTTTGAAAGAATAATGCAAAAAGTGTTCCCTTACGTAAGTTTTGTGTTTTCAGGCACTTAGAAGTATATAGGTTAAATTAGGTATTTCTACTTAAACTATATTTATGAATTAACTTTATTCTATTTATAT
>JAAVEM010000045.1 GCA_014801235.1 Bacteroides sp. | reverse complement strand
TTGAAAGTGACCGGGGTGAGCGACATCTCCGACGCGCTTCATCGCATGCCGGGTGTCACGCTTCGTGATTACGGCGGAGCAGGCGGATTGAAAACCGTTTCTGTGCGCGGTTTCGGAGCGGCTCACACGGCGGTGATCTATGACGGGATCACTTTGAGCGATTGCCAGAGCGGGCAGATCGACGTGTCCCGTTATTCGCTTGACAACATTGGAAGCCTCTCGATGATTATCGGAGACAATGACGACATTTTTATTCCGGCTCGTGCAGCCGCGTCGGCGGCTACTCTTGCAGTTTCGTCATTGACGTTGCCTGAGTTTGACGACAGCCTTCTTCATTTCGCCGGTCAGCTTAGGGTCGGTTCATTCGGAAACATCAATCCGTTTTTCCGCATAGGCAAGAGTTTTGACGACAGGGTGGCGGTCTCGGCTACCGGTGAGTTTCTCCACACTGACAATGATTATCCTTTTACGCTTGAAAACGGAGCGAGCACATCTCGGGAAAGACGTAATAATAGCATGATGAACTCGGGACACGCCGAGATTAACGCCGGTGTCAAGCTCACTGCGCGCTCTTCGATGAAAGGCAAGATTTATTACTATGACAACGGTCGCCGTTTGCCCGGTCCGGTCATATATTATAATGATGTCAATCATGAGAAACTGCGTGAACGCAACTTCTTCACTCAGCTTCAATATCGTAATGTGGTGAATTCGAAATGGTCGGTTCAGGGAAGCGCCAAGTTCAACTGGGCGGCTTCATTATATCACGATGAAAAAGGCATCTACCCGGGCGGAGTGCTTGATCAGAACTATTGGCAGCGCGAGGCTTATGTGTCGGGATGCGCGCTTTTCATGCCCGATGAAAAGTGGGCGGTTGACTATTCGGCTGATTATGCCTACAATAATCTCAACAGCAACCTGAACAATGACGCCCGTCCTTATCGCAGCAGTGTGCTTCAGTCATTGACGGCGAGATACCGCCACGGGGGAGTGTCGCTGATGGCGCGGGCGCTTTATTCGGTCTATGTCAACGGAGCCAAGTCGGGACCCGACGGGCGCAATGCCTCGCGTCTTTCTCCGTCGGTAAGCTTGTCATGGCAACCTTTCAGGCACAGGACTTTTTTTCTTAGAGCGTCATATAAGAACATCTTCAGGGTGCCTTCGTTTAATGAGGTTTATTTTGACCACTACGGAAGTTCGGAGCTCAGCCCCGAGTCGACCGATCAGATAAACGTCGGCGCCACCTGTCTGCTTCCGGCGGCATCATGGTTGCCCGAACTGTCGATGACGGTAGACGGGTATCTGAACCACATAAAGGACAAAATCGTGGCGATTCCTTATAATATGTTCGTGTGGCAGATGATGAATCTCGGCAAAGTGAGAATGCTGGGGCTTGACGTGACATTGAATGCCACGGTGAGGCTGAAGCCGGGGCAGTCGCTGATTTTCGCCGGCAATTACAGCTACCAGCGCGCTCAGCCCCGCACCGACCCCACAGCCGCCGACTGGATGAAGCAGGTTGCCTACACTCCTCTCAATTCGGGCGGAATGTCGGTGAGCTATGAAAATCCGTGGGTCAATGTCGTGATGCACGGCACCGGAGTCAGCGCGCGTTATGCCACCAATACCAATTCACCGGAGACACGAATACAGGGCTATATGGAATTTGGCTTAGCCGCCTATCGCACATTCCGGCTGCGCGACCATTCACTGGAGATGCGCGCCGATCTGCTCAATATGTTCGACAAGCAGTATGAGGTTGTCGCGCGTTATCCCATGCCCGGGCGGTCATGGTTGTTTTCGGTAAGATATTCGTTTAATTAAATAAAATTAGTGATACACAGATTATGAGAAATGTAATTTATGCGGGTATGATTGCCCTGTGCTCGGTTGCTTTTGCGGCTTGTAGCGACGATGACGACAAGAAGACTTCCAATCCCGACAGCCCCGAGATAAGCGAGGGCGTGTTTATCATCAATCAGGGAAACATGGTCAATAAGATAGACGGCAGCCTGTCATATATCGACCTCAATACTCAGCAGGTGTCGCAGGATGTGTTTTTCAAAGCCAATAACCGCAAGATAGGCGACACTCCCCAGGCGGCGGTGGTCTATGGCTCAAAAATATATATGGGCGTTTATCTTTCAAACACTATCGAGATTCTTGACCGCAAGACTCTTAAAGTTGAGAAGACAATCTCGCTCACCGGCGCCGAGGGGCAGAATCCGCGTTCGCTTGTGGCGAAAGACGGAAACGTCTACATTTCGATGTATAACGGCTATGTGTCACGCCTCGACACCCTTTCCCTCTCGATCGACAAGACAGTCAAGGTGGGACCCAACCCCGACATTATCGCTATTCTCGGCAATAATCTCTATGTGCCCAATTCCGACGGCATGAACTGGGAGGTTGGCTACGGCACCACTGCGTCGTGCATAGATCTGTCTACGTTTACAGTTATCGAGACCTTTACCGTGCCTTTAAATCCGGAGCGGTTCCTGTCCAATGGCAGAGAAATTTTCCTTTTGGCTAAAGGAGATTACGGGATGACCGTCACATCCAAAGTATATAAAATGAATTCCGACAAGTCGTTCACTGAAATCGCCGAAGCCACCCATGCGGCTATATGGGGAAACTTCCTCTATTATGTGAACGCCCCTTACATGGCTCCGTCATTTGACTACAAGGTCTATGACATCAAGAGTGAGACAAAACACGACATGCTCAAGGAAACTCCCGGTGCCGACGTGCCCGCCGGAATGGGCGTCAACCCTATAACCGGCAACATTTACATAACATTGTACACCAACGGTTATAACGGCTATGACCTTCCTGGCTATTGCAATGAGTATGACGCTCAGGGCAATTTCGTGAAGAAATACACTGTTGGAGTTTGTCCTGAAGGCATATTTTTCAACTATGAGTAATTCATGAAACAACTTATAACTACTTTTTTTTCTGTGATTGCAGTGTTGTCGCTCTTGTTTTCGTGCAAGAGCGGCAACGCTCATTATTCGCTGTCGAGGGGTGACACTATCCCCATGACCTATGCGGTAAATCTCACGATGGTGGATTTTGACGGTTACACGAAAGTTGACATCCGCAATCCGTGGGACACCACGCGCCTGTTGCACTCTTATATTCTTGTGCCTGACAGCGGAGTTGTTCCTGAGAATATGTCGGGGAGCACGATAATCCGCACTCCGGTTAAGAATGCGGTGGTTTATACGGCAGTTCATAATCGCCTTGCGGCTGAATTTGGAGTTGCCGGCTCGATAACCGGGCTGTGTGACGCTTCATATATTCATGACCCCGAGATTGTGTCGCGACTTGCCGCCGGAAAGATTGTGGATTGCGGAAGCAGCATGGCTCCAGATGTGGAGCGCATAATAGGGCTTAAGCCCGACGCCGTTCTGCTTTCCCCCTATGAGAACACCAACGGCTACGGCAAACTGTCGCAATTAGGGGTGCCGATCGTGGAGTGTGCCGATTATATGGAAGCTTCGCCGCTTGGACGCGCGGAATGGATGAAATTCTATGGCAGACTTTTCGGCGTAGCCGAGAGCGCCGATTCTCTATTTGCCGACACGGAAAGGAGCTATCTTGAGATGAAGTCGGTTGCCGAGGGCGCCGGGAACCGTCCCGGAGTGCTGCTTGATCGCATATATGGGGGAGCCTGGTATGTGCCGGGAGCCTATTCTACTATGGGACGCTTCATCGAAGATGCCGGAGGACGCAACATATTCAGCGATTATAAAATAGCGGGGAGCGCCGCGCTCGCTCCCGAGCAGGTGTTGTATCGAGGCGGGGATGCCGACTTGTGGCTGATACGCTATGCCCAGTCCGTCGATATGACGATGCCGCAGCTCGCTAATGACAACGCTCTCTATGGAAAGCTTAAGCCGTTTAAGTCGGGCAGTGTTTACGGGTGTAACACTGCCGTCAATGATTTTTATGAAGAGATGCCTTTCCATCCCCAATGGCTGTTGGGCGAGCTGGTGGCTCTGATTCATCCCGAACTTGTAGCCGACACGGTGCCGGCGCGTTATTTCAAAAAATTGAAGCCTTG
This sequence comes from Bacteroides sp., assembly GCA_014801235.1. Lineage (GTDB taxonomy): Bacteria > Bacteroidota > Bacteroidia > Bacteroidales > Muribaculaceae > Muribaculum. The sequence continues at coordinate 6,807 of JAAVEM010000045.1, read as the reverse complement.
ACCAGATTTAGCATTCTTGCCGTCGCGATTGTTCTGTTGTTTGCCCTGAATCTGTTTATCGGTTCGGTGGAGATTCCCTGCTCTGAGGTGTGGCAAATACTGACCGGTAGGGGAGACCCCCAGAGTCCCCTGAGCTTCATCGTGCTCGGAAGCCGATTGCCTCAGGCTATAACAGCGCTTCTCGCCGGGGCGGGTCTTGCCGTGTCGGGGCTTATGCTTCAGACCGCTTTTCGCAATCCTCTTGCCGGTCCGTCGATACTCGGCATCTCATCGGGCGCGAGTTTGGGCGTGGCGCTGGTCATGTTGCTATTCGGCGGGTCGGTTGTTGCCGGGAGTTATTCATGGAGCGGTTATGCCGCCGTCATTGTCGGAGCCTTTGCCGGCAGCCTCGCAATCATGGGGATTCTGTTGATTTTTTCGACATGGCTTAAAAATGACTTCATGCTGTTGATTTCAGGCATAATGATCGGCTATCTCACGTCGTCGGCTATCACGCTTCTCAATTTTTCATCTACCGCCCAGGGGATACAGAGCTATACCATGTGGGGCATGGGGTCGTTCAACGGAGTGTCGATGGAGCAGATGCCGGTTTTCGGGGCGATAAGCGTTGCCGGAATCGTGATGTCGGTTTTGTTGATAAAGCCGCTCAATCTGCTGCTGCTCGGAAATAACTATGCCATAAATCTCGGGCTCAATGTTCGCGCGGTAAGGAATATGCTGCTGATTTCTACCGGAGTGTTGACAGCCGTTATAACGGCTTATTGTGGTCCGGTTTCGTTCATAGGGCTTGCTGTGCCTCACATAGCGCGCATGATATTCCGCAGCGACAATCACCGTATTTTGCTTCCGGCTACACTGATGTGTGGCTCGGCTGTCGCGTTGCTTTGCAATCTCATTGCGATTCTGCCCAAGAGCGGGGTGATACCTCTCAATGCAGTGACCCCGGTGATAGGGGCTCCTGTGATAATCTATGTCATTCTCCGCCGTCGGAAATAGTTGCCGCCATCGCGCCTTATTTGCGTGAAAATGCTTAATTTTGCTTCGATGTAAAATAAAATTATCGATATGAGAAGAATTTTATCAGGACTATGCCTCGTGATGCTGCTTGTGGCATCGGGCTGTAAGACTACCGAGGCAAATTATAGGGCGGCATATGAAGTGGCGAAAGAGAAGTCGGCTGACAAGTCGCCGGTCGATGGCACTGTCTATGATCAGATGAGGCGTGAAGCTATCGACTCGCGCCTCATCGTGAGTGGCGATTCTCTTCCGATGCTGACGGTGCAGGTTGCGACCGTGCCTGAATATTCAACCCCTGAGTCGGTGAAGCAATATTCGGTGGTGGTAAATCAGTTCAAGCAGGTGTTCAACGCCAAGTCGCAAGTGGCTCGTTTGCGCGAGTCGGGCTATCCCGGCGCTTTGCTGGTGGTGACTGCCGAACCGCTCTATTATGTGGTTGCCGAGAGTGTGGCGACTCCCGATGAAGCGGCGGCGGCTTTCAAGAAGGTGATGGAGGATAAGAATATTGTTAAGAAATCGCCGTTTCCGTGGATTCTGCGCCCCGCAACCTATCCGCTGAGATAGTTAAATTATGTTTTGCAACATAAAACCTTGTTAATGATAAATCTTTTGCATACTTTTGGGAAAACAACCAATTAGACCGTTTTTTCAAAATATATGTTTTTATAGATTGTAGATAAAAGGGCGCCGTCGTGAGACAGCGCCCTTTTCTTTTCCTTTCAGGCGTTGAGATTTTTTTGCGGCTTAAAGTTCATATTGCAAGTCGATCACATCGAGCAGGCGATTGAATTTTCGTCCCACTTTTTTGAAATGGGAAACCTGTTCAAATCCAAGTTTTTTGTGAAAGGCGACGCTTCCGGTGTTTTCGGCAGTGACACAGGCAATCAGGATTCGGTAGCCCCGGCGTCGGCACTCCTCGATGAGAGTTTTCATCAGCGCTGTTCCTATTCCGCGCGCTTCCTCTCCGGCTTTGAGGTATATGGTGGTTTCCATTGTCCCGGAATAAGCCGCGCGTTCTTTCCAGGGATGGACGTAGCAATATCCGGTTACGTTGCCGTTGTCGTCGACGTTGACATAGTATGGGTTGGATGCCGAGAGGTCGGCTATTCGTTTTTCCATCTGAGCTGCTGTCAGCGGTTGAGTTTCAAATGAAACCGTTGTGTCGGCGATGTAGTGGTTGTAAATGTCGGTGATTGCCGGTGCGTCGTCAAGAGTAACAGGGCGTATCATTTTAAATCGAGTTTAAAAAGATGAGTGGCATTGGAAGTTGTGGCGGCAGCGATTTCCTCGGGTGTCATGCCGAGAGCGGCAGCGATATAAGCGGCGGTGTGGATGATGAATGCCGATTCATTGCGCTTGCCCCGGTGGGGGACGGGGGCGAGATAGGGCGCGTCGGTTTCAAGGAGCAGGCGCTCAGCGCCGATGGCTGGAAGAGTGTCGCGCAGTTTTGAATTTTTGAAAGTGACGATGCCGTTTATTCCGAAATAGAAATCGCCCCGGCGGCGTATTTTTTCCACATCTTCGGCTGTGCCGCCGAAGCTGTGAAACACTCCTTGGGGCACGGTCTCCATCGAGTCAAACACTTCAAGGATTTCGTCAAGCCCTTCCCGGCAATGGATAATCACCGGCAAGTCTCGCTCGACTGCCCAAAGGGATTGCCGGCGAAACGCGTCCATCTGCTCCGCGCGGAAAGTTTTGTCCCAGTAGAGATCTATTCCGATTTCGCCGACAGCTACATATTTTGTGGAGCCGTCGAGCTCAGATTGGATTTTTTCGAGATCCTGTTTCCAGTTGGCGTTGACTTCGGTGGGGTGCAATCCCATGGCAATCGATGTGCTGCCGGGGAAAGCGGCGGCGAGCTCTTTCATCGGATCGATCGTGTTGAGGTCCACGTTGGGAAAAACGAGATGCCCTACTCCGGCGGCGAGAGCTCTTTCCACGACTTCGGCGGGCTGCTCGAATTCCGGCAGATAGAGATGAGTGTGAGTGTCGATTATCATGAGCGGCGAGTGAGTGATTTTTCAGCGAGTGTGCGGAAAAATTCAGTGGCTTTGTCCGAGAGTTCGGCGCGTTCAATCGCTTTGATAGCTTCGGCGGTGGACTCTTCGATAAGTGTGCGGCAAGCAGTCTCGGCTCCGGTTGCGTCATAGATTGCGCGCACTCGTTCCACTTTTTCAGGGGAGCGTGTTCCCATCAGCGAGAGGAGCTCATCTTTCTGTTCGCCGTTGGCATCGGCGAGCGCTTTTATAAGGAGATAGGTCTTTTTGTCGTTCATGATGTCGCCGCCTATCTTTTTGCCAAACACAGCCGGATCGCCGTAAGTGTCAAGCCAGTCGTCCTGAAGCTGGAAAGCCCTGCCGAGGAATTTGCCATAGTCGTTGAAGGCTTCGCGTCGCTCTCGGTCGGTGTTGGCGAGTATCGCTCCCATGAGGCATGGCGCGGCGATGAGCGCTCCCGTCTTTTGCGAGATCATGTCGAGATACTCCTCGACCGACACGTCGGCGCGTGTTTCAAACTCCATGTCTTTTTGCTGTCCTTCATACACGGCTATCGCGGTTTCGTTGAACAACTGAAGAATTTCGAGCGCTGACTTGTCGCGCAAGTTGCCCTTTGTCACCATCATTCCGGCGAGGGTGAGCATGGTGTCGCCCGACAGGATTGCGGTGGGCGCGTCCCATTTTATGTGGACGGTGGGTTTGCCGTGGCGCATGTCGGCTCGGTCCATCAGGTCGTCGTGGAGCAATGTGAAATTGTGGAACATCTCCACCGCGAGCGCCTGGTTGATTACCATTCCTTGTGGAGTGCCGAGCGACTCGGCAGTGGCGAGGAGCAGCATGGGGCGCAGTCTTTTGCCGCCCGCTTCGATGGCATATTTTATCGGTTCATACAATCCGCTTGGCGATGACGGATATTTTATGGCTGAAATCTGCGAGTCGATGTAGTCGACATATTCCTTGACGGTGTGCATGATTTATGATGAAAAATTTTGGGGGGGAATCAAAAAATTAACGATGAGATGGAATCGGAGTGCTCTTTGATGTATTCTTCAAAACCTTCGATGTATGCCACTGAAGCCAAGGAATCGCCTGACGTGACATAGCGGTATTCGTTAGCCCTGATATCGAGCAGATAGCTCTCAAACTGCATTTCGGACATAGAGTTGACAGTCTCTAATAGAGTGGCTGCGTCAGCCTCGCCCTGAGCGTAGGCGGCTTTTTCGGAGGCGCTTCGTCCGCATCCGAAAAGCATTGCCGCAAATATTAAAAGCGATAGTTTTTTCATAACAGCGTCATTGCTATTTTCGCGCAAGCCTCGGCATCGGCAAGCGCGTTGTGGTGATTATTGAATGGTATTCCGAGGAAATCACACAGCACCGGGAGCGAGTAGCTTCCGATGAGCTGGCGGGGAATGGTGCGGCGTGCTTTCTGCAGGGTGCAGAGGAAATTGTTGTCACACCATGTCATTCCGTAGACTTTATGAGCCTCTTTCAGGCATTTTTCGTCAAACATCTTGTTGTGGGCAACGAAAACAGCCTTTTCGGGATTTTTCTCTAATCCGAATTGCTTCAGCATGTGGAGCCACACTTTGTCGAATGTCGGGGCATCCTCGGTGTCCTCTTTGAATATGCCGTGGATATTTTCGGAGAAGTGCCGGAAATAGTATTCGGGTTCCGGTTTCACGAGCTCATAAAATTCGTCCTCGATCACTCCGCCGACCACTTTCACGGCGCCAAGGGCGCAGATGCTCGACGGATGATTATTGGCGGTTTCCACGTCAATCGCGATAAAGTCATTCATGATCGGTGATTTTGACGAGATGGTCTCTTACATTTTCCATGAGCCAGCGCGGCGTTGACGTGGCACCGCATATTCCGATGGTGTTCACGCCCTCGAGCCACCCGATTTCGATTTCATCAGGATTGGAGATGAGGTGGGTGTTGGGGTTCACGTCGCGGCATTCGCCGAAAAGTATCTTGCCGTTGCTGCTCTTTTTCCCGCTCACGAAAAGGATGAGGTCATGAGCCGAGGCAAATTCTCGGAGTCTTGGAACACGGTTTGCAACCTGGCGGCATATCGTGTCATAGTAACGGAAAGTGGATTGGGGTGATTTTCTGGATTCAATCGCCGAAATCATTTCCGAGAGCCCTTGGAGCGATTTGGTCGTTTGGGAATAGAGCACTATGTCGTTGTTATAGTTGAGTTTGTCAAGCCCCGAGAGGTCTTCTACAACGAGCGCCTCGCCGTTGGTTTGTCCCACAAGACCGTTGACTTCGGCATGTCCTCTTTTTCCATAGATAACGATTGTTTCGTTTCCGGTGCGACTGTCATGGGACTCGCGTATTCTTTTTTGCAAGTGCAGCACAACGGGGCAGGTGGCGTCGATGATGGTGATGTTGTTGCGTCGCGCCGTTTCGTAGGTGGATGGCGGTTCCCCGTGAGCGCGCAGGAGCACTTTCACGTCACGGAGCGTTTCCAGCTCCTCATGGGTGATTGTCACAAGTCCGCGTTTTCGAAGGCGTTCCACTTCATCGCTGTTGTGAACGATGTCGCCGAGACAATAAAGCGTTCCCGAGCGGTCGAGTTCATCCTCGGCTTTTCTTATAGCCGACACCACTCCGTTGCAGAATCCCGAGTCTTTGTCAATCTCTATGCGCATCACGAATTTATTCTGCGGTTGTAGAGGTCAAGAAGCCACTTGTTCTGTTCTTCGATAGACATGACCGAATTGTCAAGCACTTCCGCGTCGTCGGCTTTTCTCAGAGGACTCTCCTCGCGGGTTTCGTCGATGTGGTCGCGTTGCACCACGTTGGCAAGCACTTCCTGATAGGAGGCGGGAATGCCTTTGTCGATCAATTCCTGAAGACGTCGCTGCGCGCGGGTTTGAGCCGATGCGGTGACGAAGACTTTCATTTCGGCGTTTGGAAATACCGTTGTGCCGATGTCTCTGCCATCCATAACGATACCCTTGCCGTCGCCGAGTTTCTGCTGCAGGTCAACGAGTTTATGGCGCACTTCAGGGATGACTGACACTTGTGACACATTTGACGACACGTCGAGATGACGAATCAGTTCTTCAACATCCTCGCCGTTGAGCAAGGTGTGCTGTTTGCCGTCGGGCATCACACGAAAATCTACATTTATTTCCGGAAGCGACGCAATTAGAGTCGCTATGTCTACATTTCCATCTTTCACGATGCTCTTGCGCATTGCCCACAGGGTCACCGAGCGATACATCGCGCCCGAGTCGATATAGCGATATCCTATTTTGGAAGCGAGAGCTTTAGCCATTGAACTTTTGCCAGAGGATGAGTATCCGTCGATGGCAATTATAATCTTCTTTTCCGGCATGGTTATGAATTATTGTTTTTCCTAACAAAGATACAACATTACCGTGACACTCCCGAAATAATTCAGATTAAAATGGCATTTCCCGCTTCACATAAGCGCTGCCATCCCCCCGTGCATCGGAGATGCGCCAATCCGCAAAACCCCAGGTAAAGGCACACGCCTTTACCTGGGGACCACCAACACCACCCACCAAACCAACGTCGGAGACGTTGAACTCCCACAACCCGTCCCCGTCAGGGACTTCAACCACCACCTAACAAAAACCGTACGGATATGGCGTGCCATGTCACCAAACACCACGCCCCAGCCGCCTCCCCAAACCCGTGCATCGGAGATGCACTAATCCGAGAAACCCCAAGTAAAGGCGGACGCCTTTACTTGGGGACCACCAACACCACCCACCCAAACCAACGTCGGAGACGTTGAACCACACCCCATCCCC
>JAAVEM010000044.1 GCA_014801235.1 Bacteroides sp. | reverse complement strand
TTAGGGGGCACTCTTTCAGAGTGCTATTTTCTGTGGGGTGCATATTCCGGGCACGGCTCATTTCATTCGCCGTACCCGGCTATCCATAAGGCAAGCCTTTGCAGGCTTGATTTGGATGAGGGCTATTGGGGATTTTTTGTGAGATTAAGGGATTGTCGTTAAGGGGTTGGACGGGTGTGTTTGGTGACATGGCGCGCCTTGTCCGTACGATTTTTGTTAGGTGGTGGAAGCTCCATGATGGGGGATGGGGTGTGGTTCAACGTCTCCGACGTTGATTTGGTGGGTTGTGTTGGTGGTCCCCAAGTAAAGGCGTCCGCCTTTACTTGGGGTTTCGCGGATTAGTGCATCTCCGATGCACGGGTTTTGGGAGGCGGTTGGGGCGTGGTGGCAGTGGTGATATGGCACGCCTTGTCAGTAGATTTCGGCTCGTGTTTTGACGGGGGCTCACTTGCGGGGTTGGGGTATGAAAAAAGCTTCCATTGGATGGAAGCTTTTGTACCTGAAGAGGGACTCGAACCCTCACAGCCGTAATGGCCAAGGGATTTTAAGTCCCTCGTGTCTACCATTCCACCATTCAGGCAGCTTTTCGGCACTGCAAATTTAGCAACATATTTCGGAATGTGCAAATTTTGCAACTCATTAAGTGAGATTATTTTTGAGTGTTGGGTTGGATGAAGGGTGGCGCGGTGTCAGTAGACTATGGTGTAGCCACCGAGTGTGGCGGGGACAACATGGTAGCGGCGCAGTCCGTATTTTTTGCTGTGGGCGGGTCCTGACAGCGGACTGCCTTGCAGTTCATTCACGTCATAGACGGAGCCACATGTGGGGCAATAGGCGTTGAGGTTGTCGGGGTCATAGATGATGCGCACGGTTTGTTTCCGTTCCACGGGACATGAGAGATCGTAGGCGAGGGGATAGCCGGTGATGTCGGTGACGAGGAGTACTCCGCCAAACCCGGTGTAGGTGTTGGCTGTCCATGGGAAGCCTCCTGGGAGCTGGTGGAGGATGAAGTAGCGGTATTGGCTTAATCCATGCACGCCATAGGTGTCCCAGTAGCCTTGATTGCCGAGATCGATGTTGACGGGGGTTGCAGGGATGCGGTCGTCGTCGACTTCGGAACAACTGCACAATGACAAGCCTATGAGGGCGAGGAATAGCGATGTGAACCGGTTCATGAGTCGAGCAGGGCGGAGATGGCTTTGTGGTATGTTTCAAATCGGAATCCGGCAAGGATTTTCTCGTACAATTCTTTTATGCGGTCGTTGCATAGGTTGCCGATGGAGCCTTCGTGGGTGTGGTGAAGGTGATAGTCAGGAGTGAAGTTGCCGGCTTCGATTGCCAGTCCCACTTGCTTGTAGGCATCTCGGAAGGGTACTCCTTCGAGGGTGAGGCGATTGACTTCTTCGACTGAATACATTAACTTGTAGCGGTCATCGCGCGCTGCCTCGCGGTTTACTTTTATTTGTGAAACCATTGCATTGACCATGTTGATTATTGAAATCAGGGAGTCAAATGCTGGCAGGAAGTTTTCTTTGATGAGCTGCAAATCTCTGAAATAGCCCGATGGCAGATTGTTGGTGATGAGGGTTATTTCATAGGGCAGGGCTTGGATTTTGTTGCATTTCGCGCGGGTGAGTTCAAATACGTCGGGATTCTTTTTGTGGGGCATTATGGATGATCCGGTTGTGAACTCGTCGGGGAGCTTGATGAAGCCGAAGTTCTGGGAATTGAACATGCAGGCGTCAAACGCAAGTTTGCCGATTGTCGCCGCTATTGAGCCAAGCGCCTGGGCTACCACTCGCTCGGTTTTTCCGCGTCCCATCTGGGCATAGACCACATTGTAGTTCATGGAGTCGAAGCCGAGCAGTGAGGTGGTCATGCTGCGGTTTAGTGGGAAGGATGAGCCGTAGCCTGCGGCAGATCCGAGGGGGTTGCGATTTGCCACGTCATAAGCCGCTTTCAGGAGGGTGAGGTCGTCGGTCAGTGATTCGGCGTAGGCGCCAAACCATAGACCGAATGACGAAGGCATAGCCACTTGCAAGTGGGTGTAGCCAGGGATGATGACATCCTTGTATTTTTCGCTTTGGGAGAGGAGCGTGTTGAACAGGCGCGTCATTGCGTCGGTCACATCCTCGATGCGTGAGCGTATAAAGAGTTTTAGGTCGACGAGAACCTGGTCGTTGCGCGACCGTCCTGAATGGATTTTTTTGCCAATGTCGCCAAGTCGGCGTGTGAGCATAAGCTCAACCTGAGAGTGGACATCTTCGATGTCATCCTCGATTTTGAACTCGCCGGCTTCGATGGTCTTATAGATGTCGCGCAATCCTTGGGTGAGGAGGTTGAGCTCATCGGCGGTGAGCAATCCTATTGACTGGAGCATGCGGATGTGAGCCATCGAGCCGAGAACGTCGTACTTGGCAAGATATAAATCCATTTCGCGGTCAAGCCCTACGGTGTAGGTCTCGACATCGTGGTCGACTGTTGTCGATTTTTCCCAAAGCTTTGTCGCCATATTATTTAAGCGAAACGAGGTTTTTAATCATTTCTCCCATTTTCTCTGCCGCTTCTTTGAGCTTGGGTCCGATCATGGGCTTTAGCATTGCCGGGATTTCGACGTCGATTGACGATATAGCCTCGGCTTTATCCGTGTCTTTGTCTTCGAGGGCGATTGACATGATGACGGGGACCGGAGCTCCTTGAGCTGTGAAGGCGACTCTTTTGTCGGGCACTGTTTCGGAGAGTTTTAAAACGAGCGCACCCATGGGAGTGCCATTGAAAGAGATTGTGTCGGCGGTGAATGAGATGTCGCCGACTTTTGATTTTAAATCTTCGGGGAGTGATTCAAGCCTTTCTTGAAATGATGACAAATCGGTCAATTTGGCGTAAGCGGCAGATGCCGACATTGGAATTTCAACCGGCTTGCTTGAATATGTAGTCATTTATAAAAAGAGTTAAGTTAATGGAGCGCTGAGAGTGGATTTTATCAGTCAGCATTAGCTTTAGGCGCCCAGTTGGCGGGATCTTTGCGCCATTCTTTGAGGGTTTCGAGATCAGATTGCTTTATGTAGTTGCTTTCGACTGCGGCTTCGAGCATCGAGTTGTAGTTGCTGAGGGTGATCAGTTTCACTCCCGCTTCCGAGAATCGTTTTACCGCAACCGGGAATCCGTAGGTGAAGATGGCGACCATGCCTATTACTTCACATCCGGCGTTGCGAATAGCTTCAACGGCTTTCAGGCTGCTTCCTCCGGTAGAAATAAGGTCTTCAATAACCACTACTTTTTGTCCGGGATTGAGGTTGCCTTCGATAAGGTTTTCCAATCCGTGATCTTTGGGAGTGGATCTTACATATACATAGGGGAGACCGAGAGTGTCGGCGACGAGGGCTCCTTGAGCGATAGCTCCGGTGGCAACTCCGGCAATTGCGTCGGGCGTCTCGAAGTTCTCCATTATAATGCGGCACAGTTCAACCTTGATGAATGAACGCAGTTCGGGGTATGATAAGGTCTTGCGGTTGTCGGTGTAGATTGGCGAATTCCATCCGGAAGCCCATACGAAGGGGATTTCAGGCTGCAATTTGATCGCGCTTATTTTCAATAACTTCTCGGCAACTAAAGTTTCTAATTTTTTCATCTTGGTTTGATATTGGTAATTGTTTGTGCAAAGATATAAAAATCCCAATAAAAATTCTTACATTTGTGCTATAAAAAAGCATCAATATTATGCATGAAGAAATATTGTCATTGAGCGATGTCTATCGTGCCGCTCACGTGTTGAAGGGAGTAGTTAAACATACAGAGCTCATTGCGGCTCCAAAAATAAATCCGGAGAGTGACGTTTATCTCAAACCGGAATGTTTGCAGCATACCGGCTCTTTTAAATTGAGAGGAGCGTATTATAAGATATCCCAATTGTCGGACGAGGAGAAGGCTCATGGCGTAATCGCCTGTTCGGCGGGAAATCACGCTCAGGGAGTTGCTCTCGGCGCCCGAGCCAACGGCATAAAGGCGATCATTTGCCTTCCGGAGGGCGCTCCTATATCTAAGGTGGAGGCTACACGCAAGCTTGGCGCTGAGGTGTGTCTTGTGCCGGGAGTGTATGACGATGCCTATAAGAAGGCGATTGAGATGAGAGATGAACACGGGTATACTTTTGTGCATCCGTTCAACGACCCGCTTGTCATTGCCGGACAGGGAACCATCGGATTGGAAATTCTTGATGAGATGCCTGATGTCGAAGTCGTGATAGTGCCTGTGGGCGGAGGCGGACTGATTTCGGGAGTTGCCTATGCTATAAAGTCGATACGCCCGGATGTGAAGGTTTATGGCGTTCAGGCAGCCGGAGCGGCGAGCATGGTGGAGTCTATAGCTGATGATGAGATAAAATGTCTGTCAAGCGTTTCTACCGTTGCCGACGGTATCGCTGTTAAAGAGCCGGGGGAGAATACTTTCAATTTGTGTAAAAAATATGTTGACGGCATCGTGACTGTGAGCGATGACGAGACCTCGGCGGCTATACTCGCCATGATGGAGCAGCAGAAGCTTGTCGCAGAGGGGGCAGGCGCTGTCGCAGTTGCCGCGGCGATGTTCAACAAGGTGCCTATAAAGGGAAAGAAGACTGTGTGTCTTGTTTCGGGCGGTAATATCGACGTGACTATTTTGAGCCGTGTCATCAACCGCGGATTGCTGAAGAGCGGTCGCAATTATGCCGTTACGATCGACCTTTCCGACAAGCCCGGCGTGTTGGCTAATGTTTGTGAAACGATTGGAAGACTTGGCGGCAATATCATTTCGGTGACTCATGAGCGCATCAATGTTGACACTCCTATCACGAGCTGCTCGTTGAGAATTGTGATGGAGACACGCAATCATGAGCATATAGCTGTCATTAAGAAGGAACTTACTGATGCCGGTTATCTGGTAGATAAATGAGCATGAGGCTATTGCGTTTTTGTCTGTTTGCGTTCATGGCGGCGTTTGCGTCGGCGGTTAATGCGGAAGAGGTTGTCGACAGCGTTGATCCCGGCACGTCAGACGTGCCGCAAATCAGCCTGATTACTTGCGGTCCCGGAAAGGATATTTATGAACTTGAGGGGCACACGGCATTGAGAATCAGGCATAACGGTATGGATGTGGCGGTGAATTACGGGCTGTTTGATTTTGACGCTCCTAACTTTGTCTATCGCTTTGTCAAGGGGGAGACCGATTATATGGTTGGCGCTGCTCCGTTTGAATATTTTTTGAGGCAATACGTAAGGGAAGGCAGGGATGTCTATGAGCAGCCGTTGAATCTGTCGCCCGATGCAGCGAGGAGGCTTGTGGAACTTCTTGATGAGAATCTTCGGAGGGAAAACAGGGTCTACCGCTATAATTATGTGAAAGACAACTGCGCGACGCGCCCGCTTGCGATGATTGAGCGCGCTATGGGCGACACGCTGGCATTGAAGGCTGGCGTATATACCGAAGGCTGGACATTCAGGGAGGCAATGCGTTATTATCATCGCAATTATCCGTGGTATCAGTTTGGGATCGATTTGGCGCTTGGCAGTGGCATAGATTATGTCATAACGGAGCGTGAGAAGGCGTTTGTGCCGGTTGTTCTCATGGAAATGATGGCGGGTTGCGGTGTAGTTGATTCTACATTTGTTCTTTCAGCGGGCGATAAGGCGATGCCGGAGCCGACTCCGTGGTGGCTTACTCCATTGGCTGTCGGAATAGCCGTGCTGCTGTTTGCCATAGGGATAGCCGTGAGGGACGTGAGGCGGATGAAGGTGACGCGATGGGTTGACGCATGCCTGTTTGGCATTTACGGGATTGCCGGATTGGTGATCGCTTTTCTTGTGTTTGTTTCCGAGCACGAGGCTACGTCGCCTAATTGGTTGCTCTTGTGGCTCAATCCTTTTTGCCTTATAGTTCCAGCGTTCATATATATAAAAAGCTGCCGTAAGTTGGTAAAATTATATGGAATTGTTAACTTTGTGGCATTATTTTTGTTAATTGTATTGTGGCCGTTAACAGGGCAGTCGGGAAATGTAGCATTTATCCCGCTGATTCTTGCTGATGCCACACTCACTATAAGATATCTATATATCACAAGATGCTTAAAACTAACGAACCGCATTTAACACGTCGTCGATTGCTGTCGGTGCTTCTGGCGTCAATGGTCACTTTGACTGTTGTCGGGCAGGCTCCCGCATCGCGGCCCAAGCTGGTTGTGGGCATAATGGTTGACGGACTTCGTGAGGATTACCTCGATTTGCTGAAGGGTTATTTCGGCGAGGGAGGATTTAACCGTCTCATGAAGGATGGCGTTATGCTTGACAATGTCAGTTACGGCACGTTTATGGATGCTACCGCGGCGACCGCTTTGATGTATAGCGGGACTGCTCCGGCGGTCAATGGCATTCCGGCTGCTGAGATTTATGACGCCGATCATAAACGCAGCTATCCGATAGTGCTTGACCGTTCGCAATTGGGCGACTTTACCGATGCGTCATTCACGCCAAAGGCGGTCACGGTGAGCACGCTTTCAGACGAAGTGCGGATAGACGGCGCCGGATTCGGGAATGTCTATTCAATCGCTCCGTCGGCGCCTCAGGCTATTGTAATGGCGGGGCATGCCGGAAACAGCGCTTTGTGGATAAATGACGTGAACGGCAAGTGGTCGACTGCTTCCTACTATAAAGAGATGCCTTTGCCTGTGCAGGGGCGCAATTATTCGAAGCCGCTTTCGGTGAGGCTCGACACGCTGACATGGCGTCCGTTGCTTGCTCCGGAGAAGTATCCCGATTTGCCCGCTTACAAAAAATATTATCCATTCAGATACTTGTTTCAGCATAATGATATCAATCGGTTTAAAAACTATAAAACTTCAGGACCGATTAATACCGAGCTGACTGATATAGCCGGAGATTATATCACGGGACTTCAGCTAGGTAATCATGACGCTATGGACATGTTGAGCGTGGGTTATACGCTGGCTCCTTTCATAGCGGCTAAAGATGCCGACAACCGTATTGAAACGATGGACAGTTATCTGAGGCTGGACAAGGACCTTGAAAGGCTGTTTCAGATAATTGACGACAAGGTGGGGCTTGACAACGCGTTTATAATGCTTGCCGGCACGCCATCGGCTCCCGGGAATAAACGGGATGATGAAAAGTGGGGTATACCTAATGGAGAATTTATCCCCAAACGAGCTATCTCGCTGCTCAACATGTATTTCGTAGCTAAATACGGAAATGAGGAATGGGTGTCGGGTTATCATGACAGCCAGTTGTTCCTGAATAGGAAACTGATTCAGGAAAGAGGTCTTGACTTGGCTGCGATGCGAGCTGAAGCCGCCGATTTTCTCACGCGTATGAGTGGGGTGAGCGGTGTGTGGACTATTGACGATGTTATTGCCGGACGTGCCGGAAATAATGCCGCAGCATTGAAACGCAACACCAATGTTAATTTTGCCGGCGATTTATTGCTTGCGATTACTCCCGGATGGGAAATCGTGGAAATAGACCCGACCAGCGCGAAGGAGGTGCGATCAACAGTTCGCAGCGGAATTATGACTGCTCCGGTGTTCTTGTATTCTTCACAGCTTAAGCCGACGAGAATAGTGGAGGAGACCGATGCGCGCTCAATCGCTCCTACGGTTGCCCGTTTATTGAGAATAAGATCTCCGAATGCCGCCGATCTTCCTCCGCTTGCGTTGGAGAAGAAGTAGCAATTGGCACAAGCATAAATGAAACAAAATTAACTTAGAATAATATAGAACTATGTCTTTTACATCGATACTAAATAAACTTTTTGGAAATAAGTCTCAGCGAGACTTGAAGGAGATTCAACCGATAGTGGACCAAATCAATGCTCTCGGCCCTGAGATGAAGAAGCTTACCAATGACGAGCTCCGTGGAGTGATCACCAATATAAAGAAAGAACTTCAGGAGGCTGTTGCCGACGACGCGAAGGCTATCGAGGAGCTTAAGGCAAAAATCGAGGAGTTGCCGTTTGACGAGCGCCAGCCGCTGTGGGATGACATTGACGCGCGTGAGAAGAATATTCTCGAAATCTATGAGAAAGAGCTTGACCGTGTGCTTCCGTCGGTATTTGCCGCTATGCGCGAAACCGCAGCGCGTTTTGCCGCAAACGAGACTGTAGAAGTGACGGCGTCACAAATGGACCGTGATCTTGCCGCTGCGGGTAAAGATTTCGTGACAATAGACGGCGACAAGGCTATCTACAAGAATCACTGGATTGCCGGAGGCAATGAAGTGACTTGGGATATGATTCACTATGACGTGCAGCTGATAGGCGGTATCGTTTTGCATCAAGGAAAAATTGCTGAAATGGCTACCGGTGAAGGTAAGACTCTCGTCGCCACCCTTCCGGTGTTCCTTCGTTCGCTTACCGGCCGCGGCGTGCATGTGGTAACCGTCAATGATTACTTGTCGAAACGTGACTCTGAATGGATGGGTCCGTTGTATATGTTCCACGGACAGACGGTGGACTGTATTGACAAGCATCAGCCTAACTCGGAAGAGCGTCGACGCGCTTATGCGTGTGACATAACTTTTGGAACCAATAATGAATTTGGTTTCGATTATCTTCGCGACAACATGGCGATGTCGCCGCAGGATCTCGTTCAACGTAAACATTATTATGCCATTGTCGATGAGGTCGACTCAGTGCTTATCGACGATGCGCGTACTCCGTTGATTATATCAGGTCCTGTGCCTAAGGGTGAGGATCAACTCTTCAATGAGTATAAATCAAATGTGGAGAAAGTTTTTGAGGCTCAGCGTAAACTTGTCGCCAAGCTTCTTCTCGATGCGAAAGAAAAGATAGCAAGCTCAGATAAGGAGGTTCGCAAGGAAGGCGCGCTTCAGCTTTTCCGTGCATATAAGGGTCTTCCTAAGAACGGTCCGCTTATCAAATATCTTTCTCAAGACGGAATCAAACCGCTGCTTCTTGATACTGAGGCGTATTATCTTCAGGATAATAGCCGAGAAATGCCTAAGGCTGTCGAGCCTCTTTATTTTGTGATTGATGAGAAGAACCGTTCTGTTGAGCTCACTGACAAGGGTATTGATGAGTTGACAGGCAGCAGCCAGGATCCTCAATTCTTTGTGCTTCCCGACATCGCTTCGCAGTTGTCGGAGGTAGAGGGCAATGAATCATTGTCGCCTGCCGAGCGTCAGCAACGCAAGGACGACCTGATGCAGAACTATGCTGTCAAGGCAGAGCGTGTACACACCGTCAATCAGCTTCTTAAGGCATACACATTGTTTGAAAAGGATGTGGAATATGTGATTGACGACAACAAGATCAAGATTGTCGACGAGCAGACCGGACGTATAATGGAAGGCAGACGCTATTCCGATGGACTGCATCAGGCGATTGAGGCAAAAGAGGGTGTAAAGGTGGAAGCCGCAACCCAGACATTTGCAACGATCACTCTTCAGAACTATTTCAGAATGTATCATAAGCTTGCCGGTATGACCGGTACCGCCGAAACGGAGGCTGGCGAATTCTGGGATATTTATAAACTTGATGTCGTTACGATTCCGACTAATAAACCGGTTGCGCGCATTGACATGAATGACCGCGTTTACCGCACTAAGAAGGAAAAGTATGCGGCGGTTATTGACGAGATTGTAGAACTTGTCAATCAAGGCCGTCCGGTGCTTGTCGGAACCACTTCGGTCGATATTTCCGAGTTGTTGTCGCGAATGTTGACATTGCGTCACATTCCTCACAACGTGCTTAATGCGAAACTCCACCAGAAAGAGGCTGATATCGTAGCTCAGGCTGGTAAGAAAGGCACTGTTACAATCGCCACCAACATGGCAGGTCGTGGTACCGATATCAAATTGCCGGCTGAAGTTAAAGATGCCGGAGGACTTGCAATCATCGGTACCGAGCGTCATGAGTCGCGCCGTGTGGACCGTCAGCTGCGCGGACGTTCAGGACGTCAGGGCGACCCGGGTTCATCGGTATTCTTCCTCTCATTTGAGGATCAGCTCATGCGTCTTTTTGCAGGAGACCGCGTGACAAAGATGCTTGACACTCTTGGAGTGAAGGAAGGTGAAATGATCGAGTCCAAGATGGTGAATAGAGCCATTGAGAATGCTCAGAAGCGTGTTGAGGAAAATAACTTCGGTATCCGAAAGAGACTTCTTGAATATGATGACGTGATGAATAAGCAGCGTCAATATATCTATGGTCGTCGACTTCACGCTCTGATGGGTGAACGTGTCGGTATCGATATCAATAATATGATCTATGACACGGTGGAGAATATCGTCAATACTTATGATTCTCCCGACACTTATCCCGATTTGTCGATGGAGCTTCTCAAGGTGTTTGCCATCGAGACTCCGTTCAGCGAGGATGAATTCAGAAAAATGTCCCATCAGGAGGCATTTGACCGCATACATGCTGAAGTGAACGAGGCATTCCGCCGCAAGAGCGACAGAATTGTCGAAATTGCTCAACCTGTGATCAAAGATCTTGTGGAAAACAAGGGAGCAAAGGGTAAAATACTGGTTCCGATTACTGACGGCAAACGAATTTTCAATATTCCGGCAGATATTGAGGAGGCATATCGCACAGAATGCAAGTCAATAATAAAGGAATGGCATAAAGCTATAATGCTTGTGACGATAGACGAAGTGTGGAAAGAGCATCTGCGTGAGCTCGACCAATTGCGCCAGTCGGTTCAGAATGCATCTTATGAGCAGAAGGATCCGCTTGTAATATATAAGGTCGAATCATTCCATTTGTTTGAGAATGCGATGAACACGTTGAATGTGAAAGCCGCTTCAGCTCTGTTGCGCGGTCAGATTTACATTCCGCAGCCTCAGCCTCAGCGCGCATCGGACGCACAGCTCAGTTCAGAGCGCAACGAGGAGCAGCCTCGTCCTCAAATGAAGGAGGCGCTTCCCGAGCGACCGAATGACTATAGCCGTTATAAAGCCAGCAAAGAAACTTATCCAGGGGCTGAAGCGCAGCGTCAGGCTGCCTCTTCTCCGCAAGGTGAGCGTCAGCGACCTCAGCCAGTGGTGACGGGTCCTAAGGTTGGACGTAACGATCCGTGTCCCTGTGGTTCGGGCAAGAAGTATAAAAATTGTCACGGAAAGGGACTTTAATACGAAATTACTATTATTCAGGACGAGGCAATAATAACGCCTCGTCCTTTACAATTTAATTATAGATACAATGAATAAACTACTCACAGTTACAATTATGACTGCAAGTGTGCTTTCAAGCAATGCCGGTGACATAAAATATCCGAAAGCTCCGGTATCGGATACAGTCGATTCTTATTTTGGCAATCAAGTGAAAGATCCATACCGGTCATTGGAAAATGACACGTCGGCTTCCACGCTTGAATGGGTTGAGGCTGAGCGTAAAGTCACTGAGGATTATCTGTCAAAAATTCCGTTCCGCGATAATTTACGGGAGAGAATCAAAGCGTTGATGGACTATAAGAAATCGGGGATACCATTCAAAAAAGACGGTAAATACTATTTTTATGAGAATGACGGATTGCAGAACCAGTCGGTTCTTTATAGAGCTGACGCGCTTGGAGGTCCTGCCGAAGTTTTCCTCGATCCTAATAAATTGAGCGATGACGGCACGGTGGCGCTTACCGGAATCAGCTTCTCAAATGATGGAAAATATACAGCCTACACCATTTCGCGCAGTGGATCGGACTGGACTGAAATATATGTGATGGACACAGCGACAGGAAAGTTGCTTCCGGATCATATCGAATGGGCAAAATTTACAAATGCCGAATGGGATGGCGATGGCTTTTATTATAGCGCCTACGACCGCCCTGCCGAGGGCAAAGAGTTTTCAAATGCCAATGAAAACCATAAGATATATTATCATCGCATCGGAACCAAGCAGCAGGATGACAAGCTTGTTTACGAAGATAAGGACCACCCGCTTCATTTCCACTCAGCTTCGATATCAGATGACAATCAACCGCTGTTCGTGTATGGAGGTGGCGAGGGTCTCGGAAGCTCGCTTATAATGCGTAAGCCGGGGAGTGAAGAATGGATCACGATAGAGCCTTCACAGGACTATGAAATATCGGTGCTTGACGTTATCGACGGGAAGATGTTTATTTATACCAATTACGGAGCCCCTAAATACCGTCTTATGACAGCATCGATTGATGCTCCTCAGAAAGAAAATTGGAAAGAGCTCGTGCCTGAAGATAAGGGAGTGTTGACAGGAGTGCAATTTGCCGGAGACAAACTTATTCTCACCTATGAAATAGATGCTCAGAATAAGTCTTATGTCTATGACATTACCGGCAAGCGTCTCAATGAAATTGAATTTCCGGCTGCAGGAGCCGTTGGAATTTCGTCAAGTAAGAAGCATGATGAAGTTTTCTATTCTTTCACTTCGTTCACCTATCCTTCGGCTATCTACAGCTATAATCTTGCCGATAATACGTCCAAATTGTATAAGGCAACCGAAATAGAGGGCTTCAACATGGATGATTATGTGACGGAGCAAATTTTCTATCCGTCGACTGACGATACAATGGTCCCCATGTTCATTACTTATAAAAAGGGCTTGAAGCGTGATGGCAAAAATCCTGTATATCTGTATGGTTACGGAGGTTTCAACATTTCCTTGACTCCCGGTTTTTCGGCACAG
Organism: Bacteroides sp.; assembly: GCA_014801235.1. Classification (GTDB taxonomy): domain Bacteria; phylum Bacteroidota; class Bacteroidia; order Bacteroidales; family Muribaculaceae; genus Muribaculum. The sequence continues at coordinate 7,280 of JAAVEM010000044.1, read as the reverse complement.
AGATTGCTGTGGCTTGAAAACGGCGGTATATATGCTCAGACAAATCTTCGCGGAGGCGGCGAATATGGAGAGCCATGGCACCTCGCCGGAACCAAGCAGCAGAAAATGAATGTTTTCAATGATTTTATCTCAGCTGCCGAATATCTGATAAAAGAAGGATGGACTTCACCCGAGTATATGGCTATTGAAGGAGGAAGTAACGGCGGTCTGCTCATAGGCGCCTGTGTCAATCTTCGTCCTGAGTTGTTTAAAGTCGCCATTCCTCGTGTAGGCGTTATGGACATGATGCGTTATCATCTGTTCACTATCGGCTGGAACTGGGCATCGGATTATGGCACCAGCGCCGATTCAAAGGAAATGGCTGAGTATCTATTAAGTTATTCTCCTATCCACAATATAAAGAATGACGGAACCAAATATCCGGCAATCCTTGTGACCACCGCCGATCATGACGACCGAGTGGTTCCCGCCCATTCTTTCAAGTATGCCGCTACGCTTCAGGCAAGCGACACCGGCGATGCTCCCAAAATAATCAGAATCGATTCAAAGGCAGGACATGGAGCAGGTAAGCCCGTGTCGAAAGTAATTGACGAGTATGCCGACATTTATTCATTCCTGTTCTATAATATGGGAATAAATCCGGTTAAGAAATGAAAGTTTTAGGGCAATTGTTGCTTCTGCTGCCGATGATTGCTCTGCCGGGATGTTTCACCGGAATCGAGAGTACTCCTAAAATAACGGCAACAGATGTTAAACGCCAGCAGATTACCGTCACTGAGGAAGATGAATTTCTCAGTGGCGTTAATCCGCAGCGTATTTCTCAATGGACTAAGGGAAAGCGCTTCTACGTCACTGACGATAAAATAGTCCTTGCCTTGGAGCCGTCAAAAAATGCTCCTAAATCAGGCGACAGCTTGTATTTTGATGATATGCGTCCCGTCACATCGTTGACCGGAAGTGAAGATACTGAAATTGTGTTTCATGATAAAAACGGCGATGACATAGTTTATCGTGTTTCGGCTTCAAGACAAGAACTTGACCAGAGGACTAAAGTCGACATTCCGTTTACGATTGACATGGACCTTGTTGACGAGACGTCCAAAATGTTGCTTGGCAAGCAATTCTATTTAAAAAGCCCGGTAAGATATGATAAGGATGGAAATTCTTATAACGGGATTAAATTTGTGCCGGTAACAATAACCGAGGTATTGCCGGGCAATGTGGTTTATCAAGTTATGGTGAAATTCAGAATAGATGACCCTGAGATTGAAGAGGAGGCATATCTTTATCTGAATGTGGGGGAATCGAGCAAATCCACCCGCAACTTTTCAACATTATTCTATTTTAAGGATCCGCATCAGAAATATCCGCTCATTAATGACGATGTGTGGGCAAAAATTCAACGTGGGCAAGTCGCTCCATACATGACTCGTGAGGAGTGTCGCCTTTCATTAGGAGCTCCGGCGGCAGTGAGCCGTAGAAATGCAATCTCAACTCTTCAGGAGCTATGGAGTTATCCCAACGGTAATTATTTGATTTTTGAAGACGGTATATTAAAAAGCGTTAGGAGATGATAAGACGTTATTCAAACATAGATATATCGAAGCATACTACGTTCCATCTGCCGATAGTTGTAAACGAGTTTATAGAGTATGATACGGTAGAGGAGTTGATCGGGCTTGTCAAAGAATTAAAATCAGGAGACAGGCGGTTCATTCATCTCGGGGGAGGAAGCAATATGCTTTTCAATTCACGATATGACGGTGCCGTTCTGCATTGTTGCTGTAAAAAAATAGAGGAGACGGGACGAGACGTGTCGCATGTGACGGTCCATGCTGCGGCAGGAACAATATGGGATGATTTTGTTAAGTTTACCGTCGAGTCGAATCTCTATGGAGCTGTAAATCTATCCTATATACCGGGAGAAGTGGGTGGAGCTGCTGTTCAGAATGTTGGTGCGTATGGAGCTGAAGCTAAAGATATAATAGACAGTGTAGAGGTGCTTGATACCTATGACATGAACTGCAAGCGCCTGTCGCTTGAAAGCTGTGCCTATGGATATCGAGACAGTGTATTCAAGCATGAGCCGGGTCGATATATTGTCACCGGGGTTAATTTCAGGCTTGGCTTGTCGGAATGTTTTTCGCTTGAGTATGGTCCATTGGCTGAACTGGCATCTGACCCTGCGCTGACTCTCGGAAAGGTTAGGAGCCGAATTATCGAAATCAGGCGCTCGAAGCTTCCCGAACCGTCGGAATTAGGTAGCGCCGGGTCATTTTTTAAAAATCCGGTTGTAGATTATTCCGTTTATGAGAATATAAAAAAGAATTACCCGGATATCCCGTCTTATCCGCTTTCAGATGGAACGGTTAAGATTCCCGCAGGATGGCTTATCGAGCGTTCAGGAATGAAGGGATATAGAGTAGGCGGCGCGGAAGTGTACACAAAGCAATGTCTTGTCATAGTCAACACGGGTAATGCTACCGCTGAAGATGTCATGACGCTGAAAGAGCTCGTTCAAGATGCGGTCAAAAAAAATTTCGGAGTTGAGATTTTGCCCGAAGTAAATATAATAGAGTCATGATGAAATTGCGTTTCCTTGGCACCGGCACTTCTACCGGTGTACCGCAGATAGGATGCAAATGTGAGACGTGCATCTCTACCGACGCTCATGATAAACGTAGGCGCGCGTCGGCGATACTGAGTGTTGGCGGAGTTAATATTTTGATAGACTGCGGTCCTGATTTCCGCCAACAGATAATTGATGCAGGAGCTCCTGAATTGGTTGCCGCTCTTCTTACTCACAGTCACTATGATCATGTGGGCGGAATCGATGATTTGCGTCCGTATTGCTATCGTTCAGGGGGATTTCCGCTCTATTGTCGCCATGATGTTGCCGAAGATTTGCGTAACAGGGTTCCGTATTGTTTTAAGGAGCATCCCTATCCCGGAGTGCCGATATTCGACATTCACGAAATTAGTGATGAGATGTTTATGGTGGGGGATATTGGGATACTTCCTCTTCCGGTGATGCATTATAAATTGCCTATTGTGGGATTTCGTGTAGGGAAATTGGCTTATATTACCGATGCGAAGACTATACCGGAGGAAACGTATGAACGGTTGGAGGGGGTTGATACACTGGTGATAAATGCGTTGAGAAAGGAGCAACATTTGTCCCACATGAATCTTGACGACGCGCTGAAAGTGATAGACCGAGTCAAGCCTCGCATTGCTTATCTGACGCATCTTGCTGATAAAATGGGAACGCAGGCAGAAGTCGAGCCAACACTTCCATCAAATGTGCGTATTGCTTATGATGGTCTTGAAATTGAAATAATGTGATTTTTATCGGATTACACTAAACAAAATCTCATTTTAATTGTCAATATAATATAGAGTAAAAGTTTAAAAATATGAATAAGATTGGTATAATAGCCGCTTTGTCGGTAATTTCGGTAGGATTCTCCTCTTGTGGCATATTTAATAAATCAGGTGTGACTGTGGCTAATTCTGAAACTCAGGTTGAAGAAATAAAGGACGCTCCCGGTGACATTGTTCCTAATTCGGTAGAGGATCTTGACGGAGAATGGACAATTGCTTCGGTTGACGGTAAAAAAGTGACAGGGGAGGAACGCCCGTATATTAATTTCAGCATTAGCGATCATAGAATGTATGGGTCCAATGGCTGTAATTTGATTAACGGCAGTTTCTCGGCAAAAGGAAACAATCTGTCATTTGGCAACGTCGTAAGCACGATGATGGCATGTCCTGACGCGGTATATGAACAGGCGATAGGAAAAGCCTTAGGAAATACAGTGTCATATTCCATCACTAAGCGAGGTCACGAGTCTTATCTTGAATTGAAGAACAGCGCTAAGCAGACCGTTATGGTTCTCAGAAAGCATAATATGGATTTTCTTAACGGAACATGGCAAATAGAGGAAATCGATGGCGAGAAGTATGACAATCCCGACTTGAAGATGGTGATTGATGTTCAGGAGCTGAGACTGCATGGCAACACCGGATGCAACCTTGTGAACGGTTCGCTGATTATTGATCCTGATAAGTCCAATTCAATTCAATTCAACAATCTTGCGTCCACGAGAATGATGTGTGACCCTGAGAGTATGAAAGCGGAAACTGCTTGTCTGGTGGCTCTTGAGAGTGTTGAATATGCAAAAAAATCACGTCATAATACCGTTCAGTTCCTTGACAAAGACAACAAAGTGGTGATGGTTATTCGCCCGCTTGAAGTAGAGAAATAAGCAGACTGATTTGAATAATATTTATCTGTGGCGGGTTACAGCCGATAACATTCCCTGTAACTCGTCACGTATTTTTATCAGTCTTTCAACGGCAGCCGCCTGGCGTGCAACTCCCGACGGATTATTGTTTATCTGAGCTTTGGCGGCATCGATTTTCAATCCCTTTACTTTTAATAGGAAATGGATCATTCTCGCCCGCTCGATGTCATTTGCCGAATAGAGGCGGGTGCCGTTGGCTCCGCGTTTCGGGCGGATAGATGGAAATTCCTGTTCCCAATATCTAAGTGTTGACAGCGGCACGCCGAGTATTTCAGCCACTTCGCGGATGCGATAATATTTTTTCAGATCAGCGTCTCTCATATCAGTAATCAGTCCATTACGTGTCCTGCGTTTTCAGCTTGTCGAATCAAGTCATCATATTCCTCAGGGGTGATGTCCATAAAATAGTAATTTATGGGATTCTGAGGCTCTCCGTTATATCTCACTTCATAGTGGAGATGTGAGCCGGTAGATTTACCGGTAGAACCCACTTCGGCAATGAAGTCGCCTCGTTTTATCTCCTGCCCGGGCTTCACATAAAATTTGTTCAGGTGGGCATAACGTGTCATATATCCATAGCCATGGTCGATATCTACGCAGTTTCCGTAACCGCTTTCCCATCCGGCTTCTTTAACCACTCCATCGGCAGTCGCATATACTTTGGTGCCTGTGTCGGCGGCGAAATCCAGACCGGCATGGAATCGGCTTGTGCCATAAATGGGGTCGAGGCGGTAGCCGTAGCCCGATGCCATCTGCTTCATGCTTTCGCGGGAAATGGGCTGGATGGATGGAATATGATTAAGGCGGTCCTTATTTTTGCGGGCGAGTTGTTGTAGTTCGTCAAATGAAAGAATCTGATGGTAGAGCGACTGCTCAAGTAGGTCCATCTTTCTTGTCAGTGTCTTGATGAGGGGAGCGTCGGTCAGAGAGTTTAGTTTCTTATATCGGTTTTCATTGTCGAGCCCTGCAAACTTGCGGGAGGACGACGCTCGTTCGGCTCCCATTATGACCCGATAGAAGTTATTGTCACGCGCCGATATGTCGCCGATCACTTCCAAAGAAGCGTCAAGACGTTTGTTGAGCAAGTCGAGATGTGTTCGCAGTTCTTTGTTTTCCTGTTGCAGTTTCTTTTCGCGCGGGGTGTCGACAAAGATGTATATCACCCATATTAAAGCGCAGCATCCTATGATAGTGAGCAGCGATTTTTGCACTATTTCCCATGCCTGTTCCTTCTTTGAAGGATACACGCGGTCATAGTGCCCTGAGGCCGGATTATATCGGTAAAATACTTTTTTGCTCATATTCGTGCGTAAATATACGCAGAAAATTGAATTTTTTAAAATTTTCAGCCAGCTTCTTTGACTGGATGTGAGGTATTGAAAAAATAACAGGCTCGGCAAATTTGCCGAGCCTGTTATTAAAATATTGGATTCTGAAATGATTACATCGCTTCGATGCGTTTCAGGTTTTCGTCGTCGTTAAGGCTGTAGTAGAGTGAACGGAGAAGACGGCGAGCGTCGTCGGTGGTTGCGTCGTCATTCAGCGCCTTTTCAAGATAAGGAGCTGCTTCTTTCAACATCGGGTCTACTTTTTCGTCACGCACCTTGTTGTATTCAGCCTGGCTGAGTGAGCTTGAAGCTTCGTCGATTGCAATTGCCTGAGCATAAATAACACGACCGAGGTCAAGGTTGGCTTTAGGCATTTCGGGGGCAAGGTCTACTGCTTTTTGGATGTATTTGCGCGCTTCGTCAAGTTTATCCTGGCTCTGATACAGAATACCCATCAGATCATAATATTCTGCATTGTTAGGATTGAGTTTTATTGCTTTTTCAAGGAGCGCCTGCGCTGACTCATATTCTTTCTCATTGATCTTCTCATTGATGATGATAGTGAGATATTTTGAGATAGAGTCGCCATAGAGATCATTGGCGGTTGAAGCGTAAGCCATAACTCGGGGGGTATCATTTTTCTGAGCGGCAACGCTGATTGCGTAGTCATAGAGAGCCGGCTCTTGATAACCCAGTTCCACAGCTTTGTCGAAAGAGGTTAGCGCAGTGTCAAGTTTTGCTGCCTGCCATGCTGCGAGACCTTCGAAATAATAGATTTGTCCGAGAGAGTTGTTGTCGGGAGCGGGGGGAACCAATTCTCCGAGAGACTTATTGAAGGGCATTGTAGTGTAGATGTTCCACACTTCGTAGGCGCCTGCATAGTCCTGAACATCCCAAAGGGTTTGACCGATGGTAAGATACTGATTGTGGTTTTCAGCCAGCTTCTTAGCCATGTCTTTAGAATATTTAGTCTTGACTTTCACTTTTCCTTCTTTGTCAAGCTTCTTTTCTCCGGTTTTCTTATCAACTTCGGGAACAGAGTCAAGCGGGAATGCGACCATGAAATAATTGTATCCGTCGATGAGAGCCTTACCCATTTTTACTGGATCGGGATTTTCTCCGACAGCTTTTTTCTTGAACATGTCGTCATAATCTCCAAACTCAATGTTTCCGGCAACAAACCATGTCTGAGCGTCGTCCTTGCTTTCCGGATTTTTCAATGCGGGAGCGAGATCCTTTCGAGCCTGAGTCAGATTGTTGTTGTAGCCTTTGGTTTTACCTTCCACCTCTTTTACGAGGCTTTTCTGGGCAGAAAGGCCGGCTGCCGTCAAGAGGCATAGACCTAAGATGACTAATTTTTTCATAATATATTGAAAGTTAATAGTAAATTCCGGTTAATTAAATCTCATTGTTTTCTTCGGTTTCTGAGTCCTCGTCGTTGAGGTCATCCTCGATTATCTCGGTGTCCTCTTCTTCGATTGCGATAGTGTCGGTAGGAAGTTCGGTTTGTTCGCTTGCTTCCAAAAGCACATCTTCATCGATGGTTTCTTCGGGGTCAGAATCGACGCAGCACACTGATGCGATTTCGTCATTGCGCTTTTCGAGGTTGATTAGTCTCACGCCTTGTGTTGCTCGTCCTTGAACT
>JAAVEM010000043.1 GCA_014801235.1 Bacteroides sp. | reverse complement strand
GTGAATTTTTTTGATTTTGAATATGCGTTATACTTTACATAAAGGCTTTAAATCTATTAATGGACAAGTTGAAATTCTCGATTCGGATTCGCTCTGTTACTTAGTGAAGAATTATAGTAAGGGGGTAACCGGACAGAGGACTATTTCAAAAAGGCTACTGAATGAATTTGTAGAATACTATGAGAAAAATCCAACAAAAAGTGCAGAAGAAGCTCGTAATGATTTGTCGGGAAAAACCATAATTGATAAATTTGAATACGGTTATTCTTCAACACTGATGACATTAGCGAAAATGATTTTAGGAGAACAATTAAGTCCGCAAGATAAGGCTTTAGTTGTTCAAGGAGCTAATTCTCCTTCAATGTGCGAAGAGCCATTGCAGCTGATATATTATGGAGCTCCCGGTACTGGGAAGTCATTTACAATTGATAGAGTGGCTGATGAAACTAATTCTGTGAGAACGACTTTTCATCCAGACAGTGATTATGCAGGATTTGTCGGTGCTTATAAGCCGACAATGGAAAGTGTTCCGATGTCAGCTTTTGTAGGTAAGGAGGTACATATTGCTCAACCCCAGGGCGGTCATGCTGGGACAGAGCGTAAAATAGTGTACAAATATGTTCCACAAGCATTCTTAAAAGCATACGTAGAAGCATGGAAAAGATATTCACCAACTGAGGACAATCCATATTTTCTTGTGATTGAGGAAATCAACAGGGGTAATTGTGCTCAAATTTTTGGAGACCTGTTCCAATTGCTTGACAGAAACAATCAAGGGAGCAGTTCTTATGCTATATGTGCAGACCAAGACATCGCTCAGTTCATAAAAGATGATGAGAATGGATTTGCTGGTCTTTCACAAGAACAGCGAGATGTAATCAGCAGCTTTGTTCTCAAGAAAGATAGTGGTACAGAAGAACATATTGGTGCTTCAATTCTTGATGGGAGCAAATTGTTGTTGCCACCCAATCTGAGAATTTGGGCAACGATGAATACCTCTGACCAGTCTTTGTTCCCCATAGACAGCGCGTTCAAACGTCGCTGGAATTGGGAATATATGCCTATAGAATATGACAAAAAGGACTGGACTTTCTTAGTTGGAGGTAAAAGATATGCTTGGGGTAAGTTCTTGGAATGCATAAATCCGAAAATATATGAACTGACCCAATCAGAAGATAAGCAGATGGGTTACTTTTTTGCAAAACCTGATAAGAAGTCAAAGGAGGATTTGTGGGAAAATGATATTATCTCTACGAAAATTTTCGTAAATAAAGTGCTGTTCTATCTATGGACGGATGTTTTCAAAGATTACGATCTTACTGGAGAGCCGTTTGTTTATGAAGATAATGAGAAAAAGAAGGTTGCATATCGTTTTACAGATTTCTTTTCAACAAAGGGAGTTGACATGTTAGCCAAATTTGTTGAGGGATTGAAGCTGGAAGAAGTAATTGATGATTCTATAGATAAGGATATTGTAGAGGAAACTTTTACTGATAGCAAAACTCAAGAAAAGAACAAGAAACTTTGGACTGCGTTCTTTGAATATGTCAAGACAGACGATGCTTTCAAGAGTGTATTTAAGATAGACCGAACTCCTTCAAAGGATTCATGGATGGATTTTACAATTGGCTTACCAAATGTATGGTTGAATGTTCAGCAACTACGTACCAAAAGTAAAGTTAGAATCAGTGTGGTGGTTCGTATAAATGCTACGGTCAATTCGATATATGAGACGAAAAAAGAAGATTTAGAATTAAAGTTTTCAGAGGCTACGGGATTGAGGGTAGGTTCAAAGAGAACGGGCTTGACCAATATAATGTCAGTAGAATTTGAGAATGAAGATTTCGATACTTTATCTGATTCCAATCCTCTGTTCAAGTCAATTGCTGATAATTTGATTGCAGCACAATCTGTTGCGAAAGAAATATTATCGTCAGATTAAGTGAGCGAAGCTGCTGACTGAGAAATGCCAACATAATTTTAAGTATTATGGAAACGTGGAATCAACTCTCTGACGAAGAAATAAAAATGGGTTTTGTTGCCTCTTGTATTGAGAGTGTGGCAGAACGATTAGATTGTCAATATGACGAAATGCTTGACAGAATGGAGAATGTCGATCTTATTGACAACTACATTTATTCACATTATGAAGCGCTTCACTCGGAGGATAGAGACAATTTGACCGACAATATCATAGAAACCCTCAAACGGTGGGAAACTAATAATGTCTTAAAACATGGATAAAGTAGAAGTATATCATGCTGCAACAGAGCCAATCTCTAAGCCTTTGTGTGAGATTGGCAGAAAGAATCTTGACATTGGTCCCGGTTTTTATCTGACGGATGTGTATGACCAAGCTGTTATGTGGGCAAACAGACGTGCGTCGGAAAGGCAGCTTCCGGCGATACTAAATGTTTACCTCCTTGACCGTGAGAATATGTTCAAAGAAGCACGTGTAAGGATTTTTGAAAACTATGATAAAGACTGGCTCAATTTCATTGTAGCATGTAGAAAAGGGGAACCCGTATGGGAAGAATATGATTATGTTGAAGGAGGTGTAGCCAACGACCGTGTTATTGACACAGTTAACCTTTTTATCAACGGACTGATTTCAGAGGAGGGTGCACTCAAAAGACTTCGCTATCTGAAACCAAATAATCAGATCTGTATTCTTAACCAGAATATGCTTGAGCGTAATTTAGTATTCAACGAAGCAGTAACATTGTCGGACTGATGGATAATTACAGAAAAGAAATACTTGATATATTAAGATGGAGTCGTATGGGTGTCATTGCATGTCGTATTGCTGAGCGGATTGGTGTTTCACCTCTGCAAGCGCTCAAAGATTTCTACCGTAGCGCTACTTGTAAAAAGTTTCATGACCGTAGCACCGGTCTTTACATACAAAGCGACAATTATATCGCTGAAGACTATCTTAGAGAAATAGGATTTCACGGATAATGAAGCTGCTGATTGAGGATTACCGGTACAATGCCAAAGATGTTGTTGATGTCTTGAATGGGTTGTTTACACTACAAGATGTTGATAACAAGATTAGTGTGAGCTATGTTGGGTATTATTACAATCCAAAAATCAAAGATTGTGTTTTTGTGCTCCCAAAGGTTTTGCTTGACGAACCCCAAAAAAGAGATGATAATGATCAAGGTTATGTATTCGGAAAATACAGGCCGGAGAAGTTAATTAATCTCGATGAAGCGATGGTGGAGACGCATGAAAAGAAATTCTTATATGAGTTTGCTGTCTGGATTCATCGTGCAATCGTAGTATTTAACGAAGCTAATTATAAGAATAAGATAGTTTTCCGCAAGCAGATTGAAAGTGATGGCAGCGGGTCAAAGAAAAAGAACAATACACTGCTTGATGTAATTCTGGCTCTGATACGGTTCAACAAAGAAAACCGTTCATTCTTTACCTTTATTCTCAAAAACATACATTCTAGTTTCAATAAAATCAACTGGAGCAAAACCATATCAGGCTCCTCGGCTGTGGTTCAAGGTGAAGAGCCTATATATATCAATCCCGTCAACAAGAAGCATCAGATTAATTTTGATGAAGAACTTATAATTATATTCTTTTCAATTCTAAATTATGTTGCAGATCGATTTGGGTTCAAATCTGAAATTCCGTTTGGATTCAAGCTCATTTCTCCTAATCAGTTTGAAAGATATATTAATGGTTTTGGAAAGAGAAGACTTCGTCAGATAAAATACAAATACTATTCTGACATTGCGGTGAGATTATGGGATTTGTGCTATGCTTTCTTTGATAAGGCATACCAAATCAAAATGTCTGTTGATCAGAGTGAATATCTTCTTGTAAAGAGCTTCCACGTAGTGTTTGAGGCTATGATTGAGGAACTAATTGGTGATAACGATGTTCCAAAAGGACTGAAAGAACAGGAAGATGGGAAATTGGTTGACCACTTCTATTCCTATCAAGGTCTTGTTAGCAATCGGCTGGAGAACAATGATGTATATTATATTGGAGATTCCAAGTATTATAAGATAGGGAGTGATCCTGGTAAGGGATCGGTCTATAAGCAGTATACTTATGCAAGAAATGTCATACAGTGGAATCTGAACCTGTTTCTTGATTCAGAGAGAAAATATAATGAGAAGGACAAGTATAGATGCATCAAATTGAGAGATGAATTAACAGAGGGTTATAATATAATCCCAAATTTCTTTATATCTGCAAATATTGATCCTGATACACTTTCGTATAAGGACCGAACTGTAGAGCATGCTACTCGGCCGCCAATCAGCCGCCACTTCAAGAATAGATTATACGATCGTGACACTTTGTTGCTGTCACATTATGATGTGAATTTTTTATATATCCTTGTTTTATATGCCCGGAATAATTCAGGAGCAAAAGAGGCATATAAAGTTGCGGTCAGAAAGAACTTTAGAAAGTCTATTCAAAAAATCCTTAATGACAACTTTGACTTCTATGTTATGCAAGCTCGTCCAGAAGTGGACGGTAAAGCGTATTTAAAGGCACATTTTCAAGATACGTTGGGTAAAGTATTTGCACCATACAAAAATGAGGATATCCTATCTCTTGCTCTTGAAAAGACAGATCCAGAGGAGAACCAAAAACTACTTAACACGCTGAGTAAATATTTTGACGTAGTCCGCTGTGCTCTTGGTTATGAGCCTGCGGATATTATTAGAGAGGAGCGAGAAAGGCGAGAAAAAAAGTGATTATAATATTGCGATGTCTCATTGTGAGTGCATGTTTCTTGACATGCCTTGTTGTAAACTTCTTCAAGTGGATGATGAGGGATAGATGGGGTGATAGTTTCGTGGGATGAACGCAATGGGCTGGTTGGGTGTTAATATGGCATGAACGAAATTACAGTGAAGGATATCGAAAGGGCTATAAGGCAAAACAAGATAATTTGTGGTTATGTCATGGCGGCAGTTCATGCGTTGTTGTGGATTGCGGCGTTGAGTTTTGCTGCATTTTTCCATTTGTCTGACTCATTCACTCATGAACAGGCGCTCTTGTTTTCGACACTGGTGGCTTATGGGGCTTACTTGTGTGAAAGCGTGCTGGGAACTGTTAAGGAAGCGGCAGCGGCGACCATGTCGGAACTTGATTTCAGGAGAGCGGGACTGTGGAGATGGATAGTTCTTAACGTGGCGGTCAATACGGTGTTGAGTTTTCTATACCTTTACAATCCTTCGTGGATATATTTCATTCTCATTATCCTCACGGCTGGTTGGCAAAAATATATGGATGGCAGAATTGCACCGCGCCTTCAGGCAACCGCACGGCCAATAATACTTAAAAATATTGAGTCATGAATTCGATAAACCCTACAATACCCTTGATATTGGGGATAATAGCCGGAGCATTATTTCTCATTATATTTGCCGGAGCATTTATCGTGACAATGCGAAACCGGCGAATAGTCAGAAAGTATTCTTCCGGGAGCCATCGTGAACGTTAGCCTGCCTCCGTGAACAAAAAAATATCTGAATTCGTTTGAATAATGATGACGATATTGTCATCACGACTAAAAATAATAGCTATGTTAAACACTGATTATAAGTTCGGAGAGGTACATGGTATCGCCGACCAGATTGAAGCAGGGAATGACAAGGTACATTTCAAACATGTTTTTAATAACGAAAATGGGGGAGTTGTCCTCGTAGCGTTCAAAGCCGGACAAAAACTTGACACTCACACTGCCCCTGCCGAAGTGATGGTAACTGTCCTTGAAGGGGAAATTGAATTTACAATGCTCAACAAGGTGAACACCATTAAGTCAGGCGAATTCCTTCTCATGGGAGCCGATGTGCCTCATAGCGTAGTGGCAAAGGCTGATTCAAAGATGATGCTTGTAAAAGTTAAACCCTAACATAAAAAGTACAGAAGTATGGATACTCAATCGGCAATGTTCTGTTATCAGTGTCAGGAAACCGCGAAAGGTAGCGGCTGTACACTTAGAGGTGTATGTGGCAAACTTCCTGAGACATCGGGAAGAATGGATTTGCTCCTTTACGCAACCCGAGGCGTGGCGATTCTAAATAATCTCCTTAGAGCTCATGGCGAAGCCCGCCGTGATGCAAGTCATCAGGTTGTGGACGCTCTGTTTACAACAATCACCAATGCGAATTTCGACAACCCGTCGCTTGACGGATATATTCGCCGCGCATTCCAGATGAAGCGCGAGTTGATAGCAAAGTGTAAGGAACTCGGTATCGCTATTCCTGATGCTCCTGAGGTGACCCTTGAGGCGGAACCTGAGGATTTCGAAAAACTTGAATCAGTCACCGGCGTTCTCGCTGAACCTGATGCTGACAAGCGCGGACTAAGGCAGCTTGCCATATACGGAGCTAAGGGCGCGGCTGCTTACGCTCGCCATGCCGCCAACCTCAAATATGAGGATGAAGATGTTTACGCCTACATCGAAAAGGTTCTCGCTGATGTTAGCCGACAGGACATTACGATTGACGAGCTGCTGAAGACCGTTCTTTATATGGGCGAGGGTGGAGTGAAAGCGATGGCTCTCCTTGATTCAGCAAACACCGGAACATACGGCAATCCCGAAATAACCAAAGTGGATATAGACGTGCGTAAGAATCCGGGTATCCTTATTTCGGGTCATGATTTGCATGATCTTGAAGAGCTGCTTGAACAGACTGCCGGAACCGGAGTTGACGTGTACACTCACTCTGAAATGCTCCCGGGACAGTATTATCCATTCTTTAAGAAATATCCTCATTTTGCTGGAAATTACGGCAATGCATGGTGGAAGCAGATTGACGAGTTTGAAACTTTCAACGGTTGCTTCGTATTTACTTCAAACTGCATTGTGCCGCCACGTCCGAAGACCACCTATATGGACCGAGTCTATACTCTCGGCGTTGTCAATATGCCCGGAACAACTCATATCGAGGCTGATGCCGAAGGTCATCACGACTTTTCAGCTGTGATTGAAAAGGCAAAGACCTGTCCCGCTCCTACTGAAATTGAGCATGGTGAAATCGTTGGCGGTTTCGCTCATCATCAGGTCATTGAGCTTGCTCCGAAAGTGGTCGACCTTATTCAGCGTGGCAAAATACGTAAATTCGTAGTCATGGCAGGCTGTGACGGACGCATGGCGTCGAGAAGCTATTACACTGACTTCGCCAAGGCTCTTCCTGAGGATTGCGTGATTCTCACTGCCGGATGCGCTAAGTATCGTTATAACAAGCTGCCGCTCGGCGACATTGAAGGTGTGCCTCGTGTGCTCGATGCCGGACAGTGCAACGACTCCTATTCGCTTGTGAGAATTGCGTTGGCGCTTAAAGACGCATTTAAGGTTGAGAGCATCAATGACCTGCCTATTGTGTTCAATATCGCATGGTATGAGCAGAAAGCCGTCATCGTGCTGCTCGCGCTTCTCTATCTTGGCGTTCAGAATATCCACACGGGTCCCACACTTCCGGCGTTCTTCACACCCGATATTCTGAAAGTGCTTAAGGAAAAATTCGGCATCGGCACTATTTCAACCGTAGAAAATGATATAGCAACTCTGATTAATAACTAAATATCTCATACAGTTATGGATAAATATATATGCGACGTGTGTGACTGGGTATATGATCCTGAAGTCGGCGATCCTGAGAACGGCATTGCGCCCGGTACGGCATTTGAAGATCTTCCCGATGATTTCGTTTGCCCTCTATGTGGAGTAGGCAAGGATCAATTCTCAAAAGTAGAAAAATAGGACTTTATTGAATGATAACAAAATCCCGCTTATCGGCGGGATTTTGTCGTATATAGGGGCTAAATCAAGATATATTCCGTTCAACCATCTTGATTGTTGAAACTTTTTCTCAGTTGCGATTGTTTCTTAATTATAATTCACATATTTTTTAACATATTACGCACCCTAAGATGAAAAAGTTTATTTTACTGGTTCCTATATTGACTCTTGCGATATCAATACAAGCCGCTACCCGTGATCAAAAATCGACACAAAGAAGATATATTTCTCCTGAAGAGGTCCATGTCACTGTTTCATCTGCCGCTCTTCAGAAAGCCGACGCGCTCTATGAATCAGTGCGCAAAGCTTATTCTCAAGGGAAACTCTCAGCCGACGATGTGGTCGAGAAGGCTCTTTATCATAAGGCGTGGAGTCCCCAGCTTGCCGAACGGTGTCTTCAATTGGTTTCTGACAAGAACGCTCGCGCTAAGAGTGAACTTGGATTCCTTTACACTTACTACAAGACGGCATATATGTTCCCGAATAAGGAAAGCGAAGGAGTAAGTTTGTTGGAAAACGCCGCAAGCGCGGGAGATAAAAGCGCCTCAGATTACCTTGGTATATATTATAACCGTAAAAAAGATTATGACAAGGCTTGGAAATACTTCAAGGTTGCGGCTCCCAACAATATCCCGCATGCTATCACCGTAATGGGCGAAATGTATGATGGGGGCAAAGGAGTGAAAAAAGATCGTGCCAAAGCGCTTGAATACTTTAGTCGCGCCGCTATGCTCGGTGATGCGTCGGGCGCTGCGAAATACGGCTCTTCGCTGAAGAAGCAGTGGTATGGTAAAGTAAATATGCCTGATGCATTCTTCTGGACATATATAGCCGGTGAGTTAGGCGACGATTTATCACGGTCTAACCTTATGCTGCCATTGCGAGGAGAACGCTTCGGCGACGATAAGAACACTGCTTTTGTTAGGAATGCTTTGACTCTTGGCAACGCCTGGAACGATAATTACGGACATAAGCTGACCGAGGAGCCAATCTATAAGGAGGGCTATGCGGTTGGTCTCCCATATCGTGTGGTAGCGGCAGAAAAGGGAGATCCATGGTCTCTGTTCTATTTGGGAAGCATGAGTTACAATGACGAGTTCCTCAACCGTAAAAATGACTTTGTCAGCGAGTGCTACGAACCGCTTATAGCCAATGAAAAGTTGCCAAAGAATGCAATGGCTCTTGTATATGAACGAATGGCTGAAATATATCGCAACGGCGGTAACGGCGTTAAGGCAAATGCCGCAAAAGCAGCCGAATATGCCCGTAAAGCAGCTAATTACGGCAGTATTGCGGCATATAAGATTGTCGAGAAGATTCCTGAGTGATAGTTCACTTGGAATGTCAATAATATTATCAGATATGCCCCGCTTTTGCAGGCGGGGCATATCTGATAATATTCTGCGGAGTTGATTTTGATTGGATCATCTCAGGTGCCACTGCAATTGAAAAGTCATTGTCTTTAGAATTTTTCGGCTAAAGCGGCAGCCTGAGCGCATCCGTCAGTCTTGTCAATATCGCCCTCAACGAAAACTCCGGGCACAAGCACTTCGCCGATGATGTCCCATTTCAGAAGCGCGGCGGTGCGTTCCATCGGAATTTTTACTCCGTCCATTACTGAGAGATCATGTTCCTCACAGCAGCATATCAATCCCATTTTCTTTCCTGAGACAGGCTTTTCTGCAACGCAGAATGAGAATACTCGGTCAATTACGCCTTTGATTTGCTCCGGGATGGAATACCAGTAGACCGGCATTGCGTAGACGATTGCGTCGGCATCAAGAATGTGAGGGGCGATTATGTTGAAATCATCGTCAAACGAACAAGCCTTGCCTGTTTTGAAGCAAGTCATGCAGGCATGGCATCCTCCGATATTCATCATTGCCGCATCGAAACGAACAACTTCATGTCCCTTTGCTTCGGCAGCTTTTATAAAAGCGTCAACCATGGCAAATGTGTTGCCCTTTTTGCGGGGACTCCCTGTGACTACTGTTATTTTCATTTTCTGATGGTGTCTGAGTTCTGATTATAAGCTTTAGCCACACATTTCCATTCTCCATTTATCTTCAAAAGAAGCAGGAAATCAGTAAAGTCGATACTGGCATTCCAGCCCTCTTCAAGCACACGGACCACAGCCACTGTCTCCTCGACAGCAAGAACATCAATGCGCGCTTTGAAGTTGGAATCGGCTCCAACGGTGTCGACATTAGTGTAAAATTGTTGGATTGAGCCGTGTTCCATCTCTCCGTTAAGGATTCCGAATAGCACGGCATCGTCGGTGAAAAGTTTCTTTGCGTGTTCACTGTTACCCTCGGCAACACTTTTTACGAACAGCTCTGCGGCTTTGGCAACAGCTTCATATTCCTGAATTTTGTCTCTCATATTTTTGTGATATTTAAGTTGTTTCTTGATGTGCAAAATTACAACCATATCTCATTCAAGTCAAGTACCGAAAAATTATTCATATACCGAAAAATTTTTCGGTATGCCGTTTTGCGGTAATATTGATTAACTTTGCAATTAAACAACTTATAATATGGCATACGAAAAGAAGATACCGGTAGATCTTGATTGCCCTCTGAGGCTTACAATGAGCCTGATAGAATCGAAATGGAAATCATGCATACTTGACGAACTTCGGTCGTGCGACGGTATGAGGCCGAGTGAAATACACAAGCGTTTGCCCGAGGCTGCTCCCCGGGTGCTTGACATTCAGTTGAAACAGATGGTTGAAGACGGTTTAGTCGTTAAAACCATTTATCCCGAGCTTCCGCCACGTTCAGAGTATACAATTACTGATTTGGGAAAATCTCTACTTCCCATAATAGACGCCATGCTGAAATGGGGCGAAGATCACTTTGATTTGTTTTTAACGAAGTATGGCAATCCGTCTAAGGCAAGTGATTCAATGGTTGGGAATTTGGAAAAAGAGATGTGAGGAAAAACAAAAAGTTAATAAATTTTTGGCTCTGAAAAAATTTTATTAACTTTACAATGCCGAATATAGAATGGATGTCAACTTCATCCTATTTTTGGCAGACATATAGAAGCGTTACTCGACGCTCTTTCTTGACGTATAGGAACTTCGCAAATTTCAATCTCGGTCAAGAATGAGACAACGGTAGGCGACATGTGTGGATATGTATATTCTCCCATGCAATGCGTGATGCATTGTGTCGGGTCATCTACATATTTGCGTGAGGTCTCTATATCCGTTGCTCGTTCCAATCGAGATGGGCAGCGAAGGCCTCTATACGTAGGAGCGAGTGACAAGTATGGCTCTCACGCTTTTTTTTATACTTAAATGCCAATGAGTGGGCCCGGAGGCGAAGGAAACATATATGACAAACGTAGCAAAATCTGACTGTTACGCGCTTCCGATAGAATCTAAAGGTATCGAGCGCTCATCTTTTCGAGTTATTGTGGGCGGGCGTGACCTGCATCGGATGGATCAACAATTTCTTCCAATGGAAATATCTTCAGAACTGTTTTTGTGCACTTTATTAAAAAATTAAATCGTTGCTATATGAAACAGGTTTTGAAATACGTGCTTTTCTTGGCGGCTATTTTTGCGTATTCATGTGCGCGAGATAATGGAGATAAAGTCAATCGTAATGATACGATTGTTTTGGCGGATACCGTGTCGGTTGATATAGACGGCGCTGAGTTTTGTCAAATGGAAGAGGATGGTGTTACAAGCATACAAATTCGTTCCAATTTTAATCCTACGATTGAATTGACCGATCAAATAAGGAATACAACATTGGAGCAATTAATCTATGATTATTGTGCTACTCACAAATTTGGCAATTATGAAGTAGCGCATTATTTGGAATTAAGTTTGTCATACAATAAAGGAAAAAGCGAATTGGTGGCTGCTGACTCCAATCTTGCAAAAGTGTACTTTATGCAAGATTTTGAAGATTTTATGCTGTATAACTATGCTTATTTTATGCTGGTGCGAAGCAGATATGAAAAATCAGTAGAGAAAATCGCACAGGGAAACTGGGAAAAATATATATAAACGTTAGCTATTTCTCATTGGCACCTATAAAGGATTTTAGCATAGACGTTGGGCGTTGAGCCCCAAGTAAAGGCACCCACGCCTTTACTTGGGGCATCGCAGATTGGTGCATATCCGATGCGCGGGGCGACAATCGGTTTTTAGGCGTGTTTTGTGAGATAACGTGCCCAAATGACCCCGTTGGGAAATGTAGAGACCTCTTGGAATATGAGTTGAGAGGGGAGGTACTGGGGATTGTCTTCGATTCCGTCAAATAGTGCTGGCTCTCCTGAACGTCCGTCAATTCCGGGAGCAATCATGGCGCAGTTCACTCTTCCGTCAAGCGACTGCATCATGTGGCATATTATATATGGACGGTTCATGTTTAATTTATTAAGTGCAGTGATTTTATTTCTGTCTGCAGATATATTAATTAAATCGGCAATAGGATATGTGCAAAATCAGACGTTTCCGCCCGGTTGATGCTTTATGGGATGATATTCTTTGTGAAACGGATGAATTATAATAGCGATTGGTACGATTGTTGGGCATTTTGGATTGAAAAAGATAGCTGATTATGGATTTTAATGTTATATTTGCGGTAAAGAAATTTAGATCTTAACTTTATAAAATATTTTCCGGATATGGACATGAAAGAAACAATCAGGGAGCAATTTGCCAGCCGTTTTGGAGATGCCGGTCAGATGTATGCTTCAGCAGGACGCATTAACCTCATTGGGGAACATACCGACTATAACGGCGGATTTGTTTTCCCGGGCGCGATAGACAAGGTGATTCTTGCCGAACTTAAGCCTAACGGCAGCGATAAGGTGAAGGTATATTCAGTGGATATTGACGAGTATGCCGAGTTTGGTTTGAATGAGGAAGACGCTCCCGCCCAGCAGTGGGCGCGCTATATCTTCGGCGTGTGCCGCGAGATTATCAAGCGCGGCGGAGTTGTCAAAGGTTTTGATGCAGTGTTTGCCGGAAATGTGCCTCTCGGCGCTGGTCTATCATCGTCGGCTGCATTGGAGAGCTGTTTCGCATTCGCTCTTAATGACCTGTTTAACGATAATAAAATTGATAAGTTTGAGTTGGCTCTTATCGGTCAGTCAACCGAGCATAACTACTGTGGCGTGAACTGCGGAATCATGGATCAGTTCGCATCGGTGTTTGGCAAGGCGGGTAATCTTATGCGACTTGACTGCCGCTCGCTGGAACATGAATACTATCCGTTCAATCCTGAGGGTTACCGATTGGTGCTTCTTGACTCAAAGGTTAAGCATGAGCTGGTTGACTCTCCTTATAATAAGCGTCGTGCATCATGTGAGCATGTAGCGTCAGTGATTGGAGTGGAGACTTTGCGCGACGCTTCGATGGATGACCTTGAGAAGGTGAAGGATCAGATCAGCGAAGAGGATTATAACCGTGCCAAGTATGTCATCGAGGAGAAGCAACGGGTGCTGGATGTGTGTGACGCATTGCAGAAAGGCGATTACGAAACTGTTGGC
Source organism: Bacteroides sp. (assembly GCA_014801235.1). GTDB lineage: Bacteria > Bacteroidota > Bacteroidia > Bacteroidales > Muribaculaceae > Muribaculum. Next base: position 6,158 of record JAAVEM010000043.1, on the reverse strand, counting down.
GACCGCATGTATAAGACCCATGAGGGAATGTCGAAGCTATATGAGGTGAGCTGCGTTGAGCTTGATTATCTCAATGACATCGCAAAAGAGTGTGGAGTTACAGGTTCTCGCATTATGGGTGGCGGATTTGGTGGCTGCACCATCAATCTTGTTAAGGACGAGCTCTATGACAAGTTTATCGCGACAGCTAAGCAGAAATTTGCGGAGAAGTACGGACACGAACCTCAGGTTTATGACGTTGTCATCTCTGACGGAGCAAGAAAAATAGATTAATATCATTGACTATGAATATTGAAACAAAGAGAGTGAAATCGCCTATGGGCGAAATCACTCTTTATACATTAACTAATAAAAGTGGCGCTTCGGTTACTTTGTCGAGTCTCGGTGCCGGAATCGTGAGCGTAGTTGTTCCCGATAAAGATGACAAGCTTGACGACGTGGCGCTGGGATATGCGAATGCCGCCGATTATATCAATGACGGTCCTTGCGCCGGCAAGACTCCGGGGCGATATGCCAACCGCATTGCGCTGGGTCATTTCAAAATAGGGGGGAAGGAGTATACTCTCGCCACTAATAACGGACCCAACGCGCTGCATGGAGGTCCTACCGGATTCATGAACCGAATATGGAAATCGGAGGCAAAGGGCAGCCATGTTAAGTTCACATATCATTCAGCCGACGGTGAAGAGGGGTATCCGGGAAATCTTGATGCCACTGTTGTCTATTCATGGAACGACAATAACGAGCTCACCATTGATTATGCGGCGGAATGTGACGCAAAAACGGTGGTAAATCTCACCAATCACGCTTATTTCAATCTCAACGGAGAAGGAAACGGCAATATCCTTGACCATACGTTGAAGTTGAATGCATCGAAATTTCTGCCCACCGACAAGACTCAGATTCCTACGGGCGAGCTTTCCGATGTGAAAGACACGCCGATGGACTTTGTAGCCGGTAAAAAGATTGGACAGGATATCAATGCCGATTTCGAGCCTCTTAAAATAGGCAAGGGTTATGATCACTGTTGGGTGCTTGATCGCTGGCACAAGCATGAGCTTAATCTTGCTGCCGAACTCAGCTCGGATGAGAGCGGACGTGTTCTTGAGGTGCTCACCACTCAGCCCGGCGTACAGATTTATACCGGAAACTGGCTTGCGGGTTGCCCCAAAAGCAAGTCGGGAAAGGATTACCAGGACTATGATGGCGTGGCAATCGAATGTCAGGGATTTCCCGATGCCCCCAATCATAAAAACTTCCCGTGTCAGCTTCTTGGACCCGGCGAAGTGTATGAACAAACAATTGTCTTCCGTTTTAAAACGAAATAAATAGAAAATGAAACCCACATTATTTGTGCTTGCTGCCGGCATGGGCAGCCGATATGGAGGTCTTAAGCAGCTTGATTCACTCGGTCCTAATGGTGAAACCATCATGGACTATTCAATCTATGACGCTATAAAGTCAGGATTTGGCAAGATTGTGTTCGTGATCCGCAAGGATTTTGAGCAGGAATTCCGTGAGAAAATTGTGTCAAAATATGAGGGACATGTGCCTGTCGAGGTTGTTTTCCAGGCTACTGACGCTCTTCCTGAAGGGTATAAGTGTCCTGAGGATCGCACAAAACCCTGGGGCACCAATCACGCAGTGCTGATGGGCAAGAGTGTCATCAACGAACCTTTCGCGGTGATCAATGCCGATGATTTCTATGGCAGAGACGCGTTCAGAGTGATGGCAGAGGAGTTGATGCGTCCCCGCGACAAGAAGGGTGATTACTGCATGGTAGGCTTCCGTGTCGGAAACACGATGACTGAAAACGGCTCGGTGGCTCGCGGCGTTTGCTCGACTAAGGACGGTTATCTCACGTCGGTGGTGGAACGCACCGCTATCGCATATGATGACGACCATAAGATATTTTTCACCGATGAAAACGGTGAGATTCAGTATCTTGACCCGAAGACTCCCGTGTCGATGAATCTGTGGGGATTCACTCCCGATTATTTTGACTACAGCGAGCGTGAATTTGTCAAGTTCCTCGACAAGGATCTGAACACCCCCAAAGCTGAATTTTTCATTCCGCTTGTGATTGACACTCTGATCAATTCAGGCGAGGCTACTGTCAAAGTGCTCGATACTGACTCGAAATGGTTTGGCGTGACTTACGCCGCCGACCGTCAAGGTGTGGTGGATAAATTTGCCGAACTTCATGCCGACGGAACTTATCCCGAGAAGCTTTTTTAATTGATCATTATATAGAAAAAGAGAAGACCGTTGATGCTAAAAGCGTCAGCGGTCTTCTTCATATTGGTTGTCGTCATCATCGAAATCAAAGTCAAAGTCCCATCCGTCGTCGAAGGAATCTTCTTTAAAGCGACTCAATTCTCTTCCTTCGCGTTTGGTGGGTCGTCCAAGTCCTTTTCTTCGGTCAACAAAGCCTGAAATCTTTACAATTTCAAGCAAGTCAAGCTCTGATTTAGGTGTTATGTTTTCCATATAATCAGGCACCAGTTTGGCTCCCAGTCTGTTTTCGGTCAGAGCCTTTACTCGGAAAGAGTAGGTGACGGGCGGTTTTCTTACCTTGATTATGTCATCGACTTTTATAGTTCTTGAGGGCTTGACCGGAGTGTCGCCAATCATCACGCGTCCTTTCTTGCACGCTTCTGTAGCGATGGTTCTGGTCTTGAAAATTCTCACCGCCCACAGCCATTTGTCAATTCTAACTTCACTCTTAGCCATGACGCTGATTATTTGTTGTTGAAATTACACATGGCAAACTCCATCCCCGAAAGGCAAAACGCTTTGATGGCTTCGCAAGCTACGTCGACTCTCGCCGGGAGCTGTTGCCGCTGGTCAAGGGTGAAGTGTCCAAGCACATATTCAATCTGTCCGCCTCGTGGATAGTCGTTGCCGATTCCGAAGCGTAATCTCGGATATGCCTGGGTGCCAAGCATCTGGGCTATATTCTTCAATCCGTTATGACCGGCGTCGCTTCCCGACGGTTTCAGCCTTATCGCGCCAAATGGAAGAGCGATGTCATCGACAATAACAAGAATGTGGTCGACAGGAATATTCTCTTTCTGCGCCCAATATCTCACGGCGTTGCCGCTTAGATTCATGTAAGTCGATGGCTTGAGCAACGTCAATTGCTTGTTCTTTAGACGCATGTGGGCTATGTCGCCGTAGCGATCCGTCATAAAAGAAGTATTGGATGCTTCAGCAAAAGCATCCAATACTCTAAATCCTATGTTGTGGCGGGTTCCATCGTATTCTGAACCGATATTGCCCAAACCGACAATCAAGTATTTCATCGGCTGTCAGTTAATTAAGCCTTAGCAGCTGCACCACGAGCGGCGCGAGTCAACTGAACGGCGCAAACAACAGCGTTCTTAGCATTCATCAGTTCAAGACCGTCGAAGTGGAGTTCGCCAATCTGAAGAGTTTTACCGAGACCGAGATGGTCAATGTTGATAACAACACGTTCGGGGATAGCAGTGTAAAGAGCTTTAACTTTGATTTTCTTCATAGAAAGAGAAAGCTTACCACCGGCTTTAACACCCTCAGCGTGACCTTCGAGCTGAACGGGAACTTCCATAACAACGGGCTTCTTGTCATTTACTTCGAGAAGGTCGATGTGAAGAACGGTGTCCTTAACCGGGTGGAACTGGATTTCACGAAGCACTGCGTTCTTCTTTTCGCCGTTTACAGTAAGTTCGATGGCGAAGATGTCGGGAGTATAAAGAAGTTTGCGTACATCCTCAGCCTTAACAACGAGGTCGGTAGTGATAAGACCGCGGTTGTTGGCGATTTCAACAAGCTTTTCTCCGGGCTTGAGAGTTCCGGTGAAAGGAAGTTCAATAGGTTCGCCGCCATTGAGGACTACGGGAATCAAATTTTCTTCACGGAGGGCTTTAGCTGCCTTTTTGCCGAGGTTAGTACGGGGCTCGGCTGTCAATTGATAGGTTTTCATCAGTTGAAAATTTTTAAATTGTGTTACTCAAAATTAAGTGATTAAATCAATGCTCTTAATTTCCCATCACACGGGATGCTTAAAAAGCGGTGCAAAGTTAGCGCTTTTCTGGGAATAATCCTAACGCTTTTCATTTTTAATTCAGGTAAAAAGGGGAGAAAAATTAACTAATCGCAAAAAAAGAAGTATGCGGCTAATAATGACGTGCCACATATTCCTCAAGCAGTCCCATGTGCGATCCTTTGTAGGACAGCTTCGCAGCAGTGTGCGGTCTGTCTTTTTCACACATCCGCTGTTGCAAATCCCACAATTTATCATTATATTTGTAATGAACCTAAAAACTTGACGCAATGATACCGGCATTATATTACACTTCTTACGATTTACCGGCGATAGTAATCTTTTTGGTTATATTCATAATATTAGCTCCGGTGCTTCTAACTGTGGTTTGCACTATATTGTCTCCAATAATAGTATTAATATTTTTCCTGTATTATACTTTTACCGGACGGAGCAAAGAATTTTTGCATCGCATTGCCAACGATCCTAAGTTTTTGACATTTGACAAATATACCGGAAAATTTATTTCTTAACCAAATTAGAAAACATGACAATAAAAAAGACAGCCTGTAGGCTGTCTTTTTTATTGTGCCGGAGCAATTTAATTTCGTATAGGCTGAATTGCTCACACTATGTCAACAAACACAACTCGCGAAGCGGCCATACGAGTCGGCGCCGACACTTCAGGGGTTGCCGGCAAAGTCGAAGAATTGGAGAAAAAACTAAGTATGAACTCCTTTGCACTCATACAGGACGAAAAACCTTTATATGTAAGGCTCTTTCATTGGGCATACCGCCAAACGTCGTAATGAAATGGACGGGGCATAGTGATTGCAAGGCAATGAAACCATATATCGACATTGCCGATAGCATCAAAGTTAATGCAATGAGCCGTTTCGACTGATTCCCTGTGCGTTATAGTAAGATTATGAGAAAAATTTGTTAATTTTGCATCTTAATATCAGAATCAGATGGAAGAAATCAACGGCATACCTTCATCTTCATTATCCGGAGGCAATGATTCCGGTCTAATGTCTATTGAAAACCTAATTCATATTATTCGAGGTCAGCAGACGATGCTCGACAGCGATTTGGCGCGTCTTTACGGAGTTGAAACAAAGCGATTAAATGAACAGGTAAAACGCAATATCGAACGATTTCCAGCAGACTTTATGTTTCAACTCACCAAAGAAGAGGCAGACGATTTGAGGTCGCAAATTGCGACCTCAAGTTCAAGGTCACAAAATGTGATCTTGAATGTTGACTCAGAAAACTTGAAATCACAAAAAGAGATATCAAATTCAAGGTCGCAATTTGCGACCTTGAAGCAGGGACACAATATTAAGTATCTTCCTTATGCGTTTACAGAAAATGGTGTCGCGATGTTAAGTAGTGTTCTTCGCTCTAAAACCGCAATCGAAGTGAACATTCGAATCATGCGAGCTTTTACAGCGATGCGTAGTTTTCTGATAAGTAATGCCCACATATTCCAGAGACTTGAAACCGTAGAACATAATTATTTACTTGTTAATCGCCACCTTTCTGAACACGATAGGAAGTTTGAGGAAATACTATCTCGTCTTGATGACAAAGAGGCAGAACCAATCGAGGGCTTCTTCTATGAAGGTCAGATATTTGATGCTTATACTTTGATTTCAGACTTAGTCCGAAAGGCTGATACTCGTATTATCCTCATAGACAATTATGTTGACGATAGAGTTCTGAAAACACTTGATAAACGTAAGGATGGAGTTTCGGCTACAGTATTCACAAATCCTCGTAATTCACAAATCAATCTTGATATTAGAAGACACAATGCCCAATATCCTGAAATCAACCTCCGGCATTGCGCTAACGTCCATGACAGATACCTGATAATTTACGATACTGTCTATTTTATCGGAGGATCTATCAAAGACCTCGGGAAAAAGATAGTTGCCTTCAGCCAAATGCACCAGTCTCCAGATGATATTCTATCCAAAATTAGGTGATAGTTCAACAATCTGTGCTGATATTACCTGACAACCACTGATACCACTCAAAAATTTTTTATTGTCAGGAACGCCGCCCACACCCTGAAGGTGTTTGCACGTCCATTCTCAAAACACAGATAAATCTTTTTTTAGAAGATATT
>JAAVEM010000042.1 GCA_014801235.1 Bacteroides sp. | reverse complement strand
TTCGCTCACTCTACCCGGCTATCCATAGGGGAAGCCTTTCAGGCTTCGGTCTTATTCCAACCGATTATTCAACATCTCCGATGTTGTCAACCACGTGACATCCGTAACCCTATGCTGATGCATACATCAGCATAGGGTTTCACACATTATAGCTCTCCGAGCTATCCCAACTCGACAGCCACACCACGCCCCAGCCTCCATGCCCCGAGCCATCTCAGGGGACATCGCACGCAATGTCCCTACTACCATCTGAGAGCAAAAGCGCCTTGACTTACTTAAACTCCTTAAAGTCCTTAACGACCCTAAATTACTTGCATTGATCCCTCATTGGGGCGGCGGATTTACAAAAGAAAAAGGGACTCTCATTTGAGAATCCCTTGCTGTGTAGCGAATCCGGGAATCGAACCCGGGTCTCCACCGTGAGAGGGTGGCGTGCTAGGCCACTACACTAAATCGCCATCTTTTTGACACTGCAAAGGTAGGTATTATTTTTTAATTGCCAAAATATTTCCATGCTTTTTTCATCAAAAAAAGCATGGAGCCAATTAGGAGGCATCCATGCTTTATTATACGCAGTGCTCACAAACCGCAAAGCGGCAGCAGTTTAGTTCTGCTTGGTGAGGTTGATTCCAATTTCGATAGTTTTTGTGCTGCCCAATACTTCAGGAGCCTGAGGAAGCAACATCGACAGCATTCCGGCATAGTCAGCCATATCCTCGCTGTTTTCTATCGCATTCTTAATCATTTCCTGAATTTCGGGACTTTCAAGAATCGCAGCTCCGGCAAGAACGATCGGCTTCAAAAATTGAGTGTTCAGATAAACCGACATTGTCTCAGAGTTCAGCATAGAGTATTCCAATGGAATACCATTCCGAAGATAAGGCAAGTAATCAGAAAGAAGCTGCATAATAGCCGACATGTCAATTGAAGAGTCGCCGGCAGCGCGAGCATTCTGCTCAGTAACATAGATCATGTTCTGAATGTTAAGGAACACGAGAATAGTATTGTTGTCCTTAACCACATACTGAGCAAGATTCACGGGAGATTCAACCGGGGCAGTAGCGCCGTTGGCAATGTCTACATACTTGGCGCGGATATTACCGTCAGCTTCGAAAGTAACCTGCTGCAGCAACATCGGAAGCGCTTCCTGCACACCTAAAGTCTCGGTTGCCGATACCGGAACCAAAGGCATCTGCGCGGCAATACCGATAATAGTGGCGATAGGCATATCCATAGAAAATCCGGGGAAAAGCTCCATCTGGAAATTCTTATCGGTTTCCCAAACAAGACGCAAGGGATCGGCAACACCTGAAATAGTGTCACCCCAGTCATCACGCTCGATAGTCGACAGGGTCCAAGAAGTGTTTGACAAAGTCTTGTTCTTTAGCTCCACATTGCTGATGGCAAGTTGAAGAGTATTCTTAGACAAGTCGCCGGCATAGTTGAATGTACAGTAATCAGCCTCGAATGAACCTGAAAACTCGCCATTTTTAATATCGACAGGAATTGTCACTTCGGGAGATCCCGGAATAACACCACTGGTCATCACAGCGTTAATACCCTGATCTGCCTTGCCTCCTCCGATAAGCGCAGCGAGATCAATAGGCTCACCGCTCAAAGTGATAGTAGCGTTAGCAGGATTATAAGTCGCCACTTTACCCACCATAGGATTTCCGTCAACAGTGAGCAACAAACCGCCTTCGGTAGTGAATGTAGTCTCAGAATCAGGAATGTTTTGCTTGTCGTCGTCATCGCTACAAGCTGTAAATAAGCTCATTGAGCAGATTACGGCACACAAATAAATGAATTTTTTCTTCATACTTTTTCCGTTTTTATTATATTTTTGGTTATGTCTCATATCAAATGCCACATTATTACAATGACAATATATAATGACATTTGAGAATGCAAAGTTAAACATTTTTTACGATTTATGCCATTAATGCAAAAAATAGACTAACTTTGTAGCCATATATTAACCAAATGCGGTATATAATGAAACTAATCAAAGCGTTGACTATTGTCGGCCTACTCTCCTTTCTGAGTTCATGCATTCAAAAAGAACCGCTAAATGCGGAATGTGATATTACAGAAGCCTCGCTGCCCGGTGACGTGCTTAACCGAGCGCCATTGATTGAAAATGATAAGGTTATTTTCATCTTGAAAAACGGAGTATCGGTAACCGAACTCTCTCCTGAATTCACCCTTACCCCGGGAGCCACCATCGAACCGCCAAGCGGGACCACAAGAAATTTTATCGTTCCACAAAAATACACCGTAACATCGGAAGACGGAAAATGGCATAAAGATTACACCGTTGAAGCACAGTCAGGAAACACACTAAATCTTCAGTATGACTTCGAACATGTCAGACTCTACAACGGATATGACGTGTTCTATGAAGTAAATAGCAATGGAGATGAGACATTGGCATGGGCAAGCGGAAACGGCGGATTCAAACTGACCGGAATGGGTTCTGCCGCCAACGAATACCTCACCTTCCAGATTGACAACGGAAAAAGCGGGAAATGTGCATCTTTGGTAACAAGGAGCACCGGCGGATTTGGCGCGCTCGCAAAAAAACCGCTCGCCGCAGGCAACCTGTTCATCGGAAAATTCAACATAGCCACCGCCATGTCTAAACCGCTTGAATCAACCCAATTCGGAACACCGTTCAATGCAATACCGCGCTATCTGACCGGATATTATCAATATACTCCCGGAGAAGAATATTGCCAGGCTGACGGAGGCAAGCTCGTGCCTGTTCCTGACAAAACCGACAAATTCAATATATATGCGGTTTTCTTTGAAGCGACTCCCGAAATGGAGATGCTCGACGGAACTAATGCCCTCTCGCCCGACAACGAGAACATCATAGCTGTTGCAGAAATCAGTGACGCCGACCGTGTTCCGGCACAGCACTGGACAAAATTTGACATCCCGTTTGTCTACCGTCAAGGGAAAAACATTGACCTTGACAAACTTGCCGAAGGGAAATACAGCATCACTATTGTATTCTCGTCAAGCATTGACGGAGATTATTTCTCAGGAGCGATAGGAAGCACATTATTGATTGACGAAGTGGCACTCGAGTGCCTAAGCTCTGATGATTTAAAATAATTCTGATTTATTATGAAAATAGGAAAATATATCGCCTTAATAACATTTGCGGCAAGCGCGCTTACAGCCGCCGCACAGGGCTATACTACTCCGGGGCTTGAATGGTCGTCACGCCACGGTGTTCATTACGAAATAAACGCCGGTCTAAACATTGGCGGAGCCGCTCCCCTGCCGCTACCGGCTGAGATCAGGAAGATAAACTCCTATAATCCTAACCTCAATCTAATGATAGGCGCCACTGCCACCAAGTGGTTTGAGCCGACACAGAAATGGGGCATTTCAGCCGGAATAAGATTCGAGACAAAAGGAATGAAAACCGATGCAACCGTCAAGAACTACGGAATGGAAATAATTCAGGACGGAAGCAGAGTGAAAGGCAACTGGACTGGAAAAGTTGAAACTAAATACTCTTCAACACAGCTATGCATCCCCATTCTCGCCAACTATCGCATCAACAGCCGATGGCGCGTGAACGCCGGTCCTTATATTGCGCTCGCTCTCAACAATGATTTCAACGGAAGAGTTTATGACGGCTATCTGCGCGAAGGCGATCCCACAGGCAACAAGGTGATATTTGAAAACGGGTCAGAAGCCACCTACGATTTTTCAGATGAAATCAAGCTCTTCCAATGGGGAATGCAGGTAGGAGGCTCATGGCTCGCCTTCCGCCATCTTGCCGTAAACGCAAACTTGACATGGGGACTTAACGAGATTTTCAAGTCTTCATTCAAGACAGTGACATTCGACCTCTATCCCATCTATTTCAATATAGGATTCGGATACGCCTTCTGAAATCAAGGCATCCTGCCTTCATCATTATAAGAATAATAGCTCACAGGCGAAATAATAAGGTGATCGAGCACCCTTATATCAAGCAGCTTGCCCCCTTCGGCAAGCTGTTTTGTCAACCTGTCATCATCGGCACTCGGACGCAAATTTCCTGAAGGATGATTGTGGACAAGGATTATGCCCGACACCACATCTCCATATTCCAGAACTTTCTTGTAAAGTATCTTGGGATCGACAACCGTCGCCGAAGACCCTCCACTGCTTATACGCACAAAATCAAGCATCTTATTAGCTCGGGAAAGCAACACAATCCAAAATTCTTCATGATTGAGACGCTGCAACTCTCCCCTCACCGCCTCGTAGACCGAGGAACTTCCGGTGATTTGCACCATGTCACGCATCGCTTCCGCCTGACAACGGATGCCCAGCTCTATCGCCGCTGCAAGTGAAATCGCTTTAGCCGGTCCTATGCCGGGATTATCCTTTATGATTTCCCTGATTGACTTACGGGCTATTTCCGACAGCATACCGCGATTGCGAGCCAAAAGTTCCTGACTCATCGTGAGCACCGACTTGCCCTTCATTCCGTTTCCAAAAATTATGGCAATCAACTCGGCTTTAGAGAGCGAACGAATACCGTTGCGCATCGCTTTTTCCCTCGGACGGTCATCAGCCGCCAAATCTTCAATCAGCACGTAGTCACGAGCAGAAGGCGATGAAAATTCTGACATATAAAGAGATATAGGATGGGTTGTTATTTCTGCAAAGATAACAATTATTTCCTATTTTCCCTTTCTCATCATTATTTCTTCATTGACATCGCGTCCACGGCGGAAAATAATTTTCGTCACATAAGCCTTAATAAAGCCCAACCCATATCCGCTTATCTGAATGACGCTCGCCGGTAGAGCCAACACCGCAATCCACGGGTCTTCGGTGGTAATATAGGCTTCCACGAAAATTGCAAGCAAATAAACAAGAATCGGAGTTATAAACCACGGACTCACAGTGAACGAAAGCACAATCAGCGCTATACCAATCAACACCGCTAAAGCCGGCAAACAATGAACCAGTTTCATCGAGCCGGGATAAAGCAGCTTCAAGGTGATTCTCGACATTCCGAACACGTAGACCTGACGGAAGAATTTCTTAAAATCGACACGCCGTTTATGAAAAACTACTGCGGGGCGAATTAAAGCGATTGAAAATCCGGCATTCTTAATGCGCATACTCATGTCGATATCTTCAGAGAACATCTCCCTGAAGCCGCCCACCGTGTCATAGACCGCCCTTGAAAATCCCATATTAAACGTGCGCGGAGTGAATTTCTCAAGCTGCACCGCTCCTCCCCTTATTCCTCCGGTAGTCAGGAAAGAAGTCATCGAATGATTAATTGCTTTCTGGATATCGCTGAATGATTCATCGGCAGAATCAGGACCGCCAAAACAGTCAACGGGGTTCTTTACGAGTTCCTCGTTCAAACGCTCGAAATAGACCGGAGGAATAACACAATCTGAATCAAAAAAGATAAAATAATCGCCGGCAGCGCGCTCCATTCCATAGTTACGCGCTATTGAGCGTCCTTCATTCTCTTTAAAGAAATATTTCACATCCACCTTGCCCTCATATTCCTTGACGACATCTTCACACGGCTCGGTAGAACCGTCCTCGACGATAATCACTTCGAAATCCTTACACGTTTGCTGCGACAGACTGCGAAGCAAGTCCTCAACCTCTGAAATACGGTTATAGACGGGTATTATTACGGAATATTTCATCAGCTCATCCTATTTTTATAGTCGTCATAAGTAAATTTTCTCAAATAACGGCACTCTCCGTCAGAGCCACAAAGCACGATAGCCGGATGCTGAATGCCGTTGAACATGGTGGTTTTCACCGTTGTATAGTGGTTCATATCCTTGAGAGTCAAACGGTCGCCAATCTTTAACGGCTCTTTGAATGACCAGTCGCCCACGTAATCACCGCTGAGACACGAATTACCGCCAAGCCGATAGGTGGGCAATGACGTGTCGAGCTCCACGCTCTCCTCCACCGCAGGCTGATAAGGCATCTCAAGACAGTCGGGCATGTGGCACGCAAACGAAGCGTCGATAATCGCCGTCTTGACACCCTGATTTTCCACCACATCGACAACTGAAGTTATAAGATCGCCTGTTTGCCATGTGAACGCGCTCCCCGGCTCCAGTATCACTTCAAGCCATGGATAACGGCTTCGGAAATCTTTCAACAGTTTTATCAGATGCTCCACGTCATAATCCTTTCTGGTCATCAGATGGCCGCCGCCCATATTAACCCATTTGACCGACGGCAAATAGCGCCCGAACTGACTTTCAAACGCGTTCAACACTTTCTCCAAATCATAGGACGACGATTCACACAATTGATGGAAATGAAGCCCCTCTATCCCTGCGGGCAAAGAAGGACCGATAATATCGGCAGTCACGCCAAACCGTGAACCGGGCAGAGCCGGGTTATAAATATCGGTCTCAATGACCGAACATTGAGGATTCACCCTGAGTCCGGGAGAAACGTGCCTTTTGGTCGAATCGGCATTGTTACGCTCAATATATTCACGAAAACGCTCATACTGGCTGATCGAATTAAAAGTTATGTGGGTACTTCCGTCGATGAACTCAGTGATAGTTTCAGGAGTATATGCAGGACAATAACTGTGCACCTCGCCGCCAAGTTCTTCGTTGCCGAGACGCATCTCGTTGAGAGAGCTCGCAGTGGAGTCGCTGACATATTCTTTTATTATGGGAAAACTGCGCCACAAAGCGTTAGCCTTGAATGCCATTATAATATTCACCCCTGCTTCACGCTTCACGCGGTCAATCAGTTCAAGGTTTCTACGCAATTTATCTTCATACACCACATAAAACGGAGTGGGCAGTTCATTAACTTTCATGATTAATAATTTTAAAACGAGCGAATTTCAACAATAACTTCTTCATTCCAAGGTTTTCAAACTCAACCTCGATTTTGTCACCGGTGGGTTCTGTCGCAGCACTGATTATAACCCCTTTTCCAAATCGGGAATGCTCGATCGTCATTCCCGGTTCAAGTTCAGAAATGAGGTGAAGCGATTCTCCCTCGGCTGCCGAGGATGCAGGCTTGCGCATAGCCGGCTCCTGACGCGCATCGGTGAGCGGATGAGAGAATGAAACATGCCTCTCGACTTTAGACTGTCGCCGATAATTGTCAATGGGGTTTATGAAACTTTCAGGATGAGTAACACCCACTCCGCCATCATTGTCGGCAATGTGAAGATAGGCGGGATTTATATCCTTTATGAAACGTGACGGACGACAAGTCATGGTCTGACCATTGCGGAAACGTGAACGCGCATAACTGATTGTGCAATTCAACTTAGCGCGGGTAATCGCCACATACATCAAGCGACGTTCCTCTTCAATCGCCGCCATGGAGTCCATGCTCATTGCCGCCGGGAAGAGTTCCTCTTCCGCTCCGACAATAAACACGTTGCTGAACTCCAATCCTTTTGCAGCATGAACAGTCATCAACGTGACAGCAGCTTCATCACTCCCCGCAGAGTCCTGATCAGTAGCCAGCGAAACTTCACCGAGAAAGTCGCTCAACGAGATGTCAGTTTCGCCACTCTGCAATTTTCCGTCAACAAACTCCTTGACGCCATTGAGCAATTCCGCAAGGTTTTCCCGTTTTGACACATTTTCAGGAGTGTTGTCCGACATATATGCATTCATCAGCCCTGTGCGCGTCACTATATGACGCACCAGATCATAGGCGTTGGCTCCGTCAAGATTCATGGTTACGAATTCATCAATCATGTCATAAAAGCCGGCGAGCTTTTTTGCCGTTCCCGAATTAAACCCGGGATTATAGTTGACCGGATCATGCATCACGTCCCAAGCGCTCACATTATTATCAATAGCACATCGGAAAAGCTTATTGACCGTAGTCTCCCCTATTCCTCTCCCCGGAACATTTATGATGCGCTTCACCGCCTCGTCATCCGACGGATTGACGGCAAGCCGGAAATATGCCACCGCATCCTTAATCTCTTTTCTCTGATAGAATGAAAGTCCTCCATATATGCGATAAGGGATGTTACGTTTCCGCAGCGACTCCTCCAATGTTCTCGACTGAGCGTTGGTGCGGTAAAGTATGGCATACTCATCATAGCTGTCCTGCTGCCGCATCTTCATCTGCGAGATTCTGTTCGCCACAAGATAAGCCTCCTCATAGTCACTGTAGCTCTTCACGATTTCTATGCGGGTTCCCTTGTCATTAAGCGAGAAAACATTCTTCTTTATTTGCTCCTTATTCTTTTCAATCAGGGAATTGGCGGCATTTATGATGTTTTGCGTAGAACGATAGTTCTGTTCAAGTTTGAATGTGCGCAAAGATGGATAGTTCTGTTTCAGCTGAAGGATGTTTCTGATATTGGCGCCACGGAATGAATATATGCTCTGGGCATCATCACCCACCACACACAGCCGATCATTACCTTTCGTCAGCTGCGTCACTATGACATGCTGGGCGAAATTCGTGTCCTGATACTCGTCGACAAGAACATAGCGGAAATATTCCCTATAATGGTTAAGCACGTCGGGATTGTCGCGAAGCAGCAGATTGGTGTAATAAAGCAGATCATCGAAATCCATCGCTCCGGCAACAAAACAGCGATTGCAATATGCCGCATATATCTCATGCAGTCTCGGGCGTTTAGCGTGGCGATCGGCTTCCATTATGTCACGAGCCATCGCATATCTCTCTGGAGAAATCAGAGCATTCTTTGCCGACGAGATAGCCGATATCACAGCTGAAGGCTTATAGATCTTTTCGTCAAGATCCATGTCCTTTATAATCATTTTCACAAGCGACTTCGAATCGGCGGCATCATATATGGTGAAATTGCGGTTGAAGCCTATGCGGTCGGCGTTCTGCCTCAATATGCGGGCAAATATAGAGTGGAAAGTTCCCATCCATATTTTGGATGCCGTCGACTCGCCCACCACGCTTTTGATTCGTTCGCGCATCTCGCGAGCGGCTTTATTGGTAAAAGTCAACGCAAGGACTCTCCACGGCTCATATCCGTGACAAAGCAGATGCACTATCTTATATGTAAGCACACGCGTCTTCCCCGAACCGGCGCCGGCGATGACGAGCTGCGGACCATCATTATACAAAACAGCTTCCTGCTGCTGTTCATTTAATTCCTTTATATAATCTTCCATTGTTAATGCAAAAATAGCAAATATTCATGATAAAAACATGTTTTCGGCATAGCAAGTTCCATCACCCATCAACGGAGTCCTATATTTTGCCAATATCAACATGATTAGCTATATTTGCCAAACAAAAACTTAAATAACATGAGAAAATTAAGATTCAACCGGTTACGACTCGTGTCATACCTTATGCTGCTACTGCAGGTTCCCAGCTTCGCCCAGAGCTATGACTCTTATTATAAAAACCTCCCGTTTGACGCTACAACGCCCTCTCAGCCGAAAATTCCGAATCGGAGTGTCATGCTCACCGATTTCGGAGGCAAGGGAGACGGCATAACGCTCAATACGGCGAGCTTCGCAACCGCAATAGAGCATCTGTCATCCAATGGCGGCGGACATCTCGTCATTCCTGAGGGAATATGGCTGACAGGACCTATCGTGATGAAAAGCAATATTGACTTGCATTTAGAGAAAAACGCCATCCTGTTGTTTTCCGACAATAAGGATGATTACGCGATTCTTCCCGCCGATGAAGGAACAGGAAGTTCACTCGTTCAAGCTCCGATAAGCGCCAACCGCCAATCCAATTTCTCCATCACCGGAGAGGGAGTCATTGACGGAAACGGCGAGGCTTGGCGCCCTATTAAACGATTTAAGGTCAGCGACGCCGAATGGAAGAAGCTAAATAAACGTTTGCGACTGACGGAAACCGATTATGAAAACTCCCGTGTTTGGTTCCCGATAAAATCGGATGGCGATAAAATAATGTCTAAACGTCCGCGCCTGATCAGAATTATCAATTGCGATAATTTTGCTATCCAAGGCGTGGTGGCACAAAATTCGCCAAGCTTCCACGTCAACATCATCCTATCCAAGAACTTTATTCTTGACAGTGTGATGGTCCGTTGTCCCTGGAACGCCCAAAACGGCGACGGGATCGACCTAAGCTCATGCCAAAATGCGTTGATAGTGAATTGTTCCGTAGATGCAGGCGACGATGCGATTTGCCTCAAAAGCGGAATTGGGGATGCCGGTAGAAAAAGAGGTCCCTGCAAGAACATCGTGATTGACAATTGCACCGTATTCCACGGACACGGCGGTTTTGTCATAGGCAGCGACACGTCAGGCGGAATGCAGAATATCTCAGTAAGAAACTGTCGATTCATCGACACTGACACCGGTTTGAGATTCAAAAGCGGCCGTGACCGAGGAGGTGTCATAAGCAGCGTGTTTGTAGACAATATCGTCATGTGTGACATTGCCGATGAAGCCATCCTCTTTGATTGCTATTATCAAGAAAAGGTAGGAGATGCCGCTGATGCTCCTGCAGCCCCTATCACCGAAAACACTCCAAGATTTGACGGAATAACAATCCGGAATATCGTGTGCCGCGACGCTGACCGCGCAATAGTAATGAAAGGACTTCCTGAAATGAATGTGAAAAATATCGTTATCGAAAACGGCACATTCAAGTCGACGACAGGAATGATATTGAATCACGCATCAGGAATAACCCTTAAAAATCTCACATTCGACACCCCGAAATCGCGCCTTATGAGCGCGTCAGGTTCATCCGACATAAAGCAAATCAACATATCGGACGTGAATGAATAATCAATAATAAAACTGAAACAAAAAAAGAGCATGGACAACCATGCTCTTTTTTAATAT
>JAAVEM010000041.1 GCA_014801235.1 Bacteroides sp. | reverse complement strand
TCATTCATCTTCCCTTCGGGGCGGAATCTGCGTTCGAGCGCACCTTCGTCTGCAATTTTTCCAAGTATCTGGACAATACGCAGAAGATCTCTATTGAGTGTGGCATCTTCTATGAATTTATTATAGAAGCGTTCATACTCTGAGGTATCTTCTGAGTTAAATTGAATGGAATAGAGAGTACATTGATTGCCTTCTTCTAATAAAATTAGTTCTACTTCACTCATAGTCCTGTTCTTTATTATATTACTATAACGCAAAGTTACAACAAACATTTCATTCAAAAGTGAAATATTAGATTTTTTCTGATAACCAATGCTTAGAATGTATCATTCACGTCCACTTTGTACTACTTATTTCAATGAATAAAGTTTAAACTTGACATTACCGATGATTTTTCTGCCTCCGGATAGGAGGATTAACGAAAAAATTTGTAATTATTTATTTGAATTAAGACAGAACGCTTCGGTTTAGTTACAAAGGGTATTTATCAGAGTTCACTTTGAACTATTTAAAACATGCGGACTACCGCCAATCTTGCCTTGAAGCCGTGATGACTTCCTCACAAATCTAACGAAATCTGCCCCTTAGTTTCAGCAACCGAACAGACACAGGGCGATTGTATAAGGATTGGGAACAATCTTTCAAAATCCCATTTAGCGAAGTCTGAATATCAGATAATCACTCAAAAACTATGTATCCAGTTGCGTATTTTCGACTCTGGGCAGAACACATCGAGCCTACACATTTGAATCAACGCAACGGTGTCGCCTCGGGTTTCATAGCAGTCTATCGCTTCGTCAAATCCGGTTTCAAAAACATAAGTTTTCCCATGTTTCAACCGTTCATGACAAATTTCAAGAATAGCGTCGGCATCAGCCTTGCAATCTTTTCCTCCTACACAACTTGACACAAATAGGATTCCGGCAAATATTACCGTCATCAACGAGAAGTCACACAGACCAACTTTTCTATAAAAAATATGCCCCATAATCAATGGAGCAAAGTTAATCATTTAATTTAATGAATGAGCGATTATTCAGCCAATTAATTAAAGAAAACGGGTCGAGCTATTTTACTCGACCCGTAGCAGTTATTAATTTCTAACTATAATTACAAGTTAATCTTGACTCCAACCTGGAGGAGACCCTGAGCTCCAAAACCGGCTTCGCCAAACAGCGCAATGTTAGGAGTGAGGTCGACGAACGCTCCGATAGGAGAAACTTGGAAAGCGAAATAGCCCTTGTTCTTTGAGTCGCCTTCATAGGTCTGATGGCTTATTACCGAACCAACGCCCACATGTCCATAAAGAGTGACGATGCTGTTGCGATAGTAGTTATATTTACCATTCAGCATAAGGACATGATAATAGAACTTATTTTCTGAGAAGTGCTTGCGCGATGTGCTTGAAAATGAATATGACGGACCGAGAGTAAATCCGGGAGCCACTTTAAAATCGGCACCGATATTGAGCGCACCCCAGGCATTATTCACATCACTTCCGCCGTCATGGCAATCCATAGCGTCCATCTGGGTGAAACCACCATAACTTGCAGTCAAATCAAACGCATGAGCTTCTGACGCTGTAAACAAACCGACAGCAGTCAACAATCCAAGTAAAATTTTCTTCATAATTATTAGTCGTGTTTAATTAAAAATTCATTATAACACTTCTAACAACGGTTACACGAAAATAGTTGACCTCACGACATGAATTTTATTTCACATTCAACAAAAAAAGCTTTCAACCACGAAAGATTGAAAGCTTTTCTAAATTATCTTCTATGCTGAGAATCAGAAGTTGTAGCCGAGGCTGATGGTTACGCGATTTTCATGGAATTTAGTCCCAGACTCGCTTATCATGTTTACCATACCTATTCCGCCATTGAATCCGAGATAGTATCTTTGATAAGAAACGCCGGCGCCGATTCCCCACAGTACATTAACTCGCTTCAGACCGTCATCGCCATACATGTTTGCCGAGTCCTTGTATTTACCATCCTTGGCATATTCTCTTCCCCAGATACCGATTTCAAGTTCAGGACCGGTGAATACCGAAACCTTGATGTCTTCAGTAAAGTCAAAATGATATCCTGCCATAACCGGTATGCGCATACCGAATTTTCGGAAGGAATATCCTGTTAAATCAAGAGCATCGAGCATTTCATCATTGAGAGAATAGGTGTCATAGTATAGCTTAACACCTGGTTCTACATAGAAATTTGCCACTACGGGAATATTATATATACCGCCAAATTCAATACCGGCTCCATTTTTGAAGGTGCTAACACTAACTTTGTCAGCAGTAATTTTACCGGGGCAGGCAATATCAGCACCAACACGTAGACCGAAATAAGCCTTGTTGTTAGGATTGTTGAGTAATTCACTCTGAGCTAACATCGGCATGCAGGTTATAACCGCCATGACCGCTGAAACAATAAATTTCTTCATAGGACAATTACTTTTTCCCTCTTGACTCCCGAGGAATTATTAATTCAAAATTAAGAACCGTGAGCCAACTATGCTTTGCCATCGCAGCAGTAAAAAATTTGCTTTACGCTACTAAACTACGCATACCGTTTCTATCATACTACCTCATTCGTAAAGGTATATAATATTATTGAATTTACAAATTTTCACAGATAAAAATTCAACTTTTTGTGAAAATTCTTAGAAATATATTGAAAAGCGGGTCCATCCATCGTCGCACGTTTCCAATGAAAACCTGCACCCATGTTTATGAAGCACTTCGCTTATGAACATAAGCCCGATTCCCTGTCCGTTGCTCTTAGTGGAAAAGAATGGGCTGAAGAGCTTTTCAACAGCATCCTCTGAAATTCCGGGACCATTATCGGCAATCACTATCGACGGAGGATTGGCTGACACGGTGACCATAACTTCACCATCAGAGCCGATACTCTCCACTGCGTTTTTCACTATATTTATGAGCACCTGTTCAAAAAGCACCGAATCGACATTCACTTCAACAGGTTGCTGAGCCAGCGACAACCGGAAGTTTACATTCTGCTTGACACACATGCTCTCCAACAGCACTCTACGCGCCGATATCACATTATTAAGATCAGCTTTCTGCAGATTGGCATCGGGAATCTTGACAACATTGGCAAAGTTGGTTATAAATTCGCTCAACGAGCCACATCTCTGCTCGCAAGCGTCCAATGCTTCCACCATAGCGGAATCAACTCCCTGCTCGGAAATGACTTCGCCCACTGTGTCAAGAATTGAACGGATACCTCCCATAGTGTTGTTGACCTCATGAGCTATAACCCTGATAACTTTTTCATAGGATTTCTTTTCAGCTTTCATGACCTCCTCAGTCAAGCGTTCGATAAGGATGAACGGATGCTTGTAACCTTTATCCATGAATGAAAGCCGTGAACATCGGTAAATCATAGAGTTATTCAACCGGACGGTCATAGTTTCATCGTCGTCGAGACGAGCCAAAACACGTCCGAGTTGGGAATTGCAATCGGAAAGCGGCAATGCGGCAAGATTTTTTGCCTCCTCATATCCAAGAAACAGCGCCGCCGCACGATTAGAAGTAGAAATTATCCCCTTGTCGCCAAGAATGATAATTCCCATCGGCGACTCCCCTATCAATAGATCCAAAAAATGATTCTGCTCACGCACTCTAAGACGCTCTTCCTTAAGAGCCGCCATCATTCCGTTGAACATTTCAACGATGCGGTCGGCTTCATATTGCCCCACTTTGGCGAGCCGGCTGCTGAAATCCTGTCCATGAAGAAGATCCACACCATTGGCGAGCGAGCGGATAGGCTTCACAGCCATGCGATAAAACGGAATAAGCAAAAGCAGAATAAGGACTAAAGAGCCGAGAAGAAGATAGAATGTCCAATCAGCATCAGGGGTATAGCTATTGTAGAGCGCAACTCCGGCTGCGCACAGGCACACCGCCATCAGCAAAAACACCCATACGACTCTCATATCTTTATTCCATATTTTTCCATTCTCCGGTACAGAGCCTGACGACTTATGCCTAACAATGACGCCGCTCGCGAGACATTTCCTCCCGATTTGCCGAGAGCGGCTTCGATAGAATCACGCTCGACATCGCCGAGATTTTTATCGGTTGAAAAGATGTGCCCGGCTGAAGGGGTTTCGACATATTGAGCCTTGAAATCCATGGCTGTCAGCACCGGTTTGTCGGATACAAGAAGCGTGCGCTCAACCAGATTTTTCAATTCACGGATATTTCCTGGATAAGGCAATGTTTTCAAATAATCCATCGCCTCGGGAGTCACCTCGGGAAGATCAAGCGACTGCTTCGCACAAAAACTTGCGACAATGTGATCCACAAGCAACGGGATATCCTCAACGCGCTCACGCAACGGAGGTAGAACCACCGTGATCAAATTTATGCGATAAAACAGATCCTCGCGGAATGTGCGTTCAGTCACCATCCGAGCCAGATCGGCATTAGTAGCGCAGATGACTCTCACGTCCACTTTTTTAGGGGAAGAGTCACCGAGCATTTCAAACGTGTGTTCCTGAAGCACTCTCAACAACTTTACCTGGCTGTTAAGGTCCAGCTCCCCTATCTCATCAAGAAATATAGTTCCCTTGTCGGCAACGGAAAAACGCCCTTCACGGTCGGCGACAGCTCCGGTGAATGCTCCTTTTTTATGCCCGAACATCTCACTCTCAAAAAGCGAGCGGGATATTCCACCGAGATTGACCTTCACCATCGGATTGTTGCGACGGTTGCTGTTGCGATGTATCGCTTCGGCAATCAGCTCCTTGCCAGTTCCGTTTTCACCCATTATCAATACCGAAGCATCGGTTTTGGCAATGCGCTCCACGGTG
Organism: Bacteroides sp.; assembly: GCA_014801235.1. Taxonomy (GTDB): domain Bacteria; phylum Bacteroidota; class Bacteroidia; order Bacteroidales; family Muribaculaceae; genus Muribaculum. The sequence goes on along the minus strand of JAAVEM010000041.1, from coordinate 10,316 downwards.
TTAAGCACATTGAGCAGAGCCGGGGATTTTCCGATTATGAACGAGCGATCAAATCCGCTATCGGCTTCTGCATTGTCGGGCTGATTCATTTCAAGAGCGGTAGCGATGCGGTCAAGGAGCATCTTGTTGTCCCACGGCTTGGTAATGAAATCAAACGCTCCTGCATGAATTCCTTTCACAGCAAGCGGGATACTCCCCCATGCCGTCATTAAAATCACAGGGACGTCAGGATGAAAAATCTTAATCTGCTTGAGCAGTATCAAGCCTTCGTCGCCTGAAGTGGCTCTGGAAAAATTCATGTCGAGAAGAATCATGTCGGGGCGTGAGGACCGCACAATCTCATGCGCCTCAGCCGGAGAAGCCGCCATCACCGTCTCATATCCGTTCCTGTTCAACAGAAGTTTCAATGACAGCCTCACTGCCTTATCATCATCAACAACAAGTATCATAACTAATGCAAATATACAAAAAAGGAAGTTTAATGCCTTACAATTTTCTCAATATCTGCCTCTATTCCGGTATTGCGGCTGAAATCCCATAGAGTGAGACTCCTTAATTCATAATAATAATACCAATAGAGGTAGAGCTGATTTATGTATGCCTGACGCGACTCATCTTTGCTCACCTGTGAATCGTTAAGGTCCAAAGTGGAAATCTTTCCGATCATGAATGTCTCCACATTGGTGTCGTAACGCTTCTGAGCGATAGTGTCGGCTCGCAGCGAAATTTCAAGCTGACGCTGCTGATTGTTGAAGCGCTCGACAAGCACGAAGAGATCTTGATCGAAATCCATCTGCTCTTTGCGCAGACGGCTTGCCACCACGTCACGGTTGCTCTCGGCGACTTTTACAGCTCCACGACGCTTTCCCCAGTCAAGAATAGGAATCTTGAAGCCTATCTCAAGCACCTGATTGTCTTTCAAGCGGTCATAGGCTGATTGAAATTCGTCGGCAGTGCCGGTATAACCTATCTGAGCAAACATCGTTATCTCCCGGCGGTCGCCCTTCGCTTTCGCCACTGAATATTCAGCTTCAAGTTGGCGGCGACGTATATTCTTAGTGAAATAGTTGTTGGCATGGGCTTTTTCAATCACGTCGCCATAGGAGATGATGGCGCGGGGAATCTCGTCGGGCACGACCGGCTCGAGGTTGACCGACTCCTCAATGTCGAGGAAGGACCGCAATTTGAACATCGAAGCCTGATAATCGCTTTCGCAATTAGTCAAAGAGGATTCCGCATTAAGTTTGTTCAATTCGAGCTGCAAGAGGTCATTTTCGCTTATCTGCCCCATTGCGCGCTTTGCTACAGCCACTTCATAAAGTTTTGCCGCATTCTCAAGATTCTGACCGGCTATGCTCACATTCTCCTTGGCAAGCAAAAGATTGAAAAAATTGTTTATCGCCGATATAGCCACCTCTTCGGTCGCGCTAAGGAATCGCGCTTTAGCCTCCTCATAACGCACCGGCTCTATCTTGCGATCCCATTTAATTCGGTTGACGCCAAAGATGGGCTGACTCAAGGTAAGCGCCACAGGCACCGACATGAAGCGGTTGTATTTATGTCCGTCAAGCTGACGCAGGAAATCAAGCGAGGTGTTGAGCGAAAGCTTTCCACCGGTGAACCATATATTCTGATCGATAGAAACTTCACCGCTCATCTGCAAATTATTATTGCGGACAAACGTGTAGGCGCCGTCATCCTGCTGATAGGCACTGTAACTTTTCCGATAGCTGGGAAGAGTAGCAGTGAAATTCATTTCGGGCAGCAGGTCGGCGCGATAAGTGCGATAAGTCCAGTAAGACGTTTTCAATTCGTTGAGAGCCACGGCGGCGTCGACGCTTTTAACCCTCGCCGTCAATATGGCTTCTTCAAGAGTGATGGGACGGGTCGTAGCCTCCTGTGCCGTTGCCTGAAAAGAGGCAACGGCACATAGAATTGCTACCATTGTTTTACCATTAATCATTATCAATCAAGTATAAGTTTCCACATTATTCTTCAGACAACGCCTGAGCCGGCTGCAACTTCATGGCTCTATAGGCAGGAATGGCAATGCCAAGCGCTATCATTGCCGCCATGAGCCCCCATGAAATCAACACACAGATGATGAACCTGCCGAGAGAAAAGTATCCATCATAATAAGTGTTGAGCTCAAAATGAGTCAAAAAGTAATCAACCACAATTGTCAGAGGCAATACCATGATGAGTATCAACTCGCCTTCACCTATCATACGCCGGAATATGTTGCTGTCCGTGGCTCCGTTCACTTTTCTGATTGCAATCTCATTGACACGCTGCTGAGTGCGATACCAGAATGTGCCGAGGAGACCGAGAAAAATATTGAGAAGCAGGAATACAACCCCTACAATCTTGTTTCTGATTTCATTATATGAACTGCGCTGGAAATTATCGCGTATGTCAGCAAAAGATCTAACCGAAGAGATGTAGTAGTTGCCTACATGAAGATTTTTCCATGAATCTTTCATAATGTTGTCGGCAAAATCATGATCCATATTTTCCTTAACTCTCACCACCAGCTCCTGACAATATATATACTCGCCTTTTCCAAAGCCTCTAACCATTGAAAAGGAAAATGCTTCGGGGCTAAAATCGCTGTAACGCACCACGTTGAGAACGCCGGCAAGTCGAATTGAATCACGATTAGCGCCATTATAAAAATTTCTGCCTATATACCCATCCATGTGTTCAATGCCTTTACGACGGTAAAGATTGTCGGAGACAAAAAATGCGTCAGGCTCCTTTTCAAGAATCTCGGCGAGCTGCTCGGGTGTCTCACCGCGTGTTCCCGTATACTTGAACACTTTAAGAAAACCGGGGGTCACATAGCGTCTAACGCAATAACCCGACGATGTCAACGTATCGATGATGAGCGCCGTTCCACTGTTAGAACCGTTGTAGGGAAAGGCGTTCTGTCCCAGTCCAACGGCTTCTATTTCAGGACGAGCTTCAAGGCGCTCCACGAGAGTCACAAGATCAGCGTTCTGCTGCTCATTATTTTCATAAGGCTTGTAGTCGGGGCTTTTATCGCTCAGCACGTCAAATCCGAGAAGATAACAATGCTCGGTGTCAAATCCGCGAGGTTCGCAATATATCGTCGCATTAGTGTAGATTGCGTCGGCGATATACCAAATAACCACTCCGACAATCAAGAGTTCAATCCCGAGCCACACATTGCTCTGCCATTCATTGGCTATCTGTTTCAATAATTTTCTTTTCATGCCACAGTGTCATTTAATTTTATTGTTCAACGCATCAACCACATTGACCCGCGACGCTTTCCACACTGGAATACCCGCGCTGAGAAGATTCAACAGGAAGCAAAATAATAGCGCCCAGCCAAATATCGTCCAATGAATCAGGATTTCAAGATTCACATTATCGGTGCCGAAGATTCCTTCTCTCCAGATAAGCGCGAAAATCACACTGAGCAAAAGTCCAATGACTCCGGCAATGAGGCTTACGACCAAATTCTCAATAAAGATTTCCCTTATGATGGAGCTTCGCCGGGCACCGAACGCTCGTCTCACTCCGATCTCCTCACGACGGCGGCGAAGACGACTGTGGGTCATGTTGCTCAGATTTATCGCCGGAACAATGAGCAGAATCGAGAAAATTATGAGTCGCGAACGCACCACCTGCTCCATGTCGGGATTCAGATTTGCCCACTGGGTGTTGGCGGCGACGGTCTGCGTGTAAGGTCGCTCGCGTTGAATAAATTTCCAACCGCCAAGTTTTATCTCATCGCCAAATTTGTCAAACCGCTCTTTAAGCTCCTCACGTATCGCAGGAAAATCATCAGGAGTTTTAGCCAGAATTATGACACTGAGCGACCCCATGTAATCACACCAAGAGAAGGCAGCGACATTAGTTGTTGTAAATGGCACCCAAGCCTGGGCATAGGCTTCATTGGCAAGCTCCGACACATCCTCTACCACTCCGCAAACACGATAAGGCACATGATTGATGAGCACCTCCCTGCCCACCACGTCGACCGACTGATAAAGTTTTCGAGCCACCGACTCGGAAAGCACAGCCACCGAGATGCCCGAATCGAAATCGGCACGGGTAAACGGCTTGCCGGCAATAAACGTGAAGTCCATCACATTCCAGAAGCGGTCATCGACATCAAGCAGTTGAGCGCCGAAACTTGCAGTGCCCGGCAATGAGAAAGCCGCCTCTGACGGACTGATACAAAATGCAGTAACGCACTCGGCAGTTTCAAGCGGATAAAAAACAGCCTTGACGGTGTTGAACCCGAGAGGTCCGTTGGACGAATCATCGGCTCCCCAACTTTCATGCGTGATGCTTCCAAATTTATACACCAGCCAACGGTCACGATTGCTCTCGGGCGAGAAAGAGGCAACCGGAACCTCGATTATCATGACAATAACCATTATAAGCAGAATGGCAAGCGAGGTTCCAATAATGGAAACAAGGCTCATCACCGGCTGCTGCCTAATGGATGCTATCGCCTGTTTTATATAATTGTATTTCATAAGTCACGATATCCTGTTTTATTTAACCTGGCGACCGTCAAAGAACCTGATAATGCGGTCGGTCAATTTTGCCTGCTCCTCATTGTGGGTCACCATCATGATAGTGCGGTTGTCTTCCTTATTAAGCGAATGCAGCAAATCCATAACCTCGGCACCCATTTTCGAATCAAGATTACCCGTCGGCTCGTCGGCAAGGATTATCTCGGGGTTGCCGACTATCGCACGCGCTATTGCCACACGCTGACACTGACCTCCCGACAATTGTGAAGGCATGTGACGCATACGATGGCTCAGCCCCACTCGTTCCAAAACCTCCTTGGCGCGGCGCGAACGCTCGGAGGAGCTCATCGAGCGATAAAGCAACGGAAGCTCCACATTGTCGAGCACGTTGAGCGAGTTGATCAGGTGGAAACTCTGGAAAACGAAACCGAGCTTGGCATTGCGGAACGCAGCAAGTTTCTTGTCGCTCATCTTACCGAGCGCGGTGCCGTCGATAGTCACGGTTCCGCTCGTGGGTTCGTCGAGAAGCCCTACAATATTAAGCAACGTGGATTTTCCGCATCCCGAGGGACCCATAATGCTCACAAACTCACCTTTTTCAATGTCGATATTCACATTTTCCAACGCAAGAGTTTCAATTTCATCAGTGCGGTATATTTTATTAATACCTTCAAGTTTAATGATAGCCATGATTGTTATTGTTTTTATGTTTTTAATTATCTGATTAATTCACTATTCGTCTTTAAGGGCATCCACAGGATTGGCTTTGCTTATGCTTCGCGCCGGAATGTAAATGCCGATGGAAACCGTAAGCATCAAAATCGCATAGATTATGAGCGACACCACAAAGAAATGGGTCCAGAAGGAGTCAAACCACAACGGGAGCACTGAAAGCACCGCGTCGGTATCGGAATACCACGCTCCGACAGGTCTCGCAAGCCCGTTCTTTCGAGCATACACATAGAAAATGCAGCACCCTAAAATCCACGATATAGTGGTCATTATCCACCCTTCGCTCATTATCTCCATCAAAATCTTGCGCGGAGTGGCGCCGAAAGAACGCATGATGCCGGTGTCGCGGCTGCGTGTGCGTGTTTGCAGATAGAAAGTTCCGATTATCCCGAGACAGAGATTGACAAAGAAAAACACTGCGAGAGCAAGTGAAATCACATATTTGTTGTGAGCGTCCATCGCCATGTTGTCACGTAGCTGAGTGTATAATTGCGGCGAGTGGGCGTAGACATTTCCCGCTTTTAGTTCCGAAGCAATGATCGGAGAATATTCTTCGATAAAGCGATGCGGATTTATGCCCGGTTTAATACGAAGCACCAGTATCACAGCGTTTGCGCTACGATATATATTCGAATTATATTCATCGTCATATTGGAACGATACCGGTGAACGACCTATTGTGGAACGGTAGGCAATCTCGTCGGTCACCCCGGCAATCAAGCGGTCGCGGTTCCAGGAATATTTTTCAAATGTCGTGTCGGTTGTCTCATTAAAATAGTGCCCCACGGCATTGATGCCGGGATGCATGATTTGAGCCACACTGCGGCTTACTATAATTTCACTCCCCGACAAGGGTGGTTCCTGAAACGGTTTGCCATCAAGCCCTTTTATGCCGAATGTCTTAAAATAGTCGGTCCCACGGAAAAATTTCACATCTAAATAATAACCTGACACAGTATCTACCGGAAAACTGTTTAAGACACTCGCGCTACCTTCCGGGCGCAAATTAGGAGCGATAGTCGCCGCTTCAACTCGTGAGTCAGTGCGTACTTTGTCAAGAATACGATAGACATTTTCCATCATCTTACCCTCGGCATCCTCGTCATACCCTTTGCCCCCTTTTGGAATTTCGGCAAGATTTATAGCCACAAGACGATCAATGTCATAACCGGGATCAAGTGAAAGATGATAGCCTGTAACGATAGCCGGGTCAAGCACAACCCAAGCGACAACCGTGATCAGGACCATTTCAACGACAACCCATATATTACGCCGGCGGCGTGCCCACAGGTTTTTAAATATCAACTTTAGCATAATTTCATTTCTTTACATTAATGGATGACACTATCGGTTTGCGTAAAGCCAATTTCACCGGCATATAAGCCGAAAGTAAGTTCAAGACCACGCATATCAAAAGCGCGCCGATGAAAACAGCCGGAGCAAAAAGCATTTCCGAGGTAACTTCAGTCTCAACTATATTTCCCAGATAATGCCAACGCTCGCTAATCAGCCCCAGAATCCAGCTTTTGCAAGTATACATGACTATCCAGGCGATAATCAGCCCCACAACGCCTCCGGCAAGGGTGAGGAGCAAATTTTCAAACATCACCTGCCGACAAAGCTCCCTTTTGCTCGCTCCGAAACTTCGGCGGAGCCCCATTTCATCCATGCGCCGATCCATCTGACCGCCAATCATGCCGCTTATGTTTATCGCCGGAATCATGAGTAGCACCACAAGAAGAATCAGATAAGGCTTCAACGCATTCATAAAGTTCTTGCCGTCTTCGTCATTTTCTACTTGGAATACCGATTCCACATTAGTCTCTACGCTCGGGAGAGAAGTGTCCCATCCCGTGGTGTCGGCGGCGTTTATGCGTCTCAGCATGTCGTCAAGCTCATTTCTGAAATCCTTTTCCTGCTCGCTGTCATTCAATTTGACATTCACAAAATACTCGCCTAAAAATTCTTGCGTATTAGAAATATTGTACGGAGCTTTAGAATATGATTTTGACGACGTGTAGGGAATGAATGCCTGAGCAAACGAGTTATCAAAAATTGAAGAACCAGGACGCACGACTCCAACTATCTTGAAATTACGGTAATCGATTGAAATATCTTTACCAAGCGCTTCCTCCACTCCACCATAAAGGCGTGATGCAAGATCGGACGATATGACCGCAGACTGAATCCCCGCTTCAAACTCTTCGGTCGAAAAACACCGTCCGCCAAGAAATTCGTATTCATACAATTTGAAAAAATTCGGGTCGGTTTCTCGATATACGATTCTTATGTCGGATGATCCGTCGACGGGCTGAACAAATGTTTCTTCAGGATGGCCGGTGACTGAAAGATATTCCTTATTCTCCAATCTCTCAAGGTAACCGTTTATAAATGTCAATCCTATTGATGACATGCTCTGAGAGCTGTTTTCGGTGCTTTTGAGGGAAATACTCTTGATGAGAAGAGTTGTGTCGCGATTATATTCAGGATACACCGAAGCGAGCCTCACATAATAAATAATCGCATAGACCATTGTGAAAGCCACAGCAAACGCCACTCCGCCTATATAGAGAGCAGTGAAGCCGGGATTGTTGCGCGCTTCAAAAATGGTTTGACGTAATGATTGGGAAAATTTCATAGCCTTAACTTAATTATCATTATCTTCATTTAATCTTAACCGTCGAAGAGTCCTTAAAACGCTTCATGTCGTTTATCACCACGCGGTCGCCGGGATTTAGCCCGTTTATCACTTCGACATATTCATAATTGCTTTCTCCGAGACGCACAGATCGGCGCTCAAGCTCGTCGTCGGATGTCATTACGAAGAGCTCGTAAGAACCGGGACCTGTATAGAAAGAACCGTTTTTGATGCGCGTGACATCCTCTCTCAGGTCACACATAATATAGACATCGGTCTTAAGTCCCGAACGCAAGCCGGCATGATTATCGTCATCAATTCGCACTGTGAACGAAATGACACCGTTGCGCGACAGCGGAGTGACATTGGTGACAATGCCAGGCAGCTGCTCACGCCCCAACTTAACCATCGCTTTAGAACCGACTCCGATGCGGTCGCCATAGGAATCGGCAAGTTCGCCGTCAATTTTAAAATGGCTCAAATCGGAAATGATGGCTATCTGCTCGCCCTCCGATATTTTTTGCCCTATCTGGTCATTTACATAAGTCAACGTGGCTTTCCGCGGCGAACGGATGCGGGCATCGTCAAGAGTGCGGTTCATCTCGCCGAGATTTTTCTCTGCGATATTGATTTCAAGATTTTTCACCTTGAGGTCGGCGTCAGTCACCCGGCGCTCGCTTGACAGCTTCTGACGCATCTGCTCAAGCTCAAGCACCCCTGTGTGGTATTTCAACTCAGCTTCCTTGACCTTGTCGCCCGTGCCCGATCCGAGACTGTCGAGATAACGCTCGTTGCGAAGCTCCACCTCCATGCGGTTTACCGCCATTTCCTTCACTTTCACCTGCATTGCGAGATCCTTAATATTGGTTTCGTTGTTCACGCTCTGCTGCTCGAGTTCAAGACGCTTCATCTGAATCTGATCCTTAAGCTTTTTCAATTCGGTCTCGGTGCTCTGCAAGTCGAGGCGCAACAATGGGGTTCCGGCATCCACGCTGTCGCCCGCTTTACAATATACTTCAACAATGCGGGTATTAATCGGCGAGTTTATAATCTCCTCAAATGCCGGCACCACCTTTCCTGAACCGGTAATGGAAGTCTGGATTGAACCGCTGTCGACGGTAGCGATCAGAAGGTCCTCCCTGCTGACGCGGGCACGCATCATCAACATCACAATGATTGATAACATCACAAAAGCCACTATTCCGATGATATACGGCAACAGTTTCTTTGCCTTGGCGCGTCTTTGCTCCTCTTTTGATATCTGTCTGTCCATTCAATAAAAATTTTCTTTATGCCAATTTATCAGCATTTATCGCGCCAAAATCACAAGTTGTTATAATTCAGCATATTGCCATTTTAGCCGGTGTCCGAAGTCGGACACATTTGTAACATTGGACAATATTGCACGGACAAGCGGGCAATTTTTTATAATCATATTCTTTATATTTGCGCCTATGATCACAACACAACCATTTAAAGTAGACGCATCGACGCTCGCCGGTATAATAATGAAGCTGTGGGTTAAAAATCACATCATGTTTCTGCTCCTACCTCCGGCGATACTGATATTCTTCGGCTCACTTTTCGATCTTCGCCTTGTGATAGTGGCACTGATGACGATTTTTGTCATCATACCCCCGATAATGATGATTGTTTACTTCTATCACGCCCTATCACCCGAAACAAGATACTCATTGCTCCCCCACACTTTGGCATGCGACGACACAGGAATCACCATTTCTTATATTGACACCGACAGTGACTTTCCCGCAAGAGACGCCGAACATATTTCATGGAGCGAAATTTCGTCAATAAAATCCGATTCAACACGAATCTTAATAACCCTTTCATTATCAGAATATTCACTCATACTGATTCCTAAGACGGCATTTGATGACGAAAAAAAATCAATAATTTTGAAAAAATTTATTGCAAAACATTTGCGCGATTAAAAAAAACTCCATACCTTTGCACCCGTCAACCACGACATGGAGAGATGGCAGAGTGGTCGATTGCGGCGGTCTTGAAAACCGTTGAGGGTCACACCTCCGGGGGTTCGAATCCCTCTCTCTCCGCTGAAAGCCTGATTTTTTCAGGCTTTTGTTGTTTTAACACCCAATTTTACACCCAGTTTTGGGCGTGAGATTGGGTGTTTTGTTTGACTCCCCACTCACTTTAGTGGATCAGCGGATCTTTAAGAACAATCACCATGCATTCCGCAGGCACTTTCAAAACCAAGTCCATTATTCCAGATTCCAGATCGTGAACAGAAGGGAAAGAATTGATACAGCAACCAACGTCAAGGCTTCTTCAGGGTCAATGCAAATAATGGGTTGAAATGTTAAAAAACAACGGGAGTGTAATCTTTTCATGCGCATAGCTTGGATAGCCTGAAAAGGAAGAAGGGTATGTCCGTCACTCCGCGGAACTGG
>JAAVEM010000040.1 GCA_014801235.1 Bacteroides sp. | reverse complement strand
CCAAGCTATGCGCATGAAAAGATTACACTCCCGTTGTTTTTTAACATTTCAACCCATTATTTGCATTGACCCTTCTTTTCCATAAAAAATAGTGTGACAGTCTATAAAAACAAACAGAGCAACGAATCAATCGTTGCTCTGTCCTGGTAGCGGGATCGAGAATTGAACTCGAGACCTCCGGGTTATGAATCCGACGCTCTAACCAACTGAGCTATCCCGCCATTTCCGTTTTGCGAGTGCAAAGTTAATGCATAGTTTTGAATTTTGCAACACCTTTGATGAAATTTTATCGATTTATTGCAAAAAACTTGCAAAAATATCGGGAACACCTCGCTGCTCTCAATGAAAATTAGTAATTTTGCACTCATAAAACAGTTATCACCTTACAAGATATGAACGAATTAGCAAAGACCTACAATCCGGCGGATGTTGAAGACAAGTGGTACAGCTATTGGATGGAACATGATTTGTTTAAATCGGTTCCTGACGAGCGCGAGCCTTATACCATAGTTATTCCCCCACCTAACGTCACCGGAATACTTCACATGGGCCATATGCTCAACAATACAATTCAGGATATTCTCATACGCCGCGCCCGCACTGAGGGCAAGAATGCTCTTTGGGTTCCCGGCACAGACCATGCCGCAATCGCTACCGAGGCTAAAGTGGTGGCAAAACTTGCGACTGAAGGAATAAAGAAAAGCGACTTGTCGCGAGAGGAATTCCTGAAGCATGCCTGGGAATGGAAGGAAAAATATGGCGGCACAATTCTCGAGCAGCTTAAAAAACTCGGAGCTTCATGTGATTGGAGCCGCACCGCGTTCACCATGGATGAAATCCGTTCGGCGAGTGTGATAAAAGTTTTCTGCGAGTTATACCGGAAAGGGCTTATCTACCGCGGCAAGCGCATGGTCAACTGGGACCCGAAGGCTTGCACCGCATTGAGTGACATCGAAGTCATATATAAGGAGGAGCACAGCAAACTTTACTATCTTCGTTATAAGATAGTCGGAGAGGATGGTTATGCGATTGTAGCTACCACCCGTCCGGAAACAATTATGGGCGACACGGCTATGTGTATCAATCCTAACGACCCCAAGAACCAGCATCTCAAGGGGAAGAAAGTGATTGTGCCGCTCGTGAACCGCGAAATTCCGGTGATTGAAGATGAATATGTCGACATCGAGTTCGGTACGGGATGTCTTAAAGTGACTCCGGCTCATGACATGAACGATAATATGCTTGGCGCAAAGCATAATCTTGAAACAATAGATATCTTCAATGACAATGGAACTATAAGCGAAGCTGCCGGAATGTATGTAGGCATGGATCGTTTCGATGTCCGCAAGCAGATAGCGTTGGATCTTCAGGCAGCCGGGCTGATCGAGAAGATTGAGGACTATGAAAACAAGGTGGGATATTCTGAACGTAATATCGACACTGCGACCGAGCCTCGCCTGTCGGACCAGTGGTTCTTGAAGATGGAAGATATTTCACGCCCGGCTCACAAGGCTGTGATGGAGGATTTCATTAAATTCGTGCCGGAAAAATTCAAAAACACCTATAACACATGGATGACCGAAATCAAGGACTGGTGTATCTCGCGTCAGTTGTGGTGGGGTCACAGAATACCTGCTTACTATCTGCCCGACGGATCATTTGTGGTTGCGGAAACTCCCGAGAAGGCGCTTGAAGAGGCTATGAGCGTTACAGGAAACGCTTCTCTCACTCTTGACGATCTCCGCCAGGATGAAGATTGCCTTGACACGTGGTTCTCTTCATGGTTATGGCCTATTTCTCTGTTCAACGGCATTCTTGAGCCCGGAAATGAGGAATTGAAGTATTATTATCCGACGACCACGCTTGTTACCGGTCCCGACATCATTTTCTTCTGGGTGGCGCGCATGATTATCGCCGGATATGAATTCGTGGGCGATATGCCGTTCAAGAATGTATATTTCACCGGTATTGTGCGTGACAAGATAGGACGCAAGATGTCAAAACAGTTTGGCAATTCTCCCGACCCGCTTGATCTTATAGCCACTTATGGCGCCGACGGTGTGCGCATGGGAATGATGCTTGCCGCTCCTGCCGGCAACGATGTGCTGTATGATGACAAGCTTTGTGAGCAAGGACGCAATTTCTGCAATAAGATATGGAATGCGTTCCGTCTTGTGAAAGGTTGGAATGTGGCAGATATAGAGCAGCCCGAGTCATCGCGTCTTGCCACAGAATGGTTTGAGGCGCAATTGAGCAGCACATTGGCTGAAGTGAAGGATTTGTTTGGTAAATTCCGCCTTTCGGAAGCGCTGATGGCTATCTATCGCCTATTCTGGGATGAATTCTCTTCATGGTATCTTGAGATGATCAAGCCGGCTTATGGAGAAGCTATCGACAGAGCCTCATATGACGCAACGCTTAGATTCTTCGACATTTTGCTTCGCGCCCTTCATCCGTTTATGCCGTTTATCACTGAAGAGCTTTGGCAGCACCTTCAGGAACGTAAACCCGGCGAATCGATCATGTATGCTGTTCTGCCCGAGCTTCCCGAAGTGTCGGAGTCGGTTATATCGGCAATGCAGAATGCAAAGGATGTCATCGTGGGAGTCAGAAGCGTGAGAGCGGAAAAGAATATCTCACCCAAAGAGACGCTTGAACTTAATGTGCTCGGCGACTGGGATTCTTCGCTTGATTCAGTGATAAAGAAACTTGCCAATCTGTCGGCAATTAATGCTAATGTAGCCAAAGATCCGGCAGCGGCAATATTCATGATCGGCACAAAAGAATTCAATGTCCCTGTGACATCTTCTATTGACGTTGAAGCAGAACTTGCCAAGTTGAATAAAGATTTGGAATATTACGAAGATTTCTTGCAGAAAGTTTTGAAAAAGCTTTCAAACGAGAGATTCGTAAATAATGCTCCCGAGGCTGTGGTCGCAGTGGAACGCAACAAACAGCGTGACGCAGAATCCAAGATTGCAACGATTAAAGCAAGCATCCAAGCCCTTCAAGGAAAATAGCGATTAAAATAATAATCTGTCATTCAGCGAGAAATGCGCTAATATGTTTTTAAACATAAACGCATTTCTCGCTTTTTTCAACAAATTTTTATAATTTGCGTTTGGATAAATACTTTTTGATAATTAAAACTCTCTAATAACATGAAAGTTTACCAAACGAATGAAATCAAAAACATAGCCTTGCTTGGTAGCAAAGGTTCAGGTAAAACCACGCTCGCAGAGTCAATGCTCTATGAGTGTGGAGTGATAAAACGCCGCGGCAGTGTGGATGCAGGAAATACTGTCTGCGATTATTTCCCGGTGGAGAAAGAGTATGGCTACTCTGTATTCTCTACCATTTTTTATGCCGAATTCGGAGGTAAAAAGCTTAACGTGATTGATTGTCCCGGAAGTGACGACTTCGTGGGTAACGCTATCACAGCTCTTAATGTGACCGATACAGGAGTTATTCTTATTGACGCTCAATATGGCGTTGAAGTAGGAACACAGAATATATTCCGCACTACAGCCTCTATAAAAAAGCCGGTTATTTTCGCATTGAATCAGCTTGACGGCGAAAAAGCCGACTATGAACACGTGATTGAACAGATGCGTGAGATATTCGGACCGAAAATCACTCCGATTCAATATCCGCTTAACGTAGGTCCCGGATTCAACGCCATGATCGACGTTCTTCTCATGAAGAAATATTCTTGGGGTCCTGACGGCGGTGTGCCTACAATCGAGGAGATTCCCGCCGAAGAGATGGAACGCTCCAAGGAATTGCACCAGGCTTTGGTTGAGGCGGCGGCTGAGAACGACGAAACCCTGATGGAGAAATTCTTCGATCAAGGGCATCTGACTGAAGATGAAATGCGCGAAGGTATCCGCAAGGGGTTGATTGACCGTTCAATCCTTCCGGTGTTCTGCGTCAGCGCTCTTAAAGACATGGGAGTGCGCCGCATGATGGAGTTCCTGGGTAATGTTGTGCCGTTTGTAGAAGATATGCCGGCACCGGTTGACACAGCCGGTGAAGAGGTGAAACCTGACAGCAATGGTCCGTTGTCTTTGTTCATGTTTAAGACAACAGTTGAGCCTCACATTGGTGAAGTCAGCTATTTCAAAGTAATGAGCGGAACTCTTACTCCAGGCGTTGACTTGAACAATGTGGACCGCGGAAGCAAAGAGAGAATTGCTCAGATATTCTGTGTTTGCGGTCAAATCAAGACTCAGGTCGACAAACTGTGCGCAGGCGATATCGGCGCAACTGTCAAGCTTAAAGACGCACGTACAGGCAACACTCTTGACGAAAAGGGGTGCGAGTATAAGTTTGACTTTATCAAATATCCCGCGCCGAAGTATCAGCGCGCCATACGTCCCGTTACGGAAAGCGATGCTGAAAAGCTCAGCGAGATTCTTACCCGTATGCACGAGGAGGATCCCACATGGGAAATCCAGCAATCGAAGGAGCTTAAACAAACCATTCTTTCAGGACAGGGTGAATTCCATCTGCGCACATTGAAATGGCGTGTAGAGAACAATGATAAGTTGCCAATCATTTTCGAAGAGCCTAAAATCCCCTATCGCGAAACCATCACCAAAGCGGCTCGCGCAGATTATCGCCACAAAAAGCAATCAGGCGGCGCCGGTCAATTTGGAGAGGTACACTTGATCATTGAACCGTATTACGAGGGCATGCCTGCTCCCGACACATATAAATTCGGCAATCAGGAATTCAAGATGAATGTTCGCGACACTCAGGAAATTCCTCTTGACTGGGGCGGCAAACTGGTGGTGCATAACTGTATTGTCGGCGGCGCGATCGACGCGCGCTTCATTCCTGCCATTGTCAAGGGATTGATGGACCGCATGGAGCAGGGACCGTTGACCGGGTCTTATGCGCGTGACGTAAGGGTTTGTATCTATGACGGAAAAATGCACCCGGTTGACTCAAATGAAATTTCGTTCCGCCTTGCAGGAAGAAATGCGTTCAGCGAGGCATTCCGCAATGCCAATCCCAAAATCCTTGAACCGGTATATGACGTGGACGTAATGGTTCCGGCTGATGTGATGGGCGATGTGATGAGCGATCTCCAAGGACGTCGCGCTATCATAATGGGAATGTCAAGCGAAAACGGATTTGAAAAGATATCAGCTCGTGTTCCGCTTAAGGAAATGTCAAGCTATTCAACCGCGCTAAGCTCAATCACCGGAGGAAGATCGTCGTTCACAATGAAGTTCTCCTCATATGAGCTCGTTCCCTCTGACGTTCAGGAGAAGCTGCTTAAAGCATACGCTGAATCAAACACTGAAGACTAATTTCCGATATAGTCAAAAGGAAACCGGGACTTGCAAATCGCAGGTCCCGGTTCTTTGTTAATGTTGTTTGTTCAATCAAAAGATCAGAGCAATCCGTTTCCGGCTTTTATTATATCAATCAGGATTGGCTTCAGTCCACCCACAAAGCATTCCACAGCAATCACCATCAATATAAGCCCCATGAGACGCATCATTACGTTATTGCCGGTTTCTCCAAGTATTCCCACGAGTTTTGACGAAGCTCGGAGAATGAGGTAGGTGATAAGGTATATCACCGCAATGCTTAGAATAAGTGTCAGTTTCATTTCCCATGAATTGGCATCTTCCATGAGCATGATACCGTTGGCAATAGCTCCCGGTCCGCATAACATCGGAATTGAAAGCGGGGTGATCGAAATGTCGTTGGCATAAACTTTCACCTCCTCTTCTTTCAATTTTGTATTGGAATACCGCGCATGAAGCATATCATAGCCAATTTTCATTATGATAATGCCGGCTGCAATGCGGAATCCGTTAGCCGAAATACCAAATAAGGAGAAGAGCACCTGTCCGCATACCGTGAATCCAATCAATATTATGAAGGAGATTACGGTAGCTCTCTTGACAATTTGATTTCGCTGGTCATAGTCCATTCCTTTGGTCATTGACAGTAATACCGGCATGGTTCCCAGCGGGTTAGTCAGCGTAAAGAATGAAGTCAGGCATATGAATGCAAAGGGAAGCAAGTTTTCCATATATACACTGTGTTTAAGATTGGGGCAAAATTAACATTATTTTTTTTTTTTTTTTTCACATCGGGTAGAAAAAATCCCCAGCATGATATCATGATCACAATTTCCCATTCATCTCGGTAAGATATTTCCAATATCTCACCGGCATATCCTGTCGCTGTTTGCGAGGATTGAGGCGTTCCATTATCGCAGTTGATTTAAAGTATGCTCTCCATAATTCTTGAAAGAGCCGTTCGTCAGAGTCAAGTTGCTCATCAGAAAGCTTCCCCGTCGCCATATACTGCATGTCGCTATCGAGCTTGATTCGTTTCAGTTCCTGAGTGTCATAGAAATAGCCATAATTGCGCAGCCGGTCATAGATGATGAATCGCTGGTCGGCAAACCTGTCTTTAAAATGGTTTAATGTCATCGGGAGAATATCAAAGAGAGGCTCTATCATTGCAAAATAAGTCCCGTCCACCCCTTTCTGGAATCTTAAGAACTGTAAAATACGGTGAGCCTCCCCTCTTACCCGTCGGCACTCTTTTAACACGGCAAGAACAGAGGGGTCGGAGAAATCACTTTCGATAGAAGTTTCGGAAACTACCGCCCGGCAAATGAATTTAAACGCCAGCCAGGGAAACTCGGGATTATCGGTAAGGTAAGCCGATACCAATGCGCTCCGCGCACCATGAGAAATCACTTTCCCTAATTTGGTCCATACCCTTCCTGCTTTTTCTTCATCAGTGACCACTTCATGCATGGAATCGTAGAAAAGCGGCAAAGAGTCATTTTCCCGATATAAGCCGTCAGGTGTTTCCTTTCGCGCGAATGAATCAAATACTGAAGTGAGAAGCCCGTCAAACGTGCCGTCGAATTTGAAAATGGTCATGACAAATCCAAGGTAAGCTGTTGTGGATTTATACCGCTTTTGCGACTGACCAACTGACGACGCACGTATTCGGGGGATACATCCCCTATCGACGGCGCCGTCAATTCGCCACAAGTGATGAAGTATTTGGCTCGATTCATCGCCACACCTATTTTCTTCAGGTTATAGGATGTCAAGCGGCGAAATTTTCGCGCGTTTACAATCAGCAGCGCAGACTTCACCCCTATTCCGGGAACACGCAAAATCAATTCATAAGGAGCCTTATTGATATCGACCGGAAATGCTTGGGGATTTCTCAGCGCCCAGCCAAGTTTCGGGTCAACCTCCAGGTCAAGATTCGGATTATCAGGTTCGGTAATTTCTTCCGCTTTAAAATGGTAGAATCTCATTAGCCAGTCTGCCTGATAAAGACGGTTTTCCCTGACCAACGGCGGCTGTTTCAATGCCGGAAGCCGTTTGTCATACTCATTAACCGATACGTAGCCCGAGTAGTAGACCCTTCTCATTGTCGGCATACTATATAAAGATGACGACACCTGTAGAATTTGCCGGTCGGTGTCAGGAGATGCTCCGACAATCATCTGGGTACTTTGTCCGGCAGGGACAAACCGGGGAACATGACGCATGCGTTTCCTGTCTTCAGCGCATTCAAGCACGCCCTGACGGATGTAGCCCATCGGTTCATATACGCTTTTATGATCCTTTTCGGGAGCGAGATACTTGAGCGATTCCTCACGTGGGATTTCAATGTTGACGCTCATTCTGTCGGCATATCTCCCGGCTTCGTTGACCAATTCACGCGACGCCCCCGGTATACTCTTTAGATGGATATAGCCATTGAAGTGGTGAACCTCTCTCAAGTCTTTGGCTATGCGGGCTATCCTTTCCATAGTATAATCGGGATTCCTCACCACTCCTGAGCTCAGGAATAATCCTTCAATATAATTACGCCGGTAAAATTCCATCGTGATATTCACGATTTCACTAACCGAAAGGGTTGCGCGCGGAATGTCATTGCTACGGCGGTTTATGCAGTAGGCGCAATCATACATGCAATAGTTTGTCAACATTATTTTCAGCAATGATATGCATCGTCCATCGGCGGCGAAACTATGACACACGCCGACTCCGCCGACGGTGTTTCCTACACCTCCGGATTTGTTGTTCCTGACAGTGCCGCTTGATGAACACGAAACGTCATATTTGGCTGCGGCTGCCAATATTTTCAATTTTTCAAGAACCTTTTCTGTCATAATGGACAAAATTAGTCATCACCGAAGCTGAAATTCAGCCCATCAACGTTAAAAAGAGTTTAACGCATTGCGCAGTTTGTTGACAAACTCATAATTTTTCAAACCCCACTTGGGATATATGAGCAGATTCTCAGGAGATTGGCTCGTGAAGCGCTCAATTGCGATTGTTGGACTGATTCGTTTTACGATTTCGGCACACAGTTCAATGTATTCATCCACGCTGAAACGCGGAATATCATATATCCCCTCGCTCACGTCCCGAGCCATCTTGGTACCTTTGATGAGTTGCAATTGATGAAATTTGACTGTTGAAATCGGGAGATTAGAGGTGGCGTCGACCGTTTCGAGCATCATTTCGCGAGTCTCCTCAGGCAGTCCCATTATGAGATGAATACCTGTCAAGATTCCTTTTTCAACAGTGCGGTTTACGGCATCAACTGTTTGTTCCCAAGTGTGGCATCGATTAATCAGTTCAAGAGTTGAATTATGGGATGATTCTGCCCCATATTCAATCAGCACAAATGTTCTGGAGCTCAACTCAGAAATGTAATCAAGCAATTCATCGGGCATACAGTCAGGACGAGTTCCGATTATTATACCAACCACGTCTTCAACTGAAATAGCCTCTTCATATAGTTGCTT
>JAAVEM010000039.1 GCA_014801235.1 Bacteroides sp. | reverse complement strand
GGTGAAGTCCCAAGAACGGCTTTGCGCGTTGAGCTGAGTCATTGCTCCGAGAGCAAGGACTGCCAAAAGAGTAAATTTACGCATAGAAAAATTAAATTAGGTTAAACTATATGTGGCAGCGAAGATATATATATATATATATATATATATATACGCAAGTATTTTTAATTTTATTAACAAATAATTTATGGTAGCCAACATGGATAACACATCCATAGCGCCAGATAGAAAAGCAGCGCCGCAATGGAAATTGCGACGCTGCAAGGAACTTGAATTTTGATTTTCTTTCTATTTCTTTTTTATCGATACTATCTTTTTAATGTCGGGGCTGCCGTTCACATGCCATGCCGAGGGTGAATCGCCGTCAAGCGCGTCTTCATAGAGCAAGCTCTTAATCTGGCAAATGTAGAACGAGTTTGCATGAACCGTTGGATAGGTGTTGGGCGTGAAGTAGTAGGTGCCGGGATTGTCAAGGTCTTTCATCGCATATACGCCACACTCGGTGTTGACCGAATATTTACCACCCAATTGCTTTCCGGTAAACCAGATCAGCACCTCGTCATTGCCCACCATGTCGGTGCCAATCTGCTGAGAGGTGAAATTAAGGCATCCCAAAGTGCGGTCATATCTTACCACTACATCATATTTCGGGTTCAAGCCTTTCATGTAGTAGCAGTTATTGGCGGCATCGGGAACAAGGGTGATGTCGAGCGACGCCGCTCCATCTTCGTAGATGAGAGAATAATCGCCCTCAAAATCCTCGAAAAGCGTATACTCGGGACCAACGGTGTAAGAGAGCCTTATCTGTGAGGCTGTGGTTTCATCATTGGTGAAGGTCAGCTCACGGTGAGAGTAGAGAAGGGTTGAAACCGACTCGCCTGCAATATCCACCGGATTCAAGAAGCGGATACCGCCGGGGACCGGAACGAAAAACTCTCCCGCCGACTGGTCGGCTCCCTCGCCCCATGAAAGGGTCATGTAGCGGTTTTCAAGGGAAATGGCTCCGGTGAGGGCGGCACCGTTGAGCGTTCCCTCAACAGTGGGGAGGAAGATGTCACGCGCCATTTCGACAACATCGACGAGATATTCATCGGCAGGACATTCAAGACGGCGCATGTACATGGTGTTTCCGGTGCGCTTGCCACGAAGCGTGATGAGATCATCGGTCACATTGAGCAAGATGAATTCGAAATCGCCGTCATAGGCATGGGGATGCTCGGAGTCGGGGGTGGCGAAATAGTGCATCAGATCATTGTAGGAGTCAAATGACAACACGGGTCCGCTGTCGTCGGTGAGCTTGTAGAGGCTTGAGTGAAACTCGCCCGGCTTCATTTCAGCTCCCACTGTGGCATGGGACCCGTCGAACTTAATCGTATAGGCATAGCCGCCATATTGGAGATAACTGTCGGGGTAATAGTCAAGCGCCCATCCATACTCTGCCGCAGTGAGAGTGGCTTTGGCGTTATCAAGCATAGCCTGCATGCGCAAAGAGGGGGAATCGTCAAACTTGTCGTCCTGATCTTTCAAACATGACTGAAACATCGCAGCTCCGGCAAGGAGGCATGCTGTCATCAAAATTTTATTTAGTGTCATAGTGATTTTCTATAAGATTCATTTAACGGTTATATCGGAGAGGTCGACGTTGCCCGCCACCACTTCAGCCTGACGCTGCTGCAAAACATCGCGCAGCAAGTCGATGTCGACCTTGAAGTTTTCTTCAAGGTATTCGCGGATGATGCCGAGTTTTGTCAGAATCAACGATTTTCCATCGTCGCCGGCGAGCTCAAGCTTTTCTTCCCAAGCCTTGGGGGTGTTGGTGATGTAGATCGACATCACCTCGGCAAAGTCCTCGCCAAATGATTCCTGCGCATAGTCAGAGACGAAACCGCGAGTGAGATAGCCGGTGTTATAGGGCTCCTGGTTCCACATTCCAGCCACATAGGCATCGGAAGTCACCGCCTGGAAGGCGGTGGGGATTGACTTCTTCTGATTGAGGACGTGGACAAACTCATGGTGAATGGTCTTGAAATAGAATTCGTTCAGAAGAGTTTCGCTCTTTATGTAGCGGGACAGATAATTGAGTCCGGCAAGAAAGATTTTTCGACCGCCTTCAGATGTTCCCAGCACGATAGAGTGATTGTTGTTATACTCCCATTCGCCGACGGTGAAGAACATCTTAGGGAAGTAGCTGCAAGTGAAATCCACGCCGGCAACTTCATTGTAGGTTTCAATGCAGAGGTATTTCACCAGATGAGCCATTGTTATCGCGTCGTCGTAACGCGCCGGGACGAGATAGTAGTCATAATCGCCTTCGATATCCTCGTAGCGGTATTTGAAATCTATATTATAGGGCTTGACGAAGTTTTCGTCGAGCCACAGGTCAAAGTCGTTCTTCTCGGTGTTGCTTGTGGTGATGACCGATTTCGAGGTGTCGGGCTCATCGGAAGAGCATCCTGCAACCGGCATCAGCGCGGCAGTCAGAACAAGAGCGTGAAATATATGTTGGATTTTCATCTTCTATGTGTATTATCGTTATTAATAATTTCATCGCGGATTAGCCTGGAATCCGGCATCGCGCACATCCTGAGGAATCTGATAGACGCGGCGCAAATCATCTTTTGTCAGGAAGTCGGTAATGTGGTCGGGCTCCCCTTCCACGTCGCATATTCTTCGAGGTATCTCGATGCCGTAGCGCTTGATGTCGAACCAACGCAATCCGTCATGCAGAGTCTCGATGCGTCGCAAGGCAAGCACGCACTGAAGCATACATTCCTGCATCGAGCCCTCTTCATCGATTTCAAACGAGGGGTTGAGATGCTTCTTATAGTCAGAGGCGACACGCTTTTCGTCATCGTAGCAATATCCCTTGTCTTCATAGAAACTCTTGATGTGGCTCTTGGTCATGACGGGAGTGCTCTTCAACACCAATGCGATATTCTTCACCCAGATTTCGATGTCGGCAGCCGCTTCGTCAAATTTTTTCAGCATGGTATATGCCTCGGCGCGACACAAAAGGGTCTCGTCGGCAGTGAATGACGCGACAACAGTGTGGGGATAGCCGATACCGGCAACGGGGTCGGTGAACTCAAACGCATAAGGCGATTTAAGAATCATACGCTTGTCGGTTCCGTCGCTGACCGTGGTCACAAGCTGTCCCTTGAGATAACCTTCCCAAACATTTTTCAGGGAAATATCCTCGTGGTAGGCGAGATAATAAGTGTGGGCGTAGCGGCTATACTGACTGTATCGACCGAAAGCGGCGCCGCGGAATGAGTAAGCCGCCTGCAGAAGGAGGTTGCAGTTGGCGCTCGGGTCGATATAGAAGTTGGGACGGAGCTGCCCATAGTGATTGAGCTTCACAAACGACGCCCAGTCACGCAGCATGCTCTTTGGCTCGGAGCCGAGCACCTTGTCGGCATACTCTATCACCTTTTCCCATTTTTCAGTGTAAAGATAGAAGCGGGCGGCAAAAGCATATGCCGCTTTCTGATTGAAATGGTATTTGGGCACATCATAGTAGGAATCATCGACAAGGGTCAATCCCTCAAGAAGGTCCTTTTCTATATGCTCGTAGAAGTCGGCAAGATTGCCGCGCTGATAGGACGGGCGTAACGATGTCTCGGGTTTGTCCATGTAAGGCAAGCCAAGATCATTGGCGGCGTTTGAAGTCCAGTGACGGCAGAAGAGGTTGGCAAGGATAAAGTGGTTGTAGGCGCGGCACAACAACGCCTCGCCGCGCAACTGGGACAACATCTCGGAAGCATCTTTCCCGCCAAGCTCGTCAATGGCGATCAAAGCCTCGTTTGCCGACGAGATAGCCTCGAAACAGCTTTCCCAGTTTTCGCTCAATGACGATGTCATGGTTTCAGACTCGTCGCGCCAGTTGAAGGTGTCGTCCATCCAGCGGGTGGTCTCGTTGTAAAGGACACCGATGTCATCAGAGTTGTCGGACGACAATTCATTTACCCAAGCAAACTCCTTGTAGGGGTATGCCGAGACAAGGAAACTTTTTATTTTGTCCACTGAATCAAGAGTGGTGCGATTATCGGGCATTTCATCCAGAAAATCGTTGCACCCCGTGAGAGTGAGAATAGCCAGCAGAGACGGGATAACGCCTTTTATATATTTATTCATATTCAAAAATCGATTTAAGATTAGAACCCTAAATTAACGGTGAGAGTGAATTGCTTAGGCACAGGAGCCGCAACACCGCCGGTGTTGAAGAACTCGGGATCCTGACCGTTGAGCTTCTTGTCGGCATAAATCAAGAATAGATTGGTTGCCTGAAGCTTGAGCATAGCTCTGGAAATACGCATAGCCTTGGTCGCCTTGGCGGGGAACTGATAAGATACTGAAATCTCTTTCATGCGGATGAAGTCGCCCTTGGCGATGCGTATGTCGGAATAGTTATAGGCATTGTAGGCAAACGCGAGGTCAGAGTCATTGCGGTTCTGACGGCGCGACGCTATGACGGGAACGTCGGTATAGTTCTCATCGCCCGGCACAGCCCAGCGGTTGTTGAACTCCTTGGGGGTGGCGGTCAAGTCGGTGTAGGTGTTGCGGAACACCGGATCGAGACGGATGACGTTGCCAAAGGAGTAGGTCACATAGAGGTTCAGTGAAATATCCTTATAACGGAATATGTTGCCAAGCGAACCAACATCAGAGGGGTCCATGCTTCCCGAATATTTCAAGAAGCCGAGCTTGTCGGGGTCAGAGGTCTGGAAGTAGACGCCCGAAGTGGTGATGTTGCCGTCCTGGTCAAGGAATGTGGGCAGTCCTTCGTCATTAAGTCCCATGAACGGGATGGAGAACAACGAGCGCACGGGGTAACCCTCCTGGGCGAAACCGTTGCCTGCAACAAGGTCGATGACGCGCTTGGTGGTCTTCAGGTCGGTAACCTCATTCTTATTATAGGAGTAGATGAAGTTGGTTGTCCAGGAGAAGTCGCGGGTCACTATATTGCGGGTAGTAAGCGAGAGCTCCACACCGTGGGACTTCATGGAGGCGATGTTGCCGAACTTGCGGATTTGACCGCCCACTCCCTGGGTGTTGGCGATACCGATCAGGTCATAGTTGTTGCGGCGATACCAGTCAAAATCGATATTGATGCGATTGTTGAAGAATCCAGTTGAAAGACCGAGGTTCAGCTCATGCTTCTTCTCATAGGTCAAGTCGCTGTTGGCGAGTTCGGCAAGATAGAGCTGGGTTTCGCTGGTGCTCGTGCTGGGGCGCCAGGTGTTTGAAGCCTTAATAATCGAGTAGGCGTTGCTGACCGAAGGACGGTCGCCGGTGAGCGAATAAGAGGCTTTAAGGGTCAAGTGGCTCCACTTGGGCTCAAAGTCACGGAACCATGATTCTTCATGGACGTTCCATGAACCTGAAATGTTCCATGTGGGGAGCCAGCGTGACTTGCGGCTCTTTCCAAGAGAGTTGGTTCCTTCATATCGGATGGTTCCGTTGAGGGTATATTTTCCCTGATAAGAATAAGTGGCATTGGCGAAGAAAGCGGCGCTGCGCTCGCTGGTGTTAGTGAGCGTGTAGTAATCGGTGTTTTCTTCCTTGCCGCGCTTGAAAGCATGGTAGGCGTAGTTGGCGATTTCACCGAGATTGTATTGCATACCCCAACCACGGAACCATGTGGCATGGCGGTCGACAGAGTTGGTCTCCATACCTGCGTAGAGGTTTACTATGTGATTGTCGTTGTAGACATCATTATATTTTGCCGAGGCGCGCAAGTCCCACTTGAACATATCGCGGTCAGCGCGCTCATAGATACCTCCGTTGGGGAGAATGGTGATGGGCACGGCGAAAATATCATCGGGGTCGGTGTAGAGGTATTTGTTTTTGTCGCGGATGTCGGTCGACGGCATCGCGCGATAAGCCTGCGCCTGATTTGATTCGTCAAGGATGAAATGCTCCTGGCGGGTAGTGGTGCTCTGAAGTCCGCCGAGCAAAGTGAATTCCACTTTGCGTATAGGCTTGTAGGTGAGCACTCCGGTAAGGCGGAAGTCATTCACTCCAAGCTTCATATAGTTATTGTCGAGCTCGTGAGAGATGTTGAAAGGCGCATAGTTGCGGGTGTAGAACGTGTTGGGGTCAAGAGTGCGCGAAGTGTTGAGGGCGTAGGAATAAGGGTTGATGTCGAAATCACGTTTCACTTCTCCGCTCACCACGTCGACATCGCTTCCAAGAGTTCCGGGGGCTTTCTGCTTGCGGAACGAGGCGTTGCTGATCAAGTTGAATGAAACTTTGTCGGAAATATTGAAATTGCCGTTGAAGTTGGCGGTATATCGCTGAACGGCACTCTGCTTATACCATCCCGGATCATACATGGCGCTCGCCGACACATAGTACTGGGCTTTGTCAGTTCCTGAAGATAGCGACACCGAGTGATTCTGCATCACTGAGGTAGAGAACAATTCGTCGAACCAGTCGGTGTTGCGATATTCCGCCTCGCGCAAGTATTGGGCACGCGCCTCGGGAGTGTTTTCCAGCATGAACTTCTTTGAAACGGGATCATATTGAGTGATGAGCTCATACATCTTTCCATATACTCCGCTCGCCGACGCATTCACGATCTCGGCATAATTGAGGTAGCCTTTCTGCTGCAGTTCCTGGTAGACGCTCATCTGGTCCTGCGAGTTCATTATATTGTAAGTGCTGTAGCTCGGTTTCAGGCGCATGGTGAACTCGCCGGTGTAGGAGATGGAGTTCTGCCCTGTTTTTCCTCGCTTTGTAGTGACGACAATCACGCCAGCCATGGCGCGCGCTCCATAGATAGATGTAGCGGAACCGTCCTTAAGGATGTCGAAGCTCTCGATGTCGTCGGCATTCAGTCCTGCGATAGCCGAAGAGATAAGGGTCTCGGCGTTTCCTGATGACAAATCGTCGGCAGAGACATTCATGACATCTTCCATTATCACTCCGTCGACAACCCAAAGCGGCTTGGAACTACCATAGATCGAGGTAGCTCCACGAACCCTGATCTTAGGCGCAGTACCGAAAGTTCCCGACACGTTCTGCACCGATACTCCGGCAGCTCGCCCTTCAAGGCTTCGGCTAATGTCAGCCATACCGCTGATGCGGGCATCCTGAGCGTCTATTTTGGTCGCGGCTCCGGTGAAAAGACGCTTGTCCATCTTGTGCATACCGGTGACAACGACTTCCTCAAGCTGCTCGGCAGCGGATTCGAGTTTTATTGTCATGAAATCCTTTTGAATAGCCACTTCCTGCGGTTTCATACCGATGTAACTTACAGTCATGGTCTTAGCACTCGAAGGAACATTTGTGATGGAGAACTTTCCGTCAATATCGGTCGTACCGCCCACTTGGGTACCCTTAATCATAACGGTCGCTCCCAATATCGGCTCATCATCATCCGCCGATAAAACGACTCCGGACACAGTCCGTGTCTGAGCTGCCATTGTCATGACTCCTATAAACGTCATGACCAACAGCATTAAAAGACTTTTTCGCATGAAAAACGATTAATAACTGGTTTAATAAAACAATTTACACACAAACACGTAACGACTAAATTAATAGCATTTGAACACATCTCCTGATTTACAAATTTTAATCAAATAGAGGATTAAAATTATTAATTTAAGCATTTACGGAAACAAAGATATAGAAATTCCCAGTATTACACACGCCTCATGTGTTAAAAGATACTAATTCCGCTTGTTAACGACAAGCAATGTTCAAATTAACCGTAAATCAAGCACTTTTTGCCAGAAATAAACAATCCACATTCGCAAATTGAAAGCATATAGCCTATTATCACGAAATCAATCACAT
Organism: Bacteroides sp.; assembly: GCA_014801235.1. Lineage (GTDB taxonomy): Bacteria > Bacteroidota > Bacteroidia > Bacteroidales > Muribaculaceae > Muribaculum. Next base: position 47,280 of record JAAVEM010000039.1, on the reverse strand, counting down.
CATAGGCTGCAATCATTGCTGTAAAATACAAAAAAATGAAGCGAGACTCCGGAATCGGAATCTCGCCCATTTATACTGATTCGGTATATAATTATTTCTTTCCGAAATGGCGGTTATACAAGCCCTGGAAGCCCTGTCCGTGGCGAGCCTCATCCTTAGCCATTTCATGAACAGTGTCGTGGATAGCGTCGAGGTTGAGTTCTTTCGCGCGACGAGCAATGCGCATCTTATCGGCGTTAGCGCCTGCTTCAGCAGCCATACGCTTTTCAAGGTTAGTCTTGGTGTCCCAAACGTGCTCGCCGAGGAGTTCAGCGAATTTAGAAGCATGTTCAGCTTCTTCGAAAGCGTAGCGCTTGAAAGCTTCAGCGATGTCAGGATATCCCTCGCGATCAGCCTGACGAGACATAGCAAGATACATGCCCACCTCCATACACTCGCCGTTGAAGTGAGCGGTGAGGTCAGCCTTCATCTGATCGTCAGTATCCTTTGCAACACCAATTTCATGTTCAGTCACGAACTGAAGCACGGGATTCTCTTCCATTTCTTTGAATTTGCTTGCCGGAGCGCCGCAAAGAGGGCACTTTTCAGGAGCTTCATCACCTTCATGAACGTAACCGCATACGGTACAGATAAATTTCTTTTTCATCTTAATCCAATTTTAATTTTTGCTATTTTTATATCTCTCTTGAATTTTGTTCAATAATGCAAATGTAACCAAAAATTTTAATATCTCCCAAATTTAAGCGGCATTTGCTATCAACACTCCGACATAGCCGATGTAGACGGCTGTCATTATCGCGCCTTCAACGCGCGTAATAGTTCTTGTTTTGAAAAACCACCCGAATATCCAGAAGAGCAATGAAGCGACGACAAGAGTCAACAGGTCAAAATTCCCGATATCGCCAAACGCAAGCGGGCGTATTGTTGCCGACGCTCCAAGCACGAGAAAGATGTTGAAAATGTTGCTGCCGATGACGTTGCCAAGGGCTATCCCGGTCTTGCCTTTAAGAGCCGCCGCAATGGAGGTTGCAAGTTCAGGCAGAGACGTGCCGGCAGCCACGATAGTCAAGCCGATCACCGCCTCGCTGACACCAAGCCCGCGGGCAATGCCCGACGCGCCGGCAACAAAACGGTCGCCACCATAAATCAGCGCAGCGAGTCCGCCTACAACCCAAATCACGGATTTCAACATGGACATCGGCTTCTTTTGCGACGCTTCTTCCTGAGCGGGATCATCGGGCGAGGCATTCTTCGCCTGAGAAAAAGTGTAGCGCATGAAAATGGCGAAAAACAGCAACAGCACTATTCCGCTGCTGCGGGTTATCATCATTTCGCTTGTTCCGTCGAGCAGAGGGCCGTTGCCCATCACCAGCAGCACTATCGAGGAAAGAATCACCAGCGGAATCTCATTAATCATAATCCCGCGGCTGATTGTCATCGGAACAATCATTGCGGTGACGCCAATGATGACGAGAGTGTTGAAAAGGTTGCTCCCGACAACATTTCCCACGGCAAGCTCCGCGCTGCCATTTATAGCCGAAACGATGCTTATCACAAGCTCGGGAGCGGAGGTTCCAAACGCCACCACGGTCAAGCCTATCACGAGGTCGCTTATGCCAAAGCGCTTAGCCACCGCCGAGGCTCCGTCGGTGAGGGCATTCGCCCCGACGAGAATCAAGACAAGCCCCAAGACTAAAAACAGAGAGTCAAGTAACATCTATTATTCCTATTAATATTTAATAAAAAAGTGAGAACACATGGTGTGCTCTCACTTATAACAAATTTAAACGAATTTTTATTCTTCATTGCGCTGCTCTTCGCGACGAGGGCGACGATCATCGCGGCGGGGAGCGCGGTCATCACGGCGAGGACGGTCGTCACGACGCTGGGGACGATCGCCATTATTTCGCTGAGGACGCTCACGACGCTGCGGCTCAACATAGCCTTCGGGTTTCGGCTGCAAAGCGCGCATAGAAAGACGGTACTTGCCTGTCTTCTTATCGATTTCGATGAGTTTCACTTCAACAGTGTCACCTTCGTTAAGTCCGGAAGCTTCCATGTTTTCAAGACGCTCCCAGCTTATTTCAGAGATGTGGAGAAGACCGTCACGGTTAGGCATAAATTCAACAAACGCTCCGAAATCAAGGATTGAACGGACTTTACCGGTGTAGGTCTTGCCCTCTTCGGGAAGTTGAACAATCGCGTTGATCATTTCAAGAGCCTTGTCCATCGACGCCTTGTTGGTAGCAGCCACCTCGATGAAGCCTTCGTTGTTGATTTCATCGATAGAAACAGTAGCTCCCGAGGCTTCCTGGATGCCTTGGATAATCTTTCCGCCCGGTCCAATCACTGCGCCGATCAAATCCTTAGGAATTGTCATGGTCACGATTCTCGGAACATTGGGCTTGTAGTCTTCGCGAGGAGCGGGGATTGCCTGCTCGATAAGGTCGAGGATGTGGAGGCGTCCGTCACGAGCCTGAAGAAGCGCCTTCTCAAGAATCTCGTAAGAGAGACCGTCGCACTTGATATCCATCTGTGTGGCAGTGATACCGTCGCGAGTTCCGGTCACCTTGAAGTCCATGTCGCCAAGATGGTCCTCGTCGCCGAGGATGTCGGAAAGCACTGCATATTTCTTGCCGTCGGTGTCGGTGATAAGTCCCATCGCGATACCGCTGACAGGCTTTTTCATGCGCACACCTGCATCAAGAAGAGCAAGAGTTCCGGCACACACGGTTGCCATTGACGACGAACCGTTAGATTCAAGAATATCGCTCACGATGCGGCAAACATAAGGGAACCCTTCGGGGAACATGCCCTTAAGCGCGCGATGGGCAAGATTGCCATGACCGACTTCACGGCGACCTACGCCGCGGGTGGGCTTAGCCTCGCCGGTAGAGAAGGGAGGGAAATTATAGTGGAGCAAAAAGCGCTCTTTTCCTTGAGTGAGAACTTCGTCGAGAATCTTTTCGTCGAGCTTGGTTCCAAGAGTGACAGTGGCAAGCGCCTGAGTCTCTCCACGAGTGAACACAGCCGATCCGTGAGGTCCCGGAACATAGTCGGTTTCAATCCAGATGGGGCGGATGTCGGTTGTCTTACGACCGTCAAGACGCACACCTTCGTCAAGGATGCAACGACGCACAGCCTCACGCTCAACATCATGATAGTAACGCTTAACGAGCGGAGCCTTTTCATCACGCTCCTCTTCGGGAAGAGATTCGATATATTCATTGCAGATGGCATCGAAAGAATCCTGACGCCAGTGCTTGTCGGCGCTTCCGGCTTTAGCTATCGCATAAGCCTTGTCATAACACTTGTCATGAACATCCTTGCGAAGCTCTTCGTCGTTAACTTCGTGGCAGTATTCGCGTTTAACGGTCGCTTTTGCTTCTTTTGCAAGCTCTATCTGGGCTAAGCATTGAACTTTTATGGCATCGTGGGCAGCTTTCAATGCGGCAAGAAGATCGTTCTCGCTAACTTCCTTCATTTCACCTTCCACCATCATGATGTTGTCATAGGTGGCTCCGACCATCAATTCCATGTCGGCATCTTCAAGTTGCTTGAAGGTGGGGTTGATAACAAATTCGCCGTTAATGCGGGCGACGCGCACTTCTGAAATGGGTCCGTTGAAAGGAATGTCGCTCACAGCAAGCGCAGCTGAAGCCGCAAGACCAGCCAATGAATCGGGCATCTCCTCTCCGTCAGCCGAATACATTGTGATGTTCACGAATGTGTCGGCATGATAATTATCAGGGAAAAGCGGACGCAACACACGGTCCACAAGACGCGCGGTCAAAATCTCGTAATCCGACGCGCGGCCCTCACGCTTGAGGAATCCTCCGGGAAAACGCCCGTTGGATGAAAACTTCTCTTTGTATTCTACCTGCAACGGCATGAAATCCACGCCTTCACCAGCCTCTTTGGCTGATACCACGGTTGCGAGGAGCATCGTATTGCCCATGCGCAACTCTACCGCTCCATCGGCTTGCTTAGCCAGTTTCCCGGTCTCAAGTGTGATGGTGCGTCCATCACCGAGCTCGATGGTTTTCTTAATTGGGTTTGCCATAAAAATTATACTTCTACTTTGTCTTGTACAAAAAATCGTGCAAATATAATTAAAAAAGACGGAAAAAGCCAATAAATGTTGATTAATCTATGGCTCACATTTTGAATTATATCCAAAAATATGGTAACTTTGAACTCTAAACTTGGAATTCTATGATGAATTGGGATAAGCTCATCAACGACAAACGGCTTGGTCTGGAGGACTACCATAATTCGCGTCAAGGCTCGCGCAGCGATTTTCAACGTGATTTTGACCGGCTTGTCTTTTCATCGCCTTTCCGACGCTTGCAGAACAAGACGCAAGTTTTCCCATTGCCGGGCAGCATCTTTGTCCACAACCGCCTCACCCATTCAATGGAGGTGGCATCGGTAGGACGCTCTCTCGCCAACGAAATCAGCACGGTCCTTAAGACCAAATATGCCTCGGAGCCTTGGGTGGAAAAACTCGATGCCCTTGATGAAATCGTCGGCGCCGCCTGTCTTGCCCATGACCTGGGCAACCCGCCGTTCGGACACTCGGGCGAGAAAGCGATTTCCACCTTTTTCAGCGAAGGTCCCGGGTCGGTCCTCAACCCGATGCTGACAGAACGCCAGTGGACCGATCTTATAAACTTTGAAGGAAATGCAAACTCCTTCAGGCTGCTCACCCATCAATTCAACGGGCGACGTCCCGGAGGCTTTGCCATGACCTACTCGATGCTCGCCTCGATAGTGAAGTATCCTTATGAATCGCGAATGGCGGGCGGCAAATCAAAATTCGGTTTTTTCGAATCGGAGGTCGAGACATTCCAGCGCATCGCCGATGAGCTTGGCATGATTCCAAAATACGGGAAAAACGGAGAGGTGCGCTATGCGCGCCATCCGCTCGTGTATATAGTGGAAGCTGCCGACGACATCTGCTATCAGGTGATGGATATCGAGGACGCCCACAAATTGAGAGTGCTGCTCACTCATGAGGTGATCGACACGTTCATGTCGTTTTTCCCTGAGGAGCGCAGGCAAAAGATGCACAAGACCATGGATAAAGTCGATGACCCGAACGAAAAAATCGCATATCTGCGCAGCTGCGTCATCGACACCCTTGTCAAGGAGTGCGCCAAGGCTTTTGTCGAGAATGAAGACAAAATACTCAGCGGCACTTTCGAGGGTTCGCTTCTCGACCACATATCCCGGCTTGAAAAAGAGGGCTATCAGCGATGCTCGGCTCTCGCATGGGCAAAGATCTACCGTGCCAGCGACGTGGTCGACATCGAGCTTGCCGGTAATCGCATAATCTCGTTCCTGATGGAGAAGCTGATTCATGCTGTAAGATTTCCGGAGCTCAACTATTCATCGCTATTATTGAGCAAGGTCCCGAAACAATATGACATATCGGCGCCCACGCTTTACGGAAAAATTCAGGCAGTGCTCGATCATATTTCGGGCATGACCGACGTATATGCCCTTGATTTATATCGAAAACTTTGCGGCATGAGCCTGCCCGCCGTTTAACCCGCCGAGGACAAAATCAGAAATAACTCAACAACATAAAAAAAGACAATGAAACAACGCCATATAATACTCCTCGCCCTGCTGCTCGTTTTTCTTGGCATATCGGCAAAAGAATATCGCCCGGAAGATATACCCAATGTCCACGTCGCCAATCGGACAAAATATGTGAGCAATCCCGACAACGTGCTTTCAAGCGCAACCGTCGCTCAGCTCGACTCTACCCTATCCAACCTCTGGAAGCAGACTTCAGCCGAAGCCGTTGTGGTGGTAGTCGAGAATATCGAAGGGGGCGACATCGACAGTTTCGCCACCGAGCTGTTTTCAAAATGGGGAATAGGAAAACGTGACAAGGACAACGGATTGCTGTTTCTCGTGTCGGTCAACGACAGGCGAATGGCTATACGCACAGGATATGGCATGGAGGGAATCGTGCCCGACATTATCGCCGGAAGAATAATAAGAAACATCGTGACGCCTCATTTTAAGGAGGGCGACTATGACGGCGGGGTAACGGCTGCCGTAAACGAGATATCACGGTTGACAACTACTCCAGGAGCTACCGAAGAGCTCATGTCAAAATATGAAAATGACGGGGACGCTACCGATAATGACGATGATGAATTTCTGAAAATATGGCTTTCTGTAGGGAGCGCCTTAGCAATATTCCTGTTCGCATGGTTCCTGTGGATACTTTTCAAGACGCGTCGCCGGGACCGCTATGACCGCTACATGGCATTAAGGCAAATGAAAGTGCCGGGGTTGATCATGGGTTTCATAGGTCTTGGCATCCCGTTCATTTCAATGCTATTGGTGTGGCTGACAATGAGGTATCAGCGCCATCACCGCAGAGTGTGTCCCAACTGCCATCACAAGATGAGACTTCTCGACGAGCAGACCGACAACCAATATCTCACTCCGGCTCAGGATCTTGAAGAGCAACTTGATTCGGTGGACTATGACGTGTGGCTGTGTGACACTTGCGGCGAGACCGACATCCTGCCTTTCGTCAATCAGCAATCAACGTATCAGGTGTGCCCAAAATGCGGCACTAAAGCAATGTCATTGAACAGCGCCCGCATAATCCGCAAGCCTACCGAGCATAATGAAGGAGTGGGATTGAAGGATTACGTGTGCCGCAATTGCGGAAACCACACTCAAACCTCCTACACAATTCCGAAAGTGATTGTTCCTAAGATAGTCATAATTCCCGGCGGAGGCAAAGGCGGATTTGGCGGAGGGGGCGGATTCTCAGGAGGCTCCTTCGGAGGAGGCATGACCGGCGGAGGCGGCGCCTCAGGCGGCTGGTAACACAGCATTAAAATGTTATTTTGTCTAACTTCTAATGTATGTGGGTAATATCACCTAAACCTTATTGAAACAAGATTTAGGACTAATATCGTACATCCTTTCGCTTAGTTCATTCTTCTTTGATTTACAGTGTGGGTTACCTTTGGGCATATCCCTGGTTACCTTGAGGACCTCTCAAGACTCCAAAGTTGGTGTATTAATATAATGCTTACGGAACCATTTTCAATTTGCTCTTTTCAAAACTAGTGACATCATAATAGAAATGCTCATAGTCAGCCTCAGTGATTAGTTTCAAATGCTTTTCAAGCACCAACTGACTAGCAATCTCATGTGGCTTAACAAAGGATGCGGCAAGTATTTCATATGCTTCCTTAAAGTCTGTTGCTCCTATAGCAATGTGCTGAATTGATTTTACTGATATAAAGTCAATATAAACTTTTGCAATATATATGCTTTTACTTTGGTTGCCCCAAAAACAACAGATATTTGACATTTTTACAGATAGTATATCCACAGAAGTAAGTCTACTATCCGTCTCCTCTGCATCACATTCTACAGGCACATATTTTTGCTGCTCCTCGCTATAGAGATATATAGTCTTTTGGGGATGGAGAATTACATCTTGATAGAAAGAATTAACTTTATCTTTAGCCAACTCTTCATTCTCAGCCTCAATTAGAACATCCAGTTTTACTGCTTTTGGCTTTGTATTGTAATGCAAATCAAGTTTACATTGAAAGAAATTTCTCATTTATATTTCAAATTATAATTAAACAAATAGACTTGACGTTATCCACACAAGGCAATCAATCCAATGATTAGCCTAAGACAGATTGCAGACATCATGTCCCAATTTATCTCTAAAGCAGTTATAAGTAAAATAACTTACAATGCATTGACTCCATTTATTGATTAGGGTGTATCCAATGCTCCTTAATACTTATAAGTTATTGAAGAAACAGAGGGTCTATACATTTCTAATGGCTTACCATTTTGTAGCTTCTTTTACTTTTGAATCCTCGATAAACATAAATGCTAAAGCTAGTAAAGGCTGTCATTAAAAATGATACCACCTAATACCATTAATGCATGTTACCCTATTCCTTGCACAATATAACTTACAATGAGAAAAAAACAAGCTTATTACCCAGCTCGATATATTTGAATAAAATAAATTTTCTATTGTTTATTTAAAGTTATTATTGTTTGCTATTTTCTTAATCTAGTTGGTCTGATTTATTATATTCAACTAATTTTGCTCTATAGACATCATATTCAACTATTAGAGACTGAGGTATCATTATGCTTTCAATATGTTGAGTTACATATTTACCAAGTTGAAATTCGTTAATACTTTTTTGTGGAAATTGGACTGAAACAGTATTAATATCATCCCTAAATTGGGTATATAGAAATACATTCAAGATACAATGAGGACAGGCATTTATGACATCTAGATAAATTTGAGTTAACTTATATTTAAGTTGGTTTTGTGGATAATCGGGCAATGCGTATATGAATGCAAGTTGACCTAAAGTATTAACTTTATTCCATTCTAAAAAGAATTTATCATGAACCTTTACTACTCTATGATAAGTTACTTTCCTTAGTTCATTTGACATATAATGCCTTAGTTCTACACTTGTATTAATTACTATCTCAACATCGCTTTTAATGTAATCTAATAGGAAACATGTGAGATTATAATTGTTCTCCACACACATTGATAATGCTTTTCTCCATCCTTCTGCTTTGACTCTATACAGTCTTTCAGACATTCCATAATCCATAAGAAATTTCGGGAGAATATTGTCAAAACATTGCCTATATTTCAGGGCATTTAGTTGCCCTGATTTTCTTGTGGAAATAAGTATCCTGAATGATATTTTAGATAATACTCCATCCGAATCTCTCAAAGCATATAATTCACGAGGCACCTTGTCGTTAGGTCCTAGTGACGATATTAAGTCAAACATCCGACAATATGTTGCATATGAACTTTCGTATACTTTATATATATTTATCTTATCCTCTTGTGTCATAATGTTTCTGTATAGATATAAAAGAGGTGCAGGCTATCTTGTCTTAGCTTTCAAGGTATCGCCAAACACCTTACACCTACAAAACAAGAGAAGCCTACACCTGGGAGGGTGCAAGCATTCACTCATTACAAAGTAGGTATATTTCAAGTAAATTGGCGATTTCTGAAAGCTACTTGTAAGAAGCAAACACTTCTTTAATATGTCATTGTTATTTCTTTATTTCATTAGCTAATCAGTTTATTGATTTCACGATTGCAAATTTAATGTTTTTTCGGAAATCATCCACTATCGAACTATCTAATATTTGGCTAATATAACAACTATCCATAGAAAAGTTCCGGTATGAAAAGAAAAAGCAGCCATACTATGTATAACTGCTTGATTTTAAATAGAATCAGCCGAAACGCCATCAAGTGACGAGATATCAGCCGACAAATTGATTTAAGTTGATTAGCGCTTGCCGCCGACGAGCTTGAAGAAGGAGCCGGGGATGGGAGTGGAGAAGTTCATGTCGCGGCGGGTTGCCGGATGGGCGAAACGCAGCGTCTGGGCATGAAGGGCAAGACGATGTATAATCGATGAGCGAGCGCCATATTTACGATCGCCCGCTATGGGATGTCCCAAATCTTTCATGTGGACTCTGATCTGGTTTTTTCGCCCGGTGTCAAGCTCAACTTCAAGCATGGTGTGACCGTTGCCGCGTTTCAACACTTTATAACGGGTCACAGCCCACTCTCCGCCCTCAACAGGCTCGGGGGAAGAATATACCTCCATCTGGGAGTTCTCGACGAGATAGCTTTTCACCACGCCGCTGTCCTGCTCCACATTTCCCTCCACCACGGTGACATACTTGCGGTTAAGCACCATGTTGTTCCAGTTATGCTGCATCGCCTCCTTTGCCTGGATGTTTTTGGCAAACATCATCAAGCCCGAGGTGTCGCGGTCAAGCCGGTGGATGATAAAAAGTTTATTGCGGGGATCGCTCCACTTCACATAGTCACGCAAAATAGAGTATGCCGTGCCGTCCTTAATCTTGTCGGTTCCCATCGAAAGGAGTCCGTAGCCCTTTTCAACCACAATGATATCATCGTCCTCATAGACAATTTTAACACGACGGTTACTGAACACCCGGAACTCACGGGTGAGATTGACCTGCACTTTGTCGCCCTGATTGAGCTCGGAGTCAAACTGGGTCACGGGCACACCATTCACAGCAACCTGCTTGTGCTTAAGCAATTCCTTCACAGAAGTGCGTTTGCGTTGAGGCATCGCCTGAAAAAGGAATTCCAGAAGTTTACACGGCTCTGACGGAAAATATGTTTCAATCACATCAGGGCGAAAGGCGTTCTTTTCCGCTCCCGGCTTTGTTGGTCTTGACTTATATTGAGCCATATTTAAGATTTTTTACGGGTTGAAACTCGACGCGCAGGTTTCTTGGGGCGTTCATCCTGCTCCTTAATAATCTCACGACAATCTTCCAATGATAGATCGGCGGGCGACGACACTGTGCGAGGAATTTTATAGTTAGTCTTATTGTAGGATATGTAGGGACCATATCTGCCGTTAAGAATCTGAAGATTGGGCTCCTCGTCAAATGTCTTTATAAGACGCTTGGTTTCGCCTTCGCGCTTCTGCTTGATCATCTCCACCGCCTCGTCAAGAGTCACCTCCGAAGCGTTCTTATCTTCAGGTATGGACACAAACTTACCGTTGTGCTTCACATAAGGTCCATATTTGCCAATCGCCACTGACACTTCCTCACCTTCAAATTCGCCCAGCACTCTCGGGAATTCAAAAAGCTTCAGCGCTTCCTCAAGGGTAATCGTAGCCACCGACTGACCTTTCAGCAACGATGCAAACCGAGGTTTCTCGTCGCTGTCGGAGTCCCCTATCTGAACCAGCGGTCCAAATCTGCCTATCTTAACACTGACGGGATGACCCTCGGAATCGGTTCCAAGAAGACGCTCGCCCACCTTGTGTTCAAGACGCATATTAAGCGCATGGTCAACATCGGGATGGAACAATGCGTAGAACTGGGCAATCTCTTTGCTCCATTCAAGATTTCCTTCGGCGATGTCGTCAAATTTTTCCTCCATCTTCGCCGTGAAATCATAGTCCAGAATCGACGGGAAATATTCAGTCAAGAAATCGTTCACGATTTCCCCTATATCGGTAGGAATCAATTTGCCTTTCTCTGATCCGGTAGTCTCGGTGCGTAGTTCGTCAACGATTTCGCCATCTTTCAGGGTAAGCACTTCATATTGACGCTCCTCTCCTGGATTCTCCCCTTTTTCAACATACTCACGCGCCTGAATGGTTGAAATTGTGGGAGCATAGGTTGACGGACGACCAATTCCCAGCTCTTCCATTTTCTTTACCAACGACGCCTCAGTGTAGCGCGGAGGCTGCTGAGTGAAGCGCTGAGTTGCGACAATGTCATTGAGGCTAAGGGCGTCGCCACGCTGAATTTCAGGCAATCGACCTGCGTCGTCCTCAACATTTTCGTCATCCTTGCCCTCAATATACACGTTGAGGAATCCGTCGAATTTCACCACTTCGCCTGTTGCCGTGAAATGCTCGGAGCGTGTTGAAGGGGTAATCTCGACGGTGGTTTTCTCTATTTCAGCATCAGCCATCTGAGAAGCGATGGTGCGCTTCCATATAAGCGAGTAAAGCCTCTTTTCCTGAGCGGAACCGTCGATAGTTTTCGACGCGATCTCAGTGGGGCGAATCGCCTCATGCGCCTCCTGGGCACCCTTGCTGTGGGTGTGATATTTTCTTATTTTAAGATATTCTTCGCCAAGTTTTTCCTTAATTTCAGCAGCGATAGCCGACACCGCCTGAGTCGAGAGGTTGAGAGAGTCGGTACGCATATAGGTGATGTAACCCGCCTCATAAAGACGCTGGGCTATCATCATTGTCTGCGACACGGTAAATCCAAGTTTGCGCGCAGCTTCCTGCTGGAGAGTTGAAGTTGTGAACGGAGGAGCCGGCGACTTGGATAGCGGCTTCTCGGTAACGGCAGTCACTTTAAAAGAAGCGCCGAGACATGACTTAAGGAAATCCTCCACCCTTTCACGGTCAGAGACGCGCTGCCCCAATTCAGCCTTTATGACAGAACCTGAGGGGGTGGAAAATTCAGCGTGTACACGATAGAAGGTTTCTGACTTGAATTCTGATATCTCCTTTTCGCGCTCCACAATCAACCTTACAGCCACCGATTGAACTCGACCGGCTGAAAGCGCGGGTTTTATCTTCTTCCAAAGAACGGGCGAAAGCTCGAAACCCACAATGCGGTCCAGAACTCGACGAGCCTGCTGAGCGTCCACGCGGTTCAAATCGATTGAGCGCGGATTCTTGATAGCTTCCTCGATTGCCTTCTTGGTGATTTCGTGAAACACGATGCGCTTGGTGGTATGGGGGTCAAGTCCGAGAACTTCGCAAAGATGCCATGCGATAGCCTCTCCCTCGCGGTCCTCATCGGAAGCCAGCCACACCGTGTCGGCTTTCTTCACCTCGCTCTTCAAGTCGGCGACCAATGCCTTCTTTTCAGCAGGAATTTCATAGACCGGCTGGAAATCATGTTCAATATCAATGCCGAATTTTTTCTTGTTGAGGTCTCGTATATGCCCGTAACTCGACATGACTTTATAGTCAGAACCTAAAAATTTTTCTATTGTTTTTGCCTTTGCGGGCGACTCTACTATGACTAAATTCTTCGGCATGATTATTACTACTCGTTCAAAATTTTGGCAAAATTAGGAAAAAGTTACATATTTAATAATATAATTTCCGATTTTATAATCTTTTTCACCTCATGATTGCCTTTATATATAACAAAAATAGGTTGAATCTTTATCAACCTATCGAATGTATTATAAGAATTTTTAAGAGCTCTAAAGAAGGGTGAGATGAAAATCATCGATAAAGTCGTTGAAATAGGGGTTGTTCTTGCGCATGACCTGAAACACCTCGGCATCGGTTAGCGACGTAACGGTAGTTTGCCCCTTGTTAAGCCCCACTTCAAGAGTGATGAAGTCGTTTTGCAAGCGCGTCCTCAACTCGCCCACGATAAGCGGAGTAGACGCAACAAGAATATCACGGATCGCCTCACTCTCCACCACTGCGACAAATTCAGATTCGCCCGAGCGTTTCGGATTGGAAATGCGCATAGCGTTGATCATCAAATGCTCGGCAGGATATTTGTTCATGATATCTTTCCATGCATCGGCAAACTGAGCGTCGGTAAACCGTTGATTCTTCTTTTCATAAGACGGAGTGTCTTCTGCGACCTTAGCCTCAGACTGCTTCTTTACGCCTTTAAGCGACAAATCAGGCACACGCAATCCGCCCATAGGTCCGCGCGGGCGCGTGGATTGACTTCCGGCACCGGGCACAGGTTTAGGCGGTATCGGCGCCGGACGATGACCCGCATTAGGATTTTGAGCCGCAGCCGCAGAAGGCTGTGGCTGCTTAGCCGACGGACGCGCTGTGGCTGTTGCCGCCGACGCAGTGGGTGACGCTTCGCCCGAAGATGTTATCGGACGCAACTGCCCCTCTCCCGCATCACCTTTACTTTGAGAGGGGCTGACCGCTTGGCACAGTTTAATAAGAGTGAGCTCGACAAGGAACTGCTTGTTGGAGGCGGTTCTATAATTCAAGTCGGCATCATTCAGAAGGTCCATCGCCTTATACAGAAAGGCGGGCGAACACTTTGCCGCAACGGTAGCCATGTGGGTTTTCGCTTCATCGCTTGCCTCAAGCAGCGATATAGTGGCAGGGTCGCGCGCCACCATCAAATCGCGGAAATGAGAAGCGAGTCCGTTTATAAAAAACAGTGAATCAAATCCCTTGTCCCTGATTTCCTTATATATTAGAAGCGACGTCTGCACGTTTCCGTTCAAAAAAGCTTCGACAAGACGGTCATAATATTCATAGTCCAAAATGTTCAGGCTCTCAATCGCCGCGCGATAGGTCACATTGCCCATCGACGACGCAGCCACCTGATCGAATATAGAAAGAGCGTCGCGCATGGCGCCGTCGGCTTTCCGCGCTATCACGTTGAGAGCGGCATCCTCCACCGATATGTTTTCTTCTCCGGCAATATACTTGAGATGATCAACCATGTCCTGAATGGTGATTCGGTTGAAGTCATATATTTGACACCGCGATAGAATCGTGGGGATAATCTTGTGCTTTTCAGTGGTGGCAAGAATAAACACCACGTAGGATGGAGGCTCCTCGAGAGTCTTAAGAAACGCATTGAACGCGGCGGTAGAAAGCATGTGGACCTCATCGACGATAAACACGCGGTAACGGGCATTGACAGGAGGCACCTGCACCTGATCGGTAAGCTCCCTCATGTAGTCAACGCCATTATTTGACGCAGCGTCAAGTTCAACTATATTCAGCGAGTTGCCTTTGTTAAATTCACGACATGAGGCGCATTCATTACAAGCCTCGCCTTCAGGGGTGCGATGTTCGCAATTGATTGTTTTGGCAAAGATTCTCGCACATGAAGTCTTTCCCACTCCGCGCGATCCGCAAAACAGGTAGGCGTGGGCAAGCCTGTCTTTGCTTATCGAATTTCGCAAAGTCGCAGTCAATGCCGCTTGCCCCACGACACTTTTAAATGTCGACGGACGGTATTTTCGCGCTGATACTATATAATTTTCCATATTGGGCTCTTTCTTGCACAAATATACAATTTAAAACTGACATTTCACAGAAAAAGAGCATTCCGATGATTCTGCCGTCGCTTAATTTTCTTTTTCAGCCACGGTTCCCGACGACGCAAGTTTTTCAAGCACCTCGGGAGTGAGCACCGTGCGTCGGTCAGAAAAATGAATCTTATTCAAATCCATCGCCGACAGCTTTACCGCATCTTTAATGTCGGCACGTTTTATCTTTTTCATAATCCATCTATTTTTCAGAATTGTCAAACATGGGGAGAATGCGGTTCAACGCAAGAAGCACAGTCAGGTAAGAGAGTCCGAGAACGAAAAACTCGATTCTCAACGGAAATACTCCGTCAAACCATCCGCCGCCAAGATAGCAGAAAAACAGAAGCCACAGCGAGCACTGCACACTCACACAAAGAGTACACCATGCCTTCGCCCTGAATCTCTGATACCATATACTCCAAAAAGTGAATGGAAGACAGCAGGCATTGCACAAAGCGAGATAGCCAATCCACTCAGGGAAAATGAGCAATGCCAACAAGCTCACCGAAAAATAAGTGAAACCGACTTCACTCCAGCTGAATATGCCGAAGAATTTCGCAGCCTTCAACTCAAGCACACTGTCACATCCGCCAGCCTGAAGCACGCCGCACACATTGTCGGCAATACTATTCTTTATCTTGAGCGACTTCTGAACCAGCAGATAGGTGAGATAAAGACCTGCAAGATTAATGACAGTGAGAAGCACGGTTGACACATGGCGATATATGCCGTTGCTGATAAACAGATAGAGGAAAAGAGCCACAACGCCAGCCCACAATCCCCACTTCTTTGCCTTACCGATGAAAATATCACGGCAATGCACCTTATAATCAGGCTCACAAGAGTCATCCGCCGGATAAGCGAGAAATACAGTGCCGTCCCATGTCTTCTCAAATTCATCAAGCGGCATTTCTTCCACTTCACCTTGCGTGAGATAGCTTACCGACCCGCCGGAAAGCCCATTGACAATCACCATGCCTCCGCCCGTATTAGCTATAAACGGAGGCTCAAGACGAGAAATGTCGCCGGGAGAGGACAATCTTAAGCCCTCTCCGTCGACACCATATTGTTTCAGCAATTTTGAAAGTCCGAACAATGACTTAAACGGCATATTTCGAAATTGCTCGTCGGAATAACCTTGTGTATGGGGCACCTCAAGCTCCGTCAAAAAATCAGTAAAAATAGTCGTTTCAGCCATCACTCCTATAAATTAGCAAAAAGTTTCAACTCGGCTCAGAAGAACCTCGCCGTCAATTTCGCCCGAGTGCTTCCAAACCATCTCACCGTCACGATAGATAATGAACGTCGGGACCGATTCAACGCCTACTGCGTCAGCAGCCTCACGGTTCTTATCAATGTCAAACTGATAAACTGGCACCCTACCGTCAAGCAATTCTTTCACCTGCTCAACAACGGGCATCATTTTACGGCAATGAGGACACCAGGTGGCATAAAACTCCACAAGCACCACTTTACTTGAATTTGTTACATCTCGATAATCCATAATCGCAATATTTAGTTAGGTTTTTACTTTATAAACAATACCTCTGAAATATTGGTTCGAGGTCTAATCTTAAACTATATTAACTGCATTCAGCCTTGATCAATCCATGAATCGAGCGTGATTTTCCGACAGAAAATCATGCCACTGAAAACGACAAACAAGCGCCGCCCGCTCCCGGTTAAGGAGCAGGCGGCGCCGTTTGTAATAATATAGTGTAACAGGAGTTTTAAGGCTCGGCTACCTCGCCCAATTCAGCGTCAGCTTCCGACACCTGATGTTTCTCCGCATAAGTTTCCTTAATTGCAAACACGCATATCGCGCCGATGACGAGCAGGACTCCGGCGAGAACTATCATGTTTAGCTGGCTGTGACCGCCAAGCATATTAAACACTACTCCGCCCAACACCGCGGCAACAATCTGAGGAATGGTGATAGTGCCATTGAACAGTCCGAGATAGGCTCCCATGTGCTTGCCTGAAATCGAATTGGTAAGAATGGTGAAAGGCATCGCAAGCATTGCCGCCCAAGCGGTTCCCACAAGGAAATAGCTTATAAACAGCAGCCACTTGTCGGCAAAGAACATTGTTGATATAAATCCAATTCCTCCTATCAGAAGACTTAATGAATAAGCCACACGACGATTTGAAAAATTGGGGAGAACAGCCGCCCAAATTACTGACCCTATAGCCTGAACGGCAAAAAGAATGCCGCTCCAGTTTGCCGCCTCCTGATAATTGGCAGTCTGAGTCCCCTGCGACGCATCCCATCCAAATGCCTGCTCGGCAACACCGCCGGTGTTATAGGTCCACATATACATGAAAGCGCCCCAACAGAAGAATTGCACAAGCCCCACTGTCCAAAACACCTTCGGAGCCTTAACGAGCAGCGAAATGAAATTGGACTTCTCGTCATCGGGTTCATCGGTTATGCCATGATATTCGGCATATTCCTTAGGAGGCATCTCCTTCACCTTACAGAAAGTGTAGATCACGCACACAATGAGAATGGCAGCGCCGCCATAAAAAGAATAGGTGACCGATTCAGGCACCCGATTGCCCTCGGCAACGTTGCTCACACCTATCCACGCAAGAACAAACGGGAAAATAAACCCTACCACTGAACCGGCATTGCAAAGAAAACTCTGAATCGAATAGGCAAGTCCTTTTTGCTTCTCATTGACCATGTCGCCCACAAGCATCTTGAACGGCTGCATGGATATATTGATTGAAACATCGAGCATCATCAACGCCACTGCTCCAAATATAAGAGCCGCGCCGACGGCAAGATGGAAACTTCCGGCATTGGGAAGCAAAGCCATCACAATCACGGCAAGAATCGAGCCGAAAAGCAGATAAGGCAACCTGCGTCCGAAACGGTTCCACGTGCGGTCGCTCAAAGTTCCGATTATAGGTTGAATCACAAGCCCGGCAAGCGGAGGCAGTATCCAGAAATAGCTTAATTCATGAGGATCCGCTCCGAGAGTGGCGAAAATACGGGAAATGTTGGCGCTCTGGAGAGCGTAGGCAATCTGGACACCGAAGAATCCGAAGCTGAGATTCCACAAATTCCAAAAGCCCAAGTCAGGTTTAACCTTCGCTTTCATCAGTAATAGTAGGTGTTAATTAAGACAATTCTTTAGAAATCTAATGCAAATATAACATGATTCCTTTAATTCTTTAACAAATAACTTAGTGTTTTTCCTCATTTGTGAAAAATTTTATTTCATTTCTCTTATATAGATTAACTCCTCCCTTCCGCAAGAAAATTAAATTTAGATTTTTCCCGGAATTGTTGCCAATATTAAAATAAAAGATATAACTTTGCAGAGCAAACAATAAGCAATTCGTATAATAACTAAAAATTTTTCAATCATGGCTTACGTAATTACCGATAAGTGTGTAGCATGCGGTACTTGTCTCCCGGTTTGCCCGGTTGAGGCTATCTCTGAAGGTGACATCTATCACATCGATCCCGATACTTGTATCGAATGTGGCAGCTGCGCTGAAGTATGTCCCAGCGAAGCAATTATCCCGGGCTAATCTCCGGCATACGCAACAGAACACAGAACGAGCTTTTCCAATCGGAAAAGCTCGTTTCGTTTTAGATTGAGCGGAACTATAAGCCGGGTTATGTCACAATCCTGAGATCGTGGTCGGTCATTTATCTTCGCAGTCTACCCCCCGGCAATGGGCGAGCAACCCTTAAATGCCGGTATACTTGACCTTGCAACCCATAAGGCGTGCGGCGCTCCGCATTGCTGCGAAACCCGGTGAGCTCTTACCTCGCCTTTTCACCCTTGCCTCCACGAATGAAGGCGGTTATTTTCTGTCACGCTACTCGACCATCACTGACCGGTCACCGTTAGTGACTATGGCGCTCTATGTTGCCCGGACTTTCCTCTTGCCGCGCCCGAAGTCGGCAAGCGACCAACCGCCCCACTCAATTATATGTTTATCGGCGCAAAGGTAATAATAACTCCTCGTCTCGCCAAACTGAGAGGCAACAAAACGACATTCTCAGAAACTGAACTGAGCCATGAAGCACAAGCGGTCGGCCCATCTATGCTGCAAGTCGATATTCTGGCGTTTACCTATGTTATATTCCAATCCCACTTCACATCTCGGGGTGATGTCCCATATCACATTTGCCGTTGCATAAAGACCATATTTATATGTGAGATTATCGAAGTTAGGATTATACTTGGGCAGAAAACGCTCCTCGCCAAAAATCACCGTCGAAAACAGATTAGGCTTGAAATGATAGCTCATCGCGCCATACCAACCAAGGCTCATCGGGGCATACATGCGCCCCTCTTGATTGGGATTTCCGATCAAATCGCCGGCTCCATTCTGCAAATCATTATTTAGACTGCTCACGCCTTTTCCAACCAGAAAAGCTCCATAGACAGTCAATGGCGACACCGGGGTAAACACCGCGCTTGCGTGAGCGCCCCACCCTGCAACACGATAATTGCGTTCCGAAACCAAATCACGATACTTGAGACCGCGAACGATACCAGACAGGCGCACATGAGAAGAGCTACCCCACTGATACTGCACAAATCCGGCGAAATCAGGCATGTAGTCACTGCATCCGGTATAAAAATCAGGCTTTGAGGTTATGGAACTGCTTGGTGTTTCAACCGACAGCGCCACTACCCAATGACTTTTCATCGTGTGCATCCATCTGAGCAACATATTGGTCGATCCGGTCTTCGAATTTGGACCCTGAGCGTCGAGAGTGGGTGGCTGAGCGGCAGGGTCTTGGAATGTCGATGTAGTATAACCAAGAGTCCAGTCATTGACAGTTGCATAAGCTTTCTTCAATTTGAAACCGCGACTGTCATATCCCGAAAAATTACCCTCGATATATAGCTGATATTGACCATAGGTGTTATTTCTTCCGAATACCGAGAAAAACAGAGCTGTTCCTGCCGGAGTAGTGCCATACCAGTTGTTTTTCGTGGGATTTCGGGGAATGCTTATATTATAAGGAGTGAAACCGGCATTAGGCATGGCTCCGTTCCAGTCATACCAACCCCTCATTCTAACAACACCGCCTATACCCATGGCATATTTGCGAGTCTTGCTCATAAGCATGAAATAAGGCGCCCGCGGATCCTGAAAATGGCGGAACTGATCATAATAGAACGTATTGATAAGCTCCTGTTCAGAAATAGTGTCAACTGCTCCTTGCTCACCACCTTCAAGGTGAATAATGTGGTGATCCTTTTTAAGAAGCTCCAACTGTTTTTCGGCAGGAGTCTCAGCCGATCCGCAAAGAGCGATTCCGGCAAGCATAGCAAACACTGACAAAAACCTTGATTTCATACTTTTTCAATTTTAATATATTAACAGTTATTATAACAACTTACATTAAAATTAGTTTAAATAATCCTAAAAACAACGCTTGAATTGGCTGCCACATGTTTAAAAACATAATTTTAAAGTATTTTAACAATCCCTTGAAGCGCTTGTATTCATGCGGTTTTCAACTCACATTCACAATCCTTAATGAGATGGCAGTAAGTCTAAAACTTTGTTATTTTAATGAATATCAGCTAACTTTGCCCCATCTGAATTGTTTACACAATAGGTTGGAAGAGTCTGACCTCGCCGAAAGCCGGCAACGGGACACCCGCGTGAGCGTCTTTCCCGTAAGTATAAATTTAAAGCTTATGCAATGAAGAAAACAATTATGATTATTGTACTCTTCGCAGTTCTGATCGGATTGGGAACAGCTGCCACAATCAACGCCGTCGACGGCAAAAAGGGCAGCACGGCTCCTGTGTTCAAAGTTGAATCAAATGACACGATTGTCTCCCTCGACGACATGAAAGGGCATTGGGTACTTCTTCAATTTTGGGCAACAACCGACGCCAAATCCAGGATATTGACAAAGCAATATTCCGATTTAATCCGGACAAACCCGGCAAAACGTCCGTCATCAGACCGATTCCGCTTTTTGGCAATCAACATGGATAGAAGCGAGGACCTGTTCAAGGAGATTGCAAAAATCGACGGGACAAACGAAATAGCACAATTTCACGTATCAGGCAAGAAAGCCGGAAAACTTGTCAATGACTATCATCTTGAAAACGGGATGCACTCTTATCTGATAAATCCGCAAGGCAAGATTGTAGCCAAAGACCCCACCAAGCAACAGTTAATTGATTTTAAAGTAGAATAAACCTCCTCTCTAAAAAATAAAACGGCACCACGTTGATGGCGCCGTTTCTTTATATATAGCCTTGGACAAGCCCGTCAGTGACCGGCAACATAACGTCGCCCTATAAAAGCCAGAATAACTCCACGCATAAAAAGATAGCATATAAACGCAAGCCACAGCCCGTCATTGCCCATCGCCGGAAAAGCGAGGAAATAAACCGCAAAGAAAACAACGGTGGCGACAAACATCGACATCAACATGTCGCGCGTGGCGGTAGCCCCTATGAAGATACCGTCGTAAGAGAATGCGAGAAAACCCACAGCGGGGACTGTAACTACCCACCATCGGTAGTCAGCCGCCGCGCTTATAACACCGGCATCATCGCTCAAAACCGACAGCAACGCATTCCCACCCAACGCATATAGCAGAGTGAAAGCCACAGCGATGCCGGCACCCCATTTACACAACGCGAATATCCTGGTCCTAAGCTCAGCCGGCTGCCCGGCACCTATATACTTTCCGACAAGAGCTTCGCCGGCAAAAGCGAAACCATCCATGAAAAAGGAAAAAATGGTGAAAAACTGCATCAGCAAAGCATTTACCGCCAGCATAACGTCGCCCTGCGACGCACCTGCGCGGGTGAACCACATCGTGACGGCAACCAGGCACACCGTGCGCAGAAATATGTCGGAATTGATCCTGAAAAAACGCTTCAACATCGACCATCTCAGAATCTCTTTCACCCGAAGCCTCGCCACCTTATAATGGGCAAATGCGATAATCGCTCCCAATCCGAAACCACACCATTGCGCAAAAAGAGTGCCTCCGGCAAGTCCCGAAATGCCAAGATGGAAAACATATACCATCAGGCAACTCGCTGCGATATTGCTCACATTTATCACAATCGAGACCCACATGGCTGCCGCGCTGTTTTGCATACCGACAAACCAGCCACACAAAGCATAGTTGCACAATACCGCCGGCGCGCCCCATATCAAGATTTTAAAATAGACCGACGCAAGCTCGCGGGTGTCATCTTTCACATCCATGAAATCCAGCCCGGCAACACAGATAAGAGACTGTGCAAGTATCATCACAAGACCGGCAAGCACACCTACGGCAAGAGCCTGGTGAAGCACACGCGACTGTTGCACCCGGTCATTGGCGCCATAAGCCTGCGCGGTCATGCCGCTTGATCCCATGCGCAGGAAACCGAACAGCCAATACAGCATATTAAATAAGGAGCCACCGACAGCGATGGCTCCTATATACGAGGCGCTCCCCATGTGTCCGGCGATAGCAACGTCAACCAGTCCGAGCAAGGGAGTGGTGATATTGGTTACAATCGACGGCACCGAGATTGCCAGAATCTCTCTATTTATTCCTTTAAATAGCAAACGTCAATTCTTTTTGGCTCGCATTGAGCTGCAAATCAAATAAACGATGAGCAACGCATACATCACGCAACCGAGAATCTGGGTAGTCAATTCAGGAACAGGATTTTCATACTCAAATCCGGCAAAACGGGTCAACGCCGAGAACACCCCGAACAGAGCGCCGCCGGCAATCAATCCCGATGCGATAAGAGTTCCGCGGTCACGGCGAGCGTTATTTACAGCCTCGTCAGTCGAACGATTTGAAACAAAATATGCTATCGCGCCGCCCACAAGCATCGGAGTGTTGAGCTGAAGCGGAATAAACATACCGAGACAGAATGCAAGCGCCGGAACTCCAAGCCAATTCAAAATCAACGCAAGTATCGCTCCGACCATGTAGAGAATCCACGGGGTTTCACCACCCATCATCAACGGCTCGATAACCTTAGCCATCGCATTTGCCTGAGGAGCCACGAGAGCGTCGGGTCCTGAGAATCCATAGACTTTGTTAAGCACAAGAATCACGCCGCCTACTGTAGCAGCCGAGACGAGAGTACCCAAAAATTTCCAGCTCTCCTGCTTTTTAGGAGTAGAGCCAAGCCAATAGCCAATCTTGAGGTCGGTTACGAAACCGCCAGCCATCGAAAGCGCCGTGCAGACAACACCACCTATAACCATGGCGGCTACGATACCTGATGTTCCGCTCAGACCAATCGCCACGAATATCGCCGACGCAATGATAAGGGTCATCAAGGTCATTCCCGACACCGGGTTTGAACCCACGATAGCGATAGCGTTGGCGGCTACGGTTGTAAACAAGAATGCGATTACAGTCACCACGATCCATGCCACCAAAGCCTGCCAGAAGGTGTGGATAACACCGATCCAGAAGAAACAAAGCACGGCGATCAAAGCCACCGCAACCATGTAGACGATGTGTTTCATCGATATATCGGTCTGCCAACGCACTTCCTTCTCTCCGCTCGGCTTCCCTTTGAGCTCACGCGCGGCAAGCCCCACAGCCTGAGCGATTATATGCCATGACTTGACAATTCCGATGACACCCGCCATTGCGATACCGCCGATGCCGATGAGTCGGGCATAGTCGCTGAATATGACTCCCGGATCAAGGGATGCGATTTCAGCCGCGCCATAGGTACCCATCAACGGAATAATAATCCACCACACGAATATCGAACCGGCAAAAATCACGAAAGCGTACTTCAACCCCACTATATAGCCGAGTCCGAGAAGCGCGGCTCCGGTATTCACGCTCAACACAAGCTTCGTTTTCTCGGCAAGCGCGGCTCCCCATTGCGAAGCAAGAGAGGTCACATTCTCAGCCCACCATCCAAAGGTGGCAAGAAGGTAATCATAAATACCGCCTATAAGCGACGCGATGACAAGAGTCTTCGCCTGTGAACCGCTCTGAGCGCCTTTACCCTCTCCGCTGACAAGCACCTGAGTAGTCGCAGTAGCCTCGGGGAAAGGATATTTTCCGTGCATATCCTTCACGAAATATTTTCTGAAAGGGATAAAGAACAATATGCCCAAAACACCTCCGAACAGCGAACTGAGGAATATTTCAAGGAAGTTCACTGTAATTTCAGGATATTTAGCCTGAAGAATGTAGAGCGCCGGAAGAGTGAATATCGCTCCGGCGACGATAACGCCTGAACAAGCTCCGATGGACTGGATTATCACATTCTGCCCGAGCGGATTCTGCTTTTTAAGGGCTCCTGACAATCCCACTGCTATAATGGCAATAGGAATTGCGGCTTCAAACACCTGCCCCACTCTCAATCCGAGATAAGCGGCGGCGGCGCTGAAAATAACAGCAAGAAGCAATCCCATTCCCACTGAATAAGGGGTCACTTCGGCGTAATCATGGGCAGGATGCATCACAGGATGATACTGCTCATCGGCGCCAAGCTCCCGAAATGCATTTTCAGGCAAGCCTGACACACCGTTGTCGTCCGTTTCAAGATCGACCTGATTAGTTTTTTCTGACATAAGTTATGTGATGATTGGTTAATTTATTTCTTAAAAAAAGTGCGGTCAAGATATTCATCAAGACTCTTTGAAAAAAGCTCATTTGTCGCTTTAGGATAACGCACCTCGGCATAAACCTGCGCAAGGGTTTCCTTATTGTTCTGAGCAATAAACTCAGCGCTCTCCTCAAGCGACTCCTTGTCGGCATAGACCGACTTTATGCGGGAGTAATCATAATCGTCATATTTACCGAAATGAACTATCGAGCCTATAGGAAGTCGGTCTGACCGGTTGCCCTCCCCTTTTGGATAGCCCACGGCAAGAGAAATCAACGGCACCACGCCGTCAGGACATTTAAGGATAGCGGCAATTTCGGCAGCATTATATGCAGTGGTGCCGAGATAGCAACATCCAAGTCCGTTAAGCTCGGCTATCGTATTGAATTGCTGGGCAAAAAGCGAAGCATCAATTGCCGATGCCAGCAGCATCTGGCTATTGCCGAATCCCTCCTCGGCGTGATTCGCTTCACACCAACGGCGGAAACGGTTAATATCAATGCAGAACGTCAACAAAACACTGCATCCGGTGGCACACGGCTGATTGAAATGCATCGGAGCAAGCGCGGCTTTCTCTTCAGGAGTGCGGCTCACTATCACCGAATATAATTGCATATTGCCTGTGTTAGGGGCATGGGCAGCCTCTTCAAGCATTTGCATCAGCAACGCCGGGTCAATCTCTTTGTCGGTATAATTACGAACCGTGCAACGGTTGGCAAAATATTCGTTTATATCCATAATCTTGACAATTTATCCACAAAAATACATAAATTTGTTATATTAATTCACAATCGCTTCACATAATCTTTCAATAGGCATGACCAAACGCCCGATTTTATACCGATTTTACGAATCTCCTTATGGAAAAATGCTCATCGGGAGCATCGACGGAAAATTGTGTATCTGCGACTGGACCGACAGCCGCCGTCATGAATCAAACAAACGCCGCCTGTGTGAAAAGCTCAATGCAGCGTTTCAGCCCGGGGAATGCGAGGAGAACAATATTACAGTTCAAGAACTCAATGAATACTTTGCCGGCTCGCGTCAAAGTTTCAACATCCCGACAATATCGGTTGGAACCACGCTTCAAATATCGGTGTGGCAAGAATTGTCCAAAATCCCTTACGGCTCAACAACGACCTACGCCGCCATATCCATGCAATGCGGAATCCCCAAGGGGGTGCGCGCCGTCGCAAACGCAATCGGCTCCAATCCGCTTTCAATCATAGTTCCATGCCACCGGGTGATCGGCGCCTCGGGCTCACTCACAGGATATGCAGGAGGACTGGACGCAAAACGAGGTCTATTGGAATTTGAATCACAAATTGCCAGAACAATCTAAATATAAAAAGGAGCTTAATCACTAAGCTCCTTTTTATGGGTTTCCAATAGGTACAATTTCTAAGGTAAAAAAGATTGTTTTAGGTTTGTGGTACAAAGGTCAACCTTTTTTATGACATCTCCAAAGGAAAAACTATGTTTAGAAACATAGTTTTTGATATCGTACCAACTGAAATAACGCCCAACAATCTAATTAAAAGCTCATTACCACGGAAACAGAAATTTCACCTATCGTAAAAATTTGTTAAAAATATCGCTCTCCATGGCGAACTTGTTAATTATAGCTACAAATTTCCATCTTCTGTCCATCAAAACAGGCATAAGTGAAATGCCTTATCCAGTCGCCCAAAATCAAAACTTCGCCATCTGATTGCAGCGCATGACGCAAAAGGACGTGACGATGCCCGAACAGGAAATAATCTATTCCCGGATGAGCGATAGAGTATTCCTCAGCCCACTGAACAAGAGGTTCTGACTTCGGGTCGACATTTTCAAGCGGAACATAATGCTCAAAATCACGGCTTGAAGATGACCATTCGTGAGCAAACGGGATAGTCCACCGCGGATGGATGGCTGCATATAATTTTTGACAGAATTTATTGCGGAATATCCACCTCATCAATCGGAATGACGGTTTAAGCTTACCTATTCCATCGCCATGCGACATGAAAAAGCGCTTGCCAAGTATATCCTTCACGAGATAGCCATCCACAACCGTGAGCCCTATTTCATCTCTGAGATAATCAAACAGCCATATGTCATGATTGCCGATAAACCAATATATCTTCACTCCTGAATCGGCAAGAGCGGCGAGCGTGCCGAAAAAACGGACATAACCGCGCGGAACGACCGTGCGATACTCATACCAGTAATCAAGCACATCGCCGAGCATGTAGATTTCAGCCGCATCATCCTTTATCGACATAAGCCAGTCTACAAGACGCTGCTCGTGACGGCGAGGATCATCGATATATGTAGCCCCAAGATGAGCGTCAGAGAAAAAATAAACTTTTTTTTCCGCCATGCAACCCGTCATCAGTCAAGAAATCCCAAATCGAGCTTGGCTTCCTCGCTCATCATGTCCTTGTTCCATTCAGGCTCAAAGACAATGTTGATATTTACCGACTTCACCCCTTCGACACTCTCGAGCTTTATGCGAGCGTCTTCAACAATAAAATCAGCCGCCGGACAACTTGGAGCTGTCAACGTCATGTCAACATTCAACGCCCCGTCATCGGCAAGATCAATCTTGTAAATAAGTCCGAGATTATATATGTCCACCGGTATTTCCGGGTCATATACAGTCTTAAGCATTGTTATCACGCGCTCTTCTATAGCAAGTTTTTCTTCTGGAGTCATAGTTAATTATATCGTTATAGTCTATTATTCTGAAATCAATTCAAGAAATTCATCCTCGCTAAGCATCGGAATATTGAGCGACACCGCTTTTTCACGCTTATACGGTCCCATATTGTCGCCGGCAAGAATAAAATCGGTCTTCTTAGATATAGAGCCGGCGTTCTTTCCTCCATTGCGCTCTATAATCTCTTTATACTCATCGCGCGAATGATGAAGGAATGTTCCGCTTATGACTATCGTCTTTCCTGAAAGTTTATCGGAACCTTCACCCTCTTCCTCGTCAGGCATTGACATCGTTACTCCGGCAATTTTCAACCGGTTGATTATGTCACGATTCTCTTGCGCGGCAAAAAAATCAATGATACTTTCCGCTATTCTGGGCCCTATATCGTCTATAGCCGTTAGCTGTTCTGCCGAAGCCGACATCAGAGCATCGATATTTCTCACGGCGCGCGCCAGTTTCTTAGCCCCTGTCTCTCCAACATAAGGGATGGACAGAGCATAGACAACTCTTTCAAAAGGAGCCTTCTTCGACGCTTCGATTCCTTCAATAATGCGGTCAACCGTTCTCGGTCCTATGCCTGGCAGCAACAACATTTCCGAACGATGATCATCAAGCGAATATAGATCAGCAATATCTCTGACCCAACCATTACGGTAAAGCAAAACGACCATCTCCTCCCCTATGCCGTCGATGTTCATCATGCGGCGTCCAACGAAATGCTCGATTCTGCCACATATCTGGGGAACGCATCCATATTTATTGGGGCACATCCATGCCGCCTCGCCCTCAACCCTGACAAGCGCAGTGCCACAAACAGGACACTCCTTGATGAACTCAACCGGTTTCGAGTCAGGTTCGCGCGCAGCGTCGTCAACCCCGGTAATCTTCGGGATTATCTCTCCTCCCTTCTCCACATAAAGCATGTCATGCTCATGGATGCCGAGCGTTTTTATAATATCTTCATTATGCAGCGACGCGCGCTTAACAATAGTGCCCGACAACAACACAGGGTCGAGATTTGCCACAGGAGTGATGACCCCTGTTCTGCCCACCTCAAACGAGACCTCCTGAAGACGAGTCAACGCTCGTTCAGCCTGAAACTTATAGGCTATCGCCCATCGCGGAGATTTAGCGGTGTAACCCAAATTAAGCTGCTGACGCAGATTATTCACCTTGAAGACAAGTCCGTCGGTGGCAATCGGCAGCTCCTTCCTTGCCCCATCCCAATGATTGATGAAGCGCTCCACGTCATTGATTCCATGCAGAAGTTCCATAATAGGAGCAACTTTAAAACCCCAACTGCGGGCAATCTGCATATTCTCGTAATGGGTGTCGGCAGGAAGATTGTCGCCAAGCAGATAATAGAACACCGCATCAAGACCGCGTTTAGCCACCTCAGCCGAATTCTGCATTTTAAGAGTTCCCGAAGCGGCATTTCGAGGATTGGCGAAGAGAGGCTCCTCGTTGAACTCTCGCTCGGCATTAAGACGGTCAAACTCTTTCCACGGCAAAACTATTTCCCCTCTGATTTCAAATTCATCGGGATAGCCTTCACCCTGAAGCTGGAGGGGAATGCTGCGAATCGTCTTAACATTGTCGGTCACGACGTCGCCGCGCTCGCCATCACCGCGCGTCACCGCGCGCTCAAGTCTGCCGTTGACGTATGTAAGCGAAATCGAAGTACCGTCATACTTCATCTCACCCACTATCTCAAATGCCTCACCCGACAATCCCGACTTCACGCGCTCAAACCATTCGTCGACCTCCTCAACTGAATAAGTGTTGCTCAATGAAAGCATGGGCCGCTTATGCACAAACTGAGTGAACGCCTTGTTAATGTCGCTGCCTACACGATGGGTAGGCGACAACGGGTCATCCAACTGAGGATAGTCATGTTCAAGAGCTTCAAGCTCTTTCATCATCATATCAAACTCAAAGTCAGAAATTTCAGGCGCGTTAAGCACATAATAATTATAATTATGCCGGTTAAGCTCTTTTCTAAGATGCTCAACCTTGGTCTTGATCTGCTCGTCCATATCTACAAAGATAATCTATTTCGTCAAGAATAAAAAAAAAGCCGGACGCTAATTGCATCCGGCTATATTTTAATTGTCGACAGAATGGTCATTACATCATGCCGCCCATGCCACCCATACCGGGAGCAGGCATTGCAGGAGCAGGATTATCCTCCTTCTTATCAGCAATCACACACTCAGTGGTAAGGAACATTCCGGCGATTGAAGCAGCGTTTTCAAGAGCCACGCGGGTCACCTTTGCAGGATCGATAACACCGGTCTGAAGCAAGTGCTCATATTCTCCGGTGCGGGCATTATAACCGAAATCTCCGGTTCCTTCTTTAATCTTTTGGATAACGACAGCTCCTTCAAGACCGGCGTTTGCCACAATCTGACGAAGCGGTTCCTCGATAGCGCGCTTGATGATGGCAACGCCTGTACACTCGTCGTCATTGTCACCGCAGATTCCGTCAAGGCTTGAGATGGCGCGGATGTAAGCGACACCTCCACCGGGAACGATACCCTCGGCAATCGCGGCGCGGGTTGCGCTAAGAGCGTCATCCACACGGTCCTTCTTTTCCTTCATCTCCACTTCAGAGGGAGCGCCGATATGAAGCACGGCAACACCGCCGGCAAGCTTAGCAAGACGTTCCTGAAGTTTCTCCTTATCATAGTCGCTGGTGGTAGTCTCAATCTGAGATTTAATCTGAGCCACGCGCGCAGCGATAGCGTCCTTAGAACCGGCGCCATTCACGATAGTGGTATTTTCCTTGTTGACGGTGATGGTTTCAGCCTGGCCGAGCACTTCAACGCCTGAAGTTTCAAGGCTCATGCCCTTTTCCTGCGAAACGACAACTCCACCGGTAAGAACTGCGATATCCTCAAGCATCTCTTTACGACGGTCACCGAATCCCGGAGCCTTAACGGCGCAGATTTTCAACGAACCGCGCAGACGGTTCACAACGAGTGTCGCAAGAGCTTCCTGATCCACGTCCTCAGCAATAATCAACAGCGGACGTCCGCTCTGAGCTGTTGCTTCAAGCAAAGGAAGCATCTCTTTGAGCGATGAAATCTTCTTGTCATAGATAAGCACATAGGGATGATCCATGTCACATTCCATCTTCTCGGTATTGGTTACAAAGTAAGGCGAAATGTAACCGCGGTCAAACTGCATACCCTCTACAATATCAACTGTGGTTTCAGTTCCTTTTGCCTCATCGACAGTGATGACACCTTCCTTCTTCACCTTGCGCATAGCTTCGGCGATAAGCTTACCGATTTCAGCATCATTGTTTGCCGATACGCGAGCCACGTCCTCGATTTTCTTAAGATCGTCGCCCACTTCTTCGCTCTGGTTCTTGATGCTTTCAACCACGGCGGCAACAGCCTTGTCGATGCCTCGTTTGATGTCCATAGGATTAGCTCCGGCGGCAACATTCTTAAGACCTACATTAATAATAGCCTGAGCGAGCACGGTTGCGGTTGTTGTTCCGTCACCGGCATCGTCACCGGTTTTTGAAGCCACCTCTTTAACGAGCTGAGCTCCCATGTTCTGGAACGGATCTTCAAGCTCAACTTCACGAGCCACTGAAACACCGTCCTTGGTGATGTGGGGAGCACCAAATTTCTTTTCGATAATCACATTGCGTCCTTTAGGACCAAGGGTTACCTTAACGGCGTCGGCAAGAGCGTCGACACCTTTTTTAAGCTCTTCACGAGCCTTGATATCAAATTTTATTTCTTTAGCCATGATTATATTTGTTTTTATTAGTCGTTGATAATTGCCAAAATGTCAGATTGACGCATGATCATCAGTTTCTCACCGTCCAATTCGATCTCTGTGCCGGCATATTTGCCAAACATTACTACGTCGTTAACCTTTACTACCATCTCTTCATCCTTAGTGCCATTGCCAACGGCAATTACGGTACCGCGAAGAGGCTTCTCTTTTGCTGTGTCGGGAATGATAATACCTGAAAGGGTTCTTTCTTCTGCGGGTGTCGGTTTAATCAACACTCTGTCTGCTAATGGTTTGATATTCATTTTGGTTATTGTTTTAATTATATGTTTAAGTTATTTTATTCCATCTACATTTATCTATGGCACATATTGCGCCAAATCGTGATTGTGACATGATGATTGACAATTTGTCACCTCATCAACTTTTCACAGCTTTAAAACAACATACGGCAGCCAAGTGTTTTGGCAGCCGCATGTGTTTTAATCTTAATTCATATTCTTTAAATCATCATATATGAAGACTGTGGCCCATACGCTCTTTTTTAGTGCGCATATAGCGGAGGTTGTATTCATTAGGAACCACCTCAACAGGCACATTCTCCACGATTTCAAGCCCGTAAGCCTCCAGACCCACACGTTTCACCGGGTTATTGGTCATAAGACGCATCTTTCTCACTCCGATTTCACGCAAAATCTGCGCACCGACACCGTAGTCGCGCTCGTCGGCAAGATGCCCCAGGCAGATGTTGGCATCGACAGTGTCCATGCCCCCTTCCTGAAGTTTATATGCCTTCATCTTCTCCATGAGTCCGATTCCTCGTCCCTCCTGATTAAGATAGACAACGGCGCCACGCCCCTCTTTCTCTATCATCTCAAGGGCTTTATGGAGCTGATCGCCACAGTCGCAGCGTTGCGATCCAAAAATATCGCCGGTGGCGCAAGAGGAATGCACCCTCACCAACGCCGGTTCATCAGAATTGCTTAAATCGCCTTTGATTATCGCTATGTGTTCAAGTCCGTTGCTTTTCTGCTTGAACGGAATAAGTCGAAAATGACCATATTTAGTAGGCATATCGACCTCAACACCCTTCTCCACGAGGGATTCCTGCTTAAGCCTGTAAGCAATCAAATCAGAAATCGAAATGAGCTTAAGTCCCCATTCGTCGGCACGGCGGCGCAACTCAGGCAAGCGAGCCATCGTTCCGTCGTCGCTCATAATCTCCATCAAGGCTGCAACCGGCTGCAATCCTGCAAGACGCGCCAAATCGACAGCAGCCTCAGTGTGACCCGAACGACGCAACACGCCCTTGTCCTGGGCATAGAGCGGATTAATGTGTCCGGGACGCCCGAAAGTCTCAGGCTTTGAAGCCGGATCGGCAAGGGCGCGGATGGTAGCAGCGCGGTCGGCGATGCTCACGCCTGTCGAACAGCCTTCAAGCTTGTCGACAGTCACCGTAAACGGAGTGCCGAGCATCGATGTATTGTTTTCGACTTGATGAGCAAGCTCAAGCTCTTTGCATCGGGAAATAGTCATTGGAACACAAAGCACCCCCCTCGCATGTTTGAGCATAAAATTCACCTGCTCAGGCGTGATTTTCTCAGCAGCTACAATCAAATCGCCTTCATTTTCGCGATCTTCGTCATCAACAACGATCACAAATTTTCCTTCTCGAAAATCCTGTAGAGCCTCCTCTATAGAGTCAAGTTTTATCTTGTCCATTTCTTGTATTAATTAATGTCTTCAGTATTAACCCGCAACAGAGTTATCAATTCCCTGCCGGTAGTAATTATACGCTCAAGCTCCTCTTTTAGTTTTCGCTGCTGGCGAATACCCCACAAATAAAGCGGTATACCAAGCGGGAAAACCACGATGAACAACCACGAGAGCCAAGGATATGAACCGGGATGATAGAACCATAGATTCTTCAACACCGGCAGTTCCATCAGCTTCAATATTATTATTCGATGGCGGTCGTTTGACATGTAGTCCACCAAGTGTTCAAGTTCAGCCCTGACTGAATGAAGCTCACGGCGGTCGTAGCCGTCACGCCAATATTGCATATAGCTCTGCCGTCCAGGATACCGATCCATAAAACGGCGGCAATTCTCCGACAATTTTTCAATGCCTTCAATAGCTACATTCCTGTCCACTTCATCCATAACGACCTCTTTCACCTCAAGTTTGCGGGTTTCACCCTTGCCAAACAACTTGCGGAAGAAATTGGCATAAGCGTCGGCATTAAACACGGCAGAGTCATTGACCGCCTTATAGGTGAAAAATATTCCAAGCGGAAGAAGCACAAATGTCGACAACCAAAGCCCTTCCCAGATCGCCACCTTGCCGTCGCGTGCCATCTTATATCCGGCGTTATCTATTATATAATAGAAGATGAACAGAATAACCGAGATAACCAGCGGAGTTCCAAGACCGCCTTTTCGGATAATGGCGCCCAATGGAGCTCCGATGAAGAAGAACACCAGGCATGCCGCCGAAAGCGTGAACTTTTTCATGAGCTCGATGGCATGGCGGCGTATGGTGTACTTATCGTCATGCATCATATCGGCTTTATACTCATAGTCGGTCAGCGCCCTGCGAGCTTTTGACAATCCTTGGTTTATCACCGATTTCGCAAATGCGGGATTACTGCCCTTAAACACCGAATCAATGTCGACGGGACGGTCAAGCTTCACCGGCTTTGAACGCTCAAACACGCCTGAGCCGTCGGGCTTTCTGACATACTCATCATAAGGCACGCCCATATAGGAATTCTGCTTGAGGCTTTTAGCATATATCGACCCCACGCTGTCCACTCTAAGATTGATGGAGTCGATGGTAGCCTGCAACTCTTTTATGTTTTTTCCCACATACTGATTCCTCATTCCGCTTTCATCCATGCGGTTGAAATTAGCGTCAAAAGTAATCATCACCTCCTTGTTGTCAAACGATTCACGACGGTAGGGCACATTACGCGAAGCTATTCCGCCCTGCTCACGGAGGTTTTCAAACTGCTCCCCTTTCCATAGCTGAAGGAACAAGTGTCCCTTATCGTCGGTCATAGACATCTTGCCGGAATCGGCATAGATGATGGTAGCGTTGTCAGTCCCGCGCTCCACATTATAAATAAGCAGGTCATGAAGCATGCCGGTTTCAGAATCCTTTTTATTCACATATAGATTAAATCCGGGTATCTGATCATAAAAAACGCCTTCAGGAATATCAAGCTCAGGCGATTTCTGTCGCATGGAATAGAGCAATGTCCACATTTTGGTCTGGGCTATCGGAAGAACATTGTTCTGAAAGAAAAACGCGCCTGCCGCAACAAACACCATCAGCACAATCAAGGGTCTCATAGCCCTCACAAGCGACACTCCCGACGCCTTCATAGCAGTGAGCTCAAACCGCTCCCCGAGATTACCGAAAGTCATCAGCGATGCAAGAAGAATGGCAAGAGGAAGCGCCAAAGGCACCATTGTCAGCGCAGCATAAAAGAACAGCTCTCCTATAACGCTCATTTCCAACCCCTTGCCAACGAGGTCATCAATATAACGCCACAGGAACTGCATGAGCACTATGAACAGGCAGATAAAAAACGTCATCAGGAACAGAGGGAGAAAACTCTGCAACATAAATGTATATAGACGCTTAATTCCTAACATGCTTAAATCTTTTGAGGTGGGCAAAGTTACGCAAAATCCGCTTAATCAACAACAATTGCTATGAATTTGGATGTGCCCGGTAATCTCTGGGCGATTGTCCCGACAAGCGTTTAAAATATTTTCCAAAAAAAGACTGATTTTTGAAATTCAATTTCGCGCTTATCTCCTGAATGGAGAGTTCAGTGTTGCGCAACATCAGTTTAGACTCTATAAGGACATAGGAATCAATCCATTCTCCCGCCGTGTGTCCGCTCGCCTCCCTTATGGACGCCGACAAGTGCTTGGGAGTCACACCGAGCTTTTCGGCATAAAACGACAGCGAACGCTCATTATAGAAATTCTCCTCCACCAACTTTATGAACTGATGAAAAAGAGCATCCCGGCGCGTCATCCCCTCGGCAGGATGACGCACAGTCGCCGACGAGGCATATAGCCCGAGGGTGTCGTAAAAAAGGCTTTCCAACAATGATCTTATCACATCGTCACGATACAAATGGCCGTCGCGGGTGGATGTCTTTTTGCGAAGTATTGACCTTATCGCAACCTGAGTGGCAATTTCGTCGGGAGTGAGTTTTATGACCGGAGTGTCCTTGTACTTCAAAAAGCACGGCAACACTTTGGACAACGCCGTCAAGGCATTGCCCAACATCGAAGTGCCAACCACAATCACATGACCGCGGAAACCAGCCGAGGCATGATAGCTATAAAGCACATGACCAGGCTTGAGCACCATGAGTTCCCTGCTTGTGAGCTGCCGCGAAGTGGTGTCATACTCCAACGTCAATGTCCCTTGCTCGCAAAGGATGGACAGCAAGAAATCTATCTTTGCCGGGAGTTTAAGCTCACTCAACTCGTCAAGACGGTCAAACACGGCAATACTGCTACTGCTGACACCGGCGGCATAGGCTGGCTTGGGAATAGCGCTTATCGTTTCAAAATCCATATCAAAATCATCTCTTTGACCAAGCAAAGATAAGAATTATCGACCACTTTATAATCCGAAAGAGCCAAATAACAGCATCGGCTATCAAAAATAATATCTCGCCTTTAATTTTTATTTGAACCTTTTTAATATCTTTGTAATCCAACACCAAGCGACCGATCGTGAGAATAAGACTTATCATAATCACATTTTTCCTGTCACTGAGCGCAATCGCCTGCGCCGCCAAAAGCATAACCGACCGCGATGTGAGGCAAGCCCTTAAAGAACTTGACGGGGAGCTTACTCGACGACGCGCCTACATGGACGCGCGGCAAGCGCGCATAGACTCGATTTCAGCCCGTCTTGACTCGGTTCCGCCAGCTTCAAGACAGCAGCTCGATCTGCTTATGTCGCTTGGCGACAGCTATAACGGCTACCTCGCCGACTCGGCAAAAGTCGCCTATGAACGAGGCGAAGAAATAGCGCGGCTACATCAAATGCCCGATCTTGAAATGAGATTCAGGCTTAAAAAACTCGTGGCAATGACGCTGACCGGATTTGGCTCGGAAGCGGCACAAACATTCATGGAAATGTCGCCGGAATCACTCCCCGACTCCCTCAAGGTGTACTTTTTCAATGCCGGCAGACAGCTATATTACTATCAGTCGTCATTTTATCACCCGCAGTCGGAGTCATCCAAAAAGTGGCGGACAAAATCAATCAACATGCTTCGCCGCCTGCTGGAAATACTGCCTAACAATTCCGAGGAGCACACCGTGCGCTCAAGCGAATTCCTATGGGCAACCGGACACTCGTCAGAAGCCAAGGAAATTCTTGACGAATATCTCGAAAATTCGCCCCGTTCGCCCGAGCTTTCCGCCATCGCCGCCAACATCATGGCTCAGATACACAAGAGCTACGATAACGTGAACGGGCAACTGTACTATCTTGCGAAATCAGCCACCGGCGACATACGCAATGCAACCCGCGAAACCGTTTCACTGCATGAGCTGGGAGCCGCCATGTTTGACAACAACGACCTCGAGCGCGCCCACAGATATCTGAACATGGCGCTGTCTGACGCCGTAGAGTGCAACGCCCCCATGCGAATGCTTCAGGCATCGGGCTCGATCCCGGTAATCGCCGAAGCCCACCGCAAAAGCGAAAGCCGCATAAAACTCTGGACCGGCATAGTGATTGCCGTCATGGGCATCCTTGTGATATGCCTTCTGTTGATAGCCATGCGCCTTAGAGCCGAAATGAAACATCTGAAAAAGCTAAAGGAGGGGCTTGCCGGAGCCAATAAAATCAAGGAGATGTACATAAGCGAGTTCCTCAACTTATGCACCGCCTACATGGAACGCCTCAATCAATTTTGCAAGATAACGACACGCAAAATCTCAACCGGCAACACCGACGAACTTTACAAGCTGATATCTTCCGGAAAATTCGCCGAGGAGCAGAGCCAGGAATTTTACGACACGTTTGACCGCGCTTTTCTTCACATTTATCCCGATTTCGTCAATGAAGTCAACCGGAAACTACGCCCCGAATGCCGAATCGAGCTCTCTCACGGCGAACTGCTCAATACCGATTTGCGCATACTTGCGTTCATGAGGCTCGGAGTTGAAGACAGCACGCGCATCGCGCAGGTGCTCAACTATTCGGTCAACACCATCTATGCCTACCGCAACCGCCTGCGCAACCGCGCCATCAATCGTGAAACTTTTGAAACCGACATACTAAAAATAGGGCGTATCGATATTTAGCGGTGAACAAATCGGCGGCAATGATTGTTTCAAAGCTAAGAATTCATGTTCAATCATTTGCCAGTAAGTCATGAAAACAGCTAAAGCCACTTTATTAGACCGCAGAAGCATCAGGCGCTACGAGCGCGAAGATATTCCGCAGGAAACTATAGACTTCATTTATGAAGCGATAAGAAACACACCCACCAGTTATAATGGACAACAGTTCTCGGTGATTGACGTTGACGACCAAGCAATAAAAGAGCAACTATATGAACTGACTGGTCAGAAACAGATCAAGACCTGCCGCAGATTTTTACTTTTCTGCGCTGATTATAATAAGATATACACCCTTGCCGCCGCCAAGTCGTCGGAGATGCCCGACTTCCCGATGACCGCCGACGGGGTGATTGTGGGAATTGTCGATGCTACTCTCGCCATGATGAGCGCCTTGACTGCCGCTGAAGCATCAGGATTAGGAACCTGTCCCATCGGCTATGCCCGCACGGCGGCTCCTGAAGCAATCGCCCGAATCCTCAAACTCCCGCAGCACGTGTTTGTCGTTTGCGGTCTTGCCATAGGAGTTCCACGCGAGATGCCCGACATGAAGCCCAAGCAGGCTACCGATCTCGTGATCTATCACAACACCTACCGCCAGGACGACATGACCAAGGAGCTGCTTGAATATGACGCTCTAATCTCGGAATACAACCGCACAAGAAGCGGCACAAAGACCGAAAACGATTGGTGCAACCACATCATAAGCTATTACAAAGAGGCGATGTCCTACCACACTCTCGACGCATTGCGCCGACGCGGTTTTGACATCAAACAATAAAAAACATCGAATATTCACATACATCTAATGCTATAAACTTCACACTTTTATAATTCTCGGGTAGGTTAATTTATGTTAACTTACCCTTTGCTGCATATCAAAAGTTCGCATTTCACCCCATTTTTTAGTATATTTGCAAGTATATAGATTAACTTTGAATTTAATGCAATGAGATATTTAATATATGTCATTCTCGTTTTTGTTTCCGTGCTCAACACATGGGCGGCTAATCGTGATGACGAAAAACTCATACTAATCATAACATCCTACAACCCCGACATGGGGTCGATGCAGGTAAATCTCGAGGAATTCAACGAAGCCTACAGACGGCTGGACCCCAACGCCCGAATAGCAATCGAGAGCCTCGATTGCCTTTATCTCAAGGATGCAGGAGCATGGAATGACCGCCTCAACACGATAATGGGGAAATACAACGGTACCCAACAACCCGACATGATAGTGCTTCTGGGGCAAGAGGCATGGTCCACCTATCTTTCACAAGACGATCAAAGGCTCAAACAGATTCCCATCATGGGCGGATTGATCAGCCGCAACACAATTCCATTGCCGCCCGACTCAA
Organism: Bacteroides sp.; assembly: GCA_014801235.1. Classification (GTDB taxonomy): domain Bacteria; phylum Bacteroidota; class Bacteroidia; order Bacteroidales; family Muribaculaceae; genus Muribaculum. The sequence continues at coordinate 8,854 of JAAVEM010000039.1, read as the reverse complement.
TCGACCTCGCCTCGTGGCATCCGGCTTCAAAAGACATCCGCATAGACTTCAACGATTTCAATATCGTCGGCGGATACGCCTACGAATATAGCCTGAAAGACAATATCGACATGATGCGCAAACTCTTTCCCGGAATCAAGAACATCGCATTCCTGACCGATAACACTTTCGGAGGCGTAAACATGCAGTCATGGATAAAACGCGAGTCAAGCAAATATCCAGAATACGCGCCTATCTTCATCGACGGAAGAACCAAGACCGTCGATGAAGCAAGCTCAACCATAGCGGGACTCACTCCCGTCACCGCTATTTTTTGCGGAACATGGCGCGTTGATAAAAGCGGAGAATTCCTGCTCGGCAACACAATCGCCATGCTCAAAGAGGCAAACCCCGACATACCCGTCATGACGCTGTCATCGGTTGGCATGAACATCTGGGCCATCGGCGGTTTTACGCCGCAATACCGCACCGTCGGAGCCAGCCTCGCCCACGACTCGTTCAACTACCTCAACGATCCCGAGTCGGCAGCTCCCGTCACAATCATCCCGGGACAATACATATTTGACTATAATATGCTGGAGCATTTCGGAATCGACGCTTCCAAGCTTCCGGAAACAGCAAACATTATAAATGAACCGGTTTCATTGTATGACCAGCACAAGGCTGAAATCTGGTTTGCCATCATTGTCGTGGCAATCCTGGCATGCGCATTGATAATGGCGCTAATCCAGCTTGCCCGCATAAACCGCCTGAAGCATATCGTGGAAGAGGAGCGCAACAAAGTGCTCGACGCGATGAAAAAGGTGGAACAGGTGAGCGACCTAAAGACCAAGTTCATCCAGAACATGAGCCATGAGATTCGCACCCCGCTTAACGCCATTGTAGGATTTGCGCAAGTGCTGTCGGCTTCGCTCGACGAAAGCCTTCAGACCTATGCCGACGTCATCACCAAAAACAGCGACGACCTCCTCAAAATGGTGAATGACATAATCGTCATTTCAGACATTGACGCAGGAAAAGCCGACAACAAAAAACGTGTGTCGCTGAATGAGCTATGTAACGTAGCCTACTCCCAGGCTGAATTTAAAAAGTCGCCAAACACATCTTTCCGCTATCAGCCGACAAGCGATTCGCTCACCGTGTTCACCTCGAAAAACCTCGTCGAGGCAGCGCTTGCCAATCTCTTGCATAACGCATTCAAATTTACCGAACGAGGTTCGGTTTCGATGAAGTGTGAACTCTCTGACGACTCCAAGCAAGCCATCGTGACCGTGACCGACACCGGTCCCGGCATCCCGCGCGACAAGCAGGAATGGGTGTTTGAACGCTTCACGAAAATAAACGAATTCAAGCAGGGCGCCGGAATCGGGCTCGCATTGTGCCGAGCTGTAGCAAAGGCGATCGGCGGTTCCGTGAAGATCGATTCCTCCTACACCGGAGGCTGCAGAATAGTTTTCACTTTCCCGTGTGAATAGAGCGGAAAGAGAGCAGGAACAACTCCATCTGCCCGCCCCTCCACCTATTTTTATTTATACCGCAACGGTATTATTTGGAAAATTTGCGTAACTTTGCACGGTTTTCGTGATGGAAAACCGGGAGATTAGTTACGTTTATTTTTCAACAACATACTCTGTAATCGTATGTGCGAGACCAAAAAAGCCATTCTTACGCTTGAAGATGGCACAACCTTTGAGGGGAAATCCTTTGGATATTCAGCCTCGACCGCCGGAGAGGTAGTATTCAACACCGCCATGACCGGCTATCCCGAAAGCTTGACCGACCCATCCTACGAAGGTCAAATCTTAGTAACAACCTATCCCATTCTCGGAAATTATGGAGTTCCTCCACGCCGAGAAAAAAATGACGTCAGCGAATATTACGAAAGCGAGCACATACACTGCAAGGCTATTATCGCACAAGACTACACTTGGGAGCCGAGCCACTGGCAATCAGACCGCAGTCTTGCCGACTGGCTAAAAGAGGAACATATTGTGGGAGTTTACGGAATTGACACCCGCGCATTGACTAAACATCTGCGCGACCACGGCTCAATGCTCGGCAAAATCACAGTCGAGGGATGCCCGGAAGTGGACTTCTATGACCCGAATGCCGAAAACCTCGTTGCAAAAGTGAGCTGCCGCTCGGTAGAAGAACATGGCGAAGGCGAAAAGACCGTCGTGCTCGTAGACTGCGGAGTAAAGCACAACATCATACGTTGCCTGACACGCCGAGGAGTAAGAGTGGTCAGAGTTCCCTGGGACTACGACTTCACCTCAATCCCCTATGACGGATTGTTCATATCCAACGGACCCGGCAACCCCGATCTCGCAGAAAAAACGGTTGAGAACATCAAGAAGGCAATCGAAATAGGCAAGCCTATATGCGGAATCTGCATGGGCAACCAGCTCCTGTCAAAAGCGGCAGGCGCGAAAACCTACAAATTGACCTACGGACACCGCAGCCACAATCAGCCCGTGCGCCAAGTGGGAACCGAGCGCTGCTTCATCACATCTCAAAATCATGGTTTTGCGGTTGATAGCGCCACCCTTCCCGATGATTGGGAACCATTGTTCATAAACATGAACGATGGCACCAACGAAGGCATCCGCCACAAAACCAAGCCATTCTTCTCGGCGCAGTTCCACCCTGAAGCATCATCGGGTCCGAAAGACACCGAATTCCTGTTTGATGAATTTATTAACATGATATAATCCTCATTTCATTGCAGTCATGAATCAAAAAACTATAAAAAAAGTATTACTGCTCGGAAGCGGAGCATTGAAAATCGGAGAAGCCGGCGAATTTGACTATTCAGGCTCTCAGGCATTGAAAGCAATGAAAGAGGAGGGTATCTCCACAGTGCTCATCAATCCCAACATCGCAACTGTGCAGACATCCGACGGGTTTGCCGATAAAATCTACTTCCTGCCCGTAACGCCCTATTTCGTTGAAAAAGTCATCGAGAAAGAGCGTCCCGACGGAATAATGCTCGCCTTCGGCGGACAAACCGCGCTGAACTGCGGTGTCGCCCTCTATGAAAGCGGCATCCTTGAAAAATACGGAGTTCAAGTGCTCGGAACACCGGTACGCGCCATCATGGACACCGAGGACCGCGAGCTGTTCGTGAAAAAGCTCGACGAAATAAACGTAAAGACCATAAAAAGCGAGGCGGTCAGCAACATACCCGACGCTATCAAGGCGGCATCAGAACTCGGATACCCCATTATCGTACGCGCCGCTTACGCTCTCGGCGGTCTTGGAAGCGGATTCTGCGATGACGAGCAACAGCTCGTGGCACTCGTGGAAAAAGCGCTGGCTTTCTCTCCCCAAGTGCTCATCGAAAAGTCATTGAAGGGATGGAAAGAAGTGGAATACGAAGTGGTTCGTGACCGCTTCGACAACTGCATCACCGTGTGCAACATGGAAAACTTCGACCCGCTGGGAATCCACACAGGAGAGTCGATCGTCGTAGCTCCGTCACAAACTCTGTCAAACGAGGACTACCACTATTTAAGAAAACTCGCAATAAAAATCATACGCCACATCGGAATCGTCGGTGAATGCAATGTGCAATACGCTTTCGACCCCTCGTCAATGGACTATCGAGTAATCGAAGTAAACGCCCGCCTTTCACGTTCTTCCGCTCTTGCTTCGAAAGCCACCGGCTATCCTCTGGCTTTTGTCGCCGCCAAACTCGGATTGGGCTACGGACTTTTTGACCTCAAGAACTCGGTGACTAAAGAGACCTCGGCGTTCTTCGAACCAGCCCTCGATTATATCGTGGTCAAAATCCCGAGATGGGACCTCGGCAAGTTCCACGGAGTGAAACGCGAAATCGGTTCATCGATGAAATCAGTTGGCGAAGTGATGTCAATCGGACGAACTTTTGAGGAAGCGATTCAGAAAGGACTCCGCATGATAGGACAAGGAATGCACGGATTCGTCGAGAACAAAGAGCTTAAAGTTCCCGACATCGACCACGCGCTTGCCGATCCGACCGATAAACGCATATTTGTCATTTCAAAAGCGATGCGCCAAGGCTACACAGTCGAGAAGCTGCACGAGCTGACCAAAATAGACCGATGGTTCCTCTATAAACTTCACAACATCGTAAAAACAGCCGACGAACTTGAAACCTACAGTAGCCTCGACGAAGTCCCCACCGACTTGTTGCACAAGGCAAAATGTCAGGGATTCAGCGACTTCCAGATAGCGCGTGCTTTGCTGAAAGAAAGCCTTTCAAATGCCGAGCAGGAAATAGTGCGTGTTCGCGAATATCGCAAGGCTCGCGGCATAACCCCCGTGGTGAAACAGATCGACACCCTCGGCGCCGAATATCCCGCCATGACCAACTACCTCTACCTCACCTACAATGGCGACACCAACGACGTGACCTATCTGCATGACCACAAGTCGATCGTGGTACTCGGATCAGGCGCTTACCGAATCGGAAGTTCGGTGGAATTCGACTGGTGTTCGGTCAACGCTCTCATGACCGTCAAACGCGAAGGCTGGAGATCGGTGATGATAAATTACAATCCCGAGACCGTATCGACTGACTACGACATGTGTGACCGCCTCTATTTCGACGAACTCACCTACGAACGCGTAATGGACATCCTCGACCTCGAGCAGCCCCACGGCGTTATCCTCTCGGTGGGCGGACAAATACCCAATAATCTCGCCACTCGTCTTGACAATGCCAAAGTCCCCATTCTCGGAACATCAGCCACCTCAATCGACAACGCCGAAGACCGACACAAGTTCTCGGCTATGCTTGACAAAATCGGCGTAGACCAGCCACGCTGGCGAGAACTGACATCGTTTGCCGACATCGACAAGTTCATCGAAGAAGTTGGCTTCCCCGTGTTGGTACGTCCGAGCTACGTGTTGTCAGGAGCTGCAATGAATGTGTGCAGCAACAACGAGGAACTTGAACGATTCCTGAAACTGGCGGCAAACGTGTCGAAACAGCATCCGGTTGTTGTCACCGAGTTCATCCAGAACGCGAAAGAGATCGAGATGGATGCCGTGGCTCAGAATGGAGAGATAAAAGTGTATGCCATTTCAGAGCACATCGAGTTTGCCGGCGTGCACTCTGGCGACGCTACAATCCAGTTCCCGCCACAAAAACTATATGTCGAAACCATACGCCGCATAAAGAAAGTAAGCCAAAAGATCGCCAAGGCGCTCAACATCTCAGGACCGTTCAACATCCAGTTCCTGGCAAAGAACAATGACATCAAGGTGATTGAATGTAACCTGCGCGCGTCGCGTTCATTCCCCTTCGTGAGCAAGGTGCTGAAATTAAATTTCATCGACATCGCCACACGCGTCATGCTGGGTCTTGACGTTGAAAAGCCCCACAAGAATGCGTTTGACCTCGACTATGTAGGTATCAAGGCATCCCAATTCTCATTCTCCCGCCTTCAGGGCGCCGACCCTGTGCTCGGCGTAGACATGGCATCGACCGGCGAAGTGGGATGTATCGGAGCCGACACTGACGAAGCGATACTGAAAGCGATGCTGTCAGTCGGAATGCGCGTACCATCCAAGGGCAAAGGAGTGTTGCTCTCAACAGGAACTCCGAAACAAAAAGCCGATATGCTCGACGCCGCGCATCAGCTTCACAACAACGGCTACAGCCTGTATGCCACCGGAGGTACCCACCAATTCCTCACCGACAACGGCATTCCCGCAATAAAGGTTTACTGGCCAAGCCAGCCTGATATGCAGCCGCAAGCGCTTGAACTTTTGCATCACAAGGACGTAGATCTCGTAGTGAACATTCCGAAAAACCTTTCGGAAACCGAGCTCACAAACGGATATAGAATACGCCGCGCGTCAATCGACTTGAATATCCCGTTGCTAACCAACGCCCGTCTTGCATCGGCATTTATCAACGCCTTCACAAAACTCCCTGTCGACGACATCGAAATTCGTTCTTGGGACGAATATTGATAGACACGATTTGCAAGTTCAAAAAAAAGTTACTACCTTTGCAGTGCCGAAAGGTAATCGGGGCGTAGCGCAGTCCGGTTAGCGCACCTGCTTTGGGAGCAGGGGGTCGCGAGTTCGAATCCCGCCACCCCGACACCATCAAAAAGAGCTGATTTATCAATCAGCTCTTTTTTCATTTCCGCCTATCCCTCCCCTAATAACAGAGCATAGCAAAATATGGCGAATGCAAAAAGCAGGTTAAAAATCAAGCCTGCAAAGGCTTGCCATATGGATAGCCGGGTAGAGTGAGCGAAAGCGAACTCTGCCCGGTATAGGTCGAAAATACCTCACGCTCTGCAAAGAGCGTCCCCTGAATCAAAGACGGATTAGCTGGGATGGGATGTTTTAGGGGGCACTCTTTCAGAGTGCTATTTTCTGTGGGGCGCATGTTCCGGGCACGGCTCATTTCATTCGCTGTCCCCGGTTATCCATATGGCAAGCCTTTGCAGGCTTGATTTGGGTGGGTCCATTCAGTGTTACGGAAACTCGTATGGTGTCACCACGAGGCTGACATTAATGCAGCTTGACGGGGATGGCGGGGATGAAACATAAAATTATTCCGTGCTACACTTTTGGCACGTCGCTCTTGCATACTCGAAATTTTAGTCATATCTTTGCGGTCGCAGACCGCCTCGCAGACCATGCCAGTAGGGAGAGGTTCATAACCGAATCAATCCCCAGTCTGGGGTTAAGCGGAGCGGGATGTAGTAAAAATACATAAGAAAGCGTTTATCCGCGCTGATTCTTGACTGGTCGAAATGTCTCGCAAACTTTCATATCAAAGTCAAGGATTGAGCAACGGTAGATGCCCGTGGATATGTAATTATCTTGCTTTTGGCACGATATTTCGGGAGAAATATAGCCAGATACATTGATTGCATATACTGGCGTGGGCTTCTGCGGTTGCCGTCCGACTTTGATAGGGCAATGCGAGAAGCCTCGACCAGAAGGACGGTAACAGATACAGATTCCTACGCTTTTTTCGTACAACAACAAACGCCAACGAGGGGATGACCGCGGCACCTTAAACCGCATGAGACAGTTTTTGCTCATTCTATTATTGATTCTTGGATGTTCGACATCCATGGCGGCTAAAAAGATGACTATAAATGTCATTCCAGAGACCGCCAAAATCTACATTGATGGCCAACTCGTTAATACAGGGTCATATCAAGTCAAGTTCGACAAAAACACCGACTTTTATGTCGTAAAAGTAGAGGCACCAGGTTACATTACAAGAACCTATCGGCTCCTCAAATCAGACCCAAAGTCGACAGTGCTTTACCAATTACCCGAAGATGAAGCAATGCTTGCATCCATCGGCAGTGACGATGGCGTTGATATTGCCAACAAATGGTTTGATGTAACTTGTCGCAAGGGTTTAACGGAAGACCAGATCTGGAAACGCCTAATGAGTGTTTGCACTAATTACTTTGACAACATTGAAGTGCGCGACAAATCAGCCGGTTGGATTAAATCTTCATGGCGTCTTTCTAAGTTCAAATATCAGACTGTGCGCACCCGTTTGGAAATTCGCATGAGCTTCACAGATGAAGATGTCGTATCGTATCGCGTACGTATTTCTGTGCAAATCAAGGACAATGATTGCCGAGGAGAACAATGCTTTCAATCTTATGACCGTGTGCTCAGAACTTTCGAGCCAATGATTCAAGAACTTCAAACCTCCGTTGGTGGTGGTGAATAAAAACATACAATCCATGAAACAGATACTTTTTACATTAGGAGTGATTATCGCATCATCACTAAATTCTTATGCAACACTTCCCGAAGATCTTAACGAAGAATATGGCCAAGTGGTATTCTCGGCAAACGATCCGGAATACGAATGGACTCAAATTGACACCAAACAAATCAAGGTCAGTTTCACATCTCAATCACTTCAGTTTGAGTCTAAGGATGACACGGGCGTTGCATACTCCGTAGCCGAACTCCCAATAAGCGTCGAAGACACTCCTGAATTCATCTTTGGATTCAATCTTAAGGGTTTCCGGCCAAGTGACAATAGAGTTTTTGGTATGATTTTTGATTATCAAGACATTCGAAACTATAAGGCAATCGCAATCTCGAAAAAGACTTATCAATACTATGTTGTAAAAGATGGAGTAACAGCTACAGTTAAAAGCGGTCCTGTAAAATTCAAAGGCGATTCTTTCAAGTTGATAATGCGGAGAGAGAACGGTGGGATCGAATTCCAACTAAACGGCATTGAGGTATGCAAATTAAGAAAGATAAGCCTTACTTCATCATTTTTCGGCGTTTTCATTTCAGGCAAAGGGACAGCAGAAATGCCAGATTTCATAATGTACGTACCTGAGCAAGAAGATACGGAAGTATCTACCTCAAATACCTAAGAATAAATAATCCCCACCAACACAGAAACGGCTCGATATTATATTGGGCCGTTTTTTTGCCATCGGATTAACCTCAAGAAAACTTTATTTACACCTAATATGAGACGTGGCAATCCAGTGAAAATTAAACTGAGGTCGCCACGTTAAATCCCCCTTACAGGGAGCGGTTACTTTTTCCGCTTTACACCGGGACGGTGCATCTGACGGGGACAGATTTGCGTTAAGGAGATGCGTGGGTGTTTTAGGGGGCACTCTTTCAGAGTGCGATTTTCTGTGGGGCACATGTTCCGGGCACGGCTCATTTCATTCGCCCTACCCGGCTATCCATATGGCAAGCCTTTGCAGGCTTGATTTGGATGAGGGCTATTTGGGATTTTGGGGAGGTTAAGGTCATTAGGGTCGTTAAGGGTATGTTTGGGACATGGCACGCCATGTCCGTATAATTTTTGTTAGGTAGTGGTTGAAGCCCCTGATGGGGATGG
>JAAVEM010000038.1 GCA_014801235.1 Bacteroides sp. | reverse complement strand
GAGAACCGCTATGCTATCCTTGTGCAGTGTCTTGAATTTCCTACGTTCTCGACTTACAAGAGAGCATATCGCTTCTTATTTTTCAAAATGTCGTGGAATGGCATACACCAATCCGAATGTAAAGTTACGAAATTATTTTTGAGTTTTTAACGATTTTGCGTGGTGACCTAAGAGAGATTTTCTTTCGGCGGAGCGAAAGCGACAAGTCGATTAGGCTGAGGTCACCACTTTTGACTCGGTCAAGCCTCGTCGAACTAAAGGTTTTTACCCCAATTATATTAAAGCGTGTCAACTTTACCCATTGGGGAGAAGGTTGGAGATTTCACACTTCTGGGTAATTCATCGGCTTCTATATAAGCGGGGCAGGAGAAATTTTTTGAGTTGAGTGTAACTTTTAGAGATAATTTTGCACCTAACGTTACAAAAAAGTATCAATAAAATGGAAAGTCCACCAAAAACAAGCAGAGAGTTTGGCTCTTTTGTCAAAGAACATTCCCGGATTATCAATAAAGTGTGTTGGGTCTATGCGACCCCTAAGGTACCTTACGAAGACCTGCGTCAGGAAATCCTCACCAACCTATGGCTCGGTTTAGAGGCGTTTCGGGGCACAAGCAAGCTATCAACATGGGTTTATCGAGTTGCCGTCAACTCGGCATTAATGGCTATCCGCAATTATAAGCCGAAAGTCGAAACCCTGCCATTTGAAATATCAGGCACCGACATTTCTTCAGAGGCTGACGACAACAAAACCGAACAGCTCGCAGCCCTCCACGACTTGATAAACCAACTCCTTCCGATTGAGAAAGCGATTATCCTGCTGTGGCTTGACGAATATTCATACGAAGAGATCGCAGACATTATCGGAATAGAGCGTAATAATGTGGCAATCAAACTTCACCGAATTAAAAATAAACTCATCTCAAAATCGAAATAATATGAACTTGGACGAACTCAAAAAGAGCATGTCAACACTCGATGACGTACTCGCTCAAAAAAATACCGACGCAATCAACCTTGAAACGGCAACCTGCAACACTGCGCAAAAAAAAATAATGAAAATGTATAGCAAAGGAGCTATTTCTTGCGTAATTTTAGCCTTCGTGTTTTTATTCGCTTGGAATTCCGGCTTTGGCAACGACGCCTTCCCCCTTGCATACAAGGTTTTCCTCTGTTCATTCTTGGCAGTAGCGGCAATATGGTATACCTGCCTTTATTTTAAAACAAAAAAAATCAATATAGCAGTTTCAACACCGATGCAAACAATAAAACAAGTTTCGTCTCTACGATTTTACGCCCTTGCCGGAGAAATCGTGCTCGGGATGGCTATGGCAGTGTTCTTTACATTATTCTTGTCAAATCTATGGGAGGTCGGACAGTATCGCTTTTGGATCGTCATAGCTGCTATCGTAGTGTTTTTAGTCCTATTGGTTACCGTGTATCTTCCACGCACTATACGTGATTTCAAGAATCTCACAGCAATAGAATAAATTTGCATTTGACAGGCTTAAAGATATTCATTATTTTTGTGCTTAAATTCAATTGCCGCCGATGCAACAATAAGCGCGGAATTTTTAACGATTTAATCAAAACAAGGACATGGGATTTTATACAAGCGAGGTGATGACCGGCATGCCGGCTGAATTCAAGACCGACACTCAGAAGATGATTTATGAAAGTCTCGAGCGTGAAGGCATTTCCTATACACGAATCGAAAGCGACCCGGGCATATCAATGGATGACTGCCTTAACATCGACAAGGCATTCGGAATTGACACCGTCAAAACCATTTTGCTCACCAACCGACAGAAAAACAAATTCTGGCTCTACGTCACCCATGCCCGGAAACCATTTATCACAAAGGAATTCGGAGCCTCGTTGCAGATTCCCCGCGTGTCTTTCGCCGACGAAGAACTAATGCTTCACATACTCGGCACTCCCCACGGTGCAGCAACCCCATTCGGACTCCTCCGTGAAGAAGCCAATGACGTGACCTTCGTTATGGACCGCGATGTTGCGGCAAGAGATAAAATCGTTATCACCGACGGTGATCCTTGCGGCTTTATCGCCATCTCCAACCAAGATCTTTTCAAATTACTGAAAAAATCACCTGTGCTCATTGAAAATCCGGCAGAAATCAAGATATAGAAAACTCCCCATCTGTCCATCGACCGCTTCCAACGGCCGACTACTATGCGGCTCATTTTCACGAGTTCGGCATCCAGCCTTATCAAAATAACCCTCAACATTCAGGAGCGATCTCTCAAAACCGGAATCTTGAGGATTATTTTGTAATAAAAAGTTAAGCAAAATCAAAATTATGTAATAACTTTGCACCTATATATATTACATAAGATCAGTACAATTTTATTTTATGGTAAAAAATGTCCGATTGAAAAAAGGCCTGGATATCCGAATCAGAGGTGGAGCTCCTGCGGTACTGCCCCAGAAATTCATCACGCCGGCGTCCATAGCCTTGATACCGGATGACTACACCGGCATCACACCGAAAGTCGATGTCAAAGAGGGTGACAAGGTGAAACTTGGCGACCCGCTCTTTCACGACAAAAAGTTTCCCGACATTAAAGTGGTGTCGCCCGTCAACGGTACCGTTACCGCAGTTGTGCGCGGCGAGCGCCGCAAACTTGAACGGATAGTCGTCACCCCCGAAGGTGAGTTCACAGCCACGTTTGATTTTGAGCAAATCACCGATTCGACAAGAGCCCAGCAGCTATTGCTCGACTCAGGTCTATGGGTATGGCTGCGTCAACGCCCCTACAACACTGTGCCCGAACCCGGAGTGCAGCCGCGCGACATCTTTGTCACCTGCTTTGATTCCGCTCCGTTGGCTCCCGACTACGAGATGCTTCTGAAAGGACACGAGGCTGAGTTAGTTTCCGCAGTCAAGCTTCTTCAGATGCTCACTTCAGGAAAAGTCTATCTGGGAGTTCGCCCCGGAAGTTGCCTGGAAAATCTCGAAGGAGCCGAGACAGTCACCTTCGAAGGACCTCATCCCGCAGGCAATCCAAGCGTGCAGATTTGCAATGTGAAACCCGTCAACAAAGGCGACATCGTATGGACACTCGACGCCCTCACTCTACTGAGAATAGGCAAACTCACGGCAAACCATCTTCTTGATATGACGACCCCCGTAGCCCTCACCGGATGTGAAATCACCGAGCCTCATTACGTGTCTACCGGAGTGGGATGTGACATGTCAACCCTTGTCAAGGGCGACATCAACAATGACATAATCCATCACCGCATAATCTCAGGCAACGTGCTCACCGGTCATGCCACAAGCCTTGAAGGCTATCTCCGGTTCCCCTACAATCAGGTCACAGTCATTGCCGAGGGCGACGATTATGACGAATTCATGGGCTGGGCATCGCTTTCGCCACAGAAAATGAGCATAAGCCGTTCCTTCCCGGGACATTTCACAAAAAAACTCTTCTGCCCCGACGCGCGCATTCTTGGCGGACGCCGCGCCATGATAATGTCGGGACTCTACGAAAAGATGCTGCCGATGGACATCCTGCCCGAGTTTTTGGTCAAGGCGATCCTCGCCAAGGATATCGACAAGATGGAACAGCTCGGCATCTATGAAGTAGCTCCCGAAGATTTTGCATTGTGTGAATATGTCGACCCCTCCAAACTCGAGCTTCAGAAAATCGTTGCCGAGGGACTCGAATATGTGCGTAAAGAACTTAACTGATAACAATTACATCAAATAACGTGAACGCATTAAGAAAATATCTTAACCGCATCAAACCGAATTTCGAACCCGGAGGAAAGTATCATGCTTTCCAGTCGGTATTCGACGGCTTTGAGACATTTCTGTTTACCCCAACGACAACATCGACTTCGGGAGTAAACATTCATGACAGCCTCGATTCAAAGCGCGTCATGATCATCGTTGTGCTTGCGTTGATACCATGCTTGCTTTTCGGCATGTATAATGCCGGCTATCAGCACTGGCTCGCAATCGGCGCCACTCAATTTCCTTTCTGGGAACTGCTCGCCTACGGATTTCTCGCCCTGCTCCCCCGCCTCATCGTTTCCTACGTGGTGGGACTTGGAATCGAGTTTATGGTAGCACAGTGGCGCAAAGAGGAGATTCAGGAAGGCTTCCTCGTTTCGGGAATCCTCATCCCGCTCATCTGCCCCATTGACATCCCTCTTTGGATGCTCGCTGTCGCCACGGCTATCTCGGTCGTGTTTGTGAAAGAAGTGTTTGGCGGGACCGGCTACAACATCTTCAACGTGGCTCTCGTGACCCGCGCCATCCTCTTCTTCGGCTACCCCTCTAAAATGAGCGGCGACTCAGCTTTCGTCCCCACCGAACCTATATGCGGACTTGGCGAGGGGACGCTTGTCGACGGCTTTTCAGGAGCTACCCCGCTGGGACAGGTAGCAACACACGTCGGTGAAACACTGACCATCACCAATGTGGCTGGCAATCCCGTTTCACTTTGGGATATGTTTGTCGGATTCATTCCCGGATGCGTCGGCGAAACCTCCACGCTCTGTATCCTCATCGGGGCGTTTATCCTTCTTGCCACCGGCATCGCAAGCTGGCGCATAATGCTCTCAGTTTTCGTGGGCGGATTCATCATGGCATCAATAGCCCACGCTTGCGCCACCCCCGCCTACCCCGTTTCGATGCTGTCGCCGCTTGAACAGCTCTGCCTGGGCGGATTTGCATTTGCCGCCGTCTACATGGCGACCGATCCTGTCACCGCATCGCGCACCAATCCCGGAAAATACATCTACGGATTCCTTATCGGTGTCATTGCGATACTTATCCGCACCTACAACAACGGCTATCCCGAAGGAGCCATGCTCGCAGTGCTGCTCATGAACTCGTTCGCGCCGCTGATTGACTACACTGTTGTTCAGAATAACATACGTCGCCGTCTGCGCCGTTTAAACGCTAAAGCCGAATAACGATGAACAAGCAAAGCAATACTTACACGATTATCTACATAATAGTTCTGGTTGTTGTGGTCGGAGCCGCGCTTGCTTTCACAGCAATGTCGCTAAAACCGTTGCAAACCGACAACGCCGATGCCGACAAGATGAAACAGATTCTCGCATCGGTCCACATCACTCCTGAAAAATCAGAGATAAAAGCTGACTTCAACAAGTATATAACAGCTCAATTTCTTGTCAACGCGCAGGGCGAACGAATCGACGGCGACGCATTTGCAGTCAACACCGCCGCTGAAAGCAAGCAACCTGTAGCCGACCGAAAGATGCCGGTATATGAATGTACCGTAGCTCCGGGCGATGTCAAATATATCGTTCCAGTCTACGGAGCCGGATTGTGGGGACCGATATGGGGCTACCTCGCCTTTGACAGCGACGGTTCGACAGTATATGGCGCCTACTTCGCCCATCAGGGAGAAACTCCCGGACTTGGAGCCGAAATCGAGAAACCGGCTTTCGCCGACCAGTTCAACGGGCTTCACCTCATGAAGGAGAACCGGTTCCTGCCGATTGCCGTTTTGAAAGCGGGACAGGCTCCGCTCAATGGCGAAGACTACGTTCATGCGATTTCAGGAGGCACCATCACCTCAAACGGTGTGTCAAAAATGATTGAAAACGGGCTTGAAGGATACAAAGGATTCCTTGAAAGCCTTAACGCTCAAAAACAATAATGACATGGCAACAGAAAACAAGAACTTGAGCGCGCTGCTCAATCCGCTCTCTAAAGACAATCCTGTCATTGTACAGATTCTCGGCATCTGCTCCTGCCTTGCCGTTACAGCAAAACTTGAACCGGCATTCGTGATGGGAATTTCAGTTATCGCAGTGCTTGCGTTTGCCAATGTGATAATATCGCTGCTGCGCAACACCATTCCCACCAATATCCGCATCATCGTTCAGCTCGTTGTCGTAGCCGGTCTTGTGGTTATTGTCAACCAGCTCCTCATGGCTTACCAATATGATGTCAGCAAGCAGTTGTCGGTATTCATCGGTCTAATCGTCACCAACTGTATCCTGATGGGACGACTTGAGGCATTCGCCATGAGCAACAAGCCCTGGCCGTCGTTCCTCGACGGAATCGGCAACGGAGTGGGATATGCCATAATCCTCATCATCGTCGCCTTCTTCCGCGAGCTCCTGGGCAGCGGAACACTCTGGGGCTATCAGGTAATTCCGCAAAGCTGGTATGACCACGGATATGCCAACAACGGGCTCATGATTCTCCCGCCAATGGCGCTCATCGTAGTGGCTTGTATCATCTGGGTACATCGTTCGTATAACAAAGATCTTCAAGAATAATCACCTGTTATGGAAAATTTCAACATATTCATACGGTCGATCTTCATCGACAATATGATTTTCGCCTACTTCTTGGGAATGTGCTCATTCCTTGCCGTATCCAAGAACGTGAAAACAGCCCTCGGACTTGGAGCGGCGGTAACTTTCATGCTCGTGATATCGTTGCCCATCAACTACCTTCTCGAAACCTACGTGCTGCGCGCAGGCGCCCTCACTTGGCTCGGACCTGAATATGCCGACGTCGACCTGAGCTTTCTTTCGCTCATCATGTTTATCGCCGTCATCGCGTCGCTCACTCAGCTCGTCGAAATGGCTGTCGAGAAATTCAGCCCAGCGCTCTATTCTTCATTAGGAATCTTCCTGCCGCTGATTGCAGTGAACTGCGCCATTCTCGGCGGCTCGCTGTTCATGCAGCAGAGAGACTTCCCCAATGTTTGGACCGCTTGCTGCGCCGGAGCCGGCTGGGGTATCGGCTGGTTAATCGCCATTGTAGCCGTCGCCGCCATCCGTGAACGTCTTCAGGAGTACAGCAACATTCCAAAACCGCTGCGAGGAGTGGGAATAACATTTATAATCACCGGACTGATGGGTATAGCTTTCATGAGCTTCCTCGGCATAAAACTCTAATATAGATTTATGGATAGATTAGCAATGATAACTCTCGCCGACACGATGACGCTGACACTTGTGACAGGAGTCACCATATTTCTGGCTATCACGCTGCTGCTCGTGATCGTGCTGCTTGTGGCAAAAAAATTCCTTGTCCACACCGGCGAAGTACACATAAAAATCAACAATGACAAGGATCTGTTTGCCGTTTCAGGCAAAACGCTCCTGTCCACCCTTTCCGAAAACAATGTGTTTCTCTCTTCAGCATGCGGCGGTAAGGGAAGTTGCGGACAATGCAAGGTTCAAGTGTTTGACGGCGGTGGCGACATCCTTCCCACCGAGACTGTTCATTTCACCCGCAAGCAGATCAAAGACCACTGGCGTCTCGGATGTCAGGTGAAGGTTAAGGAAGACATGTCGATCGGCGTTCCCGCTTCAGTTCTTGACGTGAAAGAATGGGAATGCGAAGTTATCTCCAATAAAAATGTCGCCACCTTCATAAAGGAATTCATCGTGGCTCTCCCTCCCGGCGAACACATGAACTTCATGCCCGGATCTTATGCCCAGATTAAGATTCCTACATTTGAGATGGACTATGACAAAGACATCGACAAGGCGCTTATCGGCGACGAATACCTCCCCTCTTGGGAGAAATTCGGGCTATTCACGCTAAAATGCAAGAATACTTCGCCCACCGTTCGCGCCTACTCAATGGCAAACTACCCTGACGAAGGTGACCGCATAATGCTCACCGTGCGCATCGCGACACCTCCGTTCAAACCGAAACCCCAGGTAGGATTCATGGATGTGATGCCGGGTATCGCATCGTCCTATATCTTCACTCTGAAACCGGGCGACAAGGTTGTCATGAGCGGTCCTTATGGAGACTTCCATCCCATTATCGACTCCAAGGCTGAGATGATGTGGATTGGCGGTGGAGCCGGAATGGCTCCGTTGCGAGCTCAGATAATGTATATGACTCGCTCGCTCAACTGCACCGATCGCGTCATGAACTATTTCTATGGCGCCCGCGCGCTCAACGAAGTGTTCTATCTTGAGGACTTCTTGCAACTTGAAAAGGATTTCCCCAATTTCAAGTTCCATCTTGCGCTCGACCGTCCCGATCCCGCAGCCGATGCAGCCGGAGTGAAATATACCGCCGGATTCGTTCATCAGGTGATTTACGAGACATATCTTAAGAATCATCCCGCGCCTGAGGACATTGAATACTACATGTGCGGTCCCGGTCCAATGAGTAAGGCAGTCGAAAATATGCTTTGGGATCTTGGCGTTCCGTCAGAAAATCTCATGTATGACAACTTCGGAGGATAAGTCCTCCTCCCTACCCCAATAAAAGCGGAGCAGATTGAATCTGCCCCGCTTTTTTCATATCCACTAACTTTGCTTTACAGGCTTCTATAGTAAATCCCACTCAGGCACAGATTCCCGACATGATGAATCTTATTGAGTGAGGCAATATTCATCCGATAATAGCCCGGATATTTACACTTGAACAGATTGCGGATGCCCATTTACTTGCTGAACGTAGAGGCAAGACGGGAAAGATTGCAGCCACCGTATAAATTTATCACTTGTTGCTTACGAGATCGATATGTGACGCCGGAAACAGTACCTAAATTATAAATGTATTCTTTATGATTTTTCTAACCAAATTTCAAATTTTTATTAGTCAGTAACCTTTTTATCGCTTTTGATGATTTTCAAAGGCTTTCGTGTATTACTCCAAAATTAAAACCATAATGTGTTGATATTTAGAAAACTACCTTAAGAACTTTCGCTGGTTCCAGATGTTATAAATACGAATGAAAATTTGAAAGCAATACGGTTGCCAACCTATGGCACGGAATTTACATTTCAATTAATTCAATTAATTTAGAAATAAACTTAAAGAAAGGACATATCTATGCATTTTTCAAGTGGTATTAACCGACCTCCTTACGAGGCTAATGACGCCTATCTGCAGGTGACCAGCGGATGCAGTCATGATAAGTGCGATTTCTGCACATTTTATAAGGATGCCCGTTTTCATGCCTCTCCATTAAAGGAGGTGGAGGAAGATATCCTCGAACTGAAAGAATACGGACCAAGATACGACAGAATTTTCCTACAGGGTGCTGACCCATTCATACTGCCTTACAAACGGCTTATGGAGGTTGCCGATCTCATTCATGAGCATCTTCCTTGGGTGACTTCCATCGGCGGCTATGCACGAATCGACAATCTTAAGAACAAGACTGTTGAACAGTTGCGAGATCTGACAAAGGCAGGCTACGGTGGTTTCTATTTTGGTATAGAATCCGGCGATGACAATCTGCTCCGCCGTATGCACAAGGGTTATACCTCTGAAGATATCGTGAAACAGATGTCGAAACTCGGTGAGGCAGGAATGCCCTTTGTTGGAAACTTCCTCGGTGGTCTTGGTGGTCATAACTATGGGCTGAGCCATGCACGTGAGACAGCCCGTGTGAGCAACATCATCCGCCCTGATATGATATACGCCTCCGAGCTGACTCTTTTCCCCGACACACCTCTTATGCAGGATGTAAAAGAGGGCAAGTATGAGGAGGCAACCGAAGTGGAGCGCTTTGAGGAGATGCAGGAATTCCTGCGTTGCCTGACAATTCCCACTGTCTTCAAAGCTGAGCATGTCACTATGCCGTCACCGATTAGAGGACGTCTCCCCGAAGACCGTGACCGCATGATTCAGGAACTCCAGAGTCTGATAGATTTGGGCGAAGATACACTCAGAAGCTATCGTGACCGAGTAACCGGTCTTTAAATAAATGGATTTGATATCAGCATTACCGTCTACCTTACAGGATGTGGTACTCTGATATCATCTTTTTTCGATAAAACAAAACTGACGCAGACGATATGAACCACAAACGACTTGTATTCTATTTCACCGCCACGGGGAACGACCTCTATGTGGCGCGTCAATTCAGCAGTGAGCCACTCAGCATCCCACAAGTGATGAGGCGCTACGGCCACGAACCGATGCATTGGGATGCCGACGAGATAGGAATTGTCTATCCCATCTATTGGCAGAAGCCTCCCGTGATGGTGCAGGAGTTCATACGGAAGTCAACTTTCACGTGCGATTACTTCTTCGGTATCCTTACCTACGGCTGCAACTGCGACAACGCTCCTTCGATTTTTACAAAACTCTGTAGCGAGTCCGGAATTACACCCGATTACGTCAATGCCATCATAATGGTCGACAATTGGTTGCCCGGTTTCGACATGAACCGTCAGAAGGCACTTGACCCATCAAAGCACATAGAAGAACAGATAGCCAAACAGGTCGACGATGTGGCACGTCATATCAGTTTCATACGCCGCTCAGTACCCAATTTCGAGCATGGTCCCACATTCCCTGTCGAGGCACGTTACCAATTTACCATCACAGATGACTGTGTTGGATGTGGTGTATGCACACGAGTCTGTCCTTGCGGCAATTATACTGTAGTCAATGGACGCGCGCAGACATCGGGCGGCAGTGAGCACTGCTTCGCCTGCGTCCAGAACTGTCCGCATAATGCTATATACCTAACAGCGGGTGAGGTCAATCCCCATGCTCGATACCGAAACAGCCATGTCACGCTTCAGGACATCATCAATGCCAATAACCAGCTATGACATAACTTGCTACACTTTTACCTCACAAGATAAACTATTAAAACTATGGCACAGAAATCAGAACTTGAAAACACCGGCATTAAGTCGGAAAAATTAGTCGAGACATCAACAGCATGGGATGGTTCGGCACTGCCTGATTATCCGCAGGCAACTCCTGTAATCTCCATATATAAATATACTTTTCCACCACATACGGTGACCAATCCGCATTTTCATAAGATAATCAACTGTGGAGTTGTGCTTAGCGGAACTCTCACTATTGTTTGTCAGGATGGAAGTTTCCACGACTTCCATGCCGGTGAGCCTTTGGTTGAGACCGACGGAGAGATTCACCACGGAGAAAACCGTGGCGACGTGGATGCTGTGGCGCTTATGTTCTACGCCGGAGGCGGTGACACACCACTATCAATTCCTGCTTAAAATTAAAATTAAAACATAACAATGAATATTTTTTTGAAATCGATTATCAGCTTCGCTTTTTTTGCGGGAGTGGCATTTTCAAGCGCCGGAGCCGTGACTTTCATCGACAGTCCGGATCAGAATAATGTACCGCAAAAAAACAGTAGCGGGGATAAAACCGTCCCCGTAGAAAAACTCATAGAGACATCCAATTCTTGGGATGGTTCATTGCTGCCTTCGTATCCCGGTAGTCAACCCGTAGTTTCGATTTACAAATACACGTTTCCACCTAAATCCGTGACTAATCTGCATTATCATAAGATAATAAACTGTGGAGTTGTACTAAATGGGACATTGACGGTGGTTAGTGAGGATGGTTCATCAAGGGAATTCCACGCCGGTGAGCCGATTGTAGAAACTATTGGTACTGTTCATCACGGAGAGAATCGTGGAGACACCGATGTGGAAGTAATCATGTTTTATGCGGGAGATGGAACCACTCCTCTTTCTTTCCCAATCGAAAATAAGTCCAACAAATAAATTAATAGAATGAAAAAGATTTTCCTACAGGCTCTTAAGTTCGCATTTACCGTTGCGATGGTATTGTCTTTTACGACAGTCTCAGCTCAATCATCCGGACGTGTGAAAGTATTCATGCAACCCGATTCCTACAACGGCAGTAAAACTCAATACGGTAATAACCCCAAAGCAGGTCACTATGCGCTCGCCGACGACGCTAAGATATATTATGAAGTGTATGGTGAAGGAAATCCTATCGTCATCCTTCATGGTGGCGGTGTAGGCTGTCCATACGAGATGGGGCAATTCATTGACAGCCTTTCAAAAACCAATAAGGTAATCGCCATCTCGACACGAGGTCACGGTAGATCGGAAATAGGGACAAAACCGGTAAGCGTCGAGCAGCGTGCCAACGACGTCTATTCAGTCATACAGGACTGTGTGCCGGGCCAGAAAGTAAAGGCTATCGGTTTTAGCGATGGTGGCTATTCAGCTTACTTTCTCGCGTATCTGCATCCGGAAGTTGTTGACCGTATCGTTACCATCGGAGCAGGAGAAGCACTTCCGCATACGCGAAAGTTCATTAAAAGCAAGATTGAAGACATGGCGGCTCTTGATCCTGATTTCATGAAGCTCCAGATGGAGATATGCCCTCAGCCGGATAAAAAGCAGGCTTATTGGGACAATTT
>JAAVEM010000037.1 GCA_014801235.1 Bacteroides sp. | reverse complement strand
TCGTGTATGCCGTCAAGATAGGCGTAATTGACAATAGCGCGAAGATCGACCAGATATTTATTCTGCGCCGATACCATATAGTCGTTCTTCTCCATGAAGGCAAGAAACTTGGTGACGAACGCACGGTCAACCATATTCCATGTATAGCGATGCTTTTTATCAAACTGATCATAGAGTTTCCGGAAACTAAACCATGCCTTGACCGTTCCCGGGGCATATCGGCTATGTCCGTTCAATCGGGTCCCACTCTTTATCTCCTCGCAAAAACGGTCAAGGAAATTCCATATCTTGGCACGTTCAGCGTCAATACCCTCCTTTATCAGTCGCGCCTGCTCTTCCTTTATGCGTTCTTCTTCCCGCAGACGTTCCTCCTCTTCTCGTTTTGCCTTAGCAATGGCTTCAGCTTTCTTAGGATTGGCGATGGCAAGAATTTCAGATTCCACATGAGATTTGTCGAAAGACATTCCCTCGACCTCAGATTTTACCACAAGTTCAATTCGATTAAGCGCATCGTGCAGATTGAAATTCGCCCTTTGGTGGCGCATCCAATTTTCAGGACAAGACAACGCCTCTTTCCATTCCGCAACGTTCACACGGATCTGAGATGAAAAGAGCGTATCAACTTTATGTTTCTTATTCTGCACCCTGAAGAAAAGGGTTGCGATTTCGTTCTTCTCGTCCTGCTTGCGAACGAAGAACCGGGAAAGAGATTTTGCCATGATACAGTGGGAAGAATCCCCTTATGGATTCGACAATGCAAAGTTAGTAATTATTCCTGAATGGTCACTATAATAGTCACTATTGTTTTTCAACCAGTCCCTACTTGACTAAATTGAAAATTATTTAATACGCTTTAATATCAGCGCATTAGCGTTTATATAGATTTAGTCGAATTGATAATAATTTAACATTTATATTGCTGGTGGCACCACAGAAGACCACTAATTCTCAATGAGTTAGCGGTCTTTCTTTCATCCATACCCCTCCAAGTCACCACATTAGTCACCACGCTCACCGTAATTTGTTGAATTATTGAATGTTATACGGGTCGTAGGATGCACATATCAATAGCATTGATATTGTAATATATTGATTATCAATATCTAATTTACTATCATTCATCATCATTCGCTGCCGTTCAACCCAACTATATTCCCCAAGACAGGCAAGCTTTAACAGACTTTAACTATAATCGCTATGAAAAATGTGGTGACCTTACCCAAAATCACTCATGGGTTACCACATCATGATACGAAATAATGTTAAAATATGAGACTGTTATTTTCTAATTCTTGAATAGCGAAATAGAAAAGTCTGCCCAAAATGAGCAGGGCATGAAATCTTCACAGATGCCATACTCTGTTGCGATATGCCTTGAGTTCCTGTTCTGGAAACTCAGCCATCGCTTTGTCAAGTTCCTGGAGTATCATAGCCTTGTCTTTAGGCAATGCAACGGTTATCGGTACCGTATTGGAAATATGGTTTGAGAGGATATTTTGTCTTTATGTTTAGGTTGTTAATCAGAGTTTTGACTCCCATCAACCGTTCAATTTCTGGCCCCTCTATATAAGTGCCATCTTGCAGTTCCTTATAAAGTTGGGATTCGGGGAATATCGTAAGAGAAACGATATTTACTATAAAAGGATTTAGCTGGTTTAGAACATCAGCTGTAACAGTGGCAGACTCTATTCCCATACCCTTACCACCTAATCCATTCAGATATACGATATTGTATCTTATGCCTGCTTCATCAAGCTTAGAAAGTTGTTCGATAATATCTGAGGCATGATAACCTTTGTTCATGTGTTCTAAGGTCGGATCGTGAGCGGTCTCCATTCCAATATTTATATTGTCAAGTTTCATGTGGCGAAGGTTCTTCAGTTCTTCAACACTTTTAGGCGCGATGTCTGTAACTCGGGCGAACATACCAAAGGAAACCATATCAGGCATATATTTCCGAAGAAGTATTGCTATACCCATAAGTTTATTGTATGACAAGGCAAAAGGGTTTGCGCCTGTAAGGTACAATCGTCTTGCCCGTGGTTGCCATTGATGAATAAATTCAGGTCTTCCTCAATCTCAGAAATTGGGGACATGCGGAAAGGTGTACCATAATATAGGATACAGAATTTTCACTTACTACTCCAGGTACAACCAGATGTCACTTGAAGTAACTGGGAGTTAGCTTCATAAGGAGGTCTCCATATCTGACCGCCAAAATGTAGTTTTGGATATTCCATTACTCGTTTGGATTATTTATTCGTAGTCCGAGCTGATAAGCCTTGTCCAGTTCTTTGGGAAATTCTTCTGAGTGATAAATCTTTTTATCAATTTCTGAAAAAACCTCAACTACATATCTACTATAATCATTAAATTGATATGTATTGTATGCACACAGTCTTTCCGGTGCGCGGAAAATGTGTCCGATGAATCTGTCAACATTATCCATCATGAAATTAGGAGCCTGTTCAGGCGTACAGTTCATGGTGTAAATAGTGACAGTCTTCATTTTCTTTGGTGCAAGCGATTTGTAACCAAGCTCATAAGATCCATAAGGAAAGCACAGACGTTCAAGGAATGACTTCATCGCTCCCGTAACATCCATTAGGTATATAGGGCTTGCTATAACAAGGCAATCTGCATCTGAGACTTCCTTTAACAATGGAGAAAGATTATCCTGAATATTGCATTTCCCGTATGATTTACCGTTCTTCAATTTGCATGCAAAACAACCGATACAGCCTTTATAGGTATAATTATACAAGGAATATGTAATAATTTTTACATCAAGATTTGCTTCTAATGCTCCTTTACTGAATGCTTCACACATTTTTGATGTGTTCCCATCAGTTCGAGGACTACCGTTGATAATGACTATTTTCATTGTTAAATTGTTTAAGTTTATGACATGATAGTAAAAACTTGACGACTTTTTACTACTTTTGTACTGCAAAATTAGGTGGTAATGAGAGGCTAAGCAATAACTTACCAAAAGGTATGACCCTTACCAAAAAGTTTGTTATACTTATTTTCAATATTTTCCGAATACTCTGATATGGCAAAAAAATTAGACTATGAATACTGCAAAGCGGCTCCGATGCTTGAATGGCTCGGAAACAAATGGGCACTTGTTGTTCTCGTCAAGATTTCCGAGAATGAGCCGATGCGCTTCAATGAACTTTACCGCAATATCCCATCTGTCTCTGAGAAAGTGTTATCGCAATGTTTGAAACAACTAACCCTTGATGGCATAATCCGACGTGAGCTGTTTCCGGATGTGCCGCCACGTGTAGAATATTCTGTTACAGACTTCGGTAAAACACTGTTGCCCCATGTGGAAGCGTTAATGAAGTGGGGACAGGAAAATTTTGAGCAGATAATAATCAATCGACAGAAGAACAAGTAATGTAAATGCCTTAGACAAATATAGCACAGAGTATCACGCAAATATAGGCAAAGAGATATTGTATGGACATACGAAGTTTAGAAAATATCGGTTTCGATGCGCTGTTTGAAGGCTTTTCAAGGGCGTTCTCGGACTATGAGATTCATTTTGACAAAAGCGAGGTGCAGTCGATGCTGACAAGACGCGGATATGTTCCTAAATTCTCGTTTGCCGCATTTGATAATGGGAAAATTGTAGCATTCACATTAAACGGAATCGGCATGTTTAACGGCACACCGACGGCTTATGATACCGGGACAGGAACGGTAAAAGAATATCGCGGATGTGGTTTAGCCGGAGAAATCTTCAGATACTCTCTGCCTTACTTAAAAGAGGCAGGCATAGGACAATATCTATTGGAGGTGCTGCAAAATAATCACAAAGCAATTACTCTATACCGACGGATGCAGTTTGACACGACAAGGGAGTTTGACTGTTTCAAGCAATCGATTGCCGACATTGACAATATTCATAGCGCTGAGCATTGCGTTAATCTAAAAATCAAATTGATCGATACCGATACCGTCAACCAGGCGCAGTCATTCTGTGACTTTGATCCGTCATGGCAAAACAGCATAGAGTCGATAGAGCGAGGAATCTCAAGGCTGGCTTGCATCGGGGCGTTTGACTTAGATGGATTGGCAGGTTTCATTGTATTTGACCGCAACAGCGGAGATTTAGCTCAAATTGCAGTTAAACAAAAATGCAGAAGGCAAGGTGTGGCTTCGCGGCTGCTCAGCGAAGCAATCAAACAGATGTGTACTGATTTTGTCAAAGTAATAAATGTTCCTTCGGATAATCTATCTTTGCCGGCATTCCTTAAGAGCAAGAATATTCCTTTGATGAACAAACAGTTTGAAATGTCTAAGGATTTAACACAACCATAAAAATGATAGAAACGGAATGACTGATACTCAGACCGTGGCGGGAAGACGATGCCGAATCTCTTTTCAAATATGCTCAGGATCCGGATGTGTGTCCGATTGCTGGGTGGCAACCGCATACTTCCGTGGAGAATAGCGGGAAATAATCCGTACAGTGTTTGCCGCGCCGGAAATTTATGCCGTTGTTTCGAAAGAGATAAATGAGCCCATCGGCTGTTGTGGGATAATCCTATCCTCCGCAGATATGAATAACGGAAAAGCTGAAATAGGCTATTGGATCGGTAAGCCATATTGGGGGCAAGGTCTTATTCCTGAAGCGGTAGAAGCGTTGCTTTCGCGATGTTTTAATGAATTGAGTATTGATACAGTATGCTGCGGTCATTACGACGGCAACCTCAAATCAAAGCGTGTCTGCGAGAAAAGCGGATTCAGATACCATCACACCAACAAAGACATTACATCACCATTGGGAGATAAACGGACAGAACATTTCTACATAATAACTATAGATGATTACCATGCCCGATATATCGATTGAGAGCGTCTGACCTTGCAGCTGAATAAAAAGGCGGCTGATTATTATGCGGCTGACCGCTACGGTTTCCGAGATAACCTTGAATCCATAGCAATCACCGATTTCGGCATTTTCATCTCAGGAGTTTTAAATAGCGTGTGTGTCGAGCAGCGATAATCACCACCACAGCTAATGTTCCGCTCTTGCCGACAGTAAAAACGATACTATCGCAACGACATGAGCTCACGAAACATCTCGTCAATCCGTGAAAGCGCGGGAATAAAGCGCGGTGAAGGCTTTGTCGAGACGCGGAATCGGATCGGAGTAGTGATTGCCGGGGACACTTTCAAATTCTATATCAATTCCTGCATCGCTCAGCAATTTTATGATTTCCCGAGTGTCTGCGCCGACCGAGCTAAAAGCCTTCACTTTTGACTTGGATTCCTGATCGCCGAGCAAAAAGTATCCCTTACCCGACTTTTTCGGAATCGCCCGGCTTTTCATCCAGTCGACAAAGCCGTCATACCAAAACGAGCCTGATAATGAAGCGATGCTATGAAAGGTGTCACACTCCATCCATTGCCATAACGCAAACAGCCCCGACATTGACACGCCGACCAGTGTTCGCTCCTCATCAGCGCTCATTCCCAATGCCTTCTCAACCTGAGGCACCACCGAGTCCTGAAGCAGTTTCAAAAATTCAGGCGATTCGCCCTTGAAATCGGGATCGCCTTCAGGCACTCCGGGAGCTGCCCAAGGGCTGAACACGTTCTGCCAATCCATACCCGTGACAACAACTATCGTCACGCCATACTTTTCTGCCGCCGGTCCAATCCAATCGGTGAGCATATCCATGGGATATAGTATGTAGGCTATTCTATCCTTGCGGCTGCCTGAGCTGCACACGCAATGAAGCTTGTCAATATCAATGGTCTGTATCATAATATTTCATCATATCGGGCATATCCCTGAACCCCAGCGAAGAGTAGAGCGGTTTGCCGTCGGTGGTTGTTTCAAGATAGATTTTTCCGCATCCGCGCTTTTTCGCCTCATCAATCAGGCAAGAGACTATCTGATGGGCGACACCTTGCCGGCGGAACGCCTCACGCACATAGATATTCATCAGATAGGCGCATCGCCCCGACGGATTGTCGGGCGACGGCAATTCATCGGTGAGGCAGATGGCTCCGCATCCGGTATCCTCGCCGTCGACAGCCGCGACAAATGCGAAATGGCTGCCATCGGCTATATGCCGAGCGTAATAATGCCTGTTGGCAGCAAGGAGGCGATCATCAGGCTCTTGCCCGAAAACATGCCTTATAACTTCCTCGCGCCAGCGCATCAGTGTCGGTAAATCCTTTATTTCTTTAAGCTCAATCATCTTCAACGGTTATTTATATGAGCCTTCTTTCAACACTTTCGGCAGAGCCGCCATGTCGATTTTCCCCCGGTGAGTAAGCGGAAGTTCGTTTACTGAAACGAAAAATTCGGGCACCATGAAATCAGTGAGCTTCGATTTCAGATATTCCTTCAAGTCATGCAGCGAGAACCCTTCGCGCGCCACGACGTAGGCAACGAGATAGTGCAGCCCGGCTTCGTCAAGAAAAGCGCGGACAATGCCTCGCTCAACTTCTGGATACTCATTCAGGACATTCTCCACCTCCTCAGGCTCCACTCGCTTGCCGAGTATCATCACCTGTTCGTCACGCCGGTGCAGGAAAGCCATGTTTCCGTCGGGCATCACATAGCCAAGGTCGCCGCTGCGATAGAATCGAGTTCCGTCGGGCAGCGTCACGAAGTTTGCCTGCTCGGGCGGATTGCCGAGATAACCTCGGTTTACTCCCTCGCCATATATGCAGATTTCACCCACTTCCCCATCAGGCACCTCTTTGAGGTTCTTGTCGAGAATCTTGACCTCGACCCCTTTTATCGCCTTGCCGATAGAAAACGTTCCGTCGTCAAGAGGCTTAGCATTGTCCACCCGGAAATAGTTAGAACATACGCAAGTCTCCGACGGTCCGTAGGTGTTATATATCCTCACTCCCCTGCCGCGCAGATTAGTGATGTAGCTCGCTCGAATCACATCGCCGCCGCTGATAATGAGTTTCACCGACTTCGGAAGCAACTCGGGCTTCTTATTGATGTCGGCAATAAGATAAGGGAAACCGTCGATAATCGTAACGTGGTGGCGCGCGCAGAAATCCATCAGCCCCTTAAGCACGCCGTTATGCACCTCAGTCGTGGGAATGGCAAGCGCCGCGCCATTGAGCAGCGTGGTGAACACTTCCTCCACGAAGATGTCAAACGAGCAAACGGAATACTGGAGCATGACGTCGCCCGGTCCCGTGTGCATCTCAGCCTCAAATGCCTCGCAATAGTTCACCACCGAGTGGTTTTCCTGAATCACCCCCTTAGGCTTTCCCGTTGTGCCCGAAGTGTAGAGAATATAGGCAATTCCGTCAGGGGTCGAGCGGTCTTCATAGGTCTCAGTCGCCGGAGCAATATCCTCGCAATAATCATCAGTAATCACCAGCTTAACTCCCGCC
Organism: Bacteroides sp.; assembly: GCA_014801235.1. Classification (GTDB taxonomy): domain Bacteria; phylum Bacteroidota; class Bacteroidia; order Bacteroidales; family Muribaculaceae; genus Muribaculum. The sequence goes on along the minus strand of JAAVEM010000037.1, from coordinate 10,978 downwards.
GTCTTCATCATGTAGTCGATGCGGCTTTTCGGCAGGAAAGGCTCGGCGGGCACGTATGCCGCCCCGCTTTTCAACACGGCGAGCATAGCGGCTATCTGTTCCGCTCCATGACGCATAACAATTCCGACAAACTCCGGCTTTGAATCATAAAATTTCGCAAGAATGGCATCGACCATTCCATCAAGCTGCGCATAACTGATTGTGCGGTTATCTTCAACTATTGCCGGAGCGTCAGGGTGCTTCATCACATTATCCCTGAAGCGGGAGTATATGGTTCGTTTATTCATTTCGTTTCCAATTAAATATCATATAGATATATACGAATTGCACCCTGCTTTTGTTCGCTAACCGCCCTCTTTCAGCCCTCGGTCTCCTCCCGATATATGCGGTCAAAAATTTCGCCGATTGCCGCCGGATTTGCAATCATATCCCGCAGCCGCTCAAGCCGCTTGGCATTGTCGCTCCACGGCAGCCATATCTTCAGATAGCCGTTAGCGCCATATTTCTTCTCGAGATGCTCCATGGTGCGCCGGCGGTGTCCCTCACAATCAAGTTCGGGATAATGCTTGAGCCCGTATTGAATTGTGCGCCTGATAATGGTCTCGCTATCGATAAACCGGTCAGCCTCAGCCACGATAAGCCCATAGTCATTGCGGGGCTTGCCGCTCTTCGACGCCCGGTGGTCCTCCACCGCCTCGCCCATCAGCCGAATCTGCTCAGGCGAGAAACGGGCTCTTATAAAATCGTCGGCTTCAAGAATTTTCCGTGAATCAATGTGATGATTCTCCCTGCCGTTAATCAGCCCGAGATCATGAAAAGCAGCCACTACATAGACCATCTCCTTGTCAATACCGGGCATCTCCGACGCCAATTTCATGCTCTGCTCAATCACCATGTTGACGTGGTCGGCTTGGTGAGCCTTGTCAAACTCGGCATACCGAGGAATAATACGCCCCTCCACATACTCGCGGAGTGCTAAATCTACTGCATTAATTCTCATATATTTAGAGGTATATTCTTATTTATTTTCAAACAACCGATTTACGCCAAACCCATCAGTGGATTGCTGCCGGCATATTCCCCTATCGCGATTCCGATTGTCACGAAAAACAGCCGGGGCAATTAATGCCTCGGCTGTGATTATTTTTCTTAAATCGACTGCTGTGGACTAGTCTTCGATTGTACAGATTGAAACGCGGTTCCAAGACTCTTCGGTAAACATGTTGCCGATGCCTTCGCCTTCTGCCTGGATGCGTGAAGCCTTGATGCCATACTTAGCGATGAGCGCGTCGCGAACGCTTTCTGCACGTGCAGCGGCAAGCTTGATGTTGAATTCCTCGTTACCGTCCTTTGATGCATAGCCCTTGATGACTACCTTTGATTCGGGATGGTTCTTGAGGTATGCTGCAATCATTTCGATGTTAGGCTGCTGATCGGCAGTGATCTTTGAAGAACCGATGCGGAAGAATACGTAGCGCACGCTTGAGAGGGTGTTGGTTTCCTCCTTAACGATCTTCACTTCAGGAGCCTTGTTCATGCAAGAGTCGAGCTGAATTGCGAGAGCTGCGGCTTCAGCCTGAGATGCTTCGGCTGCGAGAGTTGCTGCTGCGACATCGGCGCGGAGGGCATTGACCTGAGCGTTGAGAGCGTCAATCTCTGCCTGGTTGTATTCGCGCACTGCTTCAAAACCGGGACCAAAGTTGTAGGTCACGCCCGCAAGAAGGTTAAATGTAGCCTTATTGCCATTGTAAGCGGCTGAAGTGAAGCGAACACCTGCGTCGCTCATATCCCATGCCACATAAGGTTTCAAAGATATGGTCATCTTTTCGCTGGGGTGGAAGTTGAAGTTCAATCCTGCCTTGGTTGCGAAATAGTTGTGATACTGTCCGTTGCCGAGATTGTAGATGTCACGTCCCCAGCCTGCGCCGGCTACAGCGTCAATGTCAAACACTCTATGCGACGGAACGTATTTTCCTGAAAAAAGATTGAAGAGGTTCACGGTTCCGTATGCGCCCAAATAGAGGTTGTCAAACGCTGTGGCGCTCTTCTGTCCGCTCCAAGATGAAGTGTTTACTCCAAATTGACCTTCAACACCAAGTCCAAAGGTGGGAGTGAGTTGCTTCGCAACGTGGGCGCCGATAGTTCCGCGCATATCACCGAAGAATGAATGATTTTTAAGAGGAGTTGTAACACCGCCGTCCAAACCGACTGACCAATTAGAACCGATTCCGGTTGTACGGAGAGCATCCTGAGCTGAAACAGTCAATGCGCCTGCGGCTAAGGCTGCAATCAAAAGAATTTTTTTCATATCAGTGTAATATTTTAGTTATATGTGATAGTTTGTTCATGAATTTTAATAACACTCCACATTTAACAACCATCCAGGTCGGCTTTTAGTTCAATCTTTTTTTACATAAAATTTGTAAATTACTATCAATTAAGTTATTCCCGAGAACTTTTTTCTCCTATCCGGAAAAACTTACACCCGTCATGCCCCCATGAACCGTTCAAAAAAAGACATCATCAGGAAACGCCGTGAGTCAGGCAACAAGGGGCAGTGTAAGCAACTGTCGGCACGGTTATTTCAATATGCCCGACGAGGTTCCATATTGTTCCCCCACCTCATTGCCGTGCTTAACTTTCTTACCGTAATTAAAGGTATAGGTCACCGATATGTTCAGCCGAGGATGATAGTCGGTTCCATAATTGACGCAATTCTCCGAGTAGTATTCACTGTCCATACGCAAAGTTCCGCCAACCCAGCCCTTGTTGAACATATTGGCCGCCGTGAGCCTGACATTCCAATTATTGTTGGACCACCCGCCTTCGATGCTGTGAAAATTCCGGCTGCGATACACGGTGTTGGAATTACTCAGCAATTGACACTCAGGAGTGGAGTAGAACCCGTTCACATAGAAATGTCCGAGATATAATATCGCCCGTGACGTAAAGACAAACGGGTTACAATCAGTGTCATATATTCCTGTACTGCGATAAACGTACTGTTCCGAACTTGCATAAATTTGCAGTTTGCCACCGAGAAGCTTCAGGTTAGCGACAAGACCGGCATGAATACGATTATAATCACCATTATTGCGGTAGTCGCGAATCACCGCACCCCCGTTATTATAAGGAGAATACACCGTTATGAGACGATTGTAGTCCCCGTAATATTCAGCATACGCGCTCATGCCCAAATTATTCGACGGAAGCCACGTATAGGCAAGATTAACCGTTATGTGCCGGGAATTTTTTATAAACGGATTGCCGGTTATGTATAAATACTCATTGTCCTGAAGAATATCCGAGGCTTTTTGGAATATCCCCGGCGAATTGGTGGCATATTGAAAATAGGTTGAAAAAAGATGCTTATCAGTCAGCGAATACTGAACATTTACGTGGGTAAAAGGATATGCGTCATTATTTGTCTGTCCATTGATGTCACTCCCTTCCCAACACACTCCCATGTCCGCATCCAAGGAGATTTTTGATGATTTATAGTTATATCCGATCATGCCGGCGGCGAAACTTGAGCGGAATTTATCGGCATACTGATTTGTTCCGCTATATTGGAGGCTGTTACGCCACTGACCGCCATTAACGCCTGCCATCAGGGAATGATTGCGTCCGATGGTTTTTCGCGCATTGGCGTCTATCCTGAAATTGAAGGCATCTTCATCGGCATTTCTAACAATCGACCGGTTGCCGGCGGCGTAACAGAATCGGTCATCAGTATGTGTATAGTTGCAAGTGGGCGTCACTGCCAATGAATAGCCCTTAGGCAACGCTAAAAAAAATGAGCCTGCATATATCGCCGAGTTGCGCCGCATGGGATTTGACCGTTTAAATCCTGAATTATCCTCGCGGAACCCGCTGAACTTCACCTCTCCCTCTATGTCCGACACCGGGGTGTCGTCATGAACGAAACCTATCGTGTTACGAACCTGTATATTGTCAGCGTTATAGGAGGCTCGAAATGTGACGGGAATCTGATTCTTTTTGAAATGGGTATCATTCAGCGCTTCGTCACGTTTCACCCTAACGCTCTCCCCTCCATTTGGTGCCAAGAGATAGCTTTCGGAAGTGGCGGTACCCATGTGGCGGCAGTCCGAATTATTTGATCCGACATACAAATCATAGCTCATTTTCTTGTAAGAAAATTTACTGAATACATTGGCTCGGCTTGACAGCCCGACAAGGAAGTTCTCGCTTACCGACACTTTCGTATAACCGCCGTAGGCATACTCCTGCACTATAAAATTCACCGCTTTCTGAGCTCCTTTGTAACGGGGATCAGTAGGAAATTCGAGATATTCCACACGACGCACGTCGGCGGTGCGAAGCCCTTCAAGCTCATCGGAAGAAGCTTCCACGCCGTTTATGAACAGCGAAACCTCTTTGCCGAAATTATCCGTCACTGAATTATCCGTCACGCCGATTCTTATTTGAGGAATAGCCATGAATCTCAGGAGGTCAGTGGCGTTTTGCGATGCGTTTTTCTGCCGTTGGGTCGGCAGATACACAGTTTTGTCCGAATATGCCGTTGCCGCGCTCCCCTCCACAGTAACCCCCGAAAGGGCTATTGCCTTTTCCTCCATTACAATAGTCCCGGCGTCGAATGAGTCAAGCTTTCGGCTGACAGTCTTGTATCCTATGCAACTCACTTTCGCCATCACATTTCTTCGGTCGCAAGGAATTGAAAAAATTCCGTCGGCGTCGGAAATGCCGTAGGTTATTGCTGTCGAATCATTTGAATTCAGCAACATCACGGTGGCGGCAACCACAGGCTCTCCGGCTGAATCAGTCAGCTTACCGCGATATTTATACTTGCCATGTTGCAACGCCTCTATGTATAGATTGCCGTTCTTTGATGTTATCGCTATCGGATTAAGCCCTATAATCTGACTCAAAGCGTCATAGGCTTCGTCCGTATGAATTTTTGCCGATGTCTTATAGTCGTCGAGTTCCTTATATATAAAGGCAATATTTATGTCAGGATGCTCTTTGCTCACTCTCACAATCGCTTCCGATATAGGCGTGTCGTTAAACGAATAAGCATATTTATAAGCCCCCGCCGAGATGCTCGTCATCACAGCCATCACAATAGTCAGTAAAGTTCTCATTTTTCAGTCAATATTAAGGATGCCACCATCTTGCCTTATGTTAATCCGCTCAAATGTATTGAGTTGTTCCACAATCTCGTTGAGCGGCAACGACTGATCAAGCTTGTAATAGAGACGCAGCGACGCAACCGCCTTATCGTTAAACCTCACTTCAACGCCATAAGCGTCGGCAACCGCTTTCATTATATTCTCAAGCGGTTCGTTCTCAAACATTATTGGCGTCATGCCTGCTTTAACCGTGTCATCCTCAGCGGCAATAACATCAGCCGGAGCGGATGCAACCGCCGGAGCAACGGCTACATTGGCGGCTATCGGTTCCTGCCGATGGTCAATCACAGCCACCGTCACGGCTATCCCGGCAGCGACAGCGACGATTGACGACCCTATAATGGCGGCAATTGATGCGGCGCGGCTACCTGTCCACAGGAATGAGCGGCGGGAGGGGGAAGAGTGTTCAGCCGAGAAGCGCTCCCACTCAGCTTCAACATCAGCCTCTTTGCCGGCAACTATTGCCGAGTCGGTTTTGCAGAGAAGATTGTAAATATCTCTCGCTTCAGGATCCGACAGTATTTCAGCCAATTGCTCCGCAGTATAATTTTCGGAGTGCTCGATGAGATCAAAAACAAGTTCGTATTTATCCATTTTCGTTGAGTTTGTTGCGGATGATTGAAAGAGCATGACTCAGATGACGGTACACGGCTGTCTCGCTGATGCCCATTGCAGAAGCGATGCGGGCAAACGGCAAGCCGTCAGAAAATCGCAATTCCATGACGCGTCTCGCCTGTGGCGATATTTCCGACTTGATCAGAATGTAAATGCGGGCAATAGTCTCCTCATCAGGGTATTCCTCAATGTCATATTCCTCATTTTCGAGAAAATACCGATTAGCTATTCGCCGGTGAATCTCGCAGTTTCGTATATGGTTCAGACAGCGATTTCTAACGGCTTTAAGCAGATAGCCGACGCTAACATGGGCGCCATGGGGTACATCGAGTAGCGACGCAAACACATCATGAACGATGTCGCGAGCGAAATCATCGTCGTGCAGAAGCGCCATACCCAACCGATACATCTGTGAGTAATGCGCTTTGAAAAGCTGCTCTATGTCGTTTCTGTTCGTCATACACTGATAAGACACACATCATCAGCAAAACTCAACCCCTAAAGAGAAAAATTTCGCGAAAATTTTCTCTCCCTCTGCAAAAATACTGAAATCCAGACGCAATCCGAAATTACTTGACCTCACTAAATCATAATTACGCAACCCCGATTCGCCCGGAACAAACAGCTCCATTCCCAAAATATGTATGGGGGTGGTACATCGCGCATAGTCTATGAAAACCGATTAAGGGGACTGACACGACATCCTCTATGGCTATCTGCCTCCGGTGCTTGAACGGTCGGCGTTGGCATCGACATCTATCAGTTTCTTAGCTCCGCGTTTCTGACGTCCCCATTGCAGGTTATAGGATACGGATATATAAGGAATACGAAGGTCGACACGCATGTGCTTCACATTGGAGTTATAGTGATTGAGCTGCTTTGAACCTTGGTCATATTTCCCGAATGGCATCAGCATACCGACTCCAAACTGCCATTTGTTCCAATTATATGACAGGTCGATAATAGATAAATCCTCGTGCCATGAGATTCTTTCTCCATACAGAGTTCTGGCGGATTTGGTGTATTGGGCAGAGAGCACAAATCCATAATGGCTTAACATAAGCTGCGCGTTTCCGCTCCAGTTGTGGTTATATAGGCTGTAGCCGGAACCTTTCATGCGCTCGGCGCGATATTCTATGCTTCCTGCGGCAGCGAGCCATTCAGGTATGATTTCAACCTGCGGCGAGAGATTGAACACTATGTTCTGAAATCCGCGGCTGTTTTCAAACGTGGTGATCAGGCGGTCGTCCTCCCAATAGAGACGAGGCGTGATGGCGTCGGGCGATGAGAATGCACGCACACCGAATGTGCCGTCAACGCGCGGAAGACTGAAGCTGTAGCGGAAGCTGAGCATATAGGAATTGGATGTTTTCAGATTCGGGTTGCCGATCTGCCACTGGAAGCCGTCAATCTGTTGCGGCGCTATGTTTGTTTCAGCCAACGACGGAGCCGTTTGCCATGAAGAGAAGCCCAAGCGCAAGCGGTGATTTGAATTGATTGAATATGTGACCGATGCCTGAGGTCGAAAGTTCCATGAACTATTGCCCTGATTGGATTCGCGAAAACGGAATGAGGTATATTGCGCCCCCGCGCCGGCTGTGAATGTAAAATTATTGACGCGCTGATAGTATTCGGCAAAGAAATATGCCTTGTCCTGCTTTTGATGGAACACGCTATTGTCAAGCTTGCGATAGGTGGAGCGGTTTCGGTTGGCATTATAAGAGGCGCCGACGGTGAGACGTTTCATGTTCCATTGCTTGATATAATCGGCTTCCACCGCATAAGCCTGATTGCGGTCGGTAATGTAGGTGGAAACATCGGTCAACACATTTGCGGTTTCCGGCATAAGTTCTTGATAGTTCGAAAACGAATGTCCGTTGTAGAGCGAGGCTCCAAAATCAACCACAAGAGTCTGTTTCTGCGGGAAATGCTGTTCGAAATATGCTGAAAAAGAAGGCGTAGTGCCTTGCGATCCGTTGCCGTTGTCAAGATAAATGTCGCTGCCGTCATTACTGAGCCGGAGCATTCCTTCATATTTTTCCTTTGCCGATATGTTTCTGGAGCCTTGCAATGAGGCGTAAAACACTGTTGTGTCGGGATTGATGTAGCTGTAAGTGAGCCACGCTGAGGCACGGTTGTCATCAACTGAGCCCCCCAGTGGCTGCTCCGCGCGTGTCAGTGACTGTCCGTCGGGGTAGGTGAATGTTTCGTTGTAATCACGGTGGGCTTTGATGTCGTCGGTCATTTTGTAAGTGGCGCCCACGCTCCACTGAGACTTGCCGGTGTTCAGCTTCACATCGGCAAAATAGTTACCGAACCGAGCGGTCAGAGCGGGTTGCGCGCTGACCATCAGCGACCCGCCCGCCGAGGGATTGGACGTGATAACATTAAGGACATACGCAGCCCCGTTGTAACGCAGTCCGGGATTGTCGATCCACTCCACCCTCTTTATCGACTCCGGCAAAAGCGAACGAATCTGCTCAACAGTCGCCTCACGACCGTTTATGCGGACTTGCACAGCCTGTCCGCTTGCGGAAATCGAGCCCATCACATCATTAACTGTAAGCGTTGGAATCATCAGGTTGTTGAGTAACTGCATTCCGTTTTTTGAATTTTCGACTGCGCTTTTCGACGGATAGAGGACATCCATGTCTGCTTTGCGGATGATTTTGGGAGCTTCGATTACAATCTCCTGAAGTTCCTGCGCCGTGATAGAGTCTGACGGCTCCTGCGCCGATGCGATGGCGGGAAGCGCGATTGCGACTGCGACCATCATAGATTTGTTTAAAATTTTCATTGTCATATTGCGATACGGTTTTATTGATTTCGTATCGCAAAATTATAGCTAAATCAATCTTAACGCCAAATATGAAAGTCTTAACGCCCCGGCAGCAACACACTGACACTCAGTCCATATCAATTCCAAAAATCTTAATATGCCTATAACCGGTCTAAACGAGTCTTAAAGTGCCACCGACTGACGGAGGAAAGCCATGATATCCTCCTTCTCGGGGACTCCGAGTTTCTTTCTTATCGATGATTTTCTCACATAGATGGTAGCGGCGCTTTGCGAAGTGATGACTCCTATCTCCTTGGTGGAGAATCCCGCCATCATGAACACAATAATCTGCTCCTCTTTTTCGGTGAGCAAACCGCCGTATTGCGCGTGTAGCCGGGAATAGAACCCTGAATAGAGATTGTCAATGATTTCACACACGTTCCTCCAATTGACGAGAGCGCCGTTTGTGTCGCTGTCAATCGAAGATATCTTCCGCAGCATATCCCTGTTCTGTTCCGTCGGAGTCTCTGCCACCATCTTGATTATGCCAAGCTGTTGAAGCATTGCTCGACGTAAAGATTCATGTTCGGATGACAGCGTTTTCGAAGCGCTCAAATCATCTACCATTTTTTGCAGAGCTTCAGCTCTCTCCTCGGCTTCAATAGTCTTCCGTTTTCGTTTTTGGATATTCCATAGAGCAACGAGCCCTATGATGACGGCACCGAGCAAAGCAATTATCAGGATAGCCGTCTTTCTCTCATTCTGCGCTTTCAATGTCAACGCCCTGTTTTCTTGCTTAAGCGCGTTTTGCTCGGCTTCCAACCGCGTGTATTCAAGCCTGCTGAACTGTTCGCGCTGGCTATTATTAAGCGGAGCCAGCCGACTTAACCTTATTTTCCCATTCTGCCTGTATGCAAGAAATTCCCGAATCGGACCCGCGAAACTTTCATAATAATTGTGGTCAACATCCATCCTGCCTTTGACACAACTATCGGCTATAGCCAGTTCACGCGAAGAGCGGTCAAACATCCCCATGTTGAAATAATTCAATGCTTTCCAAAAGTATAGATATGGCAGAGCCGAGTTATGTGGCGCATTTTCCAACACATAGTCCACCACTCGATTACTCTCTTCATATCTTCCCAGTTCCTCTAAAATCCCTATCTTTTCGTAGACGTATTTGAACTGGTCATCCTCCCGACGGTTGGCGTAGGCATAATCAATCAAATCGTTGATTATAATCAACGCAGAATCACTGTTATTGGCATACTGATAATTCTCACACAATTGATACAGGTACTCAATTCGATTCGCTGAATCACTATCCAATTCCAGCAGGCGCTTTATGTAGCCAATGTTTTTCTCGCAATCATATTCAGCTCCGCCTACTCCCATTCTCGATTGTAGCAATTCAATCCTTTCCCTGTCAGGCACATCAGGGAGCGATATTATCGAGTCGAGCAAAGCCAGCGCGCCCTTTCCGTTGCCAGCCCAAAAAAGATGCAGGGCATATAAATCCCCGCTTCGGAGAAATCTGTCACGGTCACGGTTCCTGTAATATTCAAATGAAAATCTGATAAGGGAATCCGACACCATGGAACTTTCATTAATCTTATGCGCCGACGCATTCAATAGATAATAAAGCGCTTTTAGAGAATCCTCCGCAATGTCCGACACATCTATATCGTTTAGCAACGCCAACGCGCTGTCGGGATCGGAGCAAACCAAAACCTCTGCCTCCGCCAGAATTTGGGCTTGCCGCTGCGAGCGGGAGCACGAAATCCCCACGCTTGCCACAATCAACACGCCAAGCGCCAGCCACAACGGGCATCTATATAACAGTTTCATCGCAACCATATTATATCTCAGGAAATTACAAGCTCCTCGCCCGACAAAGATACAAAAATAATCGGGATTCTGAAAGATTCACCCCCTCAATAGCCAACGCATCGCCCCGAGTCTAACATTAAGCCCCCTGACGGCAACGCTTCCCCAACCCGAAATAAGGTCACACCCAAGGGGACTGCGACACGGTTGCAGTAGGGACATGGCATGCCATATCACAGCTTAATCATCTAATAATCACATACATAATACATATATACAGTTGGCGACATGGCGGTGTCATGTCCCTACATTCATGTTAGTGGATTTGCGCAGTTCCGGGCGCACGGACCGGGACGACGGGCGTTGTGGCAGGGCATAAAAAAAGCTTTCCGCAGTGGAAAGCTTGGTGGTGGGCGTTGAGGGATTCGAACCCCCGACCCTCTGCTTGTAAGGCAGATGCTCTGAACCAGCTGAGCTAAACGCCCGAAAGTCGGTTGCTTCTCGAAGAACAAGGTTGTCTTGTTGGTGGTGGGCGTTGAGGGATTCGAACCCCCGACCCTCTGCTTGTAAGGCAGATGCTCTGAAC
>JAAVEM010000036.1 GCA_014801235.1 Bacteroides sp. | reverse complement strand
TTAAAATTTGGATATTACTTTGATAATCGGGAGATTATGACTAACTTTGTATTGAGTCACTGTTGTCAGTTTGGCAAATGCGGCTTGTAATGTATTAAATCGCAGTAGGTTAACCACTTACAAACACAGAAAATGTACGATGCTTGTATGGATTTAATTTGTATTCTTTTGTAAATCAATGCATTAACCACTTCTGCATCGGAAATGACCCGCAGTTAAAGAAAAGTAACTATAAGTTGAAATAATAGTCAAGGCGTTCAGTTTGAGCGCCTTTTCTTTTGCCCGAATATTGCCAAAGTAATAGGTAGAACCCGTTTCTACCTTTTTTCACTCCATTTTTGAACCACATTTGTTGTTCGTCTGCTACCCGAGTTAAGGCACTCTGCTCGGTAGTGGATGATGTACACATCTGCCAACACCTGTTTACACGTGTACAAACTATAGGAGAAATGAGTGGCGAAATAAATGTCTCAAAAATGGCAACATCAAACATCAGAATCAAGAAAATGTGTGAATGGTGTGGGCCTGAGTTTGAGGCTCAAAAATGCTCCACTCGTTACTGCTCCAAGCGCTGTGCCGGACATGCCTACAAAGAGAGGAAGCGGCAAGATAAAAAGAAGCGAGTATAAAATAATGAAATAGAACGAGTCGCTTCAAAAAATGGGGACAAATTGCTACTCATCATTTAAACTTTGAATATGGAAAATACTAAAATTTCAGCGGTGGAGTTTGACTCCATCGTACCGGTCGATGACCTATGTATGGCTACCGGACTAATCTGCATATCGCAAAAACACGCACTGCGACATTATGCTTTCAGCGATGATCGGGAACTGACCGTGAACTCAGAAGACTAATAACCCGATATGGTTTATCAATGGATAACGTGAAGTTCCACACCCTCGAAGGCTCTTACCTAATGTCAAGAGTCAGAAGCCTGAGCGTGTCTTAGCTATGTCGGTTGGTGAGGACGGCTGCACAGACCTCACTGGTCGAAAGATTTGAGGCAGCAATAAGCCGAGAAGAAGCTGTTGCCAAGAATCACGAAGAACTTGCCGCAGTAATGTTTGAGACATTCCTTGACGATGATGGCTCGATAAAAGACCTCGCTCACTCTGCGGAGATAATCTCTGCCAGTCGCCAAAACCAATTGGCTATGGATCGATACTGCGAGCGCATCGAAACAGCTCAACGTGTAATACCAACAAGCATTGAGGCTCACCTCTGCGATGAAGACCGCAACCGCCTGAAACACCTCCACGGAGACAGATAACACCCAAAGCTGCTCCACACCAGACAAAATCGAGAGTACATCTGTTGAGAGTAGAATTTTTCCGCTTTTTCTCTGTTTGTGAAAAAAATATTATATTTGCACTTGAATCGTTGTATTCATACTTGGAGATAATGATGTTCGTTATTCGATAGGGCATGAACATAACAAAGTCAACAGAGCCTCGAAATAGTTCGTCGGTTAATGGGACTGACGACCGCGAAGCGTGCGCAAAATCTTGGATAGCTCTATATACTCGACCCAGGAGTGAGAAAAAAGTCAGGGATTATCTTAACAGCATCGGTATAGAAAATTACCTCCCGGTCCAATATCAATTAAGACAGTGGTCAGATAGAAAGAAGTTGGTAGAGGTTGTGGTCATTCCTATGGTAATTTTTGTAACCATTGAGAGGTCCGGAACTTTTAGCATTCCACCTAGCCCACTAATACTTAAACCATTATACCGAATGGGGGGGGGTAAAAAACCTGCTATCATTCCCGATAGCCAAATAGAGCGACTCAAGTTTATTCTGGGGCAGTCAGACTATCCTGTAACTTTCGATTCAACGATTTTTAAGGTTAATGATAAGGTTCGGGTAGTCAGAGGACCTTTGATGGGTTTAACAGGAGAGATTGTAAAATGTGATGACAAATATTTAGAGCTAGCTGTACCTATTGGTATCAGAGGAGCCGCCATGTTAAATATTGAGAAAATTAATGTTGAAGTGTTTTAACATTAGAGTATGTAACACATTAGCTAACTATATAAATTAAATCAATCAAGAACAATGAAACATCGGTTTTTAATGTTAATTGCTGTCCTCTGCCTATTCGGGGTTAAGGCACACTCTCAGGCAGCTGGAATTGAGAATCCCGGGCAAGCTTTCCAGATATCAGCTTTTGCAGCAGCCAACAGTCAGACATCGAAGGATTTTGGTGTCGAGGGCGTATGGAAGAAGAACATCCATCCCGACCTCTTCATTAACTGCGGTCTTTCTCTTGGATTGGACTATTCCAATAAAATCAACAAGTACACCAATACCCGCAATATGTTTGAGGTTGGGGTTCCGGTTCAGTTAGAATGGAGCCGGCTCTCATTTGGCAAAAGTTCATTCTATGGACTTGTAGGTTTTTCTCCCGTTTTTTTCACTACCTTGAGCGCGAAGACATGGAGTTCCTCGGCGGGTATGATAGTGAAAGATATGAAAAAAACAGGGTGTCTTATCTCACCGACTATTGAGGCCGGCGGCAATATTCCCTTTCAGAACACCCTCATACGTATAGGTGTCTTCTATAAATCCAAACTGAATTGCACACCCGACGGATACAATGTATACCGTCGCGTAGGTGGTTTGAACTTCATCGGTCTTAAGGCCGGTGTCATCTTCTGATGGTGTCTTAATTGCTTCATATCCGAAATAATACGTCAACATCACTCATTGCCAAAAACGCTCTGATGCTTTATTTCAGAATGTTTTTGGTAATGGGTGTTTCGCTTTATACTTCGCGAATAGTTCTGGGGCAACTTGGCGCGATTGATTATGGTATATACGGCGTCGTCGGGGGCATAATTGTGATGCTGTCGTTCCTCAATGGTGCGATGTCGCTCTCAACAGTCCGATTTCTATCGTTCGCTCTTGGGCGGGATGACGCTGCATGCGCAGGCAGAATATTCCGTACGGCAATTGCCATCCATATTATATTGTCACTGATAGTGGTGCTATTAGCGGAAACGCTTGGGCTGTGGTTTCTGCACCATTATATGAAGATTCCTACGGATCAGTTTACTGCTGCCAACTTGGTTTTTCAATGTGCTACTGTTTCTTTTGTATTTTCAATTCTCAGGACTCCGCTCAGAGCCGTAGTTATAGCTCGTGAAAGGATGGAGGTATTTGCTGTCCTGAGCGTTTTGGAAGTTGTGATGAAACTGATGGTTGCGCTATCCTTGACTTTCTTATTGGCAAATAAACTTGAGGTGTATGCTCTTCTTAATTTGGCAACGGTCGTCATTATGACTGTGGCCAATCTGCTCTACTGTCGGCGCTGCTTCCCTGAGTGTCAGTCAATCCGTGCGACATTTGATAAAGAGTTGTTTCTCCCTATGGCGAAATTCATGTCTTGGAGCTCGTTCGGTTCATTCTCATGGGTCGGAAAAACTCAGGGTTGCAACATTTTGCTGAATATCTTCTTCGGGCCTGTGGTCAATGCCGCCTACGGGATTTCATCTCAGGTAAACACAGCCATCAACGGTTTTGTGCAGAACTTCACTACTGCAATCAATCCTCAGATAACCAAATCCTATTCAGTCAACGATTTCAAGCAAACCGAACTTCTCATTATATATGGGTGTAAATTTTCATTTTACCTGCTGCTGATATTGTCATTTCCAATTTTGATGGCCACCGAACCTATCCTCAAATTTTGGCTTGGCAACTATCCGGCCTATACTCCGGCATTCGTTCAATTAGTGCTGATAATCTCACAGGTTGAAAGTTTCACCTACTGTATAGGCGCCGGAGTTAGAGCAACCGGCAAGGTGAAGATTTATGAGATAGCGGTTGGAGGCATTCAATTGCTCAGTCTACCCATCTCTTATATACTTTTGAGCTATGGGATGGCTCCTCAATCGGTCTTTGTCGTGATTGCTCTGCTTTCAATCGTAGCGTTACTTGTCAGATTATGGATTCTTAAAATACATATACCTGAAATTTCCATTTTCAGAATTTTACAATCGGTCTTTATACCATCCGGATTGCTTGCAATAATATGTGCTTTGCTTTACGCTGGATATAGACATCGGGAATTGACCCAAACCATCAATCCGATAATTACCATAGTGGGAAGTATTCTGATTGTATTCATTTTGGAGATTGTAATCGGGCTGAACGCCAAGGAACGTAAATTCATCCGTCATACTCTCTCTTCAAAAAGTATAGCCTGAAATGCGCATAGACTTAATATTCCTTGTAGTTCTATTCCTGAACGCCGCCTTCTGCTCATGCAGTACGTCGCACCTGAGTGAAGTCGAGGAAACTCATCGGGTGGTACATCTTAGCCTTGACGATGTTGAGGTGTTAGGCGACCTAATTAAACATCAGCAGGATTATGATTCGCTCTTCCAGCATCCGTTAATGGCTTTCCTGCAGGAATTGCATAGCAAACATGGACTGCGAATTACACTCTACACCTATGAGTCTTTCAACGACGGCGACAGTTATATCAGCATTCAGGATATGCCACTGAAATATAAATCTGAATTTCGGAAATCATCTGATTGGTTAAGAATAGGTTATCATAGTCCACGTGCTGATTTTGACAGCCTTGTCTCAGTAGTGGCATTCAGGAATTCATATAATAATGTAAATTCTGCAATTGCTCAATTTGCTGATTCTTCAATTGTCGCTTCTACGCTAAGATTTCACTATTTCTTTGCACCAGATTCGCTTTTGAGCGTCTTGACCGGTATCGGGAGTCTGCTTTGCGCCGACGATAGTAGCCGCTCATCATATAATCTAACGCCATCGGAAGTCGAGACCGTAGCAAGAGGTGAGAGGATTGTAAAAAACGGTATTTCCTACATAAGAACCGACCTGAGAATTGACGATAATTTACGGGTGATCCGTGATTTAAAACGCCTTGAGACTGCCGACACACTCGTGGTGTTCACCCACGAGTGGAAGCTATGGCATCGTCCTGAAAATGATGACCGCCGAAGTGTAGCCGGGAAGATAAAAGTTCGTATAGGAGAAGGTGTCAATAGAGAATTGTTTAAAGAAACGGTTAAATGGCTCAAAGAAGCCGGATATAAATTTTCATTCCTTGAATAAAGACAGATTAAGAAGATTTTTTGACATTTCTGTGCCGGTGACCACGTGCAATCTTCAATGCAGTTATTGCTATATAACTCACCATCATTGCACGTCGTCAGAGGTTAAACCGCTTAGCTATAGCCTTTCGCATATCCGCATGGCACTTTCACGCGAGCGCTTAGGAGGAACATGTTTACTTAACTTATGTGGACAGGGTGAAACGCTGCTGGCCCCATACATTGTAGACCTGACGCGTGAATTACTTGAAGAGGGACACTATGTCATAATTGTCACAAACGGGTTGCTGACCAAGCGTATGAGGGCATTGGCAGAAGATATTCCTTTTGAATTGCGAAAGCATTTGATGCTCAAGATTTCCTTCCATTTTATGGAGCTAAAGTCGAAAGGACTTCTGGATAAATATTTTGCCAACATCCGCTTCATAGAACGCAGCGGCATTTCCTTTACAGTGGAACTGACTCCCTCAGATGATCAAATTCCATACATTGACGAGATTAAGGAATTATGCCTCAAAAACCTCGGAGCACTTTGCCATATCACGGTGGCGCGAGATGTCAGCAAACCCGAGATTCCGATACTTTCCGCACTCTCACGCGAGGAGTATATCAAGGTGTGGGAGCAGTTTGATTCCCCTCTGTTTGATTTTAAGATTAAGATTTTCGGAGAACTCCGGAAAGAGTTTTGCTACAACGGGCTTTGGGGTGGATATATCAATCTGGAAAACGGTTCTATTATGCAATGTTACCGTTTAAGACCCACAAAATTTTTTGATAATCCTTTGTCACCTGCTGATTTTTGCCCGATAGGAAAATGTGAAAATGCTCATTGTTATAATGGACACTCATGGCTTACATTGGGGATGATACCCGAACTCGTTACTCCAACATATCTGGAGATGCGCGACCGCGTCACTACCGATGGACGCCACTGGGTAGGCGAGGAAATGAGTCAATTCCTCAGCATGAAGCTCGCGGAAAATAATGAAACGCTGTCGCCTGAGGCTAAACGGCGAGCCTTGCGCAAAAATCGCACTAATCAATTGGCTTATTCTTTCCGACGCTTAATTTATTTAATTGTAAATGGAAAATGGAGTGTTTTGAGAACAAAATTTCAGAGCTTCGTCAAATAATAGCGCGGCAGCTTAAGCCACTCTTAAATGAGCGGGTTATTATTGCCGATGCTCCATATTATGATAACATCGGCGACATACTCATCTGGCAAGGCACGATGGATTTCCTCAATGAAAATGGTGTCAAACTCCTGAGGAACTACGGCGCGGGATTCTTTCCTTTTCCTCCACTTGATAAGGATGTCACGATCATATTGACTGGCGGAGGCAACTTCGGAGATTTATGGCGGACACTCCAGGATAACAGACTTGAAATCATTGCCCGTTATCCCGAGAATAGAATTGTGATGCTTCCACAGTCAATCTGTTATCATGATAAAGGCTTAATTGAAAAAGATTCTGATTTGATGGCGCGACACTCTGGTCTACACCTCTTTGCCCGTGATCAAGCGAGCTATGAAATTCTGATAAATCACTTCAACCGTAATCATATCCATCTTGCTCCGGATATGGCATTTTACATCGAGCCGCGGCAATTATCTCTTTATCGGAATAGCGATGATGGCAAAAACCTTTATCTGCTCCGTTCTGATAAAGAACTTCATCAGGATGCACCGACGAGTCTACTGGAGGCTGACGTGACATCCGATTGGCCAAAATCGGAAAGGACTAAGCGAATCATACGCAATCTCAAGAGGGCGAGGCGAATTTCAAGAGACCTCCGGAGCCACGGCATGCGCCTGCGGCCAATAGAGAGCGCAATCATTTTCTGCGGCAACAGATTCATCCGTGATTCCCTTATCCGCAAAGGTTGTGAATTCCTCCGGCCCTTTTCACGCATCGTCACCACACGCCTTCACGCGATGATTCTGTCAGTACTGCTCCATAAGCCGGTTGAATATATTGACAACACCTATGGCAAACTATCAGCCTTTGCCGAGACGTGGCTTCATGATTTCCCCAAGGTAAAAGCCTATGGAAGAAATTAAAGTATCGGTAATTGTTCCCATCTACGGAGTCGAGCGGTATATAGAGAGATGTGCCCGCTCGCTTTTCGGGCAGACCATGCTCAACGGTATCGAATTTATTTTTATTAATGACGGCACAAAAGATCGCAGTATCGAATTGTTGACATCCATTATCGGTGAATATCCGCAAGTCAGGACCCGGGTAAAAATAGTAAATCATCTCCGCAACCGAGGCCTTGCAGCTGCCCGGCAGACGGGACTGGAGGCTGCAAGGGGAAACTATATCCTTCACTTGGATAGCGACGATTATTTCGAGCCTGATATGATTGAAGAGATGTATCAGGCAGCTATTACTCACAATTCAGATGTAGTGGTAGCTGACTTCTTTATTTCAGATCAAAAAGGTGAAGACTATTGTGAGTGCTATCTTTCCGACATCAAAGAAAATTTGCTCAAAAGTATTATCGCGCCCTGGAGTTCCGGTTATAAATCAGTCTATGCATATGTCTGGAACAAGCTGACTAAGAGAAGCATCTACAAGGAACATAACATTAACTCCATCGAGGGAATAAATATTGGAGAGGACTTAATCGTAACTGTACAGATATTGTATCATGCGACTGTAATCACAAAAATTAACCGGGCATTCGTGCATTATAATAAGCAAAATCTCACCTCGTATACTCATGATAAGTCGGTGTCATGTACGTGTCAGCGTTTGAGGGCTATAGAAGTCGTGGCTGACTTCCTTTCTCCCCAAGCACCTCTCTATGATGAGGTGCTGGAGGAAAGACGGTTTAGGAAATACCTGGTTGGGATAGTTAACTGCGATAGGGCTGATCTCCATGAACTCCTCTCTATGTCTCCCCGGCTCGAATATGAGAAACACAAGCATCTCGTTTCACCTCACTGGAGACTTCCCTATAAATATGCTTTGCAAGGTAAGATAGGTTTATTTGTTTTTCTGCGCAATCTTATTTTTCCTATTCGTAAAATATATAGATTATATATGTTAGGTAAGTCCAAAATCTCAGTCAAGCAATGAGCTTACATAGGATTTATTCAATAATTTACATCCTTGCGTTTTACTCAGGGATAATATGGTTGTTTTATCGCGTTAATAGAAACCGACAGCGAATTCTCGTTTTCCACCATATTATACCGGACAATCTTATTAATGATTCTTTTGAACAACAAATCGTTTGTTCCTCTCAATCACATTTTGAACGTCTTGTTGAAATTGTTAACAAACGATTTGAAGTAACAACACAAATAGGGAAGACAAACTCAGCAATAATTACAGTTGATGATGGTTACCGCGCGGCTCTTACAGCAGATGTAGTTCTGAGTAAATTTGGCAATAATGCTTATTTTTTTCTCCCGCTATCTAATGTTAACGGTGGTCCATTATGGAATGACAAAATCATGGGATGGATCGCATATGTGCCCACTGGAGAGTATGTAATTGCCGGACAAACCTATTGTTTGAATTCACAATCTTCCCGGCAAAAGGCATACAAGGCTATAACTAACTTTATCTATACGAATGATTACAATTACTCATCCATCATTGAGCAATTGGAGTTGATTTGCCCTTTTGATAAACTGAACATTAGTGAAGAATATAAAAACATACGTTTTCGTGGATTGACTCAAGATGAGATAACCCAAATTAAGCAAAATGGGCATAAAATAGGAGGTCATTCCATAAATCACGATGTCCTTTCTCTCCTTCAGACAGAAAAGCTAAAGCATGACTTTCAGCGGTGTAGTACTCAAATCAACAAATTGTTCAATTGCGATCTTTATGCATATCCTTTTGGTCACAAACGACATGTTTCAATTGAATGCATTAAAGAGTGTGCCGGCTCAGGATTTTCCGCTGCGGTTATGAATGAATATGTCCCTAACGAAACTCAGTACACATTATCACGAATAAAAATAAGCCACTATACGTCTATATATGAAATTGACGCAGAATTGTCCGGTTTCAAACAATGGTTAAGAAATATCCGCCGATGGAAAAAATAGATTTTGTGCTAATTTGGGTAGACGATAATGATCCGGTTTGGCAGGAATCATATAAAAAATATGCCAAATCAGAGTCAGGTGATGCACGTCCTGTGAGATTCAGAGATTGGGGAACTTTGAGGTATTGGTTTAGGGGGGTTGAAAAGTTCGCTCCATGGGTTAACAATGTATACTTCATTACTTGTGGTCATTATCCAGATTGGTTGAATATCAATCACCCAAAACTAAAGTTTATAAAACACTCTGATTATATCCCGGAGAAGTATTTACCGACTTTTAATTCTCGAACAATAGAACTCAATCTTCATCGTATAGATTCTCTATCTGAGAAATTCGTGTATTTTAATGATGATACTTTTATAATTAATCATATTTCGCCCAATCGATTTTTTGTTAAAGATAAGGTGCGTGACATCGCTGTCCTGAGTGCGCGTCAACCAAGAGGCGATGATAGGGATTATATTATGGCCAATAATATTGGATTCGTTAACCGATTCTTTGATAAGAGAGACGTTTTAAAAAAGAATATATGGCACTGGTTTAATGCTCGTTATGGAAAGTTGTTACTTAGAACAATCGCGTTATATCCGTATCCGCATTTTACTGGACTTTATGAGCCCCATCTTCCTAATCCGTTCTTTAAAACAACAATTGAAAAGGTATGGTCTTTAGATTACCGTGTACTTGATGAAACATGTTCTTGTAAGTTTAGGAATTTCCGGAATGTAAGCCAATGTGTATTTAGATACTATCAGCTTGCTGAAGGAATGTTTGAGCCAATAAATCCTTGGAAAACCTCTGTGTCATACCCTTATATGAATGATGATATTTTGGTGGAGGCGATTGATGTCATATTAAAGCAGAAAAAGTCATTAATATGTGTGAATGATGGTGATATATCAGACTTTGAGTATTCCAAGTCTATATTGTGTGAGGCATTTAATAAAATTCTCCCTGAAAAAAGTTCTTTTGAGCTAAGTTAGTTATAGAAATTATCCAATGATTAGTTCGGATATTCTATAATTGTAATTCATGTAATTAATTACGTGTTAAATTCAAACACTCTTAAGAAATGCTCAGACGTTATAGCTATAATAAACCGGTTGTTCAAGTATTAATTCATTCCTTTTGCTTTATCTTTGGGGCGTTTATGCTCTCCAGTCTTTTTTTAGCAAAAGAAAGCATTGAAAAGCCGTTCTTGATAATTGAAATAGCGTGTGGTTGCGTTTATATCGGAGGAATATCCATCAGTACAAGGATTAAAAATATTAATCAGTTATTATTCTGCATCTTTTTCAGCTCTCTTATAATTTCATTCGCAACCCGAATCTTTTTCTTGGATTACTATAAGGTTGCTTACGGTTTAGCCGTTGATAGTTACACTTATGACGCTCTGGTCTTGCCTCTGAATGGTAGTTTCAGCTATCTTGTCAATAATATTAATACAGATGATTTAGGCTATCCATATATATTGTACCACGTTTATAAAATAGCAGGAGATGTAGAATTTGGAAGAGTGTTGATGCTATTATTAAATTCTTTATTGTTAGTATTCTCATCCGGCATCTTATATCGTCTTTCAATTCTTTTGGATTT
>JAAVEM010000035.1 GCA_014801235.1 Bacteroides sp. | reverse complement strand
CCTCACGCTCTGCAAAGAGCGTCCCCTGAATCAAAGACGGATTAGCTGGGATGGGATGTTTTAGGGGGCACTCTTTCAGAGTGCGATTCTCGGCTGGGTGCATGTTCCGGGCACGGCTCATTTCATTCGCCCTACCCGGTTATCCATATGGCAAGCCTTTGCAGGCTTGATTTGGATGCTTCAATTTTGATATTTTTGAGCACTTTTGCATCGTCACTTTTGATTTTTATTTCAAATTCTATTGACTCTGCCATTTTTTTTTATTATATTTGTGGAAACTAACTAACAGTTTACTCCATGTTAATGAAGATTTTAAATACTTTAGCTCCATTTGCACTCATTCTGGGGATTCTCGGATTGCCACTATTCATGCTTGTGTCTTCACTAGAAGCTAAAGCCATAATCATGTATGTCGGAGGATTTTCTTTTGTGTTTTGGTTGGAAGTGGGAATTATTAATACTTCGAAAAAATATAAAAAACACGTCTAATTAAGCTTTTTGTTCAACGAATTCCGTATTTGTGTTTAGCCGCTTCAAACCTTTCCATAACCGCCTCTTTTGACAAATTATTCACCTGATTATCTATTTTTGATTTTTCGTCCCATGGGAACGAGAGCACCTCTTTTGCAGAAAGAGTCTTTTTAGAGTGTGGTTGTAGAACGCACAAGCATATAATTCTAATCTGTTCCCAGCTTTCTTTTATCTGACTCTCTTGTCGTTCATGCCAGTTGTCAAATATGCTGCGGAATTCTTCGGGCGTGCATCGGGAGAAGTCATCCAAACTCATCCCGATACATCCCAAAGCCAAGCCTATAAGATGATCTATGTCAACTGTGCTTTCACTTTTTTTTGTCACTTTCAGTAGCCATACCGTCATAGAATGACTGTATGTCGGACGGTTCTATGCTTTCCGCACAGCTTATCTTAATTATATCGAGGAAATAATGTCAGACCCAGACGAGGTAGGGCTTTCACATGAGCGCAAAGATGCCAATAACCGAGAAGCAAAGCTTAATAATTGGATCATAATTAAATATTACAAAGAAGAGGCGATCGCATATATATGCAAAATAGAGGGAACACGTATGGCTTTTAAATTATGGTATGTTGTACGAAATTCCAAGATACACTCAGGCATATTAGTAAAAAGGAAGTAGGCTTTCTGCGACGACCGTTGCATCTTAATAGCTCTATCGTTATGCTCCCATACCTACCGGCTTAGTTCACTTTATAGACCGCCGCAGACACCGCAAATATAACATAATTAATTGACATTATAATGAATTTAGACGAGTTTAACCGATTTTTAAGTCGAATCCCCGACTCAATTGTCAATTATACCGCCGACATCATTGTACGGCTACTGAATATTTCAAAGAGTCGTTCATCCGCAAAGGATTTTCAGGTCGTTAAGGAGGGTGACATGGCACGCCATGTCCGTACGGTTTTGTTATGTGGTGGTTGAAGCCTATGACGGGGATGTGGTTTGGTTCAACGTCTCCGACGTTGGTTTGGTGGGTGGTGTTGGTGGTCCCCAAGTAAAGGCGTGTGCCTTTACTTGGGGTTTCGCAGATTAGTGCATCTCCGATGCACGGATTTTGTGTGACGGTTGGGCGTAGTGGCAGTTTTGACATGGCGCGTCATGTCCGTACGGTTTTTGTAAGGTTAAGGGTGTGATGGGTGGGTGTTGTAATGGGGTTTTGATGAAAAGTTTGCAATAAAATTTGGAGCGGCTTGTAAGATTCAATATAAAGTGTTAACTTTGCACCCTGAAAGGGGTCCGGTAGCTCAGCTGGATAGAGCATCTGCCTTCTAAGCAGACGGTCATGCGTTCGAGTCGCATCCGGATCACCCAGAAAACGAGGTCATGGTTTCAGATGGAATCATGACCTCGTTCTATCTGTCAATAAATGATTTATGATCAATGCCTGGATTGGTGGAGAATCATGGATGAGTTGACATAATGCAGAAAAGACGAAAAACAATGTGGGAGGGGGATGCGTTATCATATAATGATACTGATTTAATAATGGGACGATGAAACAGATTATATCAATAAAACGATCTTATGACCCTGAGTCGGCTGATGATGGCTACAGGGTTTACATCGACCGGTTGTGGCCTCGCGGACTTTCTCATGAAACGTTTCGGTATGATTTGTGGGACAAGGAGATTGCTCCTTCTACCGAATTGAGGGAATGGTTTCATGCCGATCCTGAAAACCGATGGGAAGAGTTTGAAACGCGTTATGAGGCGGAATTGGACAAGAATCCCGCATTCGGTGATTTGAAGAGTGCGATTGCCGATAAGGATAGGGTCACATTGTTGTATTCTTCGCACGATCATCAGCATAATAATGCAGTGGTGGTAGAGCGATTGTTGAAAAGTTGAAATTGGATTAATGGAGGAACTTAGGATAGACGTGTCGAAGCAGAGCGCTGAAGAGCTTGCTTTAGCAGCCGAGCACTCTCGGCTTGTTTTTGAATTTAACCACACCATGCCGGGAACGGATGAATACAACAGCTTGATGCATCGTATTTTCCCGTCGATGGGCGAGGGGAGCAGGGTGGGAACGCCGTTGACTGCCGTTCGTCCTCACAAGGTCAATATCGGCAAAAATGTTGTCGTAATGCCGGGGTGTCTTATGATGTCGGCGGGTGGAATCACTATTGACGACGGGGCGATGATTGCCGCCAATGTGCAGCTTATTTCCAATAATCATGATTTGTATGAAAGACAGGTCATCACCTGCAAGCCTGTGCATATAGGTAAAAACGCATGGATCGGCGCGGGAGCCACTATACTGCCCGGCGTTACGATAGGGGATAATGCCGTGGTGGGAGCTGCGAGCGTGGTGACGAAGGATGTCGCTCCCGACACGATAGTCGCCGGAAATCCCGCGCGATTCATCAAACGTATTCCTCCGGCGCCTTCATGCTCCTTGATGAATGAGGATGACGAATTGGTGCAGCTCGGACTGGACAGTTGCGGCGACTGATAGATAATTGAAAATTTAACGGATAAAAACTGAAAGAAAATGAGTAAGAATTTTAAGCCAAAAGCATGGTTGCTCCCGCAGCCGGTGTTGATTATCGGAACATATAATGCCGACGGAACTCCTAATGCGATGAATGCCGCATGGGGCGGGCAGTGGGACATGGACGAGATCATGATTTCGATGGGGAAGCATGCTACTACTGAAAATCTGAACCGTTGCGGCGATTTTACGGTGGCGTTTGCTACTACCGAGAGTTTGGTCGCATCGGACTATGTTGGCATAGCATCGGCTAAATCGACTCCCGACAAGATGGAGCGCGCCGGATGGCAGTCATCGAAGGCTGAGAATGTGGATGCTCCGGTGTTTGACGTTTTTCCCATGACGATGGAGTGCAGAATAAAGGAGAAGCTCAATGAATCATCTACCGGATATTATATCATCGCCGAGATTGTGAACATTGTTTGTAAGGATGAGTTCCTTGCGGCAGATGGCAAGCCTGATGTGGAAAGAATGAAGCTTATCACGTTTGACCCTGTTCATAATGGATATATCGAGCTCGGATCGCGCGTGGGTGATGCTTTTTCGGCAGGAAAGGCGCTTAAATAGGTGATGCGGCTGAAAAGAAATAATATTTTTTCCATGATGAGGAGCCTTAATGGCTCCTCATCATGGTTATTGGAAAATGATTGAGTCGAGCGGGCGTTTGGGAACGTGGTGAATGCCGTCGGGTGTCCGGAAATATTTGAAATCGGCATCTTCGTCCCGGCTCATATCTTCGATAACGACCTCTTCGGCGGGATAGCCTATAGCCAGCACATAGCGCGGCACGTAGCGATCTGAAATGTTGAACTCTTCGCTTAGCTTGACGTGGTTGAATGCCTTGATGATGCATCCGGCAAGTCCCAGAGTTTTCATTCCGAGCGTTATAGCCTCAAGCTGCAAGCCGTCGTCGCAGAGGCAATCTTTTCCATACTTGGTGTCAAGGCATTGCACGAGATATGCCGCCGGGCGTTCGCCAGGTTCCGGTCCGTCCCAGTCGCTGAAATATCCCGCCCATTTCAGTAGCGGGAAAATCTTTGACTTGTCATTGTCGGTATTGATGATAAGATATTTTAATGGTTGGGCGTTTCTTCCCGAAGGACAGTAACGGATCAACTCCACAAGACTGCGGAGAGTGGCGGTGTCGATCGTTTTCTCTTCATTGAAGCGACGCACTGTGCGACTCGACATAAGGAGCTGTCGGAAATTTTCGAAATCGATCATCGGGGTTGCTGATTGGTTTAAAACGATGGGGGAATTGATTGGAGATGTCCCTGAATCACACGTGCTATGCGGTAATGTCCGTTGGCATTGGGGTGAAGGCGGTCGGTGGGGGAGTCGTGGAAATACCGGTCGTGGTTTTCCTCAAGGGGATATAGCCCGCTTTCTGAGTAGAGGTCGATGAGAGGCACAGCCCATACTGAGGCGGCATCACGAAGGGCGTCGATATAGGAGTCGACATATAGTCCCCATGCGTTTGCATAATTTTCATCGGGCTGCACATTTTTTGAGCTGAACTTGGCGTATCCGCGATGAATCGGGGTCATTATTATGATCTGCTTGTCGGGGTAATTGTGTTTCAAGTAGGACATCACACGGTTTATGTTGCCACAAAACGTAGTGTCGTTCATCGCCAATGAGCGGTGTTTTCTGACTTGAACCGACCCGTTGACGTTGACCGAATCGAGTTTTTCGGTGAAGAAAGCGCCGATGGGCTTGTTGTGATTATAGTCGTTGGTGCCCGCCCAGATGATAATGGCGTCGATGTCGTCGCCGCGGTCCTGGCGCATCTCTTCTGCTTTCTTGTAGATGCCGTCCCATTGATATCCGCTGCGCGCGTAGACGTGGGGATTAAGGCCGACGAGGGTTTCCAGATATTTCCAATAGTGTGACTCGGTAGACTTGTTGTTGGGGTCGGTCATCGAGTCGCCTAAAAATGCTACGTTTTTGCCTTTCCACGGGGAATTGCCGGTGATGTCGGCAGCGGGGATTTCGACAGCCGGAGCATGATTGTGTCCCTCATGCCCTTTCTGAGCATGGAGTGATGAAAACGGCGCGGCGAGCAGCACGGAGAAAATGATTGAGCTTAATTTCATGGCGCAATGTAGTTACTTTTCGGTTTCTTTTGATTCAAGATATATCTTGCAAGTTTCGGCAAATTCGTCGTACCATTCTTTGCCAAATCTTTGGGTGAGGGGTCCTTTAAGGAATTGGTAAAGGCGTATGCCCTCTTTTTGTCCGAGGAGTTCGGCGCAACGGCATATTTTCCAGCGATGGTAGTTGATTGCCGTGAATGAGGGATACTCGGTCACTCTCGCCGGATAAAGATAGCATGAAATTGGTTTGCGGAAATCCTTTATGCGCCCTTCGTTGTAGGCTTTTTCGATTGCGCACTGGCATATTCCCCCCGGGGCATAGCAGGTGAAGACGCAATTGCGGCCGTCGACGATGGAGGTCACGAGGTCGCCCTCTTCATCGACATAGCCGACGCCGTTTTCGTCGATTTCGCGTTGTGCCGCCGGAGCCAGGTCGTCATATATGACGGGGAGGATTTCTTTCAGTTTCTCATACTCCTCTTTTGTTATCGGCGCTCCTGCGTCGCCTTCTATGCAGCATTCGCCCAGGCATTTTGAAATGTCGCAGCAAAAAAATCGCTCTACGATGTCGAGCGAAACGAGTGTATCTTTTATCTGTAGCATAAGTTCTTCTGTTATAATGTCGTTGCTCATAAACTGATGTTAGTCGGTGATAAACATGGAGTAGCCGAGCATGCGGTCATAGCGGCTGCCGGGCGCCCGGTAATATACCCCTACGCCATACTCGTTGACCGTGTTGTGGAAATCGCCTTCGACGGGACCGGTTTCCCCTTTGAAACTGCCCGAGGGAACGGCAAGATACTGATAGTTGTAGCTTCCTTGTTTCAACAGCATGGATGCCTTGTATTTTCCGTCCATGAAGTCATAGTGCATAAGGCTTTCAGGGCGGAAACGTCCGTTGGTGAGATCGCCTTCGATGAATATGTCATATCCCGGAATGGGGTCGGAATCAAGCGTGAAGTGGACCATCACGTAGTCGCCTCCGTCGTCGGTATCCATGAGTTTGAAGCGTCCGCGTTGAGTCATGTCGTAATAGTAGGGCTCGTTTTTGCGGGGAAAATCGTCGTAGAGCTTGATGTGATAGAAGGGATATTCGTAGGCGATCGCTTCGACGTTCATGCCCGGATAGGTGGTGCTTGTCACTTCAAATCGGCGATATTCGTTTCCGGCAGGGTAGATGAGCGGGCGCAGGTGTTCATAGTAGGCGGTGGCGCCTGAGACGCGTTGAGGCGCTGACAACAGCAGCATGTTGTCTTCTCGGCGATTCTGCGAGACGATCACTTTCAGGTCGGTGTAAATGTTGCGTATGTCGGCATCCTTGGTGTCGATGGCAAAGTTGAGTTGCTGATGTTTGCCTAGATAGTCGATGTCGGTGCGGGGTGTCACTTCGCCCGATATGCGCGCCAAGTTTTCTGTTACCGAAAATCGAGCCTGGAGAAGCGTTTCGTCGGGCTCGTTTTCGTAGAAGACTTTCAGCAGATAGTTGCCTGAAACGGTGAACCTGATCTGATCGTTAGGCAGCGTGATTGAATAGTGGACATAGTTTACGGTGGTCGCCTGGGAGTAGCTGAACGTTTCAACGTCGCCGATGTTGAAACCGTCAAGAAATTCGCTTTCGACGAGTCCCGACGGTTGCCAGAGGGCATTGCAGTGGGTGAGCGTGTATCGCAGATAGCTGCGGTCGTCGGCGAGTTCGTCGAAACTTATAATAACGCGGTCAGAGCTGTTGAGCGTTATTACCGGCGGCGCCATCTCATTTCCGGAGACAACGGTTTGAAGGCTTTTGAAACGCGGGTTGAAAATCCCTTCAAGCGTGTCTTCGGCAAGTGAGGCTACCGGCATGAGCCACATCATTAACAATATGAGGAGGCTTCGGTTCACTCGTTTTCGTTTAGCCGGTTGTGGAGAATTTCAATAGCGTCCTCGATATATGCCATGCAGGTTTTTCCGGCGGCGGGTCTTTTCAGCTCCTCGCAGATTAGCGAGCCGTTTTTCTCCTCAAATTTTTCACTGCATTCGCGAATGATTTTGTAGAGGCGCGCCTTGTCGGCAGGACCTTCATAGTCGGTCATCCCGAGCAGCGAGGCGATGGTGGATATTGTGCCGCATATCTGGCGCTGTCCGCCCACACCTCCGCCGAGTCCGCATGACAGTTTGAGTGCGGTTTTTTCGTCAAGCCCGTGGAGGTCGTTGAATGCCATAAACATGCATTGGGAGCAATTGTAGCCCTCTCCTTTATATCGTTTTGCAGTTCCAAGTCGCTGCAGCAATGTCAATTCAGTTTTCATTATTTCCAATCGATAGGTGTTTTGCCATGAGCTGTAAGATAGTCGTTTGCCCGGCTGAAAGGCTTTGACCCGAAAAATCCGCGATAAGCCGATAGTGGCGACGGATGGGGGGAGGTGAGCACAAGATGCTTTGAGCGGTCGATGAACGCTCCTTTTTTTATGGCGTAGGAGCCCCACAGGATGAACACGATATTCTCCCTGTCGCGGTTGAGTCTCATTATCGCTTCGTCGGTGAACTGTTCCCAGCCGCGCCCCTGATGCGAGCCGGCTCGGTGTGCCTCCACGGTCAATGTCGAGTTGAGCAGCAAGACTCCTTGACGCGCCCACCGGGTGAGGTCGCCGTCGGTGGGAGTTTCCTGAAGGTTCAGATCGTCATGCACTTCTTTGAAAATGTTGACGAGCGAAGGCGGATTGGGGATGTCGGCGCCCACGGAAAAGCACAGCCCGTTTGCCTGACCGGGACCGTGATAGGGGTCTTGTCCGAGAATCACCACCTTGACTTCGTCGAAGGGACAGGCATCGAATGCGGCGAAAATCTTTCCGGCAGGAGGATAAACGGCATAGCGCGGCGAAGCATACTCCGAGCGGACAAAGTCGGTGAGCTTGACAAAATAGGGCTTATCCCATTCTTCCTTTAATGCCATTTTCCACGAGGGTTCTATTCTAACATCCATTTGCAAAAATAAATCAGAGAGTGGTGATTGTTTGATTTGCAAAACTACAAAAACTTTTGTACTTTTGCAGCACTATTGCATGACAAAATGTTCCCGTAGTTCAATGGATAGAATATCGGATTCCGGTTCCGACGATTAGGGTTCGACTCCCTACGGGAATACAAAGCGGCTCTCCAGCCGCTTTTCTTTTACCCTTCACACATAGCGACTTGGATGGTATTCCGCTGACCGCCAGGCGAAAAAATATCGCCGGGCACGGAAAATTTCTTTTCCGACATTCCGAGAAGATCCAATTCTTTCCGTATTTTTGTGTACATTTTTTGTGTGAGTTTTTTCGTGTACACAAAATTGACAAAAAAATGCGCGAACATCATGGCGAGGCAACATCATGGCATCAACGATAAGCATATTATTTGACCGCAGACACGGATTGCCCATGTTTAAATATCGCAATTTTAGAGAGGCATATATATTATAAACTTTCTGATGTTTTCATTCAATAAAACAGTTTCATAGCGAAAATCGGAAATTATTTGCACATTATCCGAAAATTATTTGCTCAAATTTATATTTTGTAATAATTTTGCGATGCAAACCTACGCCGATGGCGGGAATATTTCGTCGGCTGGGTGGGTTTGAGACATATTTTATAAGCGTTTACTTGCGCTTGATTCTTGGCTGCTAAGAACTTCGCAACCTCTTTGACAAAGTCGAGAATGAAGCAATTGTAGATGTCTTCGGGTATGATGAAAGTACCCTTGGGAGGATTGTGCCTTATCAGCACATCCCCTTTGGTGTATCATATATCATACGGCGTAGGCTCTGCGTTGCTCGTTCCACTTTGTCGGGCAATGCGAAGGCCTTTAGCAGCGGGACGAGTAACAAGTACGGATCCTGCGCTTTTTTATATATAAACCAATTAACGGCCGATCGGGATCTATGAGCCACATATTGAATCGTGTCAATTCACATAGTTTCTCAAAACCCATACAGAATATTGGGCGTTCTTTCCAACTCTCCTTTGAAGGAGAGAGTCGGAAATCAAAATCGCTTGGCTGCGTTCGCTAAAGTCGGGAGGGAGGTCGCCTTTCCGAATGACTTTGCCTCGATTTTAACCGATAAGCCGATTAGAACACCAGATAGTATTGCTGCAGCTAATACCGCTATAAACCTAGATAAAGACCAACTAAAGTATGCATTCTTTTGGTTTATCAGCGGTTCACCGATGGACGATATTGCCTTGAAGCATCTGCAAGCCGGAAACCGAGAGAAAGCTTTAGAAATCTTCCAGAAGAAAGAAACATATTCCTCGTTAATCAATTCCGCCATATTGGCCTTTATAGTTGGTAATATAGCCACAGGCTTTAATAATATCTCTAAAGTCGTTCACAATTCTACCTATCGCGCTGAATTGCTTCAAGCATTAGGCATCGCCAATCTTCAACTATCGGAAGAGGATCTTGCCGAGCTTATAATTGAGGAATTACTTACTGAAGTTCCTGCAAGCAAACTTTTATCGACCTGTACCAATGCCACTGACCGTGACATTGTAAGCAAAAGTGCGCTTGATGAACCCATTTCGGCTATCAATTCCGCAATATCCGTTGCAAAAAACGCTGATACAAAGAACCCCGAAGCCAGTCTTGCCGCAGGTACTAAGTTGATGAACTTAACTAAAGTACCGCTAAAGGCTGTGAAGGATATTGCCGGAGCAACAAGTCCGCAATATCAGATGGTTGCTGACAATGTCGCAAAACAAGTTCTGCAATGTGGTATCAACTATTATAATAATGCCCCTGACTCAGACGTGGAAAGTCCTCGCAAGGCTATGGTGCTTCAATCCTATGCCTTGTCGATAGCCGTAGGACAACTCACTAAAGAAAGATGTAAAGAGAATTATGACATCTTGAAACAGGCAGTTGACAATATGCCTCCTGTCGAGATTGCTATCGAGGCTCGCAAGGTGAAAGAGGAATTGAGAAAGTTCTGTCAATTACCCGACAAAATTTCTCATTCCGTTACTCTGCTCAACAACACGAAACCGTTGTTGCAGCCCATCAAGTCAAAACTTGGAGCTTCCGACTCTTTTTATCTATCACTTTCGACACAAGTAGTTGGTAATGCTCTGCATAACATCATTGAGGAAGTAAATCAGGCACAGAACGCCTTCGGTAGCATGATTGAAGAATGTAAACGTCGTGGGATCAACTCCTCGTTGGTAGGTTCTACTCTTCTTGATAATATCAAACCTGTTGTGCGTGAAGCATGGAAAGCGATCCTCCTAATGGACTCTTTTGACATGGAATATGAGTTTAAGACTAAGCGTTATAATCCAAATCGCCAATCTCTAAAAGAGATGTGTGAGTCCCTCAAAATTTCAACTTACGTTTCCATCCCACGCACATCTACTCCAAAAGTATCAACACCGCGAACAGCTACTACAACTCGTACGACAACAACTTCAAGTTCATCACCATCTGGTTCCTCGTCAAGCGATTCAAATAAGGAGACGAGCAGTGGTGGATGGCCAGCTTTTTGGATTGCAACTTTAATATGTGCAGTTATCGGTGCTATGGCTAATGGTGGAGAAGGTTTTTTCTGTGGAGGGTTTCTGGGTGCAATAATATTAGGCAATATTGCACGTGCTATATTTAGGGAAGATTAATAACACAACTGCATATGAAAAAAGCAATTCTTTCAATCAGCGTAGCAATATTGACTCAAATGTCATTTGCTGCCACTTCAAACGACTCCCTGCGTACTTGCTTCAATAAAATTCAAGCCACCGACGCAACAGTGCAAACCCTTAAACGCGAAAACGACGCTCTGAAATCAGAAGTTACTTCTCTTAACTATACCATTTCTGCTCAGTCTAATGAGATTGACTCCCTGAAATCGGTCTTAATGGAAACCAACAATAGCGTAGCCGCTCTTGCTGATAGTCTCAACATAAATATATCCTCTACGCGAGAGCAAATTCAGACCAACTCGGACAGCCTTAATCAAACCATTGCGAAAAAATCCCAAACTGGTATGTGGATTTTTATTATTCTTGCATTAGTTGTTACTGTCATCGCTTTCATCTTTGGTCGTCTGCTTAACAAACGTGGCAATGAAGTTGCCTCGCTTTCGGCTAAAGCAGATAAGCTAAACGAAGAAATCGTAAATCGCCTCTCTTCCGAAATGTCTGAGATGCAATCCCTCTTTAAGCAGATCGGCTCTATCCCTACCTCAACTGGTGGTGGGACTAACACCGAACAAAAACTTATTACCACCCTCGCTGATAGAATTACATTTATGGAGATGACTCTCTACAAAATGGATAGCTCGGTACGAGGTCATAAGCAGCTCTCAAAGTCAATTAAACAAATGAAAGATAATCTTCTTGCTAATGGTTACGAACTTGTCGATATGCTTGGCAAGGATTATCACGATGGTATGAGAGTAACCGCCAACTTTGTTGAAAATGAAAATCTTCCCGAGGGCAAGCAGATTATAACAGGAATCATTAAGCCTCAGATTAACTATCAGGGCAAGATGATACAGTCTGCACAAATCACAGTAAGTCAAAACTTGTAATCTCAATATATCAATGGCACAGGCAAAAATGAAATTCGGAATTGACTTGGGTACAACCAATTCCGCAATATGTAAGATGGAAGGTGGTGAGCCTGTCATTAAAAAGACTGACACCCAAATGGATACACTTCCATCTAGCGTATCATTTACAAAAAGAAAAGTTCTCAAAGTTGGTTTAAGTGCTTATAATGACTTACGGCAAGATAGGGCAATAGCTACTAAGAAGTGGAAGAAACTTGATGAAAACGTATTCATAGAGTTTAAGCGCGACATGGGAACGGACAAGACAAGTTCCAGTTCGAATATGGATGCCTCATACTCGCCTGAGCAACTTTCAGCCGAAGTCCTTAAAACACTCAAATCTTTCATCGGCGATGAAAATGTTTCATCGGCAGTTATCACAATACCTGCTAAGTTCAAGGTGGACCAAATCGCTGCAACCAAACGTGCTGCTCAACTCGCCGGTATCGAACATTGCGAACTGCTTCAAGAGCCAATAGCTGCGTCAATGGCATACGGATTAAGTGCGTCTAATAAGAACGGACAATGGCTCGTATTTGATTTCGGTGGTGGTACATTTGACGCCGCTCTTATCAAAGTCGAGGACGGTATCATGCAGGTTAAGGACACAGAGGGTGACAACTATCTTGGAGGTAAAAACCTTGACTATGCTGTTGTTGACGACATCATAATTCCTTATCTTCAGGAGAATTTTGTCATTGACGAAATCATGTCGAATGATGCGACACGTAACATTCTTCGTGATGCCATGAAGTTCTATGCTGAACAGGCTAAAAACCAACTTTCCTTCAAGCCTCAGGCAGACATCACTTCACAACTCGACGAGTTTGGCGAAGATGATGAGGGTAACGAAATCGAGCTTGACCTCGTTGTCACCCAGGAGCAATTGAAACCGGTTCTCGCCAAAGTGTTCCAAAAAGCCATCGACATCACCAAAGACCTGCTGAAGCGCAATGGCCTTTCGGGTTCTGACCTCGACAAGCTAATTCTCGTAGGTGGCCCGACATATTCACCTGTCCTTCGTGAAATGCTTCGCGAGCAGGTTACGCCCAATGTCGATACCGACATTGACCCGATGACTGCTGTTGCAAAGGGCGCTGCTCTGTTTGCTTCCGGCATCGATAGCGAGGTCAAGGAAGAAATCGCTGTTGGTACAGTTGCCCTCAATCTTTCATACGAAGCTAACTCCGTTCAGCCGATGGAGTATGTTACCGTTCAGTTAGACAAGAACGAGTGCATGGGCAACATTCCCGAAAAACTTTTCGTGGAACTGGTTCGTAGCGATAACGGCTGGTCGAGTGGTAAAGTTGAAATCAACGATATCGGCGATGTTATTGAGTGTCAACTTATGGAGGGTAAAAACAATGCTTTCACTATCATAGTTTACGATAATAAAGGCACCGTCATTCCCTGCTTTCCCAAGGAAATCAACATCATGCAAGGCATTGTTGTTGGTAATGCCGTATTACCGTACAATATCTCGATAGAGGTACATGATACTGGTCTCGACAAGAATGTTGTCAAGTCAGTAAAAGGTCTCGAAAAGAATCAACAAATCCCTGCTACCGGTGCCCTCAATGGTCTCAAAACTCGCAAACAACTCCGCCCCGGTATGGAGGAAGATACTATCATTATTCCTATATACCAAAGCGAGCACAATGCTGAAGGCACGTCTGCTGTTCATAATGACCATGTCTTTGACGTTGTCATTACCGGCGATGAAGTTGGCCAACTAATCCCTGTCGGAAGCGATGTTGACGTCACTATCAAGATTGACAGTTCGCAGATGCTCAAATTTGAAGCCTTTTTCCCCGTAAGCGGAGAAACTGTAGAGAAAGAAGTTGAAATAGCCGCTCGTTCGGTGATTTCAGCCTTTGAACTTGAAAAACTCAAGGACGCTGCGAATAATAGACTTCGCACTCTGAAATCATCTTCTTCTGTCGGTGCAGGCGAAACCGTTGAAGCCGACAAGTTGATTTCTGACATCAACAATCGTTTCGACGGCGAAAAGAGTTCAGAAGATGGGCGTATGCATCTTCAGGCAGACCTTCGCCGTGCCTTCCTCAAAATGGAGCAAGTCGAGCAACGCCACGAGTGGGAAGCACTCGAAGCAGAAATCCGCGAGGAATTTGATCGCCTTGAAAGAGCGAACAATGACCTCGGCAATAAACACGACAAACAGGTCGCTGCCGTGCGTAGTCAAGTTGATATGGCTATTCGCTCCAAGGACGTACGTCAAGGACGCGCAGTTCTCGATGAGATTAACAGTCTTTTCGTGACTGTTACTCTCATATATCAGCTCATGGGCTTCATCGACTACCATTTGAAGAATTTTAATTCTATCCAATGGAAGGACGCAAACCGCGCTCGTCAGCTTCTTCAACAGGGCAAGGAAATTGCAGCAACCAACCCGTCGGAAAGCACACTGCATCCCATCGTGCGTTCAGTTATTGACCTTATGATTGAACCACCGGTAGGTGGCCCCGGCGTTAGCTTCTAATCGAATGAACATTAGCAAGATAAAAGAAAACGCGAACGATCTGTTCCACTCCCAATTGTTTTGGATACAAGTATGTGCCGTAGGTATATGGCTCCTTGTTATCCAAAACTTCTTCGGGGGCGAGGACACCGCTCAGCGTGTCTACGTTGTCGGCGGTTCAGTTGATGTTGGTAATACCGTTGATATTAACATCGAATCCGTTAACGGTTATAGAAATGCCTTTTATGGACCAAGCAACGATGGCAGTTATGATGCAATACATGTATATACAGGCAGATAATATGGCACATAAAAAATATATAGCAGAACTCGATGAATTGACAGCATCGATGGAAAGGAAACCTCAAGTCGTAGGTTTTGTCCATCGTTTCTTCGTTCCTGGTTGGATTGGTTACATCCAAGAATGTATCATAGAAAGCAAAATGTCAAAAGCAGCTAAGCAGCCCATTCATAAAGGGATGAACTATTATGAGTGCGGTGACAAAATTATTGAACTCACAGAGAAAGCATGTGAGGCTCGCAAAAACACAGAAGGCTTCCACGAAAAGGAGAACGACAATATGGATAACCTTTCTATACTTAATTCTTCTTTCCGTGCCATTGATGCTTGGGCAAATATCTATCCCGAAATTGCTTATTGGATGAATAGACGAGTAAATGACAACTATGTTACTTGTGCTCTGGGTATCGTTCAAGAGAATGTAAAAAGTTCTCTTTCGGATATTATCGAACTTCCGGTCGAAAAGAAAAATCACAAACCCAATTCGTCTTTCATGCGCGACATGAAAGCGATGGGAGGCCAAATAGCCGCGATGTTCTGTAATATTCTTGTTTTTGCAGCTATCGCATCTTTAATCGGCGCAATATTCAACTAAATGTTTACACTTGCGAAGAAACAGCAGATTGGCAAATACACAATAACGTTTCCTGTAAAGGAGGGAGATTATGCCGAAACCTACCGAGTCAAAGACTCGATAGGGAAGAATCGTTTTCTCAAATTGATACACTGTGCGAAATTGCACCGCACACAATTCGATGCAGATGGAAACGTTCTCGAAGTTGAAATAGCCAAACAACTTGACCACCCGAATATAGTCAGGTATAGAGATAGTGGAGAAATCATCCTCAACGGTCGCAAATTCGCTTATATCGTCTTTGACTATATTAGTGGAGAAACCACGTCGCAATTTCTTGCGCGCGAGGGCGAATGTAGTGTGTACGATGCAAAGACTATCGTTTTAGGCATTCTTAATGGCCTCAAATTTCTTCACTCTTTGCATGAACCGATTATTCACAATGAAATCACACTACAAAACGTAATGGTGGACGTTTCTGCGGGCGCAACTATCCCGAAGATTATAGATTTCGGATATGCTAGATACCTCTCACAAGGTAGCACTGCATTTAACAAGATTGGCTTATATCCATTCTATCTTGCGCCTGAAGCGCTTAACGGTGTATTCTCCGTTAAGTCCGACATTTTCTCTGCTGGCGCTGTTCTTTTCAACCTGGTATTCGGTATGCCTCCATACTTCGTTGAACTTGCAGATTGCAAGGGAGACGTGAATCTTCAGCGAGAGAAAATAGATGCTCAGCGAGAGCAACCTCTACACTTCCCGAAAGTAGAAAAATTTGAGCTTGACGATGATTTAATGAACATAATGCGTAAAGCTCTCGCTTCGGACATAGAAGATCGCTTTGAATCTACCGATGAATTTATCAAAGCTCTTAACGGCGAGATTAAAGTACAACGCGTCGACAACCAAAGAAAATCCAAAAGCGATGACTCCCAACAAAAGAGAACCAAAATCACCGTTCCTGAAGGAAAGGGGTTCTCTGCTATCGCAGGTATGCATGAGCTTAAAGAGCAAATGCAAGTTGAGGTCATCGACGCTCTGCATAATCCGGAGGAATATGCGAAGTATGGTCTTACCATTCCAAACGGAATGTTGCTATATGGTCCTCCCGGTTGCGGTAAAACTTTCTTCGCAAAACATTTTGCGGAAGAAGTTGGCTTTAACTTCATGCTCATAAAGCCAAGCTCTCTTAAAAGCCGCTTCGTTAACGCGACACAAGAGAACATTGCTCAAATGTTTAAGGACGCCGAAGAAAATGCGCCTACTATCATTTTCATCGACGAAATGAATGAACTTGTACCCAATCGAGATAGCGATGTGCACGAAATGGCGAGAAGTGCTGTGAACGAAATGCTTGCTCAAATGGATAGAACCGGTGAGAAAGGCATATTTATAATTGGTGCAACCAACTATCCCAATATGATTGATCCGGCAATACTACGTGCAGGTCGTCTCGATAAGAAATATTACATCGGCACACCGGATTTTGAGGCTCGTAAACTCATGTTTGAGTTATACCTCAAATCGCGACCTTATGATTTCGGTCTCGATTATGATAAACTCGCTCAACTCACCGAGGACTACGTCTCATCTGATATTGAAATGATTATCAACGATGCTTCGCGTATTGCTCTGCGTCAAAAGTCAAAGATAACTATGGCTATTCTTGAAGATGTCATCTCCAAAACTAAGCCATCGTTAACTGCTGCCGATTTAAAGAAATACCTCGCCATTAAATCAAAAATGGATGGTGAGGCTTCATCCTCTAACCCCCGTCCTCGTGTCGGTTTTAATGTGTAATTTGAATAGTTATGGGAACCAACGAACTATATCTCAAAACGCTGTTTTGTTGCAGCGCATGTGATGGTGAAATTGCTCCAGAAGAAGTTTTGCTCGTCAAACAGATTTCCATCAATGACTCAACCTTTGAAGGTTTAGACGTTGAAAATACTCTCAACTCTTATGTTGACCGTATTAATGAACAAGGCAGTATTTTTTTGAAGGATTATTTGAGCGAAGTTGCTAACTCAACTCTTTCAGATGCTGAACAGATTAAACTGATTGAGTTCGCAATCAAGATGATTGAAGCCGACAATCAAATTCTCTATTCCGAGGTCAAATTCTTCAAAAAAATTCGTAATCGCCTTTCCGTTTCTGACGATTGCATATTGGCAAAATTGCAGGATAGCGAAGATTACCTGCTTCCCGACATTTCTTCCGAAGATAAAGATTTAGAAGAAGTTGGAAACTTCGAGCAAATTTCTTTCTCCGAAGTTCAATAACCTCATCCTTCAGTAAAAAGAAGATTATGGGGGACTTACACAAACAGGACCCTGGGAAATCAGGGTCCTGTTTGCGCAAGCTTTTGGGGGCTGTCGAGAGTGGGGATGTTTATACTTTGTCGAGGGCTTGGGAGATGTCGGCGAGGATGTCTTCGATGTGTTCCGTGCCGATGCTGAATCTCACCGTTGCGGGGGTTATGTGTTGGGCGGCAAGCTCTTCGGGGGAGAGTTGAGAGTGGGTTGTTGTGTAGGGATGGATTACGAGGCTCTTTACGTCGGCTACGTTGGCGAGCAGCGAGAATATTTCAAGCGAGTCGATGAAGCGCCAAGCCTCTTCCTGCCCTCCTTTAAGTTCGACGGTGAAGATGCTCGCTCCGCCGTTGGGGAACAGTTTGTTGTAGAGCCCGTGGTCGGGATGCTGGGGTAGTGAAGGATGGTTCACTTTTGCCACTTTTGGGTGCTTTGACAGAAATTCCACAACTTTAAGGGCGTTTTCGACATGGCGTTCGACGCGCAGCGAAAGCGTTTCAACTCCCTGGAGGATGATGAATGCGTTGAAGGGCGAGATGGTGGCGCCGGTGTCGCGGAGCAGGACGGCTCTTATTCGGGTTACGAACGCGGCTTTGCCCGCAACGTCGGCAAATATGGCTCCGTGATAGCTCGGATCGGGTTTTGCGAGGGTAGGAAATTTGTCGGGATTCGCTTTCCAGTCGAAACTTCCGCCGTCGACGATTACTCCACCGAGGCTTGTTCCGTGTCCGCCCAGGAACTTGGTGGCTGAATGCACTACGATGTCGGCTCCATGCTCAAGCGGACGAATGAGATAGGGAGTGCCGAACGTATTGTCGACGATGAGCGGAATGTTGTGGCGATGGGCTATTTCGGCGATGGCGTCGATGTCGGTCACGTCGGAATTTGGGTTGCCGAATGTTTCTACAAACAGCGCTTTGGTGTTGGGCTGTATCGCTTTTTCGACTGCGTCAAAGTCACGGACATCGACGAATGTCGACGATATTCCTCGCGGTTCAAAGGTGTGGGCGATGAGATTGTATGAACCGCCGTAGAGATTGTCGGCGGCAACGAGATGGTCGCCATTTTGCAGAAGGTTTTCAAGGGCGTAGCTTATTGCGGCGGCTCCGCTTGCCACGGCGAGTCCGGCGACGCCTCCCTCGAGAGCAGCCACTCGGTCCTCGAGAACGCCTTGGGTGGAGTTGGTCAGTCTGCCGTAGATGTTTCCGGCATCGCGGAGCCCGAATCGGTCGGCTGCGTGTTGGGAATTGCGAAACACGTAGGATGTGGTCTGGTAGATGGGAACTGCGCGTGCGTCGGTAGCGCTGTCGGGAGTTTCTTGTCCTACATGAAGCTGGAGAGTTTCGAAGTGAAGATTTTTCTTTGCCATAGTCAAATATATTTTTATTGTTTTGTTTCAAATTTTTTGATATTGCAAAGTTATGTTCTGTGAAATATTTTTCCAATTAGAATTTTAAAATAAGATAAAATGATTAATTTTGCGGTGTTATATAGAAAATATGAGTGGTATTGTCGGGAAAATGTAGATTTCCCCGGAATATTATTCTTCAATAGATTTTGAACTCATGACACAGGAATTGGATAATATTGATTTGAAAATACTTGAACAGCTTCAGAGCAATTCAAATTTGACCAATAAGGAGCTTGCCGCGGCGGTACATCTGTCGACGACACCCACGTTTGAGCGTGTGAGGCGCCTTGAACGGGAA
This sequence comes from Bacteroides sp., assembly GCA_014801235.1. Classification (GTDB taxonomy): domain Bacteria; phylum Bacteroidota; class Bacteroidia; order Bacteroidales; family Muribaculaceae; genus Muribaculum. The sequence continues at coordinate 2,191 of JAAVEM010000035.1, read as the reverse complement.
GGATATATCAAGAGATATGCGGCGGTGCTCGATGCCGAAAAATTGAATTGCGGTTTTGTCGCTTTCTGCTTTTTGAAGATGAAGCAGCACTCTCATGAAAATGCGATGAGGATAATGGAAGCCGTGCAGGCGATTCCTGAAATAGGGGAGTGCTATAATATTTCGGGAGACTATGATTTCCTTCTTAAAATATATGCGAAGGATATGAAATCTTATCAAAAATTCCTCCTTCGCATATTGGGTGACATTGATTGTATCGGCTCATTGAGCAGCTCCTTTGTGCTTGGCGAGGTTAAGAGCACTCAGGCGATACCGTTGTATGCCGGCGATTAGTCGGCAAGGATGCTGTCGATCCTCTTTAATTCCTCGTCAGAGAAGCTGATGTTGTCAATCGCCTTCAGGCTGTCGTCCATCTGAGCAGCCGAACTTGCTCCGGCTATTACTGATGTGACTGTTTTCTTGGCGAGCAGCCATGACAATGACATCTGCGCCAATGATTGCCCGCGTTCAGCCGCCAGTCCGTTCAATTCGGTCAGCTTCTGAATCAGTTCAGGGGTGATGTCTTCGCGATGGAGAAAAACTCCGCTTTTTATTGCTCGTGAATCTTGGGGTATGCCGTTCAGATATCGGTTGGTGAGCAACCCTTGAGCCAGCGGGGAGAAGGCGATGAAGCCGAGCCGTTCTCGTTCAAGGAAATCGATGTGGGCTTCTTCGGGTTTCCGTGAAAGCATGTTGTAGCGGTCCTGATAGATGAGGCATCTCACATGCTGCTCCCTCATCATTCGGCATGCTTCCTCCGCCTTGTCGACAGGATATTTTGACAGACCGATGTAGAGGGCTTTTCCCTGTTTCACGATGTCGATGAGCGCCTGAACCGTCTCCTCGAGCGGAGTGTCGGGACAGTATCGGTGGCTGTAAAAAATGTCGAAGTATTCCAACCCGGTGCGTTTAAGGCTCTGATTTATGCTCGCCATGAGATATTTCCGCGAACCTCCATCGCCATAAGGACCGTCCCACATCAGGTGTCCCGCTTTTGACGAAACTATAATTTCGTCACGGTGAGTGTTGAGTCCCTCCGACAGGATACGTCCGAAATTGGTTTCGGCGCTCCCGGGAAGCGGTCCGTAATTGTTGGCAAGGTCAAAGTGGGTGACGCCTTTGTCAAAAGCAGTCCATACGATGTCTTTCATGACTGAATAAGAATCGTTGTCGCCAAAATTGTGCCACATTCCAAGTGATATAAGCGGCAACTGTAGTCCGCTGGCTCCGCAAAATCTGTAGTCCATAACTTAAATTGAATTTATAGAGGCAAAAATAACGATAAAAGTCAATCCTTACAAATATAGCAAAATAAAATGAGGATATGGGATAAGCGGGATGTTGACGGGTTGACTCATGGGGTTAAACGAAAAAAATCCATGCTGGCATGAAAAAAGTTGAAAATATTTTTGCAGAGTCAAGAAAAAGCCTTACCTTTGCACCATCAAAACAGACGGTGAGATTAGCTCAGTTGGTTAGAGCGTCGGATTGTGGTTCCGAAGGTCGTGGGTTCGACCCCCACACCTCACCCTTAAGGAGGAGCTCTTCAGCTCCTCTTTTTTATTTATCCCCCCCTGCTCCGGTCAGCGGCTCCCGGTCTCACAAAGGTCCATGACGGTTCAAATGCGGCTGAAAATTAGTGATTTGGTGCTCTTATGTGTCTCATATACAGTCCGTAAACTGATGGATAATCATAATTGTGATTGTAAACCTGCGATAATACTTAGCGGTTTATACCATCTATGAAAACTCCAACACACTATTAGAGTTTTAAGTTGAAAAATTATTGTTTAATTTTCTCAATATTGGTTGTTCCATACTCAAACATAGCGGTTTATTAACAGATTTTTCGTAAATTTGCGGTGGATAACTTTGCCGTTGGCATCGCGAACCGGTCTTTGACCGACTTTCGCTAAGTTTCCACTCGCGATTTGCAATTGTAGTTGAAATGACAAAGGATGAGCTTGTAGCTAAGCTGCATGACATAGAATGGGAGGATTTTGAAGTCAAGGCTGCAAAATCTGAGTTACCGAAGAATATCTGGGAAAGCGTCAGCGCGTTCTCGAATACCTCCGGCGGATGGATTGTGCTCGGAGTGAAACAATCCGGCAAGACATTCGAGATTCAAGGGGTGGATAATGTCGAAAAACTT
>JAAVEM010000034.1 GCA_014801235.1 Bacteroides sp. | reverse complement strand
TGTGGTCGGAATATAAGTCGATTTCTTAGCATCGGTCCGTTGCATATTAGCTTCAACTATAACTTCATTAAGCTCTTGCATCTTGACAGAATCAATATCCACGGATTGCGCCGCGGCAAATGTTGCCGTAAACGCAATTGCCAATAACACTGTTAGATTATTTATTAAGGTCATATTTTTTCCGGTTGCGTTGAGTTTTGCGGCTCACAATCCCGATGAAACCGTTTATTGTTAGATATAAAAAAGTGTGGGATTGTACTCTTCACATCCGCTTAGTAGGCTTCTCGTATTGCCTTTAGTTAGAGATATGACAGAACACCCACACCGATTAGCTATATAGTACCCCAGCATGGTAGATATAAAGCACCAGTGTAGATGCTACTTGCGCTTATCTTTCTAACTATTAGTAGATTTTGCGAGAATTTACTAAGCAAAGATAATTCAAATAACACCTTTTCAGACGTTTGAGCCAACTCTTCGGCTCTATTTTCATTCGCAAAAATAGTAAAATATTTTGATATAATCCTGTATATTAGAATAAAAGAGCCCCCCTAACTAAATAGACTGGCTCTAATTGTATCATCTAAATGGGAAAATGGAAGTAAATAAGAGCATTCCCGTCATTCCCGGAATGGGCAACTGATTTTGTAGAGTTGCCCATAAATGATTGTTTCCAACCATTGTGTGTTATCTTTCAAATGCCTAATTTTGCAGAGTTAACAACTTAAACGGTTTTCCCAACAATGACAGAAAAAGATAAAATGCTCGCCGGCATGATTTATGACGCCAATTATGACGAAGCTCTCATTGCCGAGCGCCAGCAGTGCAAAGAATTATGCCGTGACTACAACGATCTACGCCCCAGGCAGATGACCGAGCGCCGACAATTATTGTCAAAAATAATCGGGAATGTCAAAGGCGAAATCCTCATCGAGCAGCCGTTCTACTGCGATTACGGCTACAATATAACTACCGGCTTAAATTTCTACGCCAACTTCAATATGGTCATACTCGACGAAGCTCCCGTGACCTTCGGCGACAACGTGTTCATCGCCCCTAACTGCGGCTTCTACACAGCCGGACATCCCCTTGACGCCGAAAGCCGGAATAAAGGACTCGAATATGCGCGCCCCATCACCGTGGGCAATAACGTGTGGATAGGCGCCAACGTCAGCGTGCTCCCGGGAGTGACAATCGGCGACAACTGCGTCATCGGAGCCGGAAGTGTCGTCAACAAGGATATACCTGCCGACTCGGTCGCCGCAGGAAACCCGTGCAAAGTTATCAAGAAAATAAATCAATCGCCTCAGAATTAAGCGAAAAACTGAATCCCTACATTTATAACTGAACAGAGGAAAGAGTCTACTTGGCAACCTGCCATTCAGGCTCTTTTCTTTTTGAATAACTGGCGACAAACATCTTATTGGCTAACGAGTATTTCAAGCCTGAATACATGCGAGCATTCTGCGAGCAAACGTAAATACATCGTCCACAGGAAATACACTTTACCAAATCGGTTTTCTCAGGCTGCTTCGCGTTTATCGCTCTGACAGGACACATCTTCACGCATATTCCGCAGCTCTTGCACTTTGAGGCGTCACACTCGGGATGAAGCGGAACGCCCGAATATTTTTTATATGGCTCCTTCCCTTTCACTTGAATCAAACCATATTCCCCTCCTTTTAAAAAGCGCGCTTTACACTCATCACCGAATTCACCAAGTTCCTCCATGTCGGCGTCATCGGGGCGCCCGGCTCCCACTTTCGGAAATATGGAATGCTGACCTATGAAGGCTCCCGCGCCAAGCAATCGGAACCCTGTATCTTTGAGTATACCTGTCAGCTCAAGCAACGCATCGTCATAATCACGATTGCCATACACCACTACACCCACAGCCGACGCTCCCAAACCGTTCAACTGCCGCAATGCTTTCGAAGCCTTTTCAGGGATTCGTCCGCCATAGACAGGCACGCCGACAATGACCACATCCTCCTCTCTGAAATCCACATACTCCATCGAAGAATGGTCAGTGAGGTTTATCATGCGCGACACCGGCATGTTCATTGATTCGGCTATCGCCTCTACACATCGCTGGGTAGTATAAGTGGCGCTAAAAAATAAACAGGTCAATCTTCTCATTATGATTAGATGCATTAAGAGTGTATCTAATCACAAAGATAGCAATTAATCTCAAGAAAACTAAACCTGTCGCCTATTAATGCGGCTTCCGAGAGGTCTTAAACCGCTATTTTCGGCGATAAGAGAGGAGATATTTCCAATTTTTATGTGCGACACCTCCCTGTGCGGCGTCATTATAAAACAATCCCGCGCCGCCGCGAAAAACCTCCGTCTCATAAAAATGACAAATGCCTATTCCGCAATCGAGTACCGACGCCGGGCTTTTAGGCACGCAGTAGAAATGGACCGCATCCTCCTTGACAAGCGCTCGCCACGGTTGGGAATTGGTCGACGACGGAGCGAGACGCAACATCTCAAGCGCCTCCCCGAAAGTGCCGTCGGGCGAATAAGCCCGGTCAAAATCATCGCTGAAGAAGAGTTCGGCATACGGCTTGCGGTTGCGGCTTCCGAGCGTGAAGCGGGCTATTCGCTCCATCATCCCCTGCTTTGCGGCGATGCCGACGGGACACACGATTTTCAACTCCTCGCCGTCAGTCCATCGCTCGCCGTTATCAAAATCTGTTCCCTTGAACGTGGCGGCAATCCAGCATGTGCCCAGTCCCATCTGCCACGCTTTCAAGACCACTTGCTCAAATCCGAATCCGGCAGCAAGAGCCGACACCTCATCATCGGCAATACCGATCATAAAGAAATCATTAGCGCCTTTTATCATGCCGTAGGTTGATGGCTTGTAGCCATTCTTCAAATCAAACTCCTTCAATCTTATTGAAAAACGTCCACCAAACGGATTATAAACCGCCGCCGCAAATTCGAGCAATTCCCTCCTGACATCAGCAGAAAGCGGCTCCCCGTTAAAACTGCGCACCGAACGGCGCTCCTTCATCGCTTCAATTATATCCATCATTCCGGTTAAATAAATAGTTCACATAATATAAACCGCTTGCCCTCAGACTTAGTTTGAGGGCAGATCAAATATATTTATTTACAGGCAAAATTAATGTGTGAACCGAATAAAAATACAGAATGTTATATAATAAATTTTAAATTATTCATCATATCATGACTTCGACCGTTTCAACCCCTAAAGCTTCCAAGGAGCACAGGCATTATCTGCTGGGCATCATGAATACAATCGTGCTCGTTCTCTCCGTGCTGCTGATAGTGTGGATCTCAATTGACACGTTTCAGAGAGTCAATTTTTTGGAAAGCCACTCCTACATGACCTTCCAGTTCTGGGTGTGCATCATTTTTGTTATCGACTTTTTTGTGGAGATGCGCTATTCCGATGACAAGTGGCGTTTCTTCAGACGCCGCATAGTGTTCCTGCTTCTGTCCATCCCCTATCTCAACATCATCAACCTGATGGATATAACCCTCACTCATAATCAGCTCTACTTCGTGAGGTTCATTCCGCTCGCGCGAGGCGCTCTCGCTCTGTCGATTGTCATAAGCTACTTGTCATCCAATGCCGTGACGAGCCTGTTCATGTCTTATCTTTCGATAATGCTGATGGTGACCTATTTCTGTTCCCTGATTTTCTATCAGCGCGAAGCCGGTGTCAATCCTCAGGTCGACACTTACTGGACAGCTCTGTGGTGGTCGGCGATGAACATGTCGACAGTGGGTTGCAACATCTCGCCGGTGACTGTATCGGGCAAGATAGTCGCCGTGATACTCCCTATTTCGGGCATGATAATCTTTCCGTTGTTCACCGTCTACCTCACCAACTATGTGACCACCGCTATGAAAAAGTCTAAAAAGGGAGACTATACCGACAACTAACCTGCATCCGTTTTCGAGGGAAATTAGCGAATTGATGGCTTATATTTGGATAATGTTTTCAATTAAAATTATCCAACAATGAGTAACAGCATCAATTTCAGTGAAGTTTCCACGATGTGGAATGAAGAGAAACAAAAATACGTGAAACGCTCGACGATGTCAGTCTATCAACTTCATCTCAAGCGTCATCTTATCCCTGTTTTCGGCGAAATGACTGCCGTGAGCGAGGAGACCGTTCAATCTTTCGTGACCCGCAAATTGGACTCGGGACTAAGCCAAAAAAGTGTCAGGGACATGCTTATTGTTCTGAAAATGGTGACCCGCTTCGGAGCGAAACTTGGCGTTTTCACCTATCCCGACTGGGAAATCAGATTTCCGCCTGAGGCGCCGAGGCGCATCGCTCCGGTGTTTCCATTGGATCATCAACGCAAGCTGACGGCATATCTTTACTCGCACTTTTCATTCCGTAATCTCGGCATTCTCATATGCCTCAACACCGGGCTTAGAATAGGAGAAATCTGCGCCCTCAAGTGGAATGACATCAACGAACAGTTTGCCATTATCACCGTGACTAAGACGATGGAACGCATCTATCTAATTGAAAATGACAAAACCCACACGGAACTGATAGTATCTTCGCCTAAAACTAAGAATTCTTATCGCGAAATCCCCATCACCGGCAAACTAATGAAAATGATACGCTCCATAAAGGAGCGGAAAAACAAAGATCATTATATAATCTCCAACTCGCCGCATCCCATCGAGCCCCGCACCTATCGCAACTATTTCCGGAAACTGCTGGATTCTCTTGCAATTCCCGAGATAAAATTTCACGGATTGCGCCACAGTTTCGCCACCCGCTGCATTGAAAGCAAATGTGACTACAAGACAGTGAGCGCAATTTTGGGACACTCTAACATCACCACCACGATGAATCTCTATGTCCACCCCAACATAGAACACAAGAAGCGATGCATCGACCGAATGGTCAAATCACTCGGCAAGCAATAGCATCGGTTCATCTTTTATCCTGACACGCAAACCAAACGCAAGGAATATGCGTTTTAACTTTATAGCATTCACCTTAACAGAGTCATCTTTTATGAAAAAAGACCTGATATTTTTTACCGACAATGACAGGGGACTGACCTCAACGTCAGCCAACCACATTGCCAACATGGCTAAAGAAATGATTCGCGGCATTGAAGCCGAACTGGAAACTTTGGTGTTTTACTCGACCGAAGTGTCACTCATAGGAAGCGACAACGCCAACACTTTGCGCCGAGGCGTAGACGCGGAAACCGTTACCGAAACCGCCGGAAAGCTTCACCGCATAGCCCGGGCGAAATCGCTCATCGCATGGCTGCGCGAAGCGATAAAGGCAAAGGAGCGTCTTATCGAGGAAGCCGAGGGGCTTACACTTGAAGACTTCGCAAAGGCTGAGGATATTAAAATTCCCGAAGCCCCGAAACTGCAAGAAAGCCTCACTGCCGATGATTATTATGCCCAACTTTCGCTCGACGAACGCAACCGCTACTATGAGCTTGAGACTCTCGCGGCAGTGCTCGGAAAAGAGATTCATCCCGGCGGACATTTCGCCGACGCGCGCGACGAACTGATGCAACGCGCCCTGAATCCCCACGAGGTGAAAGGCGACGGACGCGACACGCTGATATATTCATTTGCTCCGACAGTGGAGTCATCGCTCATCGAATCGACATTCTTCGAGCTGCAAAAGCAGTATCGCGAAGCCCAGTCCAAACTGAATGCGATGAAATATGAATGTGAAAAGGCGGTGACCGATTCAGAGGTGAAGGTCAAGACCGACTATGCCGAGGCGCTCGACAAGTGGAACGGAGAGATGAAGGCGCTTCAGGCTCGCCGCGCCGAGTATATCAAGAGGAAGGTCAGAGAATATGGCAACAAGAGGATTCTTATTCCCGGCTCTCTTGAAGGGATATATGAAGAAGTTTCACATCTGGGTAAAAAAGATAAGAATTAAAGGCGAAAGCAGGGATTCCGGCTACCCGATGGCGGAGCCGGGTCTCTAACGGTGTCTCCCGAAAGCCTGTAAGAAAGCTTCAATGAGAGTTTTTCAATCATTGGCACTGCCGATGATTCACAATTGACAAATTTTTATGTCAGGGGCACAAAACTGTTTTTTAACCGTGGAAGGCTTGATTGTCCGGAGGTTGCTTTTGTTTTTGACAGTTGTCCCTGGTTTTCGGTTTTGATTTCGATATTGTTTTAAAAGGCATGAGGGAGATACCGGCGGATGCCTGCGGCGGGAGTGGACAAGTTCACTCTCGCCGTTTCCTTTTCAGATAACGAAACGACGACGCATGGTCCGGAGGTATCAGCACAAGGCTTCAACCATCGGACTACATGCGTTTTTACGTTTTAGTGATTCAATCGCCGGAAGGGCCCGTTCCGAGCGATTGTCGTTATGAGTCGGGAGCCCGTGGAGGGTGGGACGTCCGAACCGTTTTACCGGTTGTGAAATGACAGCGGCTTCGTGTTGGCGGATTGCGCTTCGCGACGGCGGCATTCCGATTCAAGCAGTCTTCCATGAAGGAACTTAGCGAAATATCGGGCG
>JAAVEM010000033.1 GCA_014801235.1 Bacteroides sp. | reverse complement strand
TTTGTTACCCCGGGACAAAACCACCTACGGCGGCTTTGCCCCGGGTCTAACATTAACGCCCCCTCCGGGGACGGTTTTTTGGTGCCGCCACCTACGGAGGCGCCATCTCCGCACTGAACGGGCATGGACGGGGAGGGTCGTTTGGCGCTGACGGTTTCGGGGTGGCGCCATCTGTGTGGGGGGGACGTGTTGCGGTTGTGGAAAAAAAGTGCTATCTTTGTAATTGTGCGAGTTTTGCACGTTTTAACCACACCTCTTGCAATGAGCGACGATATTTTGACTCCCGAAGGCGCTGACAGTGTTGTGCGCCACCAGCTGCGCGGAATGTACCGCAACTGGTTTCTTGACTATGCCTCCTACGTTATTCTGGAGCGCGCGGTGCCCCATATAAGCGACGGTCTTAAGCCGGTGCAGCGCCGCATTCTGCACTCGATGAAAACGCTTGACGACGGACGCTTCAACAAGGTGGCAAATATCGTGGGAAACACGATGCAGTATCACCCTCACGGCGACGCGTCGATCAATGACGCGTTGGTGCAGTTGGGTCAGAAGGAGCTGTTGGTGGAGACGCAGGGTAACTGGGGCAATATCCTGACGGGAGCCTCAGCCGCCGCAGGGCGTTATATCGAGGCGCGCTTGTCGCCGTTTGCCCTTGACGTGCTGTTCAACCCCAAGACAACGGAGTGGACCATGTCATATGACGGCAGGAAACCTGAGCCGGTGACGCTGCCGGTGAAGTTTCCGCTGCTTTTGACGCAGGGTGTGGAGGGTATCGCCGTGGGACTTTCGTCGAAGATTCTGCCTCACAATTTCAATGAGATTATCGACGCGGCGATAGCTTATCTGAGCGACGAGCCGTTTGAGCTTTATCCCGATTTTCCGACAGGAGGATTTCTGGACGTGACGAAGTATAACGACGGCGAGCGCGGCGGGTCGGTGAAGATTCGCGCCAAGATAGAGAAGGTCGACAACAAGACTCTCGCCATCACCGAGATACCCTATGGGAAGAACACGGGTTCGCTGAGCGACTCGATTCAGAAAGCCGCCGAAAAGGGGAAGATAAAGGTGAGGAAGGTGGAGGACATGACTTCGTCGACGGCGCTGATACTGGTGCACCTGCTGCCGGGAACCTCGTCGGACAAGGCGATCGACGCGCTCTATGCATTCACTGACTGCGAGCTGAGCGTGTCGCCCAACTGCTGCGTGATATCCGACAACAAGCCGCAGTTCCTGGGGGTGAGCGACGTGCTGCGCCACAGTGTGAACCTGACCCGCGACCTGCTCAGACGCGAGCTTGAGATTCAACGCGGCGAAATCGAGGAGTCGCTTCACTTCGCTTCGCTTGAACGCATCTTCATCGAGGAGCGCATCTATAAGGACAAGGAATTTGAACAGGGCGAGTCGATGGACCAGGTGCTCGACCACATCGACAAGCGGCTGGAGCCGTTCAAGGCTTCGCTGTGGCGCGAGGTGACCCGCGACGACCTGATGAAGCTGATGGAGATAAGGATGAAGCGCATCCTGAAATTCAACAGCGAGGAGGCTGACCGCATCATCGCTAACTACAAGGAGCGTATAGCTAAAATCGACGATAATCTTGCCCACATCACTCAGTTTACCATCGAATGGTACAGAGGACTTAAGGAAAAATATGGCGAGGCTTATCCGCGCCGCACGGTGCTGCGCAGTTTCGACAATATCGAAGCGGCGAAGGTTGCCGAGGCAAACGAACGTCTCTACATAAACCGCGAGGAGGGATTCATCGGAACTTCGCTGAAGAAGGACGAGTTTGTGTGCAACTGCTCGGATCTCGACGATATAATCATCTTCTACAAGGATGGAAAATATAAGGTGGTGAAGGTGCAGGACAAGATGTTTGTGGGCAAAAACGTGCTCTACATCAATCTGTTCAAGCGCAATGACAACCGCACGATATATAACGTGATTTACCAGAACGGCAAGGGGGGCATATACTTCATGAAGCGATTTGCCGTGACGGGAGTGACCCGCGACAAGGAGTATGACCTCACGCAGGGGCTGCCCGGGTCGAAGGTGGCTTGGTTTTCGGCAAACTCCAACGGCGAGGCTGAGGTGGTGAAGGTGACTCTCAAACCGAAGCTGAGGCTGAAGACGATGCAATTTGACGTGGATTTCGCCGAACTCGCCATCAAGGGCAAGGGGGCGCAGGGAAATATCGTGACCAAAAACGAGGTTCACCGCTTCTCGCTGAAGGAGCGCGGCGCGTCGACCCTGGGCGGCAGAGAAGTGTGGTTTGACCCCGACGTGCTCCGTCTCAACTATGACAAGCGCGGGGAGTATCTCGGCGAGTTCCACGGGTCGGACCAGATTCTTGTGATATTGAAAACAGGCGAATATTATATGTCGAGCTTCGATGCCGGCAACCACTATGAGGACAATATACTGCGAATCGAGAAGTATCGCCCGGGACACGTGTGGACCGCAGTGTTGAACGACGCTGACCAGGGGTATCCCTACGTGAAGCGGTTCGCATTCGAGCCGACGACGAAGCGCACCCGTTTCATTGGCGACAATGAGAAGTCGGAACTGATTTTGCTGAGCGACACTCCGGGATGCCGCCTCGAGGTGACATTTGGCGGCGACGACGCTTTCCGCGGCAGCGCTGTTATCGACGCCGAGGAGTTTATCGGCGTGAAGAGCTTCAAGGCTAAAGGAAAGCGCCTGACGACTTTCGACATGGAGAGCGTGGTGGAAATCGAGCCGAAGCCGGTGCCCGAGGAGGTCGAGCCGGAGATTGACGAGGAGGAGACGACCGATGATGAACCGATGGAACCTGACCGCTCGGACGATGAAGTGCGCGATGAAATCAACGGGCAGCAACGAATATTCTGACACGATGAGAAAGATATTGGCGATAGCGCTGACATGGCTCACCGCCATGACGGCAGCGACAGCGCAGGAGGTGAAGCCGCTGCGTCCTGTGACGGCGGCTTACACTTTTGAGGCGGGAGGCGCCTCGATAGCCAACACTTATCTGACCCCGCTGAAGTATTCGGGCTTGGGGCTCGGGCTGCAATATGAACGGATGCAGGCTATGAAGCAGAATCCTGACCGGCTCGTGATGAGACTCACCACGGGACTGAGATTTGACCACGTGGAAAACGGAGTGAAGAATGCCGAAATGTGGCACCTGAAAGGAAATTTCTCATGGGGAATGGCTTACAGATGGCGGCTTCCGAAAAATGTGACCGTGGGCGCGGGCGGTAGCGCGACGCTCAACATAGGGGCGCTGTATGCTCCGCGCAACGGCAACAACCCGGTTGCCATCGAAGCGGCGCTGACGGTTAACGCCACGGGATATGCCGCTTGGAATGTGACGCTTGGAGGCATCCCGGTGACGCTGCGCTATCAGCCGACGCTGCCGCTGACGGGGGTGTTTTTCTCGCCTGAATACGGCGAACTGCTCTATGAGGTGTATCTCGGCAATGACAAGGGGCTTGCCCATGCCGCCTGGTGGGGCAACTATTTCAATCTTGACAATCTCGTCACCGCCGACATCCACTTTGGCGCCACTTGCCTGAGAGTGGGGTATCACGGCGAAATCCTGTCGACCAAGGTGAACAACATAACCACGCGCTCGATAACAAACGGCATCGTGGTGGGAGTGTCGGGCGAATGGCTGAGTTTCAATCCCTATAAGGGACTTTCGCGCGAGGCACGCATAATATCGGCATTGTATTGAACGCTTAAAGAAGAAATTGAAAATGAAGTTTTTGCGATATATACTGATACTTGCAGCCGCCGCTTTTATCGGAGCCGGATGCCATCAGCTCGATTCGTGGGAAAACGACCCGAAGGGAAACTTTGAGGCTCTGTGGACGATTCTTGACGAGCATTACTGCTTCTTCAGGGAGAAGGATGTGGACTGGGACGAAGCGCATGACCGATATGCAGCCAAGGTGAGCAACCGGATGACTCAGGAGGAGCTGTTTGACGTGTGCGCGGAGATGCTCAACGAGCTTCGCGACGGACACACTAATCTGATCGCCTCGTTCAACACGTCGTATTACCGCAAGTGGTGGAGCGACTATCCCCAGAATTACAGTGCCCGTCTTGTCGAGGAGTATTATTTTAATTTTAATTACCGCACGGTGGGGGGCATGGATTATGCCATTCTGCCGGAAAATGTGGGCTATGTGCGCTACGGCAGCTTTTCCAATCCCATAGGGGAGGGGAATCTTGACCATGTGCTGGCTTATCTTAACGTGTGCTCGGGACTGATAATCGACGTGCGCGACAATGGCGGCGGAGCGCTCACCAATGTGGAGACCCTCGTGAGGCGTTTTATAACCGAGCGGATGCTTGCCGGATATATCTCTCACAAGACCGGACCGGGGCATGACTCGTTTTCGGAACCCTACGCCTACTACTATGATCCCGCCGAGAAGGGCAGGATAATGTGGGGCAAGCCGGTGGTGGTGCTTGCGTCTCGAGGCACATTCAGCGCCGCCAACAATTTTGTTTCGGTGATGAAGTGCATTCCCGGTGTTAAAATCGTCGGCTCGACTACCGGCGGCGGGAGCGGGATGCCTTATAATTCGGAACTTCCCAATGGCTGGGGGGTGAGGTTTTCAGCATGCTCGATGCTCGATCCTGAGGGCGTTTCGACAGAAAATGGCGTCGAGCCTTCAGCGGGTTGCGCCGTGGACCTTGATCCGCAGCAGGCGCTTGAAGGGCATGACACCATTCTTGATTTTGCTATAAAATTATTGACCGAGGGAAGCGGGGTCTAATACTTGGCGAGGCAAGCGTCGAGCGCGGCGGTGAGCCCTTCGCGGTCGAGATTTTGTCCGATGAAGACGAGTTTTATCATGCGGTCACCATACTGCTCGTCCCAATCGCGGCGCAGAGTCGCGTCGGTCGCCATCATCTGCTCCAGCTCTTCGGGCTCGGCGGCAGCATACCAAAGTCCCACTTGAGTGAGTTTTTTCTGAACGCCCGCCTGCTCGAAAAGGAAGCACATGTCGCGATTGTTGGAGAAATAGAGGATGCCTTTCGTGCGGATTATGTTCTTAGGCCAGGCGGTGGCGATGAAGCGGTCGAATTTGTTCAGATCAAATCCCGGACGGCGGCAATAGACCATGGTCTGAATGCCATATTCTTCAGCTTCTCCCTCATCGTGGTGATGGTGGTGATGATGGTGGCAGTGACCTTCGTGTTCATGCTCATGGTCATGGTGGTGTTCATGTTCGTGATGCTCATGCTCATGGTGTTCGTGTCCATGGTGATGCTCTTCCGCCTCTTCGTCGTGATGGTTGCCTTCGAGCTCTCGAATCCATGTAGCCGATGTCGCCACGTCTTCGAAGTCAAACATTCCTGTTCCGAGAATCTCCTCGAAGTTGAAGTCGGCGTAGTCACACTCGATTATCTTAGCCTTGGGTTGCAGGGCGCGGATGACGGCGCGGATGCGTGCCGCTTCTTCGGGGGTGACTTCAGAAATCTTGTTAAGGATAATCACGTTGCAAAATTCAATCTGCTGGATGATGAGGTTTTCGATGTCTTCCTCGCCGATGTTTTCAGCCTGCAGGCTGTCGCCGCATCCAAATTCGCTTTTCATGCGGAGGGCGTCGACCACAGTGGCGATGCAGTCGAGCTTCGGAATGACGCCGTGGCTGAAATGCGGAGCCATCGCCGGAATCGAGCATATCGTCTGGGCTATCGGCTCGGGCTCGCAAATGCCGCTGGCTTCGATGACGATGTAGTCAAACTTTCCGGTGCGGGCGATGTCGGTCAGCTGGTTCACGAGGTCCATCTTCAGCGTGCAGCAGATGCATCCGTTCTGGAGGGCGACGAGGTCGCCCGAGTCGTCGTTGCCTACGATGCCGCCTTTCTGAATGAGCGACGCGTCGATATTGACCTCGCCGATGTCGTTGACTATTACGGCGAAGCGTATGCCGCGTTCATTGTTGAGAATGCGGTTGAGGAGGGTTGTTTTTCCGCTGCCGAGGTAGCCGGTGAGCAGCAGTACGGGTATTTCAGAATGAGTGTTGTTGAACATGGTTATGTGTATTATTACATTATTATATAAGTAAAATTAGTGAATTTGCGGGGATTGCGCAAGTTGCAGGACTATAAAAAAAGAGCCCACCTTCCGGTGAAGGAAGGGGGGCTGAGAAGGTTTCACTTTTAACGGAGTTGGCTTTTTAATAACGCCAGAAAAATGCCTTCTCATACTCTTATAACGCCGAGGGGGGAGGAAAGTTTTCAAATGGGAGAAAAAAGTGAGATTTTAGCATATTTTTTATTTTGTGGAGAAAATTTGTTAATTTTGCGCCTTGTTTTTCAATCTATAAAAATTAAAATCATCACTGCGATGAAATTATCAGGTGCTATTGACTTTAAGCCCAAATTGTTTTCGGCTTTGCGTCATTATTCAATGAGCCGGTTTAAGGATGATCTTGTAGCCGGAGTGGTTGTTGGAATTGTTGCTCTTCCGCTTGCTATCGCATTCGGTATCGCGTCGGGAGTAAGTCCCACTATAGGTCTTATAACTGCAATCATAGGCGGCTTTCTTGTGTCGGCTTTCGGAGGTAACTCGGTTCAGATAGGCGGTCCTACCGGAGCGTTTATCGTGATAGTCTACAGCATAATTCAAAATTTCGGGCTTGAGGGGCTTGCGATTGCCACTCTCATGGCGGGATTGATACTTATAATGCTTGGGGTGTTTCATCTTGGAACTGTCATCAAGTTTATCCCTTATCCTATTGTGGTGGGATTCACAAGCGGTATCGCGCTCACAATTTTTTCGACTCAGATCAATGACTTCTTCGGACTTGGGCTGACCGACGTTCCAAGCGAATTCCTGTCGAAGTGGGGCGTGTTTATCCGCAATTTTAACCACACTCATTTTGCCACGCTTATCGTAGGCGTGATTTCGCTGCTCATTATCATCGTCACTCCTAAGATTTCAAAGAAGCTGCCGGGGTCATTGATTGCCATTATCCTTGCCACGATCGGAGTTTATTTCGCTGAAATGTATTTCCCCGGGCTTGAAATCGAGACTATCGGCGACCGCTTCGGCTCGCTGCCTACCGATATTCCCCAGCCCAAGGGATTTGAGCTTTCGATGAGTACCATCAACCAGCTTATGCCCTCGGCGTTCACAATCGCTATTCTTTGCGCTATCGAGTCGCTGCTCTCGGCTACTGTGGCGGACGGTGTGACCGGCTCGCGCACCAACAGCAATACGGAGCTTATCGGTCAGGGTATAGCTAACGTGATTGTGCCTTTCTTCGGCGGTATTCCTGTGACCGGAGCGATAGCGCGCACGATGACCAACATCACCAATGGCGGACGCACCCCCGTTGCGGGAATTATTCACACTCTGGTTCTGTTGCTGATATTCCTGTTCCTGATGCCGCTTATCAACCTGGTCCCGATGAGCTGTCTTGCCGCTGTTCTTATAATGGTATCATATAATATGAGCGGATGGCGCACGGTGGTCGGCATTTTCAAGGCTCCGAAGAGCGATGTGTCGGTACTGATCGTGACTTTCCTCCTTACTGTGATATTCGATCTTACGATCGCAATCGAAATAGGATTGCTGCTTGCCATCATCCTGTTTCTTCAGCGTGTCATGGAAAATACGCAGGTGCGCGTGTACTCCGAACAGCTTGACGTTGCCGAGGGCACTGATCTCACTCAGCATGAAGTGCTCAATGTTGCCAACGGCGTGAGTGTGTATGAGATTGACGGTCCGTTCTTCTTCGGAGTGGCGACTAAATTTGACGAGTTGATGCGCTCTACCGTCGGAGGCGGAAAAACTGTTGTGCGCATCATACGCATGCGCCGAGTGCCGTTTATCGACGCTACCGGCGTCCACAATCTTGAGCTGCTGATCAAGTCATCGCAAGCCGACGGTATCCATGTGGTGCTTTCGGGCGTTAATCATTCGGTCAGACAGGTGCTTGAAAAATCGAAAATTGACGCCCTCATAGGGAAGGATCATATATGTGACCATATCACCAAAGCGGTGGCTATGGCTAATAGAATAGCGAATGCAAATGTTAAATAATGCCCGAAAAGGCTCTTTTTTCGTATAAGTTCATTAATAAGGCGAAAATAATCACAAAAAAAAGTTGTAGTATTATAATTTTGTATTAACTTTGCATCGTTTTTGAAGCTAAAAAATTGTTTTATTATTAATTTACAAAGAAATGAAAAAGTTAGTTTTATTACTTGCTGTTGTATTCAGCGCTTCTATGTTCTCTTGCAAGAATGCTGAAACCACTGAAGCTGCTGCTCCCGCAGAAGAAGCTGTTGAAGTTGTAGAAGAAGCTGTTGAAGTTGTAGCTGATTCAGCTGCTGCTGTTGCTGATTCTGTAGCTGCTCCCGCTGACTCAGCTGCTGTTGCTCAGTAATTAAATTTACACAGCATGAAATAAGCTGACCACTCAAGTGATCAGCTTTTTTTGTGTCCTTGCGGTTGCTTAATCCCCCTCCCGGGGGAGGATGCAGGTTATTTGATTACGGGGATGTGGAAGGCGCCTTGGGCGATTTTGACGTTGATGGTGTCGCCTTTTCTTATGCGGTTGAATTTGGCGAGAGAGATGCTGCGTGATTTTTTCATGCCGTTTTCAAAACGCAGTTCCATGTAGTAGACTTTATAGGGCTCGCCGTTGACATAGACGTTGCGGCGTAGACGGCGGGTTTTGTGGCGGGTTTCGGAGTATCTCCGTTCGACAGTGGCTTTCACGGTGTGGATGCTTTCTTTGTCGGCAAATGCGTAGTTGATTATGTAGAATGCCGCCGCCATTAGGATTGTTACTGCGGCGAGATGGCAAAGATAGTTGAGGATGAAGCGGTTGGTCTTGGTGAACCATTCCCACTTCGGGGCGAGAACCGAGCCTGTTATCGCCGCGAAAGCCGCTGAGGTGCCGATGGGAAACCATGGGCTTGTCATGGTGAGCGATGATAGTCCTATTATGACTCCGATACTTAAAATTATCACAAGGGATGTTATGATTGTCTTTGCCATGTTTAAATGTTTTTGTGTGACTTAATTTTTTTGTATTTTTGCACAGGAAAATTTGAATGCAAATATCGTTATTTTATGAAAGGAATTAAAATTTTTTTGTCGATTCTGTTAATGTCGACCTGTTTCTCGGCGTCGGCTCAGTTTAATCTCGGTAGAGCGGTTAAGGGCGCGTCAAAGGCGGTCAAGGCTGCTACCTTGACTGATAAGGAAATGGCCGAATATGTTAAGGAATCAGTTGAGTGGATGGATACACACAACAAAGTTTGTGACGCTAACGATCCTTACACCCTGAGACTTAACAAGCTTACTGAGGGTATAACCGAAGCCGACGGAATTCCATTGAACTTCAAGGTCTATGACGTTATCGACGTGAATGCTTTCGCTTGCCCTGACGGCAGTGTGCGCGTGTTTTCTTCGTTGATGGACATAATGAGCGACGATGAATTGCTCGGTATCATAGGTCATGAAATTGGTCATGTGATGAAGCATCATTCAAAGAATGCGTTCAAGACCCAGCTTTTGAGCGACGCGCTTAAGGATGGTGTTGCTTCTACAAGCGGAAAGGCTGCCGTGCTGACCGATTCTCAGCTTGGCAATCTCGGTTCTTCACTTATTAACGCCAAGTTCTCTCAGAAGCAGGAAAACGAAGCTGACGATTGTGGATATGACTTCCTGAAAGCAAACGGAAAGAATCCCTGGGGAATGGTGATGGCGTTTGAAAAGTTCCAGAAAATGGAGGGTGACGGCGGCGCCAAGTCGAGCTACATGGATAAGATGTTCTCTTCTCATCCTGAAACCGCGGCACGCATCAAGCACATGACCGAGCGTTGCAAGAAGGATGGCTTTGAGCGTCCTGCAACAACTGCTGAGGAGAAGAAGTAATAATCTTAGTAACTGTAACTATAAAAATAAAAGCGTCGCAAAATTGCGGCGCTTTTATTTTTATGTGGGAATGTCTATTATTCTGACAGGAAGGTGTAGGTTGCTCCGGGGATCGTTTCGATGTCGTAGACATACTCGGGTGA
This sequence comes from Bacteroides sp., assembly GCA_014801235.1. Taxonomy (GTDB): domain Bacteria; phylum Bacteroidota; class Bacteroidia; order Bacteroidales; family Muribaculaceae; genus Muribaculum. The sequence goes on along the minus strand of JAAVEM010000033.1, from coordinate 8,046 downwards.
TTTTGTGCCTTCGGTGTTGACGGGAGCGTTTGCGGCTATGAGCGGGCGGCGTATTTCCTGAGGCATGAGCAACGGATTCTCGACTCCGGTGTTTGTTTCATTTACCTGCGTCATCTTGGCGTCGCTTTTGAGAGGAGTTGCCGATGCGATGCGCAGCATGCCTCCATTGGTCGACGATATTACCGCTTTTTTCACTTTCCCGTTTTCCCATGCAAGGTCATCGAGGACGAATCCGCCGCGGCAACGCAACCCTTTCACTTCGCCATTGCTCCACACTGACGGGAGCGCGGGGAGAAGATGGACGGCGCCGGCATGGCTTTGCACGAGCATTTCGGCTATTCCTGCAGCACAGCCGAAGTTGCCATCGATCTGGAACGGCGGATGGGCGTCAAACAGGTTGGGGTAGGTTCCGCCGTTTTGACCCTTTTCTTCGGTGGTGGGCACAATCTGCTCAGTAATCAGTTTATAGGCGTGGTCGCCGTCAAGCAGGCGCGCCCAGAAGCACACTTTCCATCCCATTGACCAACCGGTGGAGTGGTCTCCGCGACCGTTGAGGGTCTTCTTGGCGGCTTCCATCAGCACGGGAGTGCGATAAGTGATCTGGCGTCCCGGGTATAGTCCCCACAGGTGTGAGGTGTGGCGGTGATGGTCTTTGGGGTTGTCCCAGTCTTTCAGCCACTCCTGGACTTGTCCCCAACGCCCCACCTGCATCGGGGCGAGATTTTCAGCCACCGTGCGGAGGCTGTCGACGAAAGCGGCGTCTTCATTCATCACTGAAGCGGCGTCGATGGTGTTGCGGAAGAGGTCAGACACCATCTGGTTGTCCATCGTGGTTCCTGCCACGATGACGAAATCGCGCTTACCGTTGACAACAGGGGCGTTTTCGGGGGAATAGGAGGGTGCCACTACGAGCCAATTGTTTTCAGGTTCGCGCACGAGGAAGTCGAGATAGAATTTGCAGGCATCTTTCATCATCGGGTAGACGCTTGCGAGATACTCTTTGTCGCCTGAGAACAGGTAGCGGTCCCACAGGTGCTGGGCGAACCAGGCGTTGCATGTGGGCCATACTCCATATTTGGGACCGTCGACGGCTCCGGTTGAACGCCATATGTCGGTGTTGTGGTGGAGTGTCCATCCGCGGCAGCCATACATCGCTGCGGCTTCTTTTCCTGTTTCGGAAACATCTTCGACAAGTGATATGAATGGCTCGTGCATTTCCGGGAGGTTGGTGACCTCGGCAGGCCAATAGTTCATCTCGACGTTTATGTCGGTGGTGTATTTACCGTCCCACGGAGCACGGAGCTTGTGGTTCCATATTCCTTGCAGGTTGGCGGCTTGTCCGCCGGGTTGAGAGCTGCTGATGAGCAGATAGCGTCCAAACTGGAAATAGAGGGCGGCGAGCTGAGGGTCGAAATTGGCAGCAAATTCTTTCACTCTCACGTCGGTTGGCTTTGACGCTTGCTCGTTGGCACCGAGATCGAGACTCACTCGATTGAACAGTCGGGCATAGGCGGCTTCGTGCTCGCCGATCATTTTTTTGTAATCGCGTTTGCCTTTCTTCAGGTAGTTGCGAGCCGAGGCAAGGGCATCGCCTGAAATGTCTTTATAGTTGATGAAGTTGGTGCCGATTGAAACGTAGATGATGACTTCGTTGGCGTTGACGACACGCAGAGCGCTGTCGCCCACGGTTTGTATCTTTCCGCCCTTGGGGTCAATCTGGGTCAATGCGGCAAACTCCACTTTGCCGGGTATGCCTTCGTGGTCATCGGTTTTTCCCTGAAGCAGCAGTTCGTTGCGCGCCGGGGTTGATGAGGTGGTGCCGGTGTAGGGAGTCTCATAGCGCGCGGTAAATGAAATTTTGCCTTTTTGGGAAGCGGTCAGCCTCACCACGAGGAGACGGTCGGGGAACGAGGTGAACGCCTCGCGGGTATATTCAGTGTCACCGACACGGAAACGAGTCGTGGCTATAGCTTTTGAGATGTCGAGATCGCGATAATACTCCGTGTAGTCAGACGTCCCGTCAAAGTCGAGCATCAGCGAGCCCACGGTTTGATAAGGCATTCCGTTGGCTCCGTTTGGGGCGCAGATGGCGGGACCGCACAATTCCTGAGCCTTCACATTTTTACCTTGGAAGATGAGGTCTCTGATTTCGCCGAGAGACTCTTTTGCCTTGGGATTAGTGTTGTTGTAGGGAGATCCGCCCCACACGGTTTCTTCGTTGAGCTGGAATTGCTCGTTGACCGGGTCGCCGAACACCATTGCTCCGATCGCTCCGTTGCCGATCGGGAGTGCTTCAACCCAGAGTGATGCCGGGCTGTCATACCATAGCTTCATGGCGTTGTTGTCGGCAGCATTCAATTGAGCGGCGGCAACAACAGCGACAGCCGTCAGGAATTTAGATAGGGTTAGTTTCATATATGATAGATTGGTTAGTATAGTGTCATGGTGATGGAATCAAAGGGTGATTGATTCCGCGTTGACAATGTGGGACAGGAATATGCTTGCCGATTCGTTGAATTTTTCGGCATTTTCGGTTGTAAGATAAGTGCAGCGTCCCCCTTTTGTGAGTCTCTTTTCCATCTCGGGATGGCGTGACAGATAGTCGACAAGGCTTTTTCCCACGAGCTCGCCTTGAGGCACCACGGCTATGCCGTCGGGGACATATTTCTTGATTTTGTCAATCAAAATGGGATAATGGGTGCAGCCGAGGATGATGGTGTCGATTTCAGGCTCCTTCTCAAGCAGCCTGTCGATTTCCTGTTTTACGAAATAGTCGGCTCCGGGACTTGCCGCCTCGCCGTTTTCAATGAGTGGCACCCACATGGGGCAGGCATGGGTCACGGTCTTGAAATCGGGATATAGCTTGGCTATCTCCATTTCATAACTGCCGCTTTTGACAGTGCCCGGTGTTCCGAAGATGCCTATTTTGCCGGAGCGGGTTATGTCGCCTATCGTTTCAACGGTGGGGCGTATCACTCCGAGAACTCTGCGTGAAGGGTCTATTTCAGGAAGGTTGGATTGCTGAATGGTGCGCAACGCTTTTGCCGAAGCGGTGTTGCAGGCGAGAATGACCAACGGACATCCTCTGGCGAAGAGATTTTCGACCGCTTCAAGTGTGAAGCGGTATACGATATCAAACGATCTTGTGCCATAGGGAGCGCGGGCGTTGTCTCCAAGATAGATGTAGTCATAATCAGGAAGAGCTCGGCGAATCTCGCTCAGTATGGTGAGTCCGCCATAACCCGAGTCAAAGATACCTATAGGTCCTGTTGTAATGCCATTTTGAGTCATATTACAAATTTACATTTTTTCCTGGAATTAGCGTGTATAAAAAGCAAGGGTTCCGTGCTTTTTAGCACGGAACCCTTTTATAACTTAATAGAAACGGATTACTTTAAACCGAGTTTTGTGCGAACAAGCGGAGTCACGTCGATAACATCGGTTCCGGTATAAACAGGCATCATGTTTTCAAAGATGAAAGTCATGTTGTTTTCTTTGCCCACTGCGGTCAGAGCCTGGCGCACTTTTTCCTGGATTGGGGCAAGGAGAGTTTCCTGCTGACGCTGGATGTCCTGAGTGGCGGTAGCGTGGAACTGCTGCATCTTCTGGTCAAGATCCTGAATGTCTTGCATGCGACGCTCTTTTATTGACTCGGGGGTGTCGGGAGCGAGTGCCTGAAATTCGGCGTAGCTCTTTTCCATCTGCTCCTGAAGTTTTTTGAATTCGTCCTCATATTTTTTAGATGAAGAGTCGATTTGTTCACGAGCTTCTTTGAAATCGGGAAGGTCCTGAATGATTGTCTGGGTGTTTACTATTCCGAATTTGGGAGATTGAGCCACTGCAATCATAGGAAACGCTACAAGTATAGCGAGAAGAATTTTCTTAATCATATCAATTGGTAATGTTTAAAGTTTCTTTTAATTGAGTTGCAAAGATAAGAAACTATTGTGAAATATCCTATTAACAAATGTGAATATCTTATTTGGCATATCCCATTTTGGCGAGAACTTCGTTGCTGACATCGATTCTCGGAGAGGCGAATATGATGTTGGCTGATGACGCCCGGTCAAAAACGCACTGATATCCTCTCTCCTCGCTGACTTTCTTAACAGCGTTGTAGACCTCGTCCTGAATGGGCTGCATAAGGCTCTGGCGTTTTTTGTAAAGTTCGCCTTCGGGACCGAAATATTTATATCTCAGTTCGCTTGCTTCTTTTTCTTTAGCTACGATAGCTTCCTCCTTTTTTGCTTTCTGGTCGTCGGTGAGGAACACCATGTCGCTCTGATAGTTCTTATACATTGTTTGAGCTTCGGCGGCTTTTGCCTCCACTTCTTTCTGCCATCGTTGCGATATCTGGTTGAGCTGTTCGTTAGCCATCTCGTAGGCAGGAACGTTTTTCAGAATATATTCCATGTCGATCAACGCAAATTTCTGCGCATAGGCTCCGGCGGTGCATGCAAGCATCATCAGTAGCGCGAATGTCAACTTTTTCATGTCTTAAATTTTAATGTGTTTACTTAATAAGACGTTTTAGAAACTTATAAGTTTATTGGCGTTAATATTTTTTAGAATTCTTGTCCGAGGATGAAGTGAAGCTGACTGCCGCCTTTCTGACCGAACACCTGGTCGAAACCGTATGCCCAGTCGATACCCATCATACCCACCATCGGAAGGAAGATGCGGACACCGGCTCCGGCGCTGCGCTTCATGTTGAACGGTTCGAAGCTCTTGACGCTTGTCCAGGCATTACCTGCTTCAACAAATGCGATACCGTAGATGTTGGTTGAAGCCGAGAGCATGAACGGGAAGTGGAGCTCCATGCCGAAACGGGTGTAGGCGTAGCCTTCCTGACCGTAGGGGGTGAGCTGTCCGTTTTCATATCCGCGGAGACCGATAGTCTCGGTGGCGTATTGATAAGAACCCGACATGCCGTCGCCGCCGACATAGAATGTTTCAAACGGGGTCTTGAGCCACTTGTTGTAGCTGCCGAGAAGACCGATATCGGCACGGGTCATCAACACCAGTGTCCAACGTCCGGTCGGGTCGGTGAGCGGAGTGTAGGTGCGGGTCTTGATTCGGAGTTTCCAGTATTCAATCCATTTGTAAAGTTCTTTTTTAGACTCTTCGGTGTCCTCCTTGCTGAGTTTTTCCCAGTCTTTGTGTCCGCTGAAGAGCGAAGCCGGGGGAGTCATCTGCAGGTTGACCGAGAAGATTGATCCGCGGCGGGTGTAGAGCGGGTTGTCGATTGACTGGCGTGAGAGAGTCAAGCCGAGCACGATAGAGTTTGACACACCGTTCTTCATGTAATACAGATAATCCCAGTTTTTCAGATAATACCACTGATAGCTGATATCCGCCTGGAACTGGAAGTAGTCGTCAGGCCAGTTAAGGCGTTTACCGAATCCGACTGTCACGCCCACCATTTGGAGAACCTTGTTGGGGTCATAGGCATTTTCGTAGGAATTCTGATAATAGTCGTTATAGCCATATCCGTAACCGTAGCCATATCCTCCGTAGGAATAGGGGTTATACCAGTTTCGGTTATAATAAGAAGAGTTGATGCCGGTTTGACGGGCATAGTAGGCTGAAACCGACAGCGCGTTGGGACGCTTTCCTCCAAACCACGGGTCGAGGAATGATATCGAGTAGCTTTGATAGTACTTGGCGTTGGTCTGCGCGCTGATTGTGAATGTCTGTCCCTCGCCTTGAGGAATGAGTCCGCGGTAGGAGCTGGGGCGGAAAAGGTTTTTGATAGAGAAGTTGGTGAACTTCAGCGCAACTTTTCCGATTACACCTGTCTGTCCCCAGCCAAACGATACTTCCACCTGGTCATTGGCTTTGGATTCGAGTCCGAAAAGGATGTCGACGGTTCCGTTCTCCATGTTGGGCTCGGGGCGCACATCCATGTTTTCAGGGTCGAAGTGTCCTGTTTGCGCGATTTCGCGCGCTGAACGCATTAGGTCGTCTTTGCTGAAGAGCTGTCCCGGTTTTACGCGCAGCTCTCGGCGGATCACTTTTTCATATAGGCGGTCGTTACCGGTGATGATGACGTTGTTCACGGTAGCCTGCGGGCCCTCGGTGATGCGCATTTCAAGGTCGATTGAGTCGCCGTTGATATTTTTTTCGATGGGCACGAGATCATAGAAAAGGTATCCGCGGTTATAATAGAGGTTGCCCACTGCGTCGTCGTCATCTTTCAGTCGCTTGTCAAGCAGTTTCTGGTTGTAGACGTCGCCGGGCTTTATTTCAAGAATGCGGTCAAGGATTTCGGTGGGATATACTGTGTTTCCCACCCAGTCGATGTTGTTGATGTAATATTTTTTACCCTCTTCAACATCAATATATACGTCGACGTGCTTTTCATCATAGGGCACAACGCTGTCTTTTAAGATTTTCGCATCGCGGAAACCTTTTTCGTTGTATTTTGCGATGATGAGGTCGAGGTCATTGTCAAAGTCGCTTTCCACAAATTTTTTCTGCTTGAAGAGGTTGAGTATGTTGCCGTTCTCATTGGTCTTCTTCATTGTGCGTTTGAGGGTTCCGTCGCTCAACATCTCGTTTCCGTTGATGTAGATTTTGTGGACCTTTACTTTGTTGTGCTTGTCGACATTGATGGTCACGATGTTTTCGCCCGGGGCTGAAAGGTCTTCAGCCTGGTCGATTCTCACCGTTGCGTTTCCAAAACCTTTCTGCTTGTAATAATTCTGAATGATTTGGGTGGCTCGGTTCACGATGTTGGGCGTTATCTGGTTGCCTTTCATGAGCTGAAGGCGTTCTTCAAGATCCTTCTTCTCGTTTTTCGACACTCCGTGATAGTTTATTTCCGAAATGCGCGGCTGAGGCTTTAGTGCGTATTCAAGCCAAGCCTGGTCGCCGGCAGTCTTTTCAACGATAATCTTTACCGACGAGAATAGTCCTTGACGGACAAGGCGCTTGACTGCGTTGGTGATTTCCGCTCCGGGTATTTCAACGCGGTCGCCGATGTTTATTCCGGCATATCCGATCACGATGTAGTCTTCGTAATTGGGCACTCCGGTCACCTTGATGCCTGCAATTTCATAGGAGTTGGGCAATCCTGAGTAGATTACGTTGGGAGCATAAACGGTGTCAACCGGAACATAGCCTTTGCCTCTGACCTGGGCGTTTGCTCCCAGTGTCATTATCGTCATTAGTATGATTAGCAATTTTATACGCATAATCGAAAGTGATATGATGTCTTAAATCGTTATTCTAAGGTTATTTGTTTTCTTGAATCTGTTCTCCGGTAAGCCCGAATCGGCGTTCGCGCGACTGATATTGTATTATGGCGCGGTAAAAGTCTTCTTTTTTGAAATCGGGCCAGAATGTCGGGGTCACGTATATTTCAGCATAAGCGAGCTGCCACAGGAGGAAATTGCTGACTCGGAAATCGCCACCGGTGCGTATAAGCAGGTCGGGGTCGGGATATGCTGCGGTAGCAAGATTTTCCGAGATGGTTTCCGGAGTGATTTCCTGCGGCTTCAAAAGTCCGCGCTCAACTTTTTCGGCAATCTTCCGTGTGGCTTCGGTTATCTCCCAACGTGAAGAATAGCTTATGGCGAGAATAAGAGTCAGCCCGGTGCAATGAGAAGTGTCAGCTATACACTTGTTAAGTCGCTCATAGGCGAAAGCGGGCATGCGGCTGAAATCGCCGATCATGTTCAGCCTCACATTGTTTTTGATCAAGTCGGCTGTTTCACGTTCTATTGCGATGACAACAAGATTCATCAGCGCGTCGACTTCTTCTTTTGGGCGGTTCCAGTTTTCAGTGGAAAAAGTGTAGAGAGTGAGATATTTTACTCCGACCTGTGACGCAGCCTCGGTAATTTTCCTTACGGATGTTACACCCTCCACGTGTCCTTCGTGGCGTTGAAGTCCGCGCGCTTTCGCCCATCGTCCGTTGCCGTCCATTATGATAGCGACGTGCTCGGGAAGCCGGGTGGGGTCTATTTCATTATATAGTGACATTTCGTCCATGCAATTAATCAACGTAATAACAGTTCTTGCATCGTTCGCCGAATTCATAAC
>JAAVEM010000032.1 GCA_014801235.1 Bacteroides sp. | reverse complement strand
ATGACATTACCTGAGATAATTACATCGCAAAGACCAATCTGCTTGTTGGCAGCAAGATTGCAAAGGCTGAAAACAAGACCGAATGCTCCGTCGGCAGCAGCCGGCTCAACAGCAATATTCTCATCAGAGAAATAGCCGTTGGATTCGTTGTTACGGGCGGGGTGCTCGTCAGTCTTCAACTCTACTGAATTGCCGCCGTAAGTATAGGTCAAGAAATAGTTTCCACCGTCAGTTCCGACAACACACATCTTGTAAGAAATCTTGGTGGGCTGGAACTGATAACCGTCCTTGGGAGTAACAGTGAAAGTGATGTCAGCGCCTTCAATTGCAGCACCGGCAGCCAGTTTTTCGGTGGGCTGGAAAGTAGCGACGTCGATGTCGCCGGTTTTTTTCCCATTTAAAAAAGTAAGCAAGTTGCCGAGAGTCACTTCAGAAGCAGTGAGATATTCAGCAACGGTTGCTGACAGAGTAGCTTCTTTAACGAATTCATAGGTGGTGGTTGTGGTGGGCTCGCCGGTAGCTTCGTCAACACCTTCGGTAACGACAGTCTTAACCATCGGCCAGGTGATTGTACCTTCAACAGAACCCTGTTCAGCTTTTGCACTAAAAGCAGTTGCCATGAGGGCAGCTGCCACTAATAGAGTAGATTTACGCATAGAAAAATTTAATTTAGGTTAACAAAATGTGACAACGAAGATATACATAGAGAGATACATACGCAACTATTTTAAAATTTATTAACAATTAATTTGAAACAATACCCATCCATTCAAATCATTCACCCACAACCCATACCGCCCAATACATGCCCGCGCGCTTCCTGACGGATATTGACTCGTAAGCCGCCCCCTTCCGTCAAAAAAAAGCGATTTCCACAGGCAATTGCCGGTAGAAATCGCTTTTTAGAGTCAGGATAACCCCCTGACGGTCTTATCTTTTGAAAAATTTATACACTTTTCTCACTTGTTTCACAGTCGTCATGGCGAGAAGAGCATAGTCCAGAACCGAAAAGCCGGCGAGCACTTTCTGGAGCAGCCCGTTGCCGCCGGGAAAGTTCAACTTGCCCTTCATGTCACTGAAACGCGTCATGCTGTTGGCAAGCCGTTCACGCTCCATCTCCATCCTGACGTGATTGATGGCGCGCTGATAACGAAGATCGGCAAGAGTGTAACCCTTCCACTTCTCAAGCCCGTCGTCGGGCACTATAACCGGATGCTTCTCTTTCATGACTGTTTTTCTTCATTTTGAGTTAGATATTCAGGTGGAGGGGCAAGAAACAGCCTTGTCATAAATCGGCATATAGGATTAATGAACAAGGTGTTGCGAAAAATTATCGCCAATATTCCGCCTATCACATATACGCCTCCCATTATCAAGAAGCACCACATCAGCGGCAGCACTTGAGCCAACAGGAAAACCAGTGCGAGCGAAATGAAGAAAAACGCTATTACCGCCAGCACGGCAAGCACTCCGGCAAGAGCCGCATGCCCGAAAAGCACGGTGCTTTTCTCTATAGAAAGAAGCTTAAGATTTTCAAGATAAAGCTTCCCCCATACCTTCATATTTGAAATTGAAGACCGAAGGTCATCGTTCTGTCCACCCATCTATATCAATAAATATATGGTGACGCAGGCTTGCCGTGAGCAAGCCTGCGCGTGTTTATCCTATTATTTTATTCCTCATCAAGTTCCTTAGTCAGGCGAGCCACAAGCGCGTCAACCTCCTTTTCGGAACAAACGACTCCGTTCTTACGCAGTATTCCGCAGATGCGCTCACGCAATTCCTCGCCCTTTTCGGGAGCGAAAAGAACCGCAGCCGCAGCGCCTACAATAGCGCCGCCCAAAAATGCGGAAACCAATCCTAATGTATCATTCATTGTTGTTTGATTTTTAGTTACGACTGATTTGTTTAAGCCTCAAGAGATTCAGTGATTTCGTCAACGATTTCCTCAACCTTGCTGTTTTTCAACTGGGGAAATTTTTCCTTGACAAGCTTCACGAGTTTGCTGCGTGTTTCTTCGCCTTTCTCAGGAGCCAAAAGCAATCCGACTGCGGCGCCTGCGATAGCGCCTCCTACTACTGATAATACTATGTGTAACGGTTTCATTTTATATTTTATTAAATGTTAATAATTCGTTCCTTAGTATAACGCTTTAAACTCGAAAAAGTAGGATGGGCGGTCAAATTTTCTTTCTACCGGCGCCTGAAAAGCCCCATATAGGTTCCGCAATCCCGTGTCAAGCCTCGATGACGCTTACATTTTACAAAGATAGCATTTTAACATAAACTATCAAATTTGCAGGGGGTGAAAGTTTCATGATTTTGCCATCTCATGGAAAATGCGTATATTTGAGCGTTAAATTGCACGTATTATGTCATACAAATATATCCACTCATGGATGGTGTTGCTTGCCTCCATGCTGCTTGCCGCGCCGGCGCTGTCGGCAATCACCCTCAATGAAGCCAAAGAGATGTATCAGGCTGGCGATTTTGAAGGCGCTCTCCCGGTGTTTCTCGAGGAGATAAAGAAAAAGCCGAAAGACGCGTCGCTCAATCAATGGCTCGGAGTGTGCCTGATGCAGGCGGGAAGAACCGAGGAGGCGATTCCGCGATTGAAATTCGCACAGACCAAAGGGGTCACCGAGGCATCGCGCTATCTCGCCGAAATAGCCTTCCAGGAATATGACTTCGAGGGAGCGGAAAAATATATCGACCAATATGAAACCGCCCTCAAACGTGCCCGCAAGTCGATGCCCGACGAAATTTCCGACCTTCGCCGCCGAGTGCTTCTCGCCGAAAATATGCTTGAACGCGTCGAGAAAATAGTGATAATCGACAGCATCGCAGTGGACCGCGACGATTTTTTCAAGGCTTACAAGCTGTCGCCCGGAAGCGGCTCCATCAGCTCGCCCGACATTCTTCCTGAAGGATTTGAACACGCCGACCCCACGGCTGTCGCCATGCCCGAAACTCAGACAATGATATTCTGGGCGGCGCCGTCGGAAGATGACGAATATTGCATCGTGGAGTCAAACAAGCTCTTTGACGGTTCATGGGAGAAGCCTGCCGCGCTCGACGAAACAATAAACATCGAGGGCGACAACAATTTCCCGTTTCTCATGGCAGACGGCGTAACCCTCTACTACGCAAACAACGGCGAGGGCTCCATCGGCGGATATGACATTTTCATCTCACGCAAAGAGGACAACAGCTATCTGCAACCCCAGAACATAGGGATGCCCTACAACTCGCCCTATGACGACTATCTGCTCGCCATCGACGAGGTGACGGGAGTGGGCTGGTGGGCTACAGACCGAAACGGCTTGGGCGACATGATCACGATCTACAAGTTCATTCCGTCGGACCTGCGCCAGAATTACGACTCCGACGATGAAGACCTCACTGACAAAGCGAGAATCACCGACTACCGCTCAACATGGGAAAGCGGCAAAAACTATGCCGACCTCCTTAAGAAGATCGACAAAATAAACCTTGATAAAAAAACTGACCGGTCAGAATTTGAATTCGCGCTCCCCGGCGGCAGAGTCTATACGCGTATGAGCGACTTCCGCTCGTCAAGAGCGCGGGCTATGATGGAAGACTACATGGCGGCTGTCAACAGCTTGAAAGCCGACGAAGCGTCGCTCGCGCGACTCCGCCAGAAATATCGCAACGGCGACCGCTCGGCAACCGAGGCAATCAAAAATCTCGAACTCAAAATCGAGAATGACCGCAAGGCTCTGAAAACAAAAGCCAACGAAATCATATCACAAGAAAACTAATCAAACCTCACCTTTAATCTTGCAATGACTACTTTTTTAATCGCGTTAGCCGTCTTGATCGCCGGCTACTTTATCTACGGAATGCTTGTTGAACGCGTCATCGGATGCACATCTCAGCGCGAAATGCCTTGCTATACGAAACAGGACGGCATCGACTACATGCCGCTCCCCACGTGGAAAGTGTTTCTGATTCAATTTCTGAACATCGCCGGACTCGGACCAATCTTCGGAGCCATAATGGGCATAATGTTCGGTCCAGCCGCATTCCTGTGGATTGTGCTCGGCACAATCTTTGCCGGAGCCGTCCATGACTTCCTCTCGGGAGTGATTTCAATCAGAATGGGCGGCGCCTCGCTGCCTGAAATCGTCGGCTCGCAGCTGGGCAACGGAGTGAAGCAGCTCATGAGAGGATTTTCGCTGATGCTGATGATTCTTGTAGGAGCGGTGTTTGTGCTCACTCCCGCAGGGCTCATCGCCGGCATGACCCCCGACTGGATGGACGCCACCTTCTGGGTGTGCGCCATCTTCATCTACTACATCCTCGCCACGCTCCTCCCCATCGACAAGCTGATAGGCAATCTCTATCCCGTGTTTGGATTCGCGCTGCTCTTCATGGCGGCGGGCATAATGGGAGTTCTGATATTCTCTGACGTGACCATCCCCGACGGCATAACACAAGGGCTGTATAACCGCAGTGCCAATGCCGACGTCATGCCGTTGTTTCCCATGATGTTCGTGTCGATAGCATGCGGCGCCATTTCAGGATTCCACGCCACCCAGTCGCCCATGATGGCGCGCTGCCTCAAGAACGAGAAGCTCGCCCGCCCGGTGTTCTACGGAGCCATGGTCACCGAGGGCATCGTCGCTCTGATATGGGCAGCAGCGGCAATCGCCTTCACCGGCGGCTATGAGAATCTATCGGGATACCTCGCCGAGCACGGCGGCACAGGCGGACTTGTCCACGACATCTCCATCGCATGGCTCGGCACACTCGGCGGCGCCCTCGCCATTCTCGGCGTGATCGCAGCGCCTATCACCAGCGGCGACACCGCCTTGAGAAGCGCGCGTCTCATCGCCGCCGATTTCATGAACATGGAACAGAAAACCATCATGAAGCGCCTTGCCGTGTCGGTTCCCATTTTCGTTCTTACTTTCGTCATCATGCAGATTGATTTCGACGTTCTGTGGCGCTACTTCGCATGGTGCAACCAGACTCTCGCCGTGTTCACCCTGTGGGCATGCACCGTCTATCTCGCCCACCGTGGACTCACCTACTGGATCACGATGCTTCCGGCAATGTTCATGACCTGTGTATGCACCACCTATATCCTGTTTGCGCCTGAAGGCTTTGGCGTGGACTACACGATATCAGTAGCCGTCGGATTGATTGTCACCGCAATTGCCGCCGGATGGTTCATGAAAAAGGTAGCCTTTGCTCCCAAAATGTCAGTAATTGAAGATTAATTTCTATGATTGACCTTCTGAAGATCTCATCAGAAACCGATTTATACAACTTCCACAGTCACACTCAGTATTGTGACGGACGCGTCCCAATGGAGACCATGCTCCGCACCGCCATCGACGAGGGTTTCCTTCATTGGGGCTTCTCGCCTCACTCCCCCATCCCCATCGACTCGCCGTGCAACATGAAGAGAGTCGACGTGGAGCAATACCTGAATGAAATAGCCCGCCTCCGTGAAACCTATGGCGACCGAATAAAAATATACGCCGGGATGGAGATTGACTATCTCAGCTCAGAGTGGGGTCCGCACGTCGAATATTTCAGGGAACTGCCGCTTGACTATCGCATCGGCTCGGTCCATTTCATTCCGGGCGGTGAAAATTTTGTCGACGTCGACGGAAGCCCCGAATCTTTCATGAAGAAGATGGAACGCTACTTTGACAACGACATCAGGCACGTTGTCAACGCCTACTATGACAGCCTGTGCGCCATGATTCAATCGGGCGGATTCGACATCGTGGGGCATCTTGACAAAATAGGGCATAATGCGTCATGCTTCTCTCCGGGCATCGAAGACCAGCCATGGTATCAGAAGCGCGTCAACGAAGCCATCGACCTCGTGATTGAAAAACGCCTCATCGCCGAGCTCAACACAAAGGCGTGGCACACCGCATCGCGAATCTTCCCCAAAGAGTGTTTCATCCCGCGCCTTGTCGCCGCCGGGACGCCTATCGTCGTGAGCAGCGACGCCCACTACCCCGACCGCGTGAACGCAGGCAGGCGTGAAGGCTTGGCGCTCCTCAACGCGATAAAATCAGCCCGTCCATCATCTACATCAAGCCAACTATAACCATCCATGCCAGTAAGAGTTCCCGTTTCATTACCAGCCGTAGAGACATTGCGCGAAGAAAACATCTTCGTCATCGACGAGCAAAGAGCGTCATCACAGGACATACGCCCTCTGCGCATAGGCATCCTCAACCTCATGCCACTAAAAATCATGACCGAGACCGACCTGCTGAGGCTCATCTCCAACACGCCGCTCCAAATAGAGCTCGACCTGATCGACACATCTTCCCACGTGTCGCGCAACACTCCCCGGGAGCACATCGAAGAGTTCTACAAGACCTTCGACGATATCCGCAACCGCAACTATGACGGATTCATCATCACCGGCGCTCCGGTGGAAAAAGTGAAATTTGAGGATGTCGACTACTGGAAAGAGCTACAGGAGATATTTGACTGGGCGCGCACTCATGTCACCTCCACCTTATATATATGCTGGGCAGCGTTTGCCGGACTTTACCACCACTATGGCATCGACAAGATAGTGCTCGACAAGAAAATATCAGGAGTGTTCCCCCACGTCATCACCGACAGCAAGAACCCCATTTTCCGAGGATTTGACGATGAATTTTTCGTGCCCCACAGCCGTTTCAGTTCTGTCGCAAAAGAGGAAATCGAAAAAATTCCCGGGCTCAAAATTCTGTCAGAGAGTTCCGAAAGCGGAGTCTACATGGTGATGGCTCGTAACGGAAGGGAATTTTTCATCACAGGACACTCCGAATACTCACCGGGCACTCTTGATTTTGAATATCACCGCGACCTCGACAAAGGCATGAACCCCGATATTCCGGCTCACTACTACCGCAATGACGACCCAGAGCAGGGTCCGGTGGTGCGTTGGCGCAGCCACGCCAACCTGCTTTTCAGCAATTGGCTCAACTATTTCGTATATCAGGAAACCCCCTACGATATACGCCAGATTCATTCTTGAATCCACCTACATCATTGCGTCAAAGGTGGATAATCAGCCGCCTAAGACGCAAAAAAATTTGGTTTATGTTTAATAACATAGTAATTTTGCAGTCGAAATTGAAATAAGTTATGCAGAACATCAGAAATATAGCGATTATCGCTCACGTCGACCACGGTAAAACCACGCTCGTCGACAAAATGTTGCTCGCCGGAAATTTGTTCCGAGAGAATCAGAACACCGGAGAACTAATTCTTGACAATAACGATCTTGAGCGCGAACGCGGCATAACTATCCTCTCGAAAAACGTATCCATCAACTATAACGGATATAAGATAAACATCATCGACACTCCGGGACACGCCGACTTCGGCGGCGAAGTGGAGCGAGTGCTCAACATGGCTGACGGATGTCTTCTGCTTGTCGACGCATTTGAAGGTCCGATGCCCCAAACCCGCTTCGTGCTTCAAAAAGCTATCCAGATGGGACTTAAGCCGGTGGTGGTAGTAAACAAAGTGGACAAGCCCAACTGCCGCCCCGACGAAGTGCAGGAAATGGTCTTCGACCTCATGTTCAACCTTGACGCGACTGAGGACCAGCTCGACTTCCCCACCATCTACGGTTCGGCAAAACAGGGTTGGATGTCGACCGACTGGAGCAAACCCACCGACAATATCAATGCCGTTCTTGACGCTATTATCCAATACATCCCCGAGCCCAAGACTCTTGAAGGCGACGCGCAGATGCTCATCACCTCGCTCGACTATTCAAACTATGTGGGACGTATCGCAGTGGGACGCGTTCACCGCGGCACCCTGCGCGAAGGCATGGAGATAGCCCTTTGCAAAAAGGACGGAACAATTTCACGCCAGCGCATCAAGGAGCTACACACTTTTGAGGGCATGGGCAGGAAAAAAGTGTCGGAAGTAAGCTCAGGCGATATATGCGCCCTCGTCGGAATCGAGGGTTTTGAAATCGGCGACACCGTTGCCGACATCAACAACCCCGAGGCGCTTCCGCGCATAGCCATCGACGAGCCGACGATGTCGATGACATTCACCATCAACGACTCGCCCTTCTTCGGCCGCGACGGCAAGTTCGTGACCTCGCGCCACATAGCCGACCGCCTCACCAAGGAGCTTGACAAGAACCTCGCCCTCCGCGTGACCAAAGCCGACCATGAAGACGTGTGGACCGTGTTTGGTCGCGGCGTGCTTCACCTGTCGGTGCTCATCGAGACCATGCGCCGCGAAGGCTATGAACTCCAGGTGGGACAGCCCCAGGTAATCATCAAGGAGATTGACGGAGTGAAGTGTGAGCCGATAGAGTTGCTCACCATCAACGTGCCCGAAGAATATTCAAGCAAAATCATCGACATGGTGACCCGCCGCAAGGGCGAAATGGTGTCGATGACCACTCAGAACGACCGCATCCACATCGAGTTTCACATTCCTTCGCGAGGCATCATCGGACTACGCAACAACGTGCTCACCGGTTCAGCCGGAGAGGCAATCATGGCTCACCGCTTCCTTGAATACCAACCCTGGAAAGGCGACATCGAACGCCGCACCAACGGCTCGCTCATCGCAATGGAGGCAGGCACAGCCTACGCTTACGCAATCGACAAGCTTCAGGACCGCGGCAAATTCTTCATCTTCCCCCAGGAAGAGGTTTATGCGGGACAGGTTGTCGGCGAAAACGCCAAGGACAACGACATCGTGGTAAATGTCACCAAGTCAAAGAAGCTCACCAACATGCGCGCCTCAGGTGCCGACGACAAGGCTCGAATCATTCCCCCGGTGGTGTTCAGCCTTGAAGAAGCGCTGGAATACATCAAGGAGGACGAGTATGTGGAAGTGACTCCCCATCACCTGCGCCTGCGCAAAATCATCCTTGACGAAATCGAACGCAAACGCGCCAACAAAGCTTAAACAACCATATCAGAAAAACCTCAACGATTATAATATAAATATATGTATAGGACCAAAACATGCGGAGAACTCCGCCTCAGTGACGCCGGCAGCCAAGTGACTATTGCCGGGTGGGTTCAACGTACCCGTAAGATGGGCGGTATGACATTTGTGGATGTCCGTGACCGTTACGGCATCACTCAAGTTGTTTTCAACAATGAGACCGACGCCGCGCTCTGTGAAGCCGCCAATCATCTTGGTCGCGAATACGTAGTTCAGATATCGGGAACTGTTGCCGAGCGTTCCAACAAGAACCCCAACATCCCCACAGGCGACATCGAGATTATCGCCGAAAAACTCAACGTGCTCAACGCGTCGGAAGTTCCGCCGTTCACCATCGAAGATGACACCGACGGCGGTGATGACCTGCGCATGAAATACCGCTACCTCGACTTGCGACGCAACAACGTGAGAAAAAATCTCGAGTTGCGCCACAAGATGACAATGGAGGTGCGCCGTTACCTTGACTCAAAAGGATTCCTTGAGATAGAGACCCCGATGCTCGTGGGTTCCACTCCTGAAGGAGCGCGCGACTTCGTGGTGCCTTCACGCATGAATCCCGGACAGTTCTACGCGCTGCCCCAGTCGCCTCAAACTCTCAAGCAGTTGTTGATGGTGTCGGGCATGGACCGCTATTTCCAGATTGTGAAATGCTTCCGCGACGAAGACCTTCGCGCCGACCGCCAGCCTGAGTTCACCCAGATTGACTGCGAAATGAGCTTCGTGGAGCAGGACGACATCATAAACCTCTTCGAAGGAATGGCTAAGCATCTTTTCAAGGAGCTTCGCGGCGTGGAACTCACCGAGCCGTTCATCAGAATGCCTTGGGCTGACGCAATGAAATATTATGGAAGCGACAAGCCCGACCTTCGCTTCGGCATGAAGTTCGTCGAGCTGATGGACATCATGAAAGGCCACGGATTCGGAGTGTTTGACAACGCAGCCTACATCGGCGGCATCTGCGCTCCCGGCGCTGCGACCTACACTCGCAAGCAGCTTGACCAGCTCACCGAATATGTGAAACGCCCGCAGATCGGCGCCAAGGGCATGGTCTACGCGCGAGTTGAAGCCGACGGCACTGTCAAATCAAGCGTTGACAAATTCTACTCTCAGGAGGTGCTCCAGCAGATGAAGCAGGCGTTCAACGCCAATCCCGGCGACCTCATTCTCATCCTTTCAGGCGACGACGCGATGAAGACACGCAAGCAGCTGTGTGAGCTTCGCCTTGAAATGGGCCGTCAGCTCGGTCTGCGCGACAAAAACAAGTTTGCCTGCCTGTGGGTGGTCGACTTCCCCATGTTTGAGTGGAGCGAAGAGGAGCAGCGCCTCATGGCTATGCACCATCCGTTCACTCACCCCAAAGACGAGGACATCCCCTTGCTCGACACCAACCCCGAGGCTGTTCGCGCCGACGCATATGACATGGTTATAAACGGCGTTGAAGTGGGCGGCGGCTCGATCCGTATCCATGACAGCGCGCTCCAGGCGAAGATGTTTGAAATACTCGGGTTCACTCCCGAGCGCGCTCAGGAACAATTTGGCTTCCTGATGAACGCCTTCAAGTTTGGCGCTCCCCCTCACGGAGGTCTCGCCTATGGTCTCGACCGCTGGGTTTCACTGTTTGCCGGTCTCGACAGCATCCGCGACTGCATCGCTTTCCCGAAGAACAATTCGGGCAGAGACGTGATGCTCGACGCTCCCGCCGCGCTCGACGACAAGCAGCTCGATGAACTCGCTCTCAAAATCGACATCACCGAAAAATGAAAATAAGCGACATCATTGCCGCGTTAGAGAGTGTCGCCCCTCTCGGTTTGCAAGAGGGGTATGACAACGCAGGACTCCAGATAGGGAATGCCGATGCCGAGTGCAGCGGCGCCCTGCTGTGTGTCGACATCACTCCCGCCGTCATCGAGGAGGCGCGCGAGAAAGGGTGCAACCTGGTCATCTCCCACCACCCTCTTTTTTTCAAGGGGGTGAAACAGCTCATCGGGAGCACCATTCAGCAGGAAGCGGCGATAGCGGCAATCAAAAATGACATAGCCGTCTATTCAGCCCACACAAATCTCGACAACGCTCCACTCGGCGTAAACCGGGTTTTCGCCGAGCTGATAGGACTCACCGACATTGCGCCGCTCGTCAGCCACCCCACCGTTGCCGACGCCGGAAGCGGCTCCGTCGGAATCCTCCCCGGAGGCATCCACGCCACCGACCTGGTCTCAAGAGTGAAAAGCGTGTGCGGCTCTCCGGTGACACGATGCACCGCTCCCCCCTCGCGTCGACTTAACCGCATAGCGCTGTGCGGCGGATCGGGAGGGTCATTTATCACCGACGCCATCGCCGCAGGCGCCGACGCCTACATCACGTCAGATGTGCGTTACCATGATTTTGTCGACTACGCATCCAAGATTTTCATAGTCGACATAGGTCATTATGAAAGTGAAAAATGCACAAAAGAGATTTTTTACCACATAGTTAGGGAAATTTTTCCTAACTTTGCACTTTATTACTCCGAAAAAGAAAAGAATCCGATAAATTACTTGTAAGTAATATGGCTACAGACAAGACCAAGAACGAAGTTCTATCAGTGGAGCAGAGATTGAAATCGCTCTACGAATTGCAGACAATCCTGTCAGAAATCGACCGCATCAAGACTATCCGCGGCGAACTTCCGCTTGAGGTGAAGGACCTTGAGGACAACATCGAAGGATTGCGCACACGTATCCAGAACTACCGTCAGGAGATTGATGAATTTCACAAGCGCACAGCTTCTGAAAAAGAAAAGATCAACGACTCACAAAACAAAATCGCCCGCTACAAGCAGCAGCTCGACGACGTGAGAAACAATAAGGAATATGACCTCCTTTCAAAGGAAATCGAATTCCAGACTCTTGAAATACAATTGAGCGAAAAACGCCTCAACGAATATGCCCGCGCGATCGACAGCCGCTCTAACGACATCGCCAACACCGAAACCCGCCTTGCCGACAGCGAGCACATTCTCGCCGACAAGAAAGCCGAGCTCGACGAAATCGTTTCAGAAACCCGTCAGGACGAAGAGCGTCTCCGCATCCAGGCTAAAGAAATCGAACCCCGCATCGACGAACGCACCCTCAAGGCATTCAAACGCATCCGCGACAATGCCCGCAATGGTCTCGGAATCGTCTATATCCAGCGCGACGCATGCGGCGGCTGCTTCAACCGCATCCCCCCGCAAAAGCAGATGGAAATCAAGATGCACAAGAAAGTAATCGTGTGCGAATACTGCGGAAGAATCATGATTGACCCCGAACTTGCAGGCGCTGCCGAGAAAGAAGTGGAAAAAGAGTCAAAATAACTGCTTAATTAGCGTGACTTTATCAAAAATTATTTTGCCAAATCGAAAACAATATGTAATTTTGTCCCGCTAAAATAAAATTGTAAAAAACAAACAAAACAAAAATAACAAAATGATCATCGTACAAGTAAAAGAAGGCGAAAACATCGAGAAAGCTCTCAAGAAATTCAAAAGAAAGTTTGAAAAGACCGGTATCGTAAAGGAACTGCGTAGCCGTCAGGCATTTGAAAAGCCCAGCATCACCAACCGCAAGAAAATGATGAAGGCTGTTTACGTGCAGAAACTTCGCTTGGTTGAGGATTAATATCCAAAGACCCTCCTTTTTATTTGCATACAACCAAAAAAAGAGTTATATTCGTAAAGTCATCGTTTGCGAATAACTTATGTTAAACTCTTTTTTGACATACATACGGTGTGAGTTGAATCTTTCAACTCACACCGTATCTGCTTATAAACGTGACCTCACCCAGTGGATCGACTTCTCCACCGGCGGCAAGCCCGAAAATATGCATCCGCTCGACGTCACTCCCGGCGACCTTCGCCTATGGGTGGCTTCGCTCGCTAAAGCCGGCGACGCCCCGCGCACCATACGCCGAAAGATACAGGCGCTCCGCGCTTTCTTCCGCTACATGATGATACGCCACGGAGCCACCTCCAATCCCGCCGCCGAGCTTGAACTCGCCAAGACCGACAAGCCGCTCCCCGTGTTCGTGCGCCAGGAAGAAACTCAGGCAGTGTTGAGCGACGATTTCGACGCCAATGACTTCACCGAGGTACGCAACCGCCTGATAATATTGATGCTGTACTCCACCGGCATGCGCGCCTCCGAACTCATGGGACTGCTTGACGCCGATGTAGACACCAATCGCGGTGAACTAAAAGTGCTCGGTAAGCGTAATAAAGAAAGAATAATCCCTTTTGGAGAAGAACTTTCTGAGATGATAGCACTATACCGGGAATTAAGAAACGAAACCGTACCACCGCCGGCTGCCGACGAATTTTTCGTCAGGCAATCGGGAGAGCCGCTCTACCGCCGGCTTATATATAATGTGGTCCACGACACGCTTGCGGGTCGCACCGTCGCCGCCCGCCAAAGCCCCCACGTGCTGCGCCATTCATTTGCCACCGATATGCTCAACAACGGCGCCGATCTCTATTCAGTACAACAGTTATTGGGACATCAGTCGCTCGCAACGACCCAGGTGTACACCCATGTAACATATCGAGAATTAAAACACAATTACGAACTGGCACACCCACGTGCCGCAAAAAAAGGAGGAGACCATGGACATTAACATTAAAGCCATCCACTTTGACGCTACCGAAAAACTTCAGGATTTTATCGTCAAGAAAATCAACAGGCTCGCGCGCCGCAATGAAAATATATCAACCGTTACAGTAACCCTTAATGTGATTAAGCCTGAAACGGCAATGAACAAGGAAGCGACTATCAAGATCGCCATCCCTCAGAAGGAGGATGTGTTTGCCGGCAAGGTAGCCGACTCGTTTGAGGAGGCTGTGGATCTCGCCATCGAGGCAGTTAGCCACCAGCTTGAAAAAGCCGCCGACCGCAAATAAAAGAAATCAGCAACATCCTCGATGTTGCTTAATCAAACCAATGACACCCCATGCCGACAAAATCGGCATGGGGTGTCCCCGTAAATGCCGCCTACGACAACATTGAAAATTAGGTTGCGGAGGGGTTCCCGTAGGGGGTGTTGCGGGACAAGCCTGAAAGGCTTGCCCTACGGATAGCCGGGTAGAGTGAGCGTAGGCGAACTCTGCCCGGTCGTGGGTTTGGTATGGATTGACGCTCTGCAAAGAGCGTCCCCTGAATCAAAATGGCAAGCGTGTTTTTAGGGGGCACTCTGTCAGAGTGCAATTCTATGCGGGCACGTTTCCCGGGCACGGCTCATTCCATTCGCCGTACCCGGCTACCCATAAGGCAAGCCTTTGCAGGCTTGGCTCCTCCGTCGCCGTAGGTGGGTGGGCGATTGAGGTGCGGGTGGGGTTCATTGGGGGATTTTGTGGGATATTTTTATTCATCCGCGCCGAGGATGGTGGTTTGTGGCTCAAAGCACTCTCCCCATGTTGGCGCGCCAACATGGGGTTTCGCATAT
>JAAVEM010000031.1 GCA_014801235.1 Bacteroides sp. | reverse complement strand
CGCCCGATATTTCGCTAAGTTCCTTCATGGAAGACTGCTTGAATCGGAATGCCGCCGTCGCGAAGCGCAATCCGCCAACACGAAGCCGCTGTCATTTCACAACCGGTAAAACGGTTCGGGCGTCACACCCTCCACGGGCGCCCGACACATCATGGAAATCGCTCGGAACGGGCCCTTCTGACGATTCATTCACCCGTGCAAAAACAATCCACCCGACAAGAGAATCCCTCTGATTCACTTGCCGGGCAGATGTGCATACCTGTTTATTTAATAGGCACGCAGTGACTTAAACCTAAAGGTAATTACAATAGGTCGTAATAGTACATCCTTGTTCGAAGATTCTCCGATTCCGGGATATTATAAAATGCTTTTTCATCATTAAGTCTTGGGAATAAAGGGTGGAAACCGTTTCGTTCGTAATATGCTATGGTGTGTTCGTTATTCACAGCGTCAACTAAGACAAATCGGCATCCGGTTTTGTTGTCATAGCTTCTGAACCAGTCTTTTATAAAAGACATTATCTGTGCTCCTGCACGAAATTGTGAACCTTGAAAATCGACACTTACGCCAAGTCTGCCAATCAGCACTCCGGGATATGTACGTCCCTGTTTGCTATAGGGGATAAGGTGATTTAGTTTTCGGCGTGGGTGATTTTGTAAGTGGGTAGTTTGTATGCTTGCATTAGCAAGAGTAATCATGCCGACAATTTTTGTCACATCATCACGGAGCACCCAACAATAAGTCTTGCCCATAAGTTCTTGCTCATAGGCTGTTGCGTTATTAGCGAAGAAGTCGTCGAGGTCTGCATCGCCACATGTAAAAGGCTGACAATAGTCAAGTACCTCTTGTGTCACTCTTGCCAATTGACACTTTTCTTCAAGTATGAATGTGCCCTCCATTACTTCTTTTCCCAAGGGAACTTAAACTCACGCATCTGCTTCATTACTTTAGCGATGCGCTCCTCCTGCTCTGGAGAAAGTCGGGGGGCGGGATTCTTTTCACGCTCTTCTGCCTTGCGCACGAAGTCATCTGCTATTTCCCCCGAGAGTATGGGCACTGCTTTAATTGGAATTGCCATATCGAAATTTCGTTAATATGCAAAGTTAAGAAATTTCAGTTGATTCCAATTAATTTATAATTGAAAAAATGTTAGTATCTCGCTATTTTATAAAAATTTAGCCCGACAAGAGAATCCCTCTGATTCACTTGCCGGGCAGATGTGCATGCGTTATGTTTTTTAATTATTGACTGTGACTATGGCGCCTGATGAATGGGCGGTCAGTGCGGGAGCATATTGACTTTGAATGGTGGCTACTCCTGCCGAGAAGCGTCCCGCATTGTTTACATTGAGTTCGTAGCTGAGTCGGTAAACACCCTTAGGAAGATGATTGACAAAAATGTTTGTGGCGGCGTCACGATTCTCGCGATAGAAATAGATACCCTCCGAGAATAGTGGCGCGGGAAGTTGTTTCGACGGTTCGAAGCATGCTCCGCGGTCGTCAATCACGGTGACATAGTCCATGTCGCGCTTGGTCTCGATTATGAGATTGACCTTAACCACGTCGCCGACGGTCATCGAGTCGGCGGCAACCCATCTGACTCCATCGGGGGTGTTGACCCTTTTATAAAGCTGCTTGTCGATAGACACGTCGTCACATCCCGCCGCTTTTATTTCTGACATCTCACTCTTGTATCTTACGAATAGAGCGCCCCATGACGGAATAGCGTCATGACGATTTACGGTCAATCGGCTCTTCGACGGATTCAGGCACGATATGTCAGCGCGGAAATATCCGAGACGGTTTTCAATGCCGTCGGTCTTTATCGCTTTCTTGCCGATTTTTATTTCGGGCAAGCCGGTGCGGCGAGTCCATTCCGAGCCGCTGTTGAGAATTGAGTATATCGCATCTGAAGTGCTCACCGATGTTCCCCAGTCCTTAGCCTCCTTTTGAAGTATAAGCCATTGACGGATACCGTCGATCTCTTTTGCCGTCGGATCGATAGTTGAGAATGCGTCCAATATCAACGAGGTAGCTGCGATTTTACCCATCGACCATACAGTCATGTTGTCGAGCGACGGGAACCACACCCCTTTTTCTGGAGAGCTTACCGAATACTCTCTGAGTGATTCCACGATTTGGCGAGCCGTCGTTTTTTCATTGTGATTTGAAAGAATGATGGCGGCGATAGCCTTCATTGGCGCGTCATAGTTCTTCCAATTTTTACGAATTGATGCGACGGTGTTGCTTATAAGGGGTTTGGCGCTTGACGGAACGCTTATCTCCTTATAGAAATCGCGGGTGATGACATAATCAAAGTCGGTGGCGGTCGGATTATGTTTAAGCGCATCGGCGGCTTCACGGTCAATATAACCCACGGCTCGTGCAGCCATGTTGTCGAGACGGGCATTGCCGGGGCTGAATCCGAGTTGCTTCAATCTGCCGAGATTAGCGAGAATATTTTGGGTTATCCATGCCGACGGCTTGTCATAGTGTTCGGTCCAAGCCCATCCTCCACCGGCGCATTCGAGAGTCGACAGTCTTTGAATGGCTGCGTCGTAGGTCGCCTCGATCGCTTGCTTGTCAAAGAGCATTGCCAGACGCGCCATCCGCTCCGTCTGATTCTTTGCGTCAAGGCTCCAGGGGGTGGCGTTGAGAAGTATCGTCTTCAGGTCGCTGTTCTTTTCGAGCATTGAAACCAGAGTGGAGTCGGCGGGATTTGATGACCATTCTTTTATCGCGGCGGCAATTTCTCCATCTTTTCTGATGATTCCTTCGGCGATAGCGGCTGAGAAAATGGCTGCGCTTTGCGACAGTGCGTCCTTTGCGTCATCTTTTCTCAATCCGGGGAGAGCGGTGACAACATACCATATCGGATTGTTGCAATATTGCAAAGTGACCGTCGCATCCTTTTTTATTTCCGGAATATTGAGCTCAAACGATTCCTCGTCGGCAGGTATATAGAACGGTGTCGTGTCTATAACCGGAGCGATAGTGGAAAGGACCGGCAAAACGCTCTGTTCGCCGTCGGCAAAATTGTCGGTCGCCGATTTGATGCGATAGCCGAGCATGGCGCCATCGGCGGGAGTGTCGACCTCCGAGTTGACGGTAGCCGATTCGCCGGCGGCTATAAAGTCGGTGTAGGTGAAGCTTTTTATTACGTTTCCGCTCACCGGCTCGAATATCTCGACAGTGGTGGTCACGGTCAACGCCGAGTCAGTGTTGTTCATCACCATCGCGCTCACTGTGGCACGGTCGCCGGTGCGTAGGAAACGCGGAAGGTTGGGCTGTACCATCACCGGCTTGGATGAAACGATTTCCTTCCTTAGCGACGATGACAGCAACTCGTTGTTGAACGCAAGAGCGCAAAGCTGCCAGGTGGTATTGGCATTTGGCGCGGTGAATGTAATTTCAAGCGCTCCGTCGGCGTTTGTCGTGAGCGACGGTTCGAAGAAGGCAAGCGGAATTTCGGCGGGACGATATTGGAAATCATTCTCCGAGGTTGATTCACCCGCAGCGCCTGCGCCGCTGTCATAGTCGGCTGCTGCCGCCATGTCGGCTGTGGCTGACTCTTCCACGGCAGCATCGTCAAGCATCTCCTTTTTCATCATAATGCCGTTTGCTGCTTTTGATTCAGCGAGCGGCATCGCTGCTCCGTAAAGTCTTGCGGAAGTAGTGCGGACTGTGGCAAGAATCTCTTCGAGATAGTAAGGTTTATCCCAGTTTCTGATTGCCGGGATTTGGAGATTCACGCAATTCAAACGCTTGCCGGCATAGTCGTAAAAATAGGAGTCCATAGTTCCGAGACCTGATGGCGAAGAGAGGCGGAACCGGTTGCCGCTCGCTGCGATCGGGTTCATCTGAATCGAGTAGGGCAGGAGCTCGTCGAGCGCTTTGCAATACATGTCAAGCATGATGGCGGCTTGTGCTCCGTTGCCTGATCGGTCGGTCACCTTTATTTTCCATGTTTCTTTTTCTCCGGGAACGATTTTGTCGCGGAAACTCTCTATCGACAGGTTGATTTTCTTTATCGACTTGTCTTTAACCACATTGATTGAATGCTGTGACGAGCGGTAATTGTTAACGGCGAACAGTGTGACGACGGCGTTGTCAATCCCCTCTGGCAGTTCATAATCCAAGTGATGCATTCCGGCTCCCGTTTCAATCCATTGCTGAGTGAGGATTGAGTCAGGGGTTGATACGACGTATAGCAGATGGCATGTATCGACGCGTGTTCCGTAAAGGATGGAAACCTTGTCAGATTGGATGACGTAGCTGTCTTCAGGAAGCCATATCGGCTCGTCGACAGCAGGCGGGAGCGCGTCGCCAGGACGATAGATGTTTATGTCTTTAGCCGTGTAAGGCTCGGCAAGGTTGCGGTCGGCAGGGACGAATGTAATGCTGTAGGTGCCCGACGGAACTTTGTCAAGATTGACCGGGATGGCAGCGCTTTCGATTGTGCCTGTCGCAATCGTGTCGGTTCCGTGTGCGATGCTATATTCAATCGGTTCGTTTACCGGTCGGTTCATTAGGTCGACAAGCTCGACGGCAAATCTTACCGGTTTTTCCGCATTTATATTCTCAGGCAGAGAGGCGTTGAGCAAGTAGGGTTTGCCAAGCGCGAATGCCTGTTTTGCCGACCGGTTCTCGCCTGACTGAGAGGTCACGGTGAAGTCGGCTTCAAACAGTCCGCCCTGAATGGGGGTTGCCGCAAGCAGTTCAGCCGGGAAGGTAACTGAAAAGCCGCCATCGGCATCGGTTGAGAGTTCGGTGGTATAGAATGAGCGAACTGTTGTCTCTCGCCACCACTGGCGTCTTATGCCTGACAGGTTCACGCTCACACGGCTGTTTGCTATCGGGAATCCTGAGTAGCTTTTCGCGTTTCCGTTGATAGTCACGTCGCCTTTCTGCGGATAGTCGCGCTTCACATCAGTTATTTCAACTTTATAGGTGGGCAATTTGTAGTCCGATACCATGAAGGTCTTCGAACCATAGGTCGACGCCTTGCCGTTTGGAGCGACGTGGCGGAAGTGTATCGAATAATTTCCTGTGAGTCCTTCTTTGGGAATCAGGAAGTTGCCGACGGCTCTTCCGAAATCGTCGGTAACGCACTTCACCGTGTCGAGAAGTTCGTAGTTCGCGCCGTGGAGAGTGGCTTCAATCTCGATGCCGGCAACTGTTTTCATGCCCGCTTTTTGTGACGTGCTTTGAACCACCGCGCTCCATTGCACGGAGTCGCCGGGATGATAGATGGCGAGATCGGTGAAGGCGCTTATTCCATAGACGGTTTTTCCCGGATCGGCGTTTGAGCGGAGAATCGACACGTCGACCGAGCGATCGGAGCCCGATGAGGCATATAGACGGTATCCTGCCGTGTTGATGGGAGTGATTCCGTCGGCGTTTACAGGGATTGTTCCGGTGACTTCGTTGCGATTTCCTATGATGGTCAGTTTCACGTCTTTGCTTGCCGGCTTGCCTGTGAGCGGATTTGTGACGTAGCCCCATGTTTTGCCTGCGAATGTCGAGGTTGATGCCGTGAGATTCGTACACTGAATCACTTCATAGTAGCGTTTTAAGTCGGGCTTGCCGTTGATTGCCGGAACGATTGCGTAGGTTCCCGGAGTGTCGATGACGACGGTTTCCTCGCATTGGCGGTAAAACGGCGCTTTCTCGGTGAAATTGCGGCTTATGCGCTTGACAGGTGTTGCTGCCCCCACTTTTGCCGAGTAAGAGGAGTAGGGCACTTTATAGACGAGCAGCTCATAGCGCGGCGCGTTGAACGCCTTGACCGATATTTTCGTTTCCGCGCCGGGGATGACCGTGCGCGGGAATGACAGTTGAATCGATGGGCGGGTCAAGTCGGTCAGGTTGTTCTTAAGGCAGTTTGCGCGGAAATATCCCGGATGTTCCGAGAGATACTTCGTCAGCGTTGAAAAGTATTTCTCGACCGCCGCCGTGTCGGTCGGTTCGGGAATGTTGAGTTCTATAAGCGCTTCGCCTGAATAAGGGGAAGTTTTGAAATTGTCATAGAGTTCATAAAGGAGGTCATTGCGCTTTTCCTGAGAGTTTTCGCCCGAAAGGTCAAACAGATTGCGGGAGATGAAGTTGATGCGGTTGACATCGGTGATGATAAACGGAGCGGCGTCGCCGTCATGAAATTTCAGCAGGTCGCTGTAAAGACTGAGTATGCGCTGCGCCTCGGGCGACTGGTAGTTGAATGAAAGCCTGGTGTAAAAATCGTAACGGCACAGCAGACCGATGGTGAAATCATGTTGCACCCTCGACAGCGTGTTGATGCGCGTGATTGCTTTTGTTGCAACGAAATCATACACGGTGGGATAAAATTCCAGTGTTTTTCCGTCGGCAACGATGGCTCGGGGGTATTTGCTGAGTTTTACCGCTTTCAATTTTTCGGGAGCGACAAGCGCCGAGTTTATGAGCCCGTTTATTTTTGTGCGGAACTGTTCGCCGCTCCAAAGCAGGAAGTTGGAAGTGGAATCTCCTTCGGGAATCTCCCGCCGGTCATATTTGTAGCGCGCCGAGCTGTATATGTCGTAATATATGTCGGCAAGCAGGATGTTGAGTATCGCTGATGTTGCCGCGTCGGTGACAGCGCGTGTTTCGTCAATGAGGGTGAGCGCCTGCTGCACGCTGTCGCGGTCGATTGCCGCAACTGCGAGTTCATATGCGACAAGCGAATTTACTATGCGGTCGCCGTCTTTTGCCGCAATCGCTTTTTTATATTCGGCAAGGGCTTCGCTTTTCACTTTCTTAGGGAATGCGAAATCAGGGTTAAGTGGTAAGTTTTGCGCAGTCATAGTCAGTGAATATAGGATTGAAAACAATAGAACCAGTTTTTTCATAATCGCGCGTAATGATGAGATGGTGAAGTGTCATATTGTAAAAAAAACAGATACCTCCCGATGGAAGTATCTGTTTGAGAGGTCGGGACCTTTTTCAGTTATGCGTTGCAGTCATCACATAGTGTAAAGGCGGTTTTCGGAGCCTTCTTCACTGTTTTAGCTTTGTTGTGATGCTTCATGAGCTGGCGGGTGAATTTTTTCTCGGCTTTCGGCAGCTTATACATCTGCTTTGGAGTGAGAATCTGCTTGAATTTTGGATAGTATTCCGCTTCGATTTTGGCTTCTTTCGCTTTGAGTTCCAAAAGGGCTTCCGCGGCTTTTTCATATTCAATGTCAGAAACGGCGCCCTTGTTGGTGTCGATTTTCTTTTCAAGCGCGCGGGTGTCATCGTTGAGCTTCATGATCTTGCGTGTCATTTCATAATACACGGGGAAGAACTTTGTCTGTTGCTCTTTGGAGAGCTCCAGTTCTTTTATGATGAACTCCTTTTTATATTGGCGAAGCTCTTTAAACCACTTGTCGCGGTCGCCGGAAGCATGCAGCCCCAGCGCCGACATCAGGACCATGAGCAGAGAGAGAATAGCGAATCGTCTCATAAACGTCATAATTGTTGAAAACTCGAGAATGTAACACCGTCATTATACATGTCTTCGAGAAGATCATATTGGTCTATATCGTCAGACAGGTAATAGTCATAGAATTGATCGCTGGAGAAACCTTCCGCCAGAATGGGATTGTTTTCCATCGAGGATTTGTCCACCTTGTTGCTGATGTCATTGAACAACCACATCATCAGCCACACTCCGCAAAACATCGCAGCAAGATAAATGTAGGGGCGCACTCGCTGCCACACGCTGCGAGGCAATACATTTGCCGACGTTTCAGCGGCTTTTTCAGGCAGACGCGACATCATCTCCGCTGAGAAATCAGCGAAATAGTTCTCGGGCACCGTCATTCCCGAACGACGGTTTATCCGATCCAGTATATCTTGTCTTTCCTTCATTGTTGATGCTTTTTATTGTTGTTTCAATAGTTTGACTTTGCGAGTGGCTATAGGTTTAATCGTTTTCGGCAAAAAATTGTTCAATTTTTTTTGCGGCGATGTGGTAGGAGGCTTTCAGCGCCCCGACTGAAGTGCCGAGAATCTCTGACATATCCTCATATTTCATCTCGTCGTAGTAGCGCATGTTGAACACGAGGCGCTGTTTTTCGGGAAGGGACGCGATTGCCTTTCGGAGTTTCAGCGCCAGTTCGTCGCCATCGACAAATGTGTCGGACTCGATGAGGTTGACAAGATGGGATTCTTCGTCATCGAGGGAAACATGGAGCCGCTTGCGTTCCCGCGCGAGATGGGAGATGCTTTCATTTATCGCGATTTTGTAGAGCCATGTCGATAGCTTGGCGTCGCCCCTGAAATTTTCAATCGAGCTCCACGCTTTCATGAACGTGTTTTGAAGCAGGTCGTTGGCGTCGTCGTGATTTTCGACCATGCGCCTTATCTGCCAATATAACGGCTCGCTGTATTTCCGGATGACTTCACCAAAGGCTTCACGACAGGTGGAACTGTCGCGCAAGCGTTCAATCAATTTCGGGTCATCGTTGATAATTTCGTTGCTCATTATATCGGGTTTGCCTCAATTCAGTTTTCAAATTTACTCATTTGCGGCGAATTGACAAAAATGAATGACGATTATTCACTTTCATTAAGAGATATAATGGATTCCACATGGAGTTTTTCAGCTCAAAACAGCTACCTATCACATTCAAGAAGATTGAGCTAATATTCAATATTCCAATTAATTGTCTTAACAATTCCGGAGTTAGACCGCCTGACATCCAATCTCCCTTCTGTCCTGGAGGAAGTGAACCGTACGCAGAGCCGAGGATTCAGGCTGTAAACGGGTATCTTAACCCACGCACAAGCAATATCAAACTCGTTATTAGCGTTGTAAATAACAGACAACTTATTAATATCTCGCAGAAAATATGTAACTTTGATACATGGAAATACGGACAAAAGCCTTTATTATATTTCAAATTGCTGTGGCAATAGTCACGACAATACTGGCATCTTTATATTTTATAATGTTGAGTTATATAACCAATGACAGATTTTACTTTGATTCCTGCATAATTGCATGCTCGATTTACACAATCTCTTATGCTTTATTCTTATTTCCAGCGTGTAGGTTATGGAATGGCAAGAATTGGTATTCACTTTCTCTATTGTT
>JAAVEM010000030.1 GCA_014801235.1 Bacteroides sp. | reverse complement strand
GAACCGGTTCTCACTCTCGCCATTCCTTCGCAAAATGATTCAGCTTCATAAAAATCAGGAGCTATCACAAACTCTCCATCCTCGTTGACATAACCATATTTGTCACCCTCTTTCATGGGAGCGACACCATCATGAAAGACCGTAACAGGAGCATCGTCAAAATCAGGCTCAGGCACCGGAGCTCCGTTTTTATCAATATATCCCCACTGACCATTCAACTTGACCCGAGCAACGCTGTTTTCAAAATTTCCGGCAACATCAAATATTGGCTCCAACACAAATTTTCCCGTTCTATCAATGTAACCGTAACTGCCGTTTATCATTACCACG
Source organism: Bacteroides sp. (assembly GCA_014801235.1). Lineage (GTDB taxonomy): Bacteria > Bacteroidota > Bacteroidia > Bacteroidales > Muribaculaceae > Muribaculum. Next base: position 30,797 of record JAAVEM010000030.1, on the reverse strand, counting down.
GCGAGACCTTCGTTAAAATCATTCGCAGCCTCAAACGATGGCTCAACAGCATAATTGCCGGTACGGTCAATATAGCCATATCTACCCTCAAACTTAACCCATGCGAGATCTTCGTGAAATTCTCCTATATATTCAAATTCCGGCTTTACAACGAAAGCGCCGGTTCTATCGATATAGCCATATTTATCACCGACTTTCACCATAGCAAGATTGTCGACAAACTCCGACGCTTTGTCAAAAAGCGGGGCTATGGCATAGGCTCCGGTCTTATTTATATACCCCCATTTATCATCGATCATGACAAGGGCGATTCCATCTTTAAAATCACCAGCCAATTGATAGACAGGCTCAATCACATAACGCCCCGTCTTGTCAATGTAGCCTCGCTGATATTCAATTTTGACCACAGCCAAGTCTTCATGGAAATCCCATGCGTCATCAAACTTCGGCTCGATAATGTATTCGCCGCTCCGGTCGATATATCCCCACAGTGATTTCTTTTCCCTTCTCATAACATAGTCGTTATTAATTCAGTAATCTAATTAGATTACAAAATATGCCCTGTCATTGTTCGCCCCAAAGCTTATTGTCCGAGAAATCGTCGGGCAATAACGGCTAAATGGCTTGCAGGATGCCGCCTTATATATCGGTAAATCACAAGCGGGACATAGACTCCGCTCACTAATGACATCATGGAGTATATCCACCACGAAAAGTCGGTGAAATGAGAAAGCACCTGCTGACATAGCACGTTAAAATACCATGACAGGAGAAATATGATGTAATAAGCTCCGTTAAGGTGGTCCAGAATAGCGATGTGGCGGTTTTCAAGGATGTGCGACAAACTGATTGTCATAGCAATTCCAAACATTGAACACACAATTATCATCCACCCGCTATCCTTGAACATAAGAAATGACACCACCCAAAACGAAAATAATAGAATCAACATCATTGGAGAAGACCATTTGATGAAAGAATCGACAGGCTTGCAATAGCGCGCATACGTCATTCCGGAAAAGAAAAATATCGCATTTGCACAGGAATTGTTTAGCGAGAAGAATGACGTCTCTAACGTGAAGAATAGCGGAAGAAAGCCGAATATGGCAACCACAAGCACGTAGAACAGAGTATCTTTCATCCCGATTTTCTCCTTTAAAAGCAGCAAAAAGAATCCAATCAACAGGAGTGTGAAAATGGACTGTATGAACCAGAAATAGGGTATTATCAAGTGATTAACGTCGGTTAAGCTCGCAAACAGCATTTTCCAAGTGAGTTGAATCTCATCGTCGGCGATGCCCGACATAAATGAGCGCGGAATGAAAGTGACAAGCGTCAGGGTGACAAACGGGATTATGAGCCGCTTCACTTTCTTCAATAAAAAATCAGAAACCGGCGGGACCGTTTTCCGTCTAATTATGGAAAGATTAAGCAGGAATCCGGAGATAAATATAAACAGCGGCATGTGGAAACTATAAATAAGCTGATAGAGCAAGGTTGACTTGCCATGTATGCCGTCGGGATATTCATGAAACGAATGTCCGAGAACCACCAGCATGATTCCAATATTCTGCATGTAGCTTATGAAACGGAGCTCTTTGCCTGAACCACTCATTTTTTGATGCTGCATAATTAACTTCAACTTAAAAAACTCGGGAATCTCACTCGGGAGCGCCCGTCCACGAAATACAAAGCACGGTTTTAGTTTCGTCAGTGACCGGATAATGCCGGGAAGCTCTTAACCCTACGACCCATAGAATAACACCATCAGCTTCGAGGATTCTCACTCTACGCTTTTCATTAAGCGGCACTTTTGCATCAGTCATTATGTCGCTGACAAGTCTTGAACCTCTCATCCCGTAAGGCTGAATGCGATCAGCTTTACGCCATCCGCGCAACACAAATTCGGGAACGGCATCAAGCACCGAGGCATCCATATATATAGTGCGGCAGGCTCGATCAGGGCGCATCTCTCCCCTCTCGATAAATTTTACTGTGAAGCCATCGGGTAGCGTTCCTCCATCCCGGTTTATAGAGAAGCGAATCTCGCAATCGTCATCCATTTCGGTTCTCGCCTCAACAATGAGTTTTCCACGGTCAAGAATCATTTCATGGGTGCGGGAATAAAATCGCCGTCCCGATGACAAGGAATCTTTCACCACATCGCAAGCCTGAAGATAGGAGAAACCGGTGCCCTTTATCAGTTCATAAAGCAGCATATCGGCATTCGCCATTTCTTTCACCATCAATGACACTAAAATGCATCCCGACGCATCAATATATTTACGTCCCAATATTCCTATCGCCTCTTCATAAAGCGAGCGATTGCGATTCAAATCGGAAATAGTATGCGCGATTCCGGCATCGGCATCATGAAATTGATTGCGAATCGCAGGAAGCACCACATTCCTCAACCGATTGCGCTTGACATCATTTTCAAGATTAGACGAGTCTACCACAAACGGAATTGACCTCCCATTCAAAAAATTTTCAATATCATCGCGTCCAACCGTCAATAGCGGTCGAACAAAAATACCGTTTTTCGGCCTCATTCCACAAAGTCCGGTCAGCCCCGTGCCTCGCAAAAGATTCAGAAACATGGTTTCTTCGTTATCATCGCGATGGTGAGCCACCGCTACCGGAATACCTCCATATTCATCCGACAATCGGCGAAACCAGTCATAGCGCAGGTCGCGACAAGCCATCTCAGTGGAGACTCCATATTTTTTTTTGTAATTTTTTACGTCAAAATGGATGCACCTGAAATCATAGGCATAGATAGCCGCAATTTGCTCCGCATAATCCATATCTCGGTCAGATTCCTCGCCTCTCAAATGGAAATTACAGTGAGCCGCAACACATCTGTATCCCAGCTCATTGAGTACAATCAGCAATGCTACTGAATCAGCCCCTCCGCTAAGAGCGACAATCGCATCAACAGCATCGTTTTCTCGCCGTTCGATCAACAATCGGGAGTCGATTTCATCCTTTATTTTCAAAATAAATTCATCCATATCGACAAAAATACGCAAAAAAATTTGGACGGTATAAAAAAAGTCCTTAAATTTGCACCCGTAAAACAAAAACAACCTGCCTTGTGGTGTAATGGTAGCACGTCGGATTCTGGTTCCGCCTGTGAGGGTTCGAATCCTTCCAAGGCAACAAGAAAGAGTCAAGTTCACAAAACTTGACTCTTTTTCGTTTCCCCACCGCCCCCATCGGGCACCACCCCACCCGAATGCACGATCCCATGCCAATAGAAAAATTCAGCATAGACAATTATAATGAAGATGAAGAAGACTTATTGGAGTATGTTATAAACGTAGCCAATGAGTTTGCACCCGATATAGTCTTAGATGAAACCGGAACATTAGTTGAATCCAAAGCTCCACTTATTTTCAAACGAAGATATAATAACGGCAATCTAAATGTATATTTCACATATAAAGACTATGTCAAGACTACCAGGAATACCAATGAAAACATCATAAATATAATAGACGCATTAGAAATCGACCCCGAAAAGTTTTGGTATCTTCTATTATTCATATCTGATTATGTAAGCGGCAGCACTTTGAATACACTTCAATGTAATGCTACACCTAAACAAGAAATAGAACAGCTAATATACTTCATTGAGCAAAACGAAAAATCGACGAACAGATTCAACGGTGTTATCCCCAAACAAGAAATGAAACTAACTCTACATATTAAAGGGAGAACACTGAGCATCGACAATCAAAATACTCTTTCAGCAATAGCCGTTTTTTGTAAACAAGCTTTATCCACCATTGAGGACGACAGTTTATTAAATATCGGGACTACAACCGGAACGGATTTAGCAGACACAAAACAGATAGGACTATTTACTGAAATGTTCCGATGCTTCTTCAACCTTTATCCGCAATTCACGGCAAAGAGAAAGACAGGGAGCAACACCCCAAAAAGCACACTGCTCCTAATCTCCAAGTTGGTATATCTAACCAGACTGACAACCAATGCCGATTATGATTCCGATGATGAAAACTTAAAGGGAATCATCAAATTATATCGCAAGAAAAAGACAGGCACGATTAATACAATATACGGTTAGGCTGCCGCCACATACTTTTACAATCCCCTTCAGGATTTCCTAAAAGGGAATATGAAAGTGGATTTTTTAGTTCCCTAATACCCCGATTGAATTGAACTAACTTTACAATGCAATCAATAACACAACGACGTGTCGGCGAAAACAGCAACACTTAAATCCGCCTATTATGAATTTTAATCTCAATGAGATTTACTCCAAGCAATCCACAAAAGGCAATGAAATAAAGAATTATTTGCTATCTCAAATGTTTTTACTAACTTTGCTCTACGCCCAAGAGTGAGCGTACATGATTAGAATGAGCATTTGAAAATTATCCCTGTTATGGAATCTGGACAATTTCACAACTGCGTAAGGATAATGGCAAGTCGCTCATGCTTTTGTAGTGTATATGTGACAACTATATACATTATTGAAGCATGGGCTATTGTCTATTACTTACGCAAAGCAGTCCAGAGCTTCATAACGGTAATAGTCAATAGCTTCATGCTTTTTCTTTTTGTGTTAGATAAAATCACACTTAATTTGCTTTATTGAAGCTAAGAAGCACTCATTAGAATAATTATGAATCAGAATAATTATGAATCAGAATAATTATGAATCAAATTGATTTTCTAAAATTGGTAAATGAAATTCGTAATAATTGCGGATTGGAGTGTTTTGGTCCAACATATTACATTTTTATTTATAAAGACTTACGAAGAGCTACCGTAAATAAAACCGGATATGTAAATATGAATGATGTGGAGTATGTGATTGCTGTTTGTGCTTATCGTTGGGAAAATCTTGGGTATCACAATTCTTCACTTACCCAATTGGTTATGGTTGACCACGACTTCAATCCTGTTGACAGTATTACATTTGGCAATTGGGCTCTCCGGGAACTTGGATTTACAAATCGGATAAATGATTGGTATAATAAATATAAACCATATCCTCACTTGGAATTGATTTCCGATCCATCCATAAATAATTATAAACCTATGGAACCGGCAGAGATTGAGCGATTTCCGCAATGGGATTGGAAATGTCAACGTATCGAGGACTTCAATACGTTTTTAACCGATGTCCATGAATTTGCGGCAAAATATCCATTATAATCGATAAACATATACTAATCATCAATTTTCTGATTATGAGAAATTATATTGTAACAATTTTATTTATATCGTTTGGGATGATATTTTTCTCGGCAAACGCTCAAATTCCATTTGTTGAGTATAAGCCGGGGACGAATTATCAAGTCAATTCACAGGGATTAATAGTCCCAATTGAGAATACCTGCACATATTATCATAGCACCTTATAAGAAAAGAATTCAAACTATAAATATATTATTTGATGAAGTCGGGTTGGGTTTGGGCTTTCAATGAAACATGCAATGATAAAATAATTCTTTATACACTTTTTGAACTATATATGATACAAGAAATACAATTCTATATTCCACGCGACAAATACACGTATACATTTGAAGTAGAAGATGATGGACAGTTTATTTATATGGATCAAAGTCTGCGCTGTCACGATTTTACCGAATATATCCAGAACACTACTCAACTAATTTTCATTACGAAGGAAGAGTTTTACAATGACTTGAATAAATATCTTAGGAAGTTGATAATATCCGTAAGAGAGGTAACAACAGAATTCATCCAGGATATTTTCATAGAAATGTGTGAAGATCATATTAAGCAGATAGGTAGGTTATGGTTCAATGATCTGCTTTTTTATGCAGATATGTATATAAACATTGACAGAGCAATCTATCATCGTAATACAGCTCAATATAAGCAATTGTATAAGGATGCTGTAAATAACGCTCTAACCAAATTCTCATCAAAAATTATTTTCCCCAGTCTATATGGCGGGAGAGCAGGAGTAACATTGGACGAATTAAAGGAAGAATTTAAAGATATGATGAATCAGCTGGATTTGTGATTTAAGGTAGCCGCCACTATTTAACTTTTAGACACTACAGGAGTGCAAAATAAATAGTTCTTTAATGCGTTTAAACCTTTATAGGAAAGTCCTAATGCAGCTAATCTTAAAGTAGTTAATGACTATTTACAGAAAGCTGGAGGAGAACCTATAGAGTTATAAATAATCAATTAATAATTCCAATACCTGTAACTTATAAGTAATATGCAAAACGATAATAAAATACATTATACTTGTCATGATGGAATGATGTACTATCATGGATGTCCAGTATTTAATGAAAACGATGAATGGATGACATATGAAGAATTTATGCAACCAAAGCAAGCTGATGCCGAAGGGGATCTGCCTGAACCTGTTCGGGACGTTTTGGACGAGGGATGCGAGCTGGATTGATAAATATGTAATCAATCACGAGCGTATTCATACAGCTCAACAACGTGAATTACTATTTATTCCATTTTATATTCTTTATCTAATTGAATGGTGTATTAAACGCTTTTATTATATTAGTTGGAAAGAAGCCTATTATAATATATCGTTTGAAAGAGAAGCATATAAACATGGAAATGATCTTACATATCTTAAGAATAGGAAACACTATTCTTGGATACTCTTCTTAACTCGGCACTGAGTAGCCTCCTTACTACCTGCCTGAGGGCTTTGTAGAAATTGTTATACAGAAAAAACTGCGTGACGTCTCCAACAAAATGTTCTCGCAAACGGCACGCGCGCTTGAACGCGACGGACTTATGCGTAGAGAAGTTTTCCCGGTGGTACCGCCGGGAGTTGAGTATTCGCTGACCCAAATGGGGAGATTCCGTAATTCCTTTAATTATGCAAATGGGCTACTGGGGAGAATCAATTGGCGAGTATACCGAATCATAATCCCGAAGCGAACAGTCGTCAATAGATGCCGTACGGCATCTATTGACGCTACTCAGAAGAAAGCATATTTTCAGTTGTGACTGTCACGATTGCCGTGGATGACGAGTCAGCGAATGGAGCTGTTGCCGGGGCTGACAAATTAACATTATAGTGATAACGGCGTCCTGAATACCAGCGATTATCAGGAAGCATGTCGCCGATGGGCAGGCGCAGCACTCCATATCCGGGATAATCGGGCGAAAGCAGATGGCTATTTGTTGAGGCATCAGGCCACTGCACCGTGCCATCGGGATTTTCAAGACGATACTGCACCTCAAGATAGGAACTGTTGAAATAGGTTTCAAAGTTAAACTCTCTAAGACGCGAAGGAATAAAAAACCTGTTGTCCTGATTGTCGGCAGCAAGCGGATTGGAGTCAAGAAGAGTGCCGAGGTCCGAGATAAAGAGAGGAGTACGTGTCGACATGTCGTATATCTCCCAACCCGATGTTATTACTTCTGGAGTAGCTCCGTTGGTGCCTTGGTCAGGGAATACATAGTCACCCGTAGTCGTGACATTACATACAGTGACGCTTTTCACCCTCACACTCCCCGGAGCAAGAGACGTGTGCAACGACACGTCCACCATGCACAAGGCATGATAGAAATGAATTTTCAGCCGACCTGAGGTCTGGATGGGATTATAGAGGCGCGCAACAAGCAAATCTTCCTTACCCGTGTTGCGGTAATATCTTATAGATTCCCGCCAATATGGATTGACGGAGACCTCATTGACCGCAGGACTGACGGCAGTGAAAATCACCGGTGCGTCGGGCCATTCGACTTTGGGCGAATAGGTCCATGAATTTAAGCCGGTGCGTGTCACGACAGTACCGTCCATCAACGTGACAAAATTATATTGACCGAAATAGTATGCCCATATACGAAATTCCGGGATATTCTCGGTTGTGACAACTCCTGAACGGCCCGCATCAGTAAATCCGCTTGTCGAGACATCAAACTCTATCTGATTTCCCACCGCAGGCATTTCGTCATCATCATGCAACGAACAAGCGGTGACGGCTTGTAGAGCCGCCACCACTATAGCAATGGTGAGTCTTGACAATTGTGTTTCGCAAAACTTCATCAGTTAGTGGCTTCAATACCTGCAAAGTCAGAGAATTCCTCAACAGTGACGTCAAAGTCTATTTTGTTAGAGTTTGTCGGCATATCCACATTTAGCGTGTAACGATAAGCTTTTCCAAGTTCCCACTGAGAGTGACCGCCATTAGTGGCACGATCATTTAGAGGGAAATAAATATAACCGGCTCCGTCGGCATCTGCGTCAGCATTCGACGGCCATAGTTTCACTCCGGTGCTACGGTCGAAAATCTCACAAAGCAATCTCGCATAGGCTCCTGAATAACCCGCTCCGTCTGTTTGCGACTCCTGAAGAGTCTGAGGAATCGAAAAGATATAGCCCGACGAGAGAAGCTCAACAGGAGTATTCGAGTCAAGCATCTGAGAGCCGGTGAAAATATTTGCTTCAACAGGTTTATTTTGATCTGACCAGGTTCCGCTCACATTATTTCCGATTGATGTGGTAGATGTCGGGAAGTTAAAGGAGCCCACCGAGTTGGTTCCGAGAAGATCGAGACGAACCGCTTTCACAGAAAGCTCCTGCTGACCTTGCGTCGCCACGCGTGGACGAACTCTGAACCTCACTTGCGACAACGCATGGCGGAAATTGATCTGCACCGGCGACACAGCAGAGCCTGAGCGGGTTTCGCCGATATTGACCGCATAAAGCAAGTCGGTCGACCCTCCATTGACAAAACCAGGTATATCGGGATTAGTATCGTCAGAGGCGGTAGATGTCGTGATGGCAGGGCTATAACTATAGAAATTCAACTCTGCGTCAGCCGGCCAATACTGAACGGGGGAATATGTCCAGGCTCCGTCAATTTTATTCACGGTCACATCGCTCATATATGGTTTACTATCAGCAAACCCCCACACTTTAAAGTCTCTAAGCGTATTAGTTGTGGTGAGCTCTCGCAACGGAGCCGAAGCGTTAAAACTGATGGCATTACCCGAATCAGGCGCTGCATTATGGTCGTCATCACATGCTACAAACGCTGTAGCCATCAATGAAGCGGTCAATAGTGATGTAAAATAATTCATAGTCGTAAGTATAAATAGTTAAACTTAAAAAAACGCCCAATGCCGTTTCCATAATTCTGCAATTACAATGACACTAAGCGATATTGTTATTATTTAAACACTCCGCGTTAATCATTTGTTCGCCATCATAAAGACAAAAAAACATCTGGTTGTTAGAGTTCTATATCAACATTATCCCAGTCATCGACGCCCACATCAAAACCGCCTCCACCCCCATTTCCGGAGTCTCCGCCTCCGGGAGTGACAACCGGCAGCGACGGACCTTTGACCTTTATCACCACATTCATCGGGTCGGGAGCCGACATTATCTGTTCAAAAACTTCGAAAGAGTAAACTTTGCGTGTGCCGTCAGCAAGCCACATATATAGGCTGAGCCGTGTTTGTCCTACATCATTACATAGTCCGAAATTCACCACAGTCCCCCACATGGTTGATGAGTCAAGCGCAGACATTTGCGAAATCATGGTCACGGCTCTTCCCGCTGTCATGTCCTCGGCAGGTACATAACTCTCCGCAAGGTCGGAGAGAGCGACGTAACAGCTCGCCACCGATGCCATGTTTTCTATATCAGTCACCTCAACATGATATTCCCTCGTGACGCGACGCGGATATAACTTGATTGTTTCTTCGCCTATTCCGGTTACGTTTAGATTATCGGATGTCGCAACCCAAACCCTATCGGGCTGGCTATATATGGGCTGTCCGGAAACCGGCAGTCCCTCACCGGACGCATCGGAAATATCTATAGGATATGCCGAAAGCGTGATGGTTGAAAATGCTTCAAGTTCGGAAAAGCGCACGTGCTCCGTGTCATTATTAAACGAAATTACATTATAACACCCTATCGGAAGATAAGTGACACTGCCAATATCGGCACAATCAAAACGCCAATAGCGCCCATTGTCGGCATCCACAGGGAAAAACAAGTTTGCCATCCCCTCAGGCCTAAACTGCTCCTGCCGATCCCATATATATTCTATCGTCAGAGGCGGTCCCATAGGCGCATTCGGCTCCGGCATTATCAAGTCCTTATGAGCACAACCCGCCACAGTCATGGCTAAAACAGCCAATACTGTAAAAAATAGTGATTTATGATAGCCTGACGATACTGTCATCATAATGCGCGCTTTGTTAAAAAAAACAAAGCTATTTTCAAAAAGTTTATAAACCTACAACACTTCTTCACAAACATCATAAAGGCAACAAAACCGACATTCAATTATGAAACAGGACTTATCAATCCGGATATAAAATTTAGGACCCGCTGAACTATCAGCGAGTCCTAAAAATTTCAATTGTAGCCAGCGAATCTTATCCGCTTCAAGGATTTTTTATTTAACAATCTTTGCGGCTACTTTCTTTCCATTTTCAAGTGTATCAACCTTCACAACAACACCGTTGTAAGACTTGTCGACACGCACACCCTGAAGATTGTAATACTCTGTGCTTACCACATTATCAGTCTTCGCGCTGATGTTGTCAATACCTGAAGAGTAGTTAACCTCAACAACAGGGCCGAAACCTCCGCGGGCGTTAGCCTTACGCACTTTAAGACCTGTACCGTCGGGCAGCTCACCGCAATAAATCTTTCCGTCAACAAGATATACATTTCCGGCAAGATTCTCGTTTTCCTTATAAGTTGTCTGAGCGGCAATCTCTTCAGGTCTCCAATCGGGGAACACTTTGTCGATAGCGTAGTCAGCAGCCTCTGCATCGGTGAGGATTGTCTCATATTTCTTGTTGCCCGATGAATGAGTGAAGTTAATATTATTAGAAGCGGGAGAAATGCGGTTGCCGTTTACATCCATAGTGTTATATTCCACAAACTTGTCGGCGGCGCAATTCATACCTGCCACTGTGAAGCGCGAAGAAACGAGTTTAGAAGGCTGATTGATTGTAGTGTTCAGCCATGCCAAACCTGAATATGCACCCCAAGAGCGGCCGAAATTGAAGTTAGAGCAAAGAGTTTCAATAGTACAATTGTTCATAACGTATCCATATTTCTTAGCTCCGTTAGGCGCGGCAATAGTTGTGTTTTTAACTGCCTCGTTGACAAACTTAACGCGGTTGAAGTAAACATCGCCACCACCACAAACGTAGTCAACAACGCCATGGATTTCGCCATCTTCGAAATAGAAGTATGCGCTGCTGTTGTTGCTATAGTAAGTGTCCTGATAAGATTCAAGGCTTACATTCTTACAGATGGTGTTCTTACCTTTATCCTGTAGAGTAACGGCACGACCGGCAGCAGCCTTGCCATCAAACGGCATCGCATTGCGCAGTGTGAGATCCTGGAGATAAAGATTATCAGAGCGGTTAAGAAGGGTTGCGGTCACACCGATACCTTCAGCGTCAACAGGAGGATAATTCATGATGATTGTTCCAGCCTGTGATTCACCGATGATTGAAATATTCTTTCCTGAAATTGAAGTCAGCGTTGTTGTACCGAGATCATAAATTCCGTTAGGCAAGAAAATCTTGGCTCCGTCCTGTGAGGAAGCCGCTTTCAAAGCAAGAAGGAAGCTCACCACGTCGCCTTAAGGAATTTCGTAGAAACCCGATGCCTCATTGTAAGATACAAAGTCAACAACATTTGAAATTGTCACGCTATGAGTGTAAGATCCGTTAGGGAACGTGATTGTCAACCATCCGGGTTCGCCATCATATTCAAACGTCTGCTCTTCACCGTCGCTTGCAGCCTTTACGGGGAACTCGGCAACAGTCTTACCCGATGCATCAGTCACGACTGCATTAGACTCGGCTGAATAAGCGCAGCAGCCGACTGTCACATAGCTCTTGGCGGCAACATTAACTTTAATAGTTCCGTTTTTACCGATAATCCATCCGTGGGTATTATAGTAGCTACCGTCTATTTCTATTACTTCATGATCCTCTACATAGAAGTAAGTCTTTGTGAGATCATATACGAATCGAGATGTAGATGTAGGCTCTTCCTTCTTTGTCGCACGAGCGAAGAGTTCGAGATCAGTCTGAACAGATGTGCCCTCGGCAACTTTCTCGGCAGTAGACTTGGTAGAAGCAAACCAGCCACGGAAAACCTGACCCGCGGGAACAGTCACATCATTTACGCCATATTTATAAGCGAGACCGGTTCCTCCAGGCAACAGTTCTTCGCCGATAAGTTTGCCGTCAGTGTCATAGTAAGAAACAGTTACATCAGGAATCAAATCACAAGCCTCAACAGCGAGAGAGGGGCAATAGGAAGGGATGCTGATTGTGAGCACCGCTTCATCGTCGCTATTATAGGTCCACGTTGTGACTTCGCCACACTTATCATTGTAGGACAAAGTAGCCAGAAGATCATCGCCCTTCTTGATTGTTGCCTGTTCTCCACTGAATTGACAATTACCGATCGAAATCTTAACAGCTCCGTCGACAGGAACGGTCGCTACTGTTTTAATATAGCCATGATCGTTATGATAAGAACCTGTGACAGTTACACCTTCGGGCAACACGCCGTCGGCAGGTGTCACTACAGTATACGGATCAGTGGTGAAGTCAATTTTGAAATCAGTGAAGTGGCGTTCTTTAGGAACATACGGCTTAATTGTGATTCCATAGAGACGGAAACCTTTACCGCAACTCATCTTAAGCACTACATCACCATTTTCCTTTACGCGTGTCGATACTTTTGAATCATCACACTGCGTGCTGATGTTGGAAGGTACGGTAAGCTCTTTTGTGATATTATCGGAAGTAACAGTTGCGTCTCCTCCTGCTCCTGAAAAGTCGACAATCAGTTCATCATTCCGTCCACAACCGGGAATTCTTACCTCAATTGAACCATTCTGAAAATAGTAATTACCGGAAATGCCATAAACAGCATTGGCTCCAACAGTAAAATAGATGCCGTCAAGACCGGTCAATGCGCCACCATTATTAGAAGGAAGTTCCTGATTAGCAAGCGCCTTTGTCAAAGTATAGCGCCCTTTCGCGCCTGCGCTCCAATAATCGCAATTAGTCACTTCACTTGCATGGTTTTTCCCTTGAGTAAAATCCCAGGAACGAACTGTCGTGACATGACTGTACTCCGGTTCGTCAGCCCAAGCCGATACGCCCGCAAATAATGCGACCATCAAAAAGAGCGTGCTCTTAAAAATTTTTCGCATAATTAATTGAATTAGATTTTATGGTTAATAAACTTAAAATATTGAGTTAACAGTTATTAGAATTAGGTGGCACAAATATACCAAAAAGCAATAACAAATCCATCATTTTGCAAGCAATCTTTTAATTTTAACTAATGAAAATAATGAAGTAATTATTCCAAAGGCTAAGACGCACCAGAAATTATAATTGATCAACAATGCCGCTGCCGCCGACACAACGATAGCGACACAAGACAATATGACCACATTGCGAGACAAGGCAATGCCATAGCGTTTCCAACAAACCGCAACCACTACTGCCGTATATGCGAAATACCATAAAACGTAGGCATAACCCAACCCATCAATCCCAAATCGCGAATAAAGAATATAGTTAAACAGCAGATAAAAAACACAGCTTGACAATTCGGTCAAAAGATATAGCTTTCCGTCGCCACGAGCCAATATAACATAAGCCATGCACCAACTCACTCCGCGGAAAATAGAGCCGACGGCTCCCCACGAAACATAATCATATATGACATCAAATTCTGTCGAGAAAAATACCGTGACGATCAATTGGCGGAAAGCGATAAAAAGAATTACCGCCGGCAACATCGTGACAAGCACAATCCCTGTCTCATGATTAGAAAACACGCCTAAACGCCTGTTAGAAGTGGAAACGGCGGAAAGGCGCGGAAAATATTCCATCGCAATTGCTGTGAATATCAATCCGAGATATTTATTTATCAGCGTAAAGCCCGACTGATAGAATCCAACAGCTTCTTCTCCTCCGGCATGATTCACATACGCCATGAAAATATAGGACGACAGTTGCGTGACAAAGGCTGAAACCGTCAGGAAAGCTCCGAGAACAATAAGTCCCCTGCCCTTTTCAATCACGGTCGACACCGGCAACGACACACGGCTCGCGGCACGGTATCTCACACAAAAAACCGCAACAAAATTAGCCAAAGCAAAGACTATGAGTGACGGCACTATCGACCGCAGATGATAAAAATAATATAGCGGAATTGAAATCAGCGTCCCTATAACGGTGCCCCATATCGAAGAAGCCGCAAGCTGATTCAGCCGACGCGTGCCTTGAAGTATAGCCGACTCTCCTCCGGTAAGAGAATACAGGAGCATGACTATTGAAAGCCACACGAATGCCATGGCATGAGAATTGTCGCCAAATGTCCAACGGCTCAATAACGGAGCTCCGACAAGCACGATAAATGAGCCTAATAAACCTAATAAAACCGCCCAACGCCTGATGACCCCGACAATAACATCGATCGACTTCCGCTCTTCGCCATATTGCGCAATCTCTCTCACCGCCGAATTGCGCAGATTCAACTGAGTCGCCGATGAAATCATGTCAAGAGCTGCGTTATACAGTCCGAACAGCCCCACTCCGGCAGGACCGATCCACAGAGCTATCAATTTAGTGCGGACAATAGAGCTGATGATACCAAATACCTGCAACCCGCCAAAAAGCCCCATCGCTTTCAGCACCATTGCAGAGAGTCCGGAACGTCTTCCGATTACTTTATTGGCACCCATTCAACCGATGATTACTATTTGACCCAAGCCGTGGGATTAAGTTTTTCCCTCTCCTTTCTAAGTTCAAAATGAAGTATCGAACGATTTCCATCATCGGGATCGGCATATACCCTGCCTATAGTTTGCCCAGCCTTGACCTCCTCGCCGTTCTTCACCAGAATATCTCCGAGATTGGCATAGACGGTCAGGTAATTTCCATGGCGGATCATCACAATGGTATTAAATCCCGGCTGCCTGAAAATCGCCGAAACTTTACCATTGAAAATTGCACGGGCAGTGCTGCCCGGCGACACTTCAATGTCAATACCGCTGTTTTCAGTTGTGACATGAGGCAAGTCGGGATGCTGCTGTCTACCATACGCCCTGACAATTTTATATTTACCGGTAACCGGAAACGGCAATTTTCCCTTATTGCTTTCAAAACTGCCCGAAATCTTTATCAATGTCACCGCATTGTCAGCCGATACCGCTACTGCCGGCTTCGTTTTTGACGCAGCAGGAGCCGCAGAAGCAATCAGTTCCGATTTCTTAGGCTCTGCCTTTTTTGTCTTGTCAGGCTTAACGTCCTTAGCCTTCTTTTCAGTTTTTTTACTATTGTCGGCAAGCTGTTTCTGCTTAGATGTAAGTTCTTTTTCTTTAGCCAATTTTTCCTCGGCAAGACGTTTCTCCTCGGCAAGGCGACGCTCTTCAGCAAGACGCTTCTCCTCGGCGAGACGCCGTTCTTCAGCCTTTTTGCGTTCTTCTTCCTGACGTTTCTGCTCTTCGGCAATCAGTCGGTCAAGCTCACGATCAAGCGCCCTCGCCTGAGCCTCTTTCTCCTTCAAGACTTCGTTTATAGCCGACCCTTCCGATTTCAATTGAGCCACCAGGCGTGAGGTTTCATCCTGTTTCAACGAGAGAGCGTCATGCTCTTTCTTAAGTTTGATAAGAGACTCAGCCTTTTCTTTCTGCAATTTTCCCAATTGAAGCTTCTTATCCTCCAAATCGTTTCTTACCAACTGAATCTCATCGCTTTTTTTCTTCCGCCATGCAGAAAATTCCTGAAGATAGCGCATGCGCCGATAAGCTTGCATGAATGATTCGGAAGCAAATATAAACGCGAGTTTGGATGTAATTCCGGTCCTTGACTCCTTTATACGCTTCACTGACGACGCATAGCTTTTTCGCATAGCCTCAAGTTTGCCGTCAAGTTCCGAAATCGAATCAGATAATAATGACATTTCATTATCAAGCGAAAGAATCTGTCCGTTAAGAGTAGATATAGCATTCTTATGCTCGGCAACCTCGGCATTAAGCGTATTAAGAGCGTTAAGCGATCGCGCCGTTTTTCTTTTATTCTCCTCAAGCTGGAGTGAAGCGGCACGAATCTGCTCTTCGGTCATTTTTTTCTCTTTCCTAACATTCTCCATGTTGCGCGCAGGCTTTTTCGGTCGCGCCGCCCCGCAATCAAGACAGAAAATGAAAAATGCGCAGAGCAATAATATCTTTTTTATAGACATCGCAATCATTTGGGCAAGTGATTCAAAATTTCCTGAGATCTCACTCGTTTATATCCGCGAGGCATAGAAAATTCCGGTGATATCCCGGTATTCCATTTCGCACTTTCCCACTTCCAGTTGATCTCAGCCACAACCGGACGTGACAATGACACCGACACATCCACATCTGACGCCAAATCTTTCTGTCCTGAAGAATAGTCGGAATAATTACATACAAATTCTATGTTGCTTTTACCGTTTGCGCCAACAAAGCGGCTGACACGGTTACTGTTATCTACAACAAATCCATATTGAAATATCGACGGCTGATCATGCGGAATCATTATGAGACTTGAATTGTCCTGCTCCATTGCAAAATCCTTAGCGTCAGAATCGGTCAAAGTCATCTTACCAAGTAAAAACAATCCTCCGGTGAGCAGATCCTGCACGTTGGAAATGTTCATCGGAATCTGTGCGGTAAGGTCGCCAAGACTCTCGGCTATCGAAATCTTTGACATTTTTACATAGCCAAAGACTGAATCCTGATTGAGATAAAGCCTGCCAACTTCAAAACCCAGCATTCGCAGGCTTATGTCGATCACTTCTCCTCTCACCATCTTAGCCCTGCCTGAAATATTAAAATTGACAGGCGATGAAATGTCAATACCGACAGGCACCTCAACATCAGTCCATGCCGGGTAACGGTTCACGGCTCCGACGAAAGAGGCACGGGAATCGCCATCGCCGGGAATTACGCTCACTGTCTTTTTTGACGCATGGCACCCGGCAAGAATCATAGCACAAAATATTGCGGTCAGAATATGTGATAATTTCATTTGTCAGTGGGATATTATTCTATTCGTAGAAATAAGTTTTATGCTTGACTTTACGCTTTAGAAGTTCATTGTCAGGAGCATATTCCAACGCCTGTTCCCAATATTCAAGCGCCTTTTTAGGATCGCCGTTCATAAAATAAATATCTCCGGCATGATGACACAACTCCTCGCTCAATTCTTCGCTGTTTGCAATCGCCTTCTCGATATAAGCCTGAGCCTCCACATAATTCTTTTTCTTAAACATCACCCATGCATAAGTGTCGAGCGACGTCGCATCATCGGGCTTTTCTCTTATAGTGCGCGCGCTCATCGTCTCCGCCCTATCAAGATCACGCCCTTCGACAGCAAGATAATACGCGCAGTTATTCAATGCTAAAAGATTGTCAGGGTCAATCTCTATCGCCTTATCGTAAAAAGCGAAAGCCGAGTCGACTTCATTTTTTGAATAATAAAGGTCGCCAATTGCAGTGGTAATCTGTGACCGCTCCTCGAAATCGGCGGGATCAAGCTTAGATATAGCGGTGTCAAACGCTGTTAGCGCCTTGTCATATTCCTTCAGCTGAACATAATCAACTCCAAGAATGTGATAGAACGTTGAGTTATCAGGGAAATAATGCAATGCTTTCTCAGCCGTTTCAGCCGACTTCTCATAATTATTATCCTGGATATAAAGCGTCATCAGAGTACCCCAACGCTCCTCCTGGCTCGGATCAATGTCAATCGCATAGCCAAGCTGCTCAGCCGCCTGACTGTAATCTTGTATAGCCATCAGATAGGAGCAATACAACTCGTGAATATCGACCTCATGAGGATGCTGATCAAGCAAAGAAGCGAAAAGTTCCTGAATACGAGGTTGCTGAGCCGGATTTTCATACAAGGCGCGAATATAGCTCGTCATCAATTCAAGCTTCGTATTAAGGTCAAGACTCTCTCTCGTCAAAGCCCTGAACACCTCACGGTCATAGCCGATACTGTCGCCTATGGTCTTATAAAAATTAGCGCGGGCATAGCAAGCAAGTCCCGAAGTGGAATCTATCTCACACGCACGGTCATAGTAGTAAAGAGCCGAATCATTTGACGAAAACATCGAGTAGATGTCGCCGGCAAAAACATTATACTCAATGCTGCGCGGAGAAGCCTTCAACAATGCCGCAACCTCATCAAAAATCGAAGCCGTGTCGCGGGTTGCTATGTAGGCGCGTATTTTTCGAGACGAAATCGGAATATTCTTTCCTTGCGACTTCTCTATTCTGTCATATACTCCTATAGACTTGGCTATATTTGCCGAATCCCTTGACGCGGCAAGCGCTTCGGCAAGCTTCAATGCAACTTCAGTCTTTGTAGGATAAACCGAGTCAAGAGTTCCCCACACTCTCAAAGCCTCCTCCTTCTGACCGATGCGGTCATTTATCGACCCGTAGACAAAGTTATTATAAAATTCAGAAGGATTTTGATTGAAATGGGACTTCATCAGATTATACCCTTCGTTGAAGGCAATAGAATCCTCATTTGAAATCATAAATCCATAATAACCGCGATAAAACGCAAGTTCTGAATTTGAGGGGTCAAGTTCATGCGCTCGGCTTATCAGGTCAAAATAAGCGTCGTCGGAATCACGCTCGTGATGACGCAACGCCTCCATAAAAATATAGTCGGACTTTAGCCTGTCAGATGATTTATCATCTGTTTTGTTTTTAGACGACGCCCCAAAAAGAGACCCGGCAACAGCCAATGACAGAACAAAAATCCATATATTACGTAATCCTGAAATCTTATACATGCTCAAATCAATTTACTCCAGTATGACCGAATCCGCCGTCACCGCGTTCAGTCTCGTCAAGACGATCCACCGGCTCCCATTCCGCACGGGTATATTCTTTTATCACCATCTGACAGATACGCTCGCCATTGTTTATCACAAACGGCTCATTGGACAGATTTATCACAATCACGCCAATCTCTCCGCGATAATCGGCATCAACAGTCCCGGGAGTGTTTACCAAGGAGATTCCATGCTTCAGGGCAAGCCCTGAACGCGGACGTATCTGACATTCATAGCCATGGGGAAGCTGCATATATAATCCGGTAGGTATCAGCGCTCTTTCTAAAGGCAGCAAAGTCACAGGTTCCTTAAGAAATGCCCTGACATCCATTCCCGCTGATGAGAAAGTCTCATAAGAAGGCAGCTCGTTTCCTGACTTATTTATTATCTTTATCTTAATTCTATTCATTGTCTTTTATTGCAATTAAAATTTCATTATGCGAAAATAACAAAAAAACGCTGTTATTCGTCATTTTAATCCTCTTTTTTTATTAAACGAAAGTTATTGGCAATTAGTTTTTATCAACAAATTCTTTCGTTGAATAGCCTATAAACGAAAGACCCCTCCAAAACCGTCAGCGATATCGAGGCTTCTTTTTAAAACAAATCGGTCACTCCGTGGCTGTTAGCCATGAGTGACCAATCGATATTAGTTGCTTCTGCACCTATCAATCCTGATACAGGTAGCGCTTGATTGAACGTTTAGGTGTTTTCTCAAATTCCTGATAATGAACAATCGGCTTGGTGATTTGCGAATATGCCGGCAGCTCTTTATTCAGCTCATTGACATTATCCTCCATTATCTTCTCAATATTAGAGATGACGCCGTCTTTTGTGGCAATTTCAATATCGGGATAAATCAGAGCCACGAGTCTTCCGCCCTTTTCTACCACAATCGACTCTCCTACATAAGGAAGATTATTCAGTTTCTGTTCAATCTCTTCAGGATAAATATTCTGTCCCGAAGGACCGAGAATCATGTTCTTGTTGCGTCCGCGAATGAAGATGAATCCCTCGGAATCCATCGTACACAAATCACCGGTCGACATCCATCCGTCCTTAAACACACTCTCCGTTGCCTCGGGATTTTTAAAATATCCCTTCATCACGTTCATTCCCCTCACCTGCAATTCGCCCGGGATATTTTCAGGATCGGGAGAATCAATTCGGCACTCCATGCGGTCGACACACCTGCCACACGAACGAAGACGGTGAATTGAAGCCGGAGCATAAGAAATAAGAGGTCCGCATTCAGTCATGCCATATCCGGTTGTAATCGGGAAGCCTATTCTCATCAGGAATTCTTCAACCTCCTGGTTAAGTCCGGCACCTCCTACGATAATCTCATGCACATTTCCGCCAAATGCGTCGATCAATCCCTGATTCACCTTTGCCAGAATCCTGTCGTCAATGATAGGCAATCGCAAAAGCACTTTCATGGTAGGCGTTTCGAGCTTCGGGAATATCTTGGTCTTGACAATCTTTTCAATAATCAACGGCACGGTGATGATGAGTTTGGGCTTGACCGTAGCAAAAGCCTCCAAGATAACGCGCGGTGATGGCACTCGCGTAAGGAAATAAAGATGGCAACCCTGCACAAACGGGAAAATCATCTCCATCGATAGTCCATACATGTGGGCAAGCGGCAACATGCACACAAGCGAATCGCCCGGCTCAAGGAATTTAATCCATTTTATACAGTACTCAACATTGCTCCAAATAGAACTGTAGCACAACATCACTCCCTTTGAAAAGCCGGTTGAACCCGATGTGTAGTTGATCAACATCACCTCATCAGGTTCAGGATGATGATACACAACGTCGTCAGGAGTGAAGCGTTCGGGATATTTCTTGCCAAACATTTCATTCAGATGCTCGCGCGCCATGGTGAGCTCAGGATCGCGTGACATCAATAGTGAAAAATCTCCCAGTTTGACGGCCCCTTGAAGATCGGGCATATATTCCGGATCCAGATTTTCCCATATCGCATCTTCAATGAACAGAAGTTTTGCCTCACTGTGAGCCATGAGATGATGGATGTTGTCAGCCTTGAATTCATGCAAAATCGGAACAGTAACCGCTCCATAAGTGACCGAAGCGATAAACGCCACAACCCACTGCGATGAATTCTTTCCGCATATCGCTATTTTATCCCCTTTTCTCACCTTAGCGTTTTCAAATAAGATGTGGAGTTTCGCCACCTTTCTGGCTATATCGCGATACTGAAATGACACACCGTTGAAATCGGTCAACGCTTGCCGCTCCCAGTTATTTCTTATCGATTCTTCAATGCGATTTATAATTGTCTGTGACATATCTATTTTATGAAAGTTTGTATTCTACATGATTCCACGCTCTCTGAGACGCTGCTGCCATGCCCATGCCGATTTCATCGTATCCTCAATCGGGGTCTCAGCCTTCCAGCCAAGCACATTATTGGCATAGGACGGATCGGCCCACACTTGCTCTATATCGCCGGCGCGGCGGGGAGCGATGCGATAAGGCACTTTAACCCCGGTGGCTTTCTCAAATGCGTTGATAAGCTCCATCACCGAGAGTCCGTTTCCTGTTCCGAGATTGAATATCTCGATCTTTTGCTCGGATTTATCCTGAAGCATGCGGTCAATTGCAATCACGTGAGCGCGGGCGAGGTCAACCACGTCGATAAAATCTCGAATGCAGTAACCGTCACGCGTATTATAATCATTGCCAAAAACGCTCAATTCTTTGCGTATTCCGATTGCGGTCTGAGTAAGATAAGGAATCAGATTCTGAGGCACACCGTTGGGAAGCTCTCCGATTTCAGCCGACGGATGAGCTCCTACCGGATTGAAGTATCGCAGAATCACACTCTTGAAAGGAGCTCCGGCATTTATGACATCGGTTATTATTTCTTCAGAAATCTGCTTGGTGTTTCCGTAAGGCGACGTAGCCTTCTTTATCGGCGACTGCTCGGTGACAGGATTAACGTCGGGCTCGCCATAGACTGTGCAGGACGATGAGAAAACAATACCCTTCACTTCATATTCAGCCATCAGGTCAAGCAGATTCATGAGAGTGTTGAGATTGTTGCGATAATACAACACAGGTTTTTGCATTGATTCGCCTACAGCTTTGCTCGCTGCGAAATTTATTATTCCCTTGATTCCAGGATAAGAGTCAAAGAGGTTTCTCATAGCTGTCATGTCGGTGCAATCAGCCTCCACAAATGCGGGACGAATACCGCTTATGCGTTCAATTCCATCAAGCACTTCTATGTTGCTATTCGACAGATTGTCCACAATAACCACATCATAACCTGCATTCTGAAGCTCCACAACAGTATGCGAACCTATATAGCCCGTTCCTCCGGTGACAAGAATCAATGATTTCTCCATTTCTCTATATAATATTGTGAGTTACAAATTTAACAATTATTCCGCAAAAAATAAAAATATTGAAAAAATAAAAAGGAGACGTCTCTCGGCGGCTCCTTTCGTCACATAAAATAAAGGCTTAATTACAAATCTTATTGTACAGAGGTTTTCTTTTCATTATTTTTTCCAGCCATGCGCAAGCATGTATTGAGCTATCTGAACGGCATTGAGCGCGGCGCCCTTCTTAATCTGGTCGCCCACAATCCAGAATGACAAACCGTTATCGCAGGTCAAATCTTTGCGCAAACGACCCACATATACCGGATCCTGATTAGCTATGTCAAGCGGCATGGGATATTTCTTGTTGGCAGGGTCATCGAGAACAACGACACCTTCAGCTTTCTGAAAAGCCTCACGAGCCTCTTCTAAAGAAATGGGAGCTTCAGTTTCAATCCAAACAGCCTCAGAATGCGCCCTCATTACCGGCACACGAACACATGTTGCGCTTACATCAAGTTTTGGAGCGTGCATAATCTTCTTTGTTTCATTATACATTTTCATCTCCTCCTTGGTATAGCCGTTTTCTGTAAACACATCAATCTGCGGAATGACATTATAAGCAAGCTGATATGCGAATTTTTCCACCGTGGGCTCTTCACCACGCACGATTTGAGCATACTGCTCCACAAGTTCGTCCATAGCTGCAGCTCCGGCGCCGCTGGCAGCCTGATAAGTTGACACATGAACTCTCTTTATCGGTGAAATATCATTAATAGGCTTCAATGCGACTACCATCTGAATCGTAGTGCAGTTGGGATTGGCAATAATGTTTCGTGGTGTATTAAACGCATCATCGCCGTTCACTTCAGGAACAACCAAAGGCACATCCTCGTCCATGCGGAAAGCGCTGGAATTGTCAATCATGATGGCGCCATGCTTGGTGATGGTATGCGCAAATTCGCGCGATGTGCCGGCACCTGCCGAAGTGAAAGCAATATCCACTCCCGCAAAATCGTCATTGTGCTGCAATTCCTTAACTGTTATCTCTTTACCTCTAAATGTATATTTTCTTCCGGCACTTCTTGAAGATCCGAACAACAGCAATTCATCTATTGGAAAATTCTGCTCGTCAAGAACACGAAGAAATTCCTGTCCTACCGCACCACTCGCGCCAACAATAGCTACTCTCATAAAATCAATTTAATTATATAAAATGGATTACGCCGACAAAGTTATTGCATTTTACTCATGTATGCAACATTCTGCCACCTTTTTTGAGCGTTTCCACTCGAAATCAAAACCAAATGCCACAAAATAAAAACTACTCGCAATCAACGCACATGAGTTCCCGCATTCAGATTGCCCAGCGAGTCGGCACGCGTTATAATGACCTCTTTTACTCCGGCATCTACAGCTTGAAGCGCATTCTCTATTTTAGGAATCATTCCGCCGTTCACAACTCCTGAACCGACTAAGCCGGCAAACGCGGCGCGATCAATAAACGGAATTACCGAATCGTCGTTGTTTTCGTCCATAAGAACTCCAGGTTTTTCAAAACAATAAACCAGTGTCACGTCAAACAATGACGCCATCGCGCGAGCAGTCTCTCCTGCCATAGTGTCGGCGTTTGTGTTCAGCAGATGCCCTGATTTGTCATGAGTGAGAGGAGCTATGACCGGAACGGCTCCGATTTTCAGCAATCCTTCAAGCATTTTTGAATTGACTTCATCCACATCTCCCACCCAGCCATAATCAATATCTTTCACCGGGCGCTTGTGGCTCCTGATTATATTTAGGTCAGCTCCGGTGAGCCCTATCGCATCAAGCCCCATTGACTGAAGCTGAGCCACAACCGTTTTATTTACGAGTCCGCCATAAACCATGGTGACAATTCTCAACATGGCGTCATCAGTTATGCGACGTCCGTCAATCATGCGGGTTTCAACTCCAAGTTCCGACGCAAGACGCGTCGCCGACCTGCCGCCGCCATGAACCAACAGCTTAAAGCCGTCAATCGAGGCGAAATCACGTAAAAGATTGCCGAGGGATTCAGGCTCCTCGACAATCTTTCCTCCAACTTTAATTATTGTGAGTTTATCTTTCATCTTCATTCGTTTTCTCCTGCAAACTCCATCAGATAAGCCTTGATGAAACCGTCAAGATCTCCATCCATCACTCCATTGACATCGCTCGTCTGCCAATTGGTGCGATGGTCTTTCACGCGCCTGTCGTCAAAGACATAGCTGCGAATCTGAGAGCCCCATTCGATTTTCATCTTGCCGTCCTCGATCTTACGCTGTTCCGCAAGACGGTGCTGCAATTCTTTGTCATATAGAATTGAGCGCAACTGACGCATGGCATTCTCCTTATTCTTGGGCTGGTCACGGGTCTCGGTGTTTTCAATAAGAATCTCCTCCTTCTCTCCGGTGTATGGATCGGTAAACTGATATCTCAATCTCACCCCTGATTCAACCTTATTGACATTCTGACCTCCGGCTCCGCCACTTCGGAATGTATCCCATGAAAGCAACGCAGGCTCCACTTTGACCTCAATAGTGTCATCGACCAAAGGCGTCACAAAGACCGAGGCGAATGAAGTCATTCGTTTTCCCTGAGCGTTATAGGGCGAAACCCTCACAAGACGGTGAACGCCGTTCTCGCTCTTCAGATAACCATATGCAAAGGCGCCGTCGACATCGATTGTCACCGACTTTATTCCCGCCTCGTCGCCTTCAAGAATATTGGCAATCGCAGTCTTATACCCTTTCGATTCACACCATCGCAGATACATGCGCATGAGCATCGATGCCCAGTCCTGACTCTCGGTTCCGCCTGCTCCGGAGTTGATCTTTATTACGGCTCCCAATGAATCTTCCTCTCGGCGAAGCATGTTGCGCAGCTCCATTGCCTCAAGTTTAGCAACGACGTCGCCATACATCTGGTCAATCTCCGCTTCCTCCACAAGACCCTCTTTCAGGAAATCCCAGGCAAGACTCAGTTCATTGACAGCTTTGTCTATCTCGTCATAGCCGTCAATCCACTGGTGCAATTCTTTTACCTTTTTCATTTGTGCCTGCGCCTCTTTCTGATGCTCCCAGAAATCGGGAACGTGAGTGCGCAGTTCTTCCTCTTCTACCTCGACACGCTTACTGTCGATGTCAAAGATACCTCCCCAGCGCATCCTTGCGCTCTATCGTCTCTTTTAGCTGTTCGAAAGTTATCATTTACTTCCTGTATTTTAGTGGTTAAACATTATTTTCAATTGGCATACATAGCCTCTATTTCCTGTGCGTAACGACTGTTGATGACCGGACGGCGAATTTTCAACGTGTTTGTCAGCTCGCCCGCCTCCATTGTAAATTCCTTTGGAAGCAGCACAAATTTTTTCACCTTTTCATAGTTGGCGAAGCCTTTCTGCAATTTGTCAATGCGTTCCTGAATCATTTTTCTGATTTCCGCGTTATTGACAAGCTCAACAATCGATTTATATTGTATTTGTTTTTGGCGCGCATATTCTTTCAAAGCTTCAAAAGCCGGAATAATAATTGCCGTCACATACTTACGCTGATCCCCGATTACGGCTACCTGTTCAATGTATTTGTCCTCGCCGAGGCGACTCTCGATGGCTTGCGGCGCTATATACTTGCCATTTGATGTCTTGAACAGGTCTTTTATGCGTTCGGTGATAATCAAAGCGCCGGTGTCGTCTATCTTTCCGGCATCACCCGTGCGAAACCAACCGTCTTCAGTGAAAGCTGCCGCCGTCTCTTCGGGCTTATTGAAATAACCCGCCATAACGGTTGGAGCCTTAACGAGAATTTCGTCATTCTCCCCTATTTTCACTTGAATGCGTGGCAACACAGTTCCGATAGTGCCTATTCTATAACCCACTTCAGGATAGCAGCTCACCGTCGCCGTTGTTTCCGACAGTCCGTATCCGATAATGATATTTATGCCACACGACTGAAGGAACTCCACAATCGTATCAGACAGCGGAGCGCCTGCCGCAGGAAAGAGATTGCCATTCTCTATGCCGATAACCTTTTTCATCGGCAAAAACACGCGCTTCTCATAAAAAGCATACTCCTTTGCGAGAAGAAACGGCACTTTAAGCCCTAGACGGCGATAATCGATGTGATAACGGCGGCCTACGCTCAACGCGCGTTTCACAAGCAGCTTCTGCACCGGGTTCATGCGCTTTATCTTTGCCTGGACGGCGGCATACACTTTTTCCCAGAATCGAGGAACGGAGCACATGCAGGTAGGATGGACATCTCTGATTGAATTTTGAATGTCATGCGGATCCAGATTCACATATACTTTCATGCCCATCAGTAGACAAAAATAGGTCCATGCCTTCTCAAATATGTGGCTAAGAGGCAAAAAGCATATTGAAGTGTCATTCTCACTCAACATGGTGAGACGCTCAAGATGAATCTCCATAGCCGCATCAAAGCATGAGTGCAACAAAATAGCGCCTTTAGGCTCCCCTGTCGTACCCGATGTGTAAAGCAATGTGGCAGTATCAGCCGGCTTCGCCTCGGAACGACGCTTTGCAACTTCCTCCTTGCAGGAATCAGTCGCAGCCTTACCGAGTTTTAAAAATGAGTCAAATGACATCACTTCATTATCTTCGGCATCAATAGCCGATGAATCATAAACAACTATGCGTTCAAGAGAGGGGCACGACTTTTTCACCTCCTTAGCAATGGCATATTGCGAAGCGTCGCCAACAAACAAGATTTTTATCGATGCGTCATTCACGATATACCGAGCCTGCCCTTCACTGCTTGTGGAATAAATTGAAACCGGAATCGCTCTGTTATAAAAGGCGGCAAAGTCGGTCATGAAAATCTCCGGTCTATTAGCCGAAAACACGCCGATACAGTCCTTGGGACCAACCTCAAGAATCTCAAAAGCGCATGCCGCTTTATTCACATTATCCTTTAACTCATTCCAAGAAGTGTCGCGCCACGTGTCTTGAAAGGAGCTCTTAAAACTATAAGCGGCTCTGTCGCCATATTTCAATGCTTGCTTTTCAACAAGATTTGTCAGAATATTCGGCATGATTCATTTATTTATTACAAAGTTAGCCCCAATTAACCAAGTTAAAACATTTTTTCACAATAAAACTGACCGTATTTTAACACTCGTTCACCACGACCCGATTTAACGACGCTAAAATTAACTATTTTTATTATTTAGTGATGTCTCTACAAAAAAGCATCTCCGGAAATGATATTCCGGAGATGCTGCAAAACTATAGACTTATCTCTATTATTCCATCAGCTTGCGATAACGCTTCCTCGGCAATTCCTTGCCGCCGTTACGGGCTTTCTTATACTCTTCATAGTCGGAATAAGAACCCTCGTAAAACACCACGTTTCCATCCCCCTCAAAAGAGAGAATGTGAGTACAGATTCTGTCAAGGAACCAGCGGTCGTGGCTGACAACAACCGCACAGCCGGCAAACTCGTCAAGACCCTCCTCCAATGCTCGTAAAGTATTTACGTCGATATCATTGGTGGGCTCATCCAAAAGCAATACATTGCCCTCCTCTTTAAGAGCCATCGCAAGATGAAGTCTATTGCGTTCGCCACCCGAAAGAACACCTATCTTTTTCTCTTGGTCAGCGCCTGTAAAATTAAATTTCGACAGATAAGCGCGCGCATTCATGTCGCGACCGCCCATACGGAATGAGTCGACACCCTGCGATATAACCTCATAAACGGTTTTCTCCGGGAGCAAATCATGATGACGCTGGTCTACATAAGCGATTTTCACGGTTTTGCCAACATCAAATGAGCCGTTATCGGGAGTTTCCTGCCCCATAATCAGGCGGAACAAAGTGGTTTTTCCGGCACCGTTTGGACCAATAACACCTACAATACCGTTTGGAGGCAGTGAGAAATTAAGATCTTTGAAAAGCTGTTTCTTTCCAAAAGCTTTTGCCAATGAAGAAGCCTCAATCACCTTGTTTCCGAGTCGTGGTCCGTTGGGAATGAAAATTTCCAGTTTCTCTTCACGTGTTTTCTGATCCTCGTTAAGCAATCTGTCGTAAGAATTCAAACGAGCCTTACCCTTTGCCTGACGCGCTTTTGGAGCCATTCTCACCCATTCAAGCTCACGCTCCAAAGTCTTGCGGCGTTTGCTCGCCTGCTTCTCTTCCTGAGCCATCCTCTTGGTTTTCTGCTCAAGCCATGACGAATAGTTGCCCTTCCATGGAATACCTTCGCCACGGTCAAGCTCAAGAATCCAGCCGGCTACATGATCAAGGAAATAGCGGTCGTGGGTGATGGCTATTACCGTGCCGGGATACTGCTGAAGATGCTGCTCAAGCCAGTCGATTGACTCTGCGTCAAGGTGGTTGGTCGGCTCGTCAAGAAGCAACACGTCGGGCTGTTGAAGCAACAGTCGGCACAAAGCTACTCGACGGCGCTCACCTCCTGACAATGTTGACACAAGCTGATCGTCGGGAGGACACTGAAGCGCGTCCATCGCGCGCTCAAGCTTGCTGTCGATATTCCAGGCATCGGCGGCGTCAAGCTTATCCTGCAACTCAGCCTGGCGCTGAATCAATGCGTCCATCTTATCCGGATCCTCAAGAACATCGGGATCGCCAAACGCTTCATTCACCTTATCAAACTCAGCGAGCAGATCCATTATCGGCTGAACGCCTTCCCTCACAACTTCAATCACAGTTTTTTCAGGATCAAGTTGCGGCTCCTGCTCAAGATACCCCACCGAATATCCGGGAGAAAACACGACTTCACCCTGATACTGCTTGTCAATTCCGGCTATAATCTTAAGCAATGAAGATTTTCCGGAACCGTTCAAACCGATTATACCTATCTTCGCTCCATAGAAAAATGAAAGATAGATATTTTTCAGCACCTGTTTCTGTGGCGGATAGATTTTACTAACCCCCACCATTGAAAATATGATTTTTTTATCGTCTGCCATAAAGATTTCTATTTTTTAGGAGCGTATTTTACCGGATACGCCACTCGTTTTTTACCGGATACAATATTATTTAGCTTCCCTCTTATCAACTGCTTTCTGATAGGAGATATATGGTCTATGTACAATTTACCTTCAAGATGATCACACTCATGCTGAACAATGCGTGCAAGAAATCCCGAAATCTCCTCAGTGTGCTCATTGAAATCTTCATCAAGCCAGGAGAGACGAATATGCTCTACCCTCGGAACCGATTCACTCAAATCGGGCAAACTCAAGCAACCTTCGTCACGATTCACCTTTTCGCCGTCAAGAATTTCTATTTCAGGATTAATCAAAGTGAATTTCTTCCCGGCACATTCCGGAAAAACATCTGCCACCGGAGAAGCGTCGATAACGACAATTCTATCATTGCGTCCCACTTGAGGTGCCGCCAGACCCACTCCTTCGGAATAATACATGGTCTCCCACATATCGGCAATAAATTTCTTCAGCTCCGGATAATCCGGCTCAACGTCATTGGATTCCCGGCGAAGCACCGGATGACCGTAAAGATATATCGGTAATTTCATAATTTATATGATTTGCTTTGTATGTAGTCATTCAAAATTATTGTCGCAGCCATCTCATCGACAATCGCCTTGTCACGACGGCGCGATTTACGCATTCCTCCGTCAATCATAGCGCGATGGGCAAGAGAAGATGTGAACCTCTCATCCCAAAATATAATTTCAACACTGTCGGGAATCTCCTTACGGAGTCGCTGTATACCCGGCGTTATGTAACGCATCGATTCAGAAGGCTGGCAATCAAGCGTGGATGGTTTGCCTACAACTATTGCGTCCACAGGCTCCTTGCTGATATAATTTTTGACAAAATCAACAAGCTGCGCCGTCGGCACCGTCGTTAGTCCGTTAGCAACAATACGACAAACATCAGTCACGGCAATGCCGCAACGCTTACGCCCATAATCTATAGACATTAACCGTCCCATAATGCAAAATTACTAAAAATCATTGAATTTGCATATACATCTCACAAAAACCCGCCCCCAACCAACACTCAAAAGCAAACGCTACGTATAACACCCCAACATCGTGTACAATATCCAAGTCCTACATACCCCAGCTAACACCATCCTGACAGAACCACTCCACCAACATCAGAGTTATCAAAAAGCTCTGACATCGCACGATGCCAAAGCCCCAATCCACACTCGAACCGATACCATTCTGACCGAGTACCCCACCGCCGACATCGGAGATGTCGAGATATGCGAAACCCCACGCTGATTTGTCAGCGTGGGGCAAGAAACATCCAACTCCAATTCCCAACATCGGAGATGTTGAACAACGCAGAAACATCGCAAACTCCCGTCACCGCGCAACATTCATCCGCACTCCAATGTAGGGACATCGCGCGCGATGTCCGATTGCCGCCGGAGACATGTCACCCTCCTGACAACGCTCCATGAACATCCCGCCATCGGGATCGGCACCCTTGATCTCTCACCCCGGGCATCCCGTCGCCGTAGGCGGCGTTCATGTTAGACCCGGGGCGGAGTCCTCGGAGAGGGCGACGTCCCGGGG
>JAAVEM010000029.1 GCA_014801235.1 Bacteroides sp. | reverse complement strand
TGACACGAAGAAGATTGCTCCGCTGTTTGCGTTTGGGCACGGATTGAGCTATACAACATTTGATTACGGTAAATTGAAGTCTGACCGGAAATCAATGACGGCTGACAATGAGATGACATTCGTTGTGCCTGTTACCAACTCAGGTAAAGTTGCCGGAGCGGAAGTGGTTCAGCTTTATATTTCCGATCCTGTTTGCTCCGTGATGCGGCCTGCCAAGGAATTGAAGGGATTTGCCAAAGTTTTTTTGCAGCCCGGAGAAACCAAGTATGTCACATTCACGATTGATAAGAATGATTTGAGCTATTTTGACGAGAAAAGCCATAAATGGGTTGCCGAGCCGGGTAAATTTATAGCTACTGTTGCTTCGGCAAGCGATAAGCCTCAATCATCGGTTGAATTTACGTTGGAATAAGATTGATATTTAATTTTAGGTAGTGAAGTGAGCCATTGGTCGGGTCTTGCGGGACCGGGTCAATGGCTCTTAAAAAAGTAAACGCCATGAAGAGTTTAAATGCTGCGGTCATATCCTGGTGCCTGGTGGGGGTTGCCGCTTTTCAGCTTAATGCCGAACGTCAGGTCAAAACCATAAATGACAATTGGGATTTTAAGTTTCCCGAGGCTAAGGAGTGGACAAGAATTGTCATACCCCACACATTTAATGACGATGCCTACAGGATGCGTGATTATTATAAGGGAAAAGGTTTCTACCGACGTAATCTAAGAATGGATTCGATTGATTCCGGGAAGAGATATTTTTTGAAGTTTGATGGCGCGAATAAGGCTGCCGATGTTTCGGTGAACGGGCATGAGATAGATTCCCACGTTTCGGGCTACACATCATTTGTTGTGGATGTGACTGATTTTTTGAATAGGGGAGATAATGAGGTCGTGGTGACTGTCGATAATTCTCGCGCAGACATCGGTCCGGTGTCGGCGGATTTTACTTTTTGGGGTGGAATCTATCGCGATGTCTGGATGTTGACTGTTCCATCGGTTCATTTCGATATGGCTGATTATGGGAGCAATGGAGTGGCGATTTCAACTCCTGAGGTGAACGATAGAAGGGCTGAAGTAGAGGTGAACAGCGGAATTAAGAATGATTCTCCGTCGGAAATGACGGTGGTGGTGAAGACGTCTTTGATTGACCCAGACGGAAATGTGGTCAAAAATCTCAGAAGAAATCTTAAAATTCAACCAGGCGAGACAAAGAATGTTGTAGTGAATGTAGATAATATATCCTCGCCTAAGCTTTGGAGCCCTGAAACGCCAAATCTATATGCAGTTAAGTCGGAACTTATTGATGCCGTTAGTGGCAATAAACTGGATGAGGTGGTTAATCCGCTTGGATTCAGATGGTTTGGCTTTGACGGCGAAAAGGGGTTTTCTTTGAATGGAAAACTGTTGAAATTAAGAGGAGTCAATCGTCATCAGGATATGGCGCCGCTCGGATGGGCTTTAAGCGATGATGCTCACCGGCGAGACTTTGAGTTGATCAAAGAAATAGGCGCTAATTTCGTGAGGCTTGCCCATTATCCTCAAGATGATGCCGCGCTTGATGCCTGTGATCGTTTGGGTCTGCTCGTTTGGGAGGAAATCCCGGTCGTGAATCGAGTTGACTCAATCCCGGGGTTTGATGATAATGCCGAGAGAGGATTGGTGGAAATGATAAGGCAACATCGCAATCATCCGTCAGTCATAGGGTGGGGCTATATGAATGAGATTTTGCTTCGGGCTCCAGGAGATAATGATTCTTCATGGACCGGGGTGAGGAACCATACTCTTGATCTTGCGCATAGACTGGAAAAGAGGTTGAAGGAGGAGGATTCGTCAAGAGTGTCGTTTATAGCATTTCATGGCTCTGATCGTTATAATAAAGTTGGGTTGAATATAGCCGATGTCGTTGGATGGAATTTGTATCAAGGTTGGTATGGGGGCGATTTGACCGGTTTTGACCGTTATCTGGAGGATCAACATCGCAGATTTCCCGACAAGCCGATTATAGTTAGTGAGTGGGGCGCCGGTTCCGATCGCAGGCTACACTCGATGGTTCCTGTTCCATTTGATTTTTCGATTGAGTATCAGCAAAAGTATGTGGAACACTATCTTCCGTATATTGAGAATCATGATTATGTTGCCGGGGGCGCTTATTGGAATTTTATTGATTTTAATGTGGCAGAGCGTCAGGAGTCGATGCCCCGCGTAAATAATAAGGGTATTCTTTATAATAATCGCGATTTTAAGGATGTCGCTTATTATTTCAAATCGGCTTGGCGCGATGATGAGGCTGTGTTGCATATCGCAGTCGATGATTGGGGAGACCGTTATTTGGCAGAGGGTCAGCTGATGCCTATAAAGATATATGGAAATGTGGATGAGGTTGAGCTTCAGTTGAACGGTCATTCTCTGGGTAAAAAGAAATTGGAGAATTTTAATTGTGTTTTTCCAGCAAATTTGAATCCCGGCAAATCGATATTGGTTGCTCGCGGTGTGAAGGATGGAGAGGAAATCCAGGATGTGGCAACCGTTTCGCTTAAAGGGTGTCCTGACGTGATGAGCGGGGAGACGCTTGCTATAAACGTAGGTGGTAATTGCTCTTTTGAATCTGATCATGACGACATGCTTTGGCTTCCCGACAGGAGGTATGAGAAAGGTGGATGGGGCTATGTCGGTGGCAAATCAAAGTCCACTACCGCGGAAATTTTCAATACGCTTGACGGACCGCTATATCAAACGAGTCGTGAGGGCTTGTCGGAATATCGGATTGATGTTCCGAATGGCAGATATGAGGTTGAGTTGCTGATGACTGATGTGAATCGTCCGTCGACGTTAAGTCCATATCTATTAGGCAGGAATCAAGTTGACGATAAAGTGAGAGGGGAGAGCCGCATTGCAATCGAGATAAATGGACGGAGTGTTGAGAAGGACTTTTCCCCGTCTGACGGCGATAATTATTTTCAGCCTGTGCGTCGCAGGTATGTGGTTGAAAATAACGAGGGCTCTATATCGGTTAAATTTATTCCGTTATCGGGAACCGCGACGCTGTCGGGCATGATGCTTCGGCGCCTCTGATATACAAAATAATTTGCCTTGAGACTTCCCGCCGATGACAGGTGTCATGGCGGGGAGTTTTTTATTTGTCATGCAGGCTCGTGGCGGGAATCGGTTTAATTAATTCAGGCGTAAAGTTTGTGACCGGGGTTATTTTTTGTATTTTTGCAGATAAGATGAAAAGATTGGCATATACATCGGTAATGGTCGGGATTGCTCTTCATTTTGTGGGATGTAATGCTGATGACGGAAGCGGGCGCGTTAATGCGAACTGCGATTTTGAACGTGTGATAACAGCATCGGGGCTTTCGGACACTCTCCTAAAATATAAAGGGATGACAGTGTCGTTTAATTCGGAAAAACATGTGCCCAACTGGGTGGCGTGGGAGCTGACCGGCGGCGAGGCTGACGGCTCGGAACCGCGTGCTCAGGATTTTATGGTTGATACGTCTGTCGAAGGATGCGCTAATCCGTGGGACTATTCTTATTCGGGATACGACCGGGGGCACATGGCTCCTGCCGGTGACATGAAATGGGACGCTGAAGCTATGGCGCAATCATTTTATATGACAAATATATGTCCTCAGGTGAAGTCATTGAATTCGGGAGCATGGAAGCGTCTTGAAGAGAAGTGTCGTAACTGGGCTCGCATAGACAGCGCGATTGTGATTGTTGCGGGACCGGTGTTGAGCGATGATTTGACGGAAACTATCGGGAGGACAGGGGTGATTGTTCCGCAACGCTTTTTTAAGGTTATACTGTCGCCCTACGCTAATCCGCCGCGGGGCATAGGGTTTATAATGAATAATGGATATGTCGACGGGGGAATGCAGAGTGCGGCGGTGTCGATTGATAGTGTTGAAAGGGTGACAGGGCATGATTTTTTCTCAGAGCTGCCTGATTCGATAGAAGATGAGGTAGAATCGCAATGTAGGTTTCATTATTGGAGCACATTGAAATCTCGTTGATAATAAATTAAGAATTTTCAAAAAATATGATACAGTCTACAGAAGACACGATTTGTGCTGTTTCGACGGCGCCAGGAGTTGGCGGTATTGCGGTGATAAGGGTTAGCGGTAAAGACGCAATCAGGATAGTTGATGAAGTGTGGTTAGGTAAAAAGTTGAGCTCGGTTGCGGCACGCACTGCTCATTTGGGCGACTTGTCGGATGATAAGGGTGGAATCTTGGATAATGCCGTTGCCACGGTTTTCCGAGCTCCTGCATCTTTTACAGGAGAAGATGTGGTCGAAATATCGGTTCATGGGTCGGCATGGATTCAGCGGGAACTGATAAATATTTTGATAAAACACGGTTGCCGCATGGCTGAGCCGGGTGAGTTTACGAGAAGGGCGTTTCTGTCGGGCAGAATGGACTTGGCTGAAGCCGAGGCTGTGGCTGATGTGATCGCTTCGTCATCGCGGGCATCTCACCGAATTGCTGTGAGCCAAATGAAAGGTAGATTTTCAAGCCATCTGTCGGAATTGCGCGATAGGCTGATGGACCTTGCATCGCTGCTTGAACTGGAACTTGATTTTTCGGAGGAGGATGTGGAATTTGCGTCACGGGAGCGATTGCTTGAAATTGCGTGTCAGGTGAATGATACGGTATCGAGCCTCGCTTCGTCGTTTGCTGACGGGCAGGCGCTTAAATCAGGGGTGCCGGTTGCGTTGGTCGGGAGCCCTAATGCGGGAAAATCGACATTGCTTAATAATCTGTTGGGTGATGAGCGAGCCATTGTCAGCGATATACCCGGAACTACGCGTGACACTGTTGAGGAGGTTATCGAAATCGACGGGGTGAATTTCCGCATAATAGACACAGCTGGACTGCGTGACACATCGGATAAAGTGGAGCGGCTTGGGATAGAACGCTCGTTTAGGCAGATTGAACAGGCGAAGGTAGTGGTGCTGGTGGTCGATCCGGCGCAAAGCGGCGATGAAATCAAGGGGATGCTTGACGAGATTGACGGTAGGACTGACGACATGTCGGTGATAATTGTGGCAAAGAATAAGAACGATATTGCGCCGATGGAGATTGACCTCCCGGAGCGCTACAGCCAAGTTTCGATCTCGGCAAAAAGAGGGGAGGGCGTTGACCGGTTGAAGGCGATGCTTCTGGATGCTTCAGGGGTGAAGAATTGGGAGAGTGATAGAATAGTGACTAATGCCAGGCACTATGAGGCTTTGATAAACGCACAAAATGCAATTGTTCGCGTTATTGAGGGCTTGAATGCCGGAATTTCAGGTGATTTCATCGCTCAAGATGTGCGTGAGACGATACATTATCTCGGCGAAATCACCGGAACTATCACCACCGACCAAATTTTGACAACTATATTTTTGCGGTTCTGCATCGGCAAATAGATAACAGACTGAAAATCATACAATTAGCTAATAAATAACACAAAACGCCTCTTATCGGGGGCGTTTTTTATTGGTCAAAATATCCGATTTTTGCGCATTTTGGTCGATTTTAACGCTTTCTTGTAGCGCGATTGTACCGT
>JAAVEM010000028.1 GCA_014801235.1 Bacteroides sp. | reverse complement strand
GGTGGTCCCCAGGTAAAGGCGTCCGCCTTTACCTGGGGTTTCGCAGATTAGTGCATCTCCGATGCACGGGTTTTGTGTGGCGGTTGGGGCATGGTGGCAGTGGTGACATGGCGCGCCATGTCCGTACGGTTTTTGTTAGGAGGTGGTGGAAGTCCCCTGACGGGGATGGTTTGTGTGGGGGGAACGTCTTCGACGTTGGTTTGGGTGTTGGACGGGGAGAGGGTAATGAAAGCACTGGCAGTCAGCGGGGCTGACTGCCAGTGCTTTCAGGGAGCGGCAAACGAGGCTCGAACTCGCGACCCTCAGCTTGGGAAGCTGATGCTCTACCAACTGAGCTACTGCCGCATGGGGAAATTTTGTTATTGCAAAGTTAAGGATTAATTTTTAATTTAGCATAATTAATTGAGGTGAATTTAAGGGCTTAAATTGGTTTTATGATAACGATTCGTAACAGGATTATTCCTTTCGGCAGGAGGTTTGGCGCGATTAATCTTTTCGGTGTGCTGTTTTATAAGCGGAATATTTCGTTGTCGCCTCGTGTGATGAATCATGAGGAGATTCATTCGAGGCAGATGAGGGAGTTGCTTTATGTGCCGTTTTACGTGGTTTATCTGGTGGAATGGTTGTGGCGTATCGTGGAGGCGCGTGGCGATGTCTACGCCGCTTATAGGAATATATCGTTTGAGCGTGAGGCTTATGGGAATGAGGGTGACGGGGGGTATGTGGGGAGGAGGCGTCGTTTCGGGATGTGGCGGGGGTGATGTGTCAGAATTCGTAGAGACGCGTGGTGAGGTTGATCATGAAGGTGGTGGCTCCTTTGTGGGGCTGAGCGAGCGCTACGCCTACGCGGAATTGCTTGACGTTGATTCCGGCGCAGGCTGAGAAGCCTGAGAGGAAGTTGCGCGAATAGGTGCTCATGTCGGTGCGGGTCTTGTAGTTGTAGCCGATTCCGAGGTAGAGGTTTTCAGAGGGGGCGTATTCGGCTCCGAACACGAGGTGACGGAATAGATTGGATGAGAAGGTGTCTTTGGTCTTGGTTTCGGAGGATGAAGTGCCGTCGCCGGGATCCTGATAGGGGAGATGCCACTTGGTGAGATTCCAAGCGGTCACGGATAGGCGCAAGGGGGTGGCGCCGAGTCCCTTGGTGAGTCCGAGCCGGATGTCGACCGGCAGGCGGTCGTATTTGTCGTTGAAGCGTTTGACCTGTCCGCCGAGATTGGCAACCACGGCTGAAAGGGAGAGGTCGGTTTCGGGGTCGAAGTAATTGAGCCCGAGGTCGGTGGCGATGGCGAATGCCGAGAAGGAGTCGTAGGCTGAGTAGATGCCTTTGAGGGTTATGCCGCCGCGGAGACGGTCGGTGATGTCATGGCTGTAGGACGCGGATAGGTACATGTCCTTGGGGCTGAATGTGCCCGAGACGAAGCCGGTTTCGTCGGCTGACTTTATTTCGCCATAGCCGAAGTACTGGATGCCGACAGCCCAGGCGGCTCGCTCGCCTGCCGCCATGCCGAAGCGGGCTCCTGCAAAGTCGGCTGAGCCGATGTAGCGCATGTAGTTGAGCGACAGTTGCTTCTCGACTTCCGGACCGAGGAGGGCGGGGTTTTGCTCGGTCATGGAGAGGTCGTCGTCAATCACTGAGATGTTCACTCCTCCAAGCCCGTAGACGTGGCTCGACACGGGGATGTCGAGAAAATTGTATGCCGTTGAGCCGTCGCCGGCTTTGGCGACTGACGGAAATAGAATGCCGAGGGCGGAAAGGATTGTGATAATGCGCAATTTCATAACTTTAACATAACGATAAATTTGCCCGGGTTATTGCGTGGGGTGGAAATTTGAGCGTGTTAGACAAAAAAAATAACGATTGACCATCCCCTGCTTCGGGATTTCTTTTGTTGGCTGTTCTTAGGATTGCTCAAACAAGGTTAAACAATTGCAAAAAAAATGTAACTGCTTGTTTATCTCGGGGGAGGGGTTTATATTTGCATCCGTAAATATAGTTCAAAATGAAATGTGACTTGAAAATCATCACTATATCCTTAATCTTTGCCTGTGTAACTTTGACCGGGTCTGCCCAGTTGAGACGTATCATGGCTCACACCACGGCGCAGACTCTCGCGATGACCGACGGAAGCTGTGTGAGTCAATTCTCGCTTGAAGTTATAGAAGCCTATGACTGCGAGTCGGTCGACGTGCCGCCGATTTTTCCAGGCGGACAGAACGCGCTCGTGCGCTACATCAATTCTTCGCGCCGATATCCCGCCGACGCTTATAACCGCCGTGTCCAGGGGAGGGTGCTCTGCTCGTTTGTGGTGCAGCCTGACGGAAGTGTGACGCATATCAACGTGTTGCGCAGCGTGGATCCGGATCTTGACCGCGAGGCGGTGAGGGTGTTGAGTTGTATGCCCAACTGGCAGGCGGGGCGAATAGGCGACGTGACTGTTCCGGTGTATTGCATCATGCCTGTGCAATTCAGGCTGTGATTATTTCGGAAATTGGCGGGAATTTAGTATATTCGCATATTAATTCAAAACTAAAATTTGATATGGCAAATAAAAGAGACCTTAAGAAGGTGATAAGAACCGTTTGCGGCGACATAGCCGGCGAGTGTATACTGGCACGTCATTTCGTCCCCGGAATCGATAAATCGAAAATGACCGAGATCGTGGTGAAGGTTGCGGATCTTCAGTGTCAGTCGCTTGAGAACGTGACTTTTTCGTTTGACAAGAGCGAGCGCGCTTTTGATAACGCCCGCGCTTACCGCAAGGAGCGTAGAACCTATTTCAAGAAGGGATATGGCAAGCTTCGCTCGGAGTTTGAAGCTGCCGTTGTGGCTATCGTCGACCAGATGAACGCCGCTCTTCCTGAAGCGCAGAAGGAGCTCAACAAGGCGAAATAAGAAAGATGGAGTAACGAGGTCGCTCACGGGCGATAAAACACTGATTTCTTGACTGAAAAGAAATGTTTCTGTCGAAATGGATACTTAAGATGATCGGGTGGAAGGTTGANATAACCACACCCGATTATGCTAAATGCCTGATATGTGTGGCTCCTCACACGTCGAACTGGGACTTTATTCTCGGAGAGCTTGCCTATACGTCGATAGGGCGCAAGGCGGGATTTCTGATGAAGGAGGCTTGGTTTTTCTGGCCNCTCGGTTGTTTTTTCCGCGCTATCGGCGGCATTCCGGTTCCGAAGAAACGGGGCGGATCGCTGACTCAGGAGATTGTGGAGAAGTTTCGNAACAGCGACAGGCTGGTGCTTGCGATCACGCCNGAGGGAACGCGNAGNGCCAACTCGAAGTGGCGCCACGGTTTTCTGCACATAGCNATGGATGCCGACGTGCCGCTGCTGCTCGGCGCTCTCGACTTCAAGGAGAAGAGAATCGAGA
Source organism: Bacteroides sp. (assembly GCA_014801235.1). Classification (GTDB taxonomy): domain Bacteria; phylum Bacteroidota; class Bacteroidia; order Bacteroidales; family Muribaculaceae; genus Muribaculum. The sequence goes on along the minus strand of JAAVEM010000028.1, from coordinate 2,885 downwards.
TAAAGACCCGGTTTGAGCCTACGGGCGACATCGACGCCGACATAAGGGCGATAAAGAAATTTTATAGCCGATTTAACGCTAAATATCCTGAAAAATTTTCTACAGCCGATGAGTGATATTCTAAAAGTGGCGGCGTTGCAGCTCGAGATAGTTCGCGGCGACCGTGATGAGAATCTTGGGCGCGTGGGCGCGGCGCTTGAGGCGATGCCCGCCGGCGTTGACGTGGTGATGTTGCCCGAGATGTTTTCGACGGGCTTCATCTGTAATCCTGCCGAGGCTGTGGAGCTGGGTGAGCGGATGGACGGACNGACCCTTAACCGCCTGCGGCAGTGGGCNCGGGACTGTAGCNCGGCGATGTGTGGCTCGATGATAGTGAGAGTCGACGACAAGGTGTTTAACCGGGCGTTTTTCATTGAACCTTCGGGCGACGAGTATTTCTATGACAAGCATCATCTTTTTTCGTTCAGCGGTGAGGATCANGCTTATAGCCGCGGGGAGTCGCTGATGCCGGTGTTTCGCTATCGGGGGTGGAATCTCGCCATGGCGGTGTGCTTTGACTTGCGTTTTCCGGCATGGCTGCGCAATCGNCAGGGGGGATATGACGCATTGCTGCTGATGGCTAACTGGCCTGACAGCAGGGAGTATGCGTGGCNCCATCTGCTCATAGCCCGCGCGATTGAGAATCAGGCGTATGTGGTGGGCTGTAATCGTGGCGGCAGCGATGACTTCGGGACTTATTCNGGCTCGTCGATTNTCGTGGACCCCAAGGGGCAGCTGATTCACAGTGAGCTTGACGGCTGCGGGATGATTGCCGCCGACCTGTCGAGGAGCGAGCTGAAGACTTTCCGCGAGAAGTTTCCGGTGTATCTCGAAGGTGACGATTTTAGGCTTGTTTAGCGCTCCCGAGNGCCATCTTTTTGCGTTGGCGGTTGTTATTATATTAGTAACAACCAACGTAGAAAGGAATTATGAATATTACAGTTAATAATAAACCGATGACGGTTCCTGAACACACATCTTTGTCAGGAGCGCTTATTCTTGCGGGTATTGATCCCGCCGACACTGCAACAGGATTGAATGGCAATGAGGTGGATCTCGTTGACCGTGACGCAACCATTCTTCAGGATGGNGACGAGGTGCAGGTGATTGAACCGTTTTATCGGCAGGAATAATCGATGATACAATTTTATACCATCCCCTCCGAGCGCTATTCAATAGCGGAGGAGGCTCAGATGGCAGTCGAGGGTGGCTGCCGCTGGATAAATCTTTGCTCTGACGGAACGACGGCTCNGCAGCTTAAAGAGGAGGCGGGGGAGATTATACCCGTGTGCCGCGAGGCTGACGCTTTTTTGGTGATTGACAATGACGTGGAGCTTGTCAAGGAGCTGCGCGTTCATGGAGTGAGACTGACTGACGGNCGAGTGTCGGCGNCACAGGCGCGTGAGNTGCTGGGNCCTCATGCCATTATCGGAGTGCATGTAGNCTCGCCCGCGGAAGTGAGCGCCCTTAAGGGTGTCGACGTGGACTATGTGACTGTTTGCATCGACAGGCTCGACGGCGTGGCTCAGGTGGCGGCGGCGATGGAGCTTCCCGTGGTGGCTGTGGGCGANGGGGTNTCTCTNGANTCGATGGAGGNGCTTNTNNGCNGCGGNGCGCAGGGNATNGGNATTTCNANCGCGGCGCTTGATTCGGACGATCCGGTGGCTTACATGGCTNATGTCATGGCGAAGGCGCCGAGAAGATAAGCTGTCGATGGATGCTGTGTTGCCGCGGTTCGGCGTTGTGCGGCGATTGCGGCTGTTAGGAAATCCGGATTATTCTTTGTACATTTGCATTGACTACTAACTTTTAATGCCAATTTATTATGAAGAGTGATCCCAAGGATTGTCTTTATTGTACCAATAATGACACCCTCCACAATCTGATGATTGAGATTGCGCCGCTGAGCGTGTCGCGTGTGTTCCTTTTTAAGGAGCAAACTTATCGCGGACGTTGCCTGGTGGCTTACAACGGTCATGTGAACGACCTTTTTGAGCTTACTCCCGAGGAGCGTAACGCTTTTATGGACGACGTGACCCGAGTGACCCGCGCGATGGACAAGGTGTTCCATCCCGAGAAGATTAACTATGGAGCGTATAGCGACAAGCTGTCGCATCTTCATTTCCATCTCGCTCCGAAGTATGTGGATGGTCCGGATTATGGGGGCGTGTTCCGCATGAATCCGGGTGAAGTCTATCTCACTGACGCTGAGTATCAGGAGATGGTCGACGCTATCCGTGCCGCTCTCTAAGATGAAATGATCCGCCCCTTGTGTCATTGTTATGCGGGGGCGGATTGTGCTTTTTGCCCGTCGCAATGAGTAGGTTCTAAAGAGGCGTAGCGCGGCATTTTTAAATGCGTGTTGAAACGCTCGGATGGCTCGACATAGCCGTGCCGAGGAAGATTTTTTCAAAGAGAAGGCAAAATTATTTGTGAAAACCTAAAAGAAATGCTATCTTTGCAGACGCAAAGCCCAGGTGGCGGAATGGTAGACGCGCTCGTTTCAGGTGCGAGTGCTGCGAGGCGTGCAGGTTCGAGTCCTGTTCTGGGCACAGATAAAGCGAGATAACTCATTGAAACTTCGATAGTTATCTCGCTAATCTTTTATTCAACTGGCAAATTACTGGCAAATGCTCGATTTCTAGCTCTACTCTTCTGCCAGTAATGCGCATAGATGGCATTAGACGGTAAGCATCGATTCCAGTCCGTGAGCAAGACTCACAGACTGAAATTTCTTTCTCATTGGGTCTCTCTCAGTTCAGCTATCAATTCTTCGAGGAATATAATCGTCGCTCATCAGTTGCAGACCATATTTCGGGTCTGTCATCTGTTCATATACTTTAGTG
>JAAVEM010000027.1 GCA_014801235.1 Bacteroides sp. | reverse complement strand
TATAGCAAGGGTACCGATCAAGGTGATGGGATGTTCATGGGGCGTTGTCAGGAGGCTGACATGTCTCCGGCGGCAATATGACATCGCGCGCCATGTCCCTGCATTGGAGTGCGGATGAATGTTGCGCGGTGACGGGGGCTTGCGATGTCCCTACTCTATTCAACATCTCCGATGTTGGGGGTGTGATTGGATGTTTTTGCCCCACGCTGATTTGTCAGCGTGGGGTTTCGCATATCTCGACATCTCCGATGTCGGCGGGGAGGGACTCGTCGTTAGTGTGTTCCATTTAGTCTTGGCGGGAGCTCGGAGTTATCCCGTGAGGTGTCAATTTCTTTCGGTTATTATCTCTGGAGCGTTGGCGCGGGGTTGTTTCGGGAGGTGAGTGTCCCCATTTTTCACTATGGCGAGGCGGTAGCTCGGAGTTATCTCGGGAGATGCCGATTTTCTTTTGGTTATTATTTCTGGGGCGTTGATGGGGATGTGTCCCGAGAGTTGCCGGTTCCCATTTCGATCATTACCGCCTTGGCGTTGGCTCGGGGTTGTCTCGGGAGGTGAGTGTCCCCATTTTTTCACTATGGAGGGGCGGTAGCTCGGAGAGCTACTAATGTGCGGAACCCCATGCTGATTTGTCAGCATGGGGTATATGGTATCATTCCCACAATCCGCCAACATCGGAGATGTTGAATAAGGGGACGAGGGAGGTGTCCCCGTAGGGGGCGTTGATGGTTAGCCTCGGGGCGATGTCGCCGTCAGGTGGCATCGTCCCGGGGTAAGAGTGGAGAAAGGCTTGCTCCCTGTAAGGGGGCTTTAAATCGAGTAAAGTCCCCCTACGGGGAACTCTGCTGTGCTTTGCGTATTCCCCGGGACGTCGCCCTCTCCGAGGACTCCGCCCCGGGTCTAACATGAACGCCGCCTACGGCGACGGGATGCCCGGGGAGAGATATAGCAAGGGTACCGATCAAGGTGATGGGATGTTCATGGGGCGTTGTCAGGAGGCTGACATGTCTCCGGCGGCAATCGGACATCGCGCGCGATGTCCCTGCATTGGAGTGCGGATTGAATGTTGCGCGGTGACGTGAGTTTGCGATGTCCCTACATTGGAGTGCGGATTGAATGTTGTGTGGTGACGTGAGTTTGCGATGTCCCTACATTGGAGTGCGGATGAATGTTGTGCGTTGACGGGAGTTTGCGATGTCTCTGCTTTATTCAACATCTCCGATGTTGGGGGTTGTGATTGGATGTTTTTGCCCCACGCTGATTTGTCAGCGTGGGGTTTCGCATATCTCGACATCTCCGATGTCGGCGGGGAGGAATCCGTCGAAAGCGTGTCCGATGTCGCTGGGGAGGGATTCGTCGAAAGCGTGTCCGATGTCGCTGGGGAGGAGTTCGTCGGTAGCGTGTTCGGTGTCGATGTCGGTGTGGGTGTCAGTGTGGGTGTCGGTGTGGGTGTCGGTGTGGGTGTGGGTGTCGGTGTCGGGCAATTTGACTTCGTGTGCGATGTTCCTACGTTGGTGTAGGGGTGGTGAGGGAGTATATACAAAAAAACTCGGATAATGAAAGCTTGGCTTTGCAATTATCCGAGTTCCTCTCTCCTCAGCGGTGCGTACGGGACTCGAACCCGTGACCCCATGCGTGACAGGCATGTATTCTAACCAACTGAACTAACGCACCATTTTTTATTTTCTTGAAACAGTCTCTCCTGTTTTGCGAGTGCAAAGTTATGATGTTTTTTCGTATTATCCAAATTTTGGGTGAGATTTTTTGAAGAAAAATCCAATTTTAGGAATATGGTTAATTTTTTTGAAAATTAGTGTGGCAATGTTTTGGATGGATTGATATAATTAGATACTTTTGCCACATCAGCTCTTCGGGATATCATAATATTTTGACTGAGTTGGTGTAATTAGACGTTTTTGTCTTATTGCCTTTTCTAATATCATAATAGTTTTTCCTATGAAATTAAAAAGATTATTGGCAGCGATAGCCTTTGTATGTATTAACGGCATGATTGCTTATGCCGAAGTCGAATTGTCCGTTAGAAATGCAACGTCGACTGTCACAAGCGATGGAAATGCCGAATTCACGTTGCGAGAGGGAACGACCGGTGTTAAAGTTGTGGTAGAATTATCGAAATACTCTGATTTCAGTGTCATTGACGGATTTGGGTATAAGACTCCGAAGTCCTATCCTACAACTATCTCAATGAATAAATCCAATCGTGTCAACGGCACTTATTATTGGCGCATATTTGAGAACGGCACTTATTATTATGGGATGGATCGCACAGTGACCTACGGTGAGAAGGAGGTGGAGCCCTATGAGCCGCTTGAAGACGCTACTGCCTTTGATGAAGTGGAGCTGGGCGTAGGAAAGACCATGCAGTTGAAGTCGGTGTGGTTCCGCTCGGTCAATACCGGCAACAGGGTGGCGAAGATGATCGACTATCCCCACGATAACCAGAATGACATATCGGCTGATGTTTTCACGCCCAATCAGAGCATGGTGGTGAAAAACGACATAGCTTACATTGCCCGCGGAAGCTCGGGATATATTTCGGGCTGGAAAACTGACCAGACGCGTCTGTGGCTCGTCAGATATGACTTGCTCACCGGCGAGGAGCTGCCGATGCTGTGGGTGCGCGCTCCTGACCCTGTGAATGGTTTTGAATCGGGCAACTGGATGCTAACCTATGCCATGAACTGGATAAAAACCGATGACGACGGCACTCCATATTTTTTCACTATCTGCAATCAGAGCGAGAAGAGATATGTGACACAGATAAATCTCTACACGCTGAATCTTGACAATGTTTCGGTAGACACGGAAAGCGTGACCCCGACACTTGTTTTCCAGATGGAGGATGACCGCTCGGATGACCGTTCGTCGGCGCGTCCTCTTGACCTCACGGTAGAGGGGAGCATAAAGAGCGGGAATTTCAAAATGTATGGCGTGGATTATTCCCATGGAGGAGCATTGAAGGTAAATATTCAAGGTGGCGGCAAGATGCCCGTGTGGCGTTGGTCGGTCAGCGGCTCTAAGGCAGAGAAGAGTGTTTCCTATGTCGATTATGTGAAATCGCTTGACGCGGCGGAGAGCCAGTTCAACATCGATGAATTTTACAGCCACATCACTCCGGTGGGTAATGACTGCTTCTATTTCCATTCCGCTCCGGCGCAGACCTCCGATCCGTGGATCTCTCCTATGCTGTATCGATTCGTTGCCGGGAGTTCCTGCGAAGTCATAGGGCATTTCGGCAATTGCGAAAGCATGGTCACCAAAACTTTCCCTATGCCGGCGGGCGTGTCGACTTTCAAGGTGGAGGATATGCAATTTCTTGCCTACGGTCAAGGGATAGACGCCACGCGCGGCACCGGGGTGCAGATCGTGTCCACTCCGTCGGTCACCGACGATTTCTCGAATCATAAAAAAGTGTGGCTGCTTGGAGGAGACACAGGATTGTCCACCAACCGCTATCAGTCGTGTCAGGTTCTCTATATCCCCGACGAGTCTTATAGCCGAGCCACGGTGTCGACCGGAGGAGGGCGGCTCGTGATGTATGCGGGAAACGGTGGAATGGGTGTTTATCGCGTGAATATACTTTCAACCGCAATCATTGATAGCGATGTTTTCAATCGTGACGTCACGGCTTCCTATTCGGGCGGAGTCATAAGGCTCGGGGCGGAGGTTGACGGTATCGCTCTCTATAATCTTGCCGGGCAGAAGCTGCGCGAGATAAAACACCGCGCCTCTTCCTATGCTGTAGGCTCGTTGCCCGCCGGGTGCTATCTGCTGTCGACCGGCTCGTCGCAAGCGCCTGTAAAAATCATCATAAATTAGCGTGTCTTGAAGCTCAGATATAGTCAGGCTTCCCGTTTCGGCGGGGAGCCTGACGGCTTTATATTGCTCATAGAGCTTGGCAAGTCAGGGCGCTACGGCACACAAGCACATTGTTTGTGCTTGTGTGCAATAAGTTAACTACTTGTAAAAAGTTATGTTTAATAACATTTTTTCCGTATATTTGTCTCGGAGTTTTCCACAACACATTCAAAAAATATAACAATGTCAAAAATACAAGGCGCAGTAGTTGTCGACGAGGAGAGATGTAAAGGTTGCGACTTGTGTGTCGTAGCTTGTCCTGCCGATGTGCTTGCTCTCCAGCCCAATGAAGTTAATAATCGCGGTTACCATTATGCCTATATGTTGAATGCTGATGCCTGTATTGGATGTGCCAGTTGTGCCATTGTGTGTCCCGACGGTTGTATTGAGGTGTATCGAAAGGTGGAACGTTAGGCGGCAATCAAGAGCAAAAAAAGATGGAAGAAACAAGACTGATGAAAGGCAATGAGGCGATAGCCCATGCAGCCATAAGATATGGAGCCGACGGATATTTCGGTTATCCGATCACGCCTCAGAGCGAAGTGCTTGAAACTCTTGAGGAGCAAATGCCTTGGGAAACTACCGGAATGGTGGTGCTCCAGGCAGAAAGCGAAGTCGCCGCCATCAACATGGTCTACGGAGGCGCCTCTTGCGGTAAAGCCGTGTTCACCTCCTCTTCTTCGCCGGGCGTGAGCCTTAAGCAGGAGGGGATAAGCTATATTGCGGCTGCCGAACTGCCGGCGCTTATAATTAATGTCATGAGAGGCGGTCCCGGTCTTGGCACCATACAGCCTTCGCAAGCCGATTATTTTCAGGCTACGAAGGGTGGCGGTCACGGCGACTACCGCTTGATAACTCTTGCCCCCTCTTCGGTGCAGGAGATGGCTGATTTCGTTTTCCTGGGATTTGACCTGGCGTTTAAATACCGCACTCCCGCGATAATCCTCGCCGACGGAATCGTTGGTCAGATGATGGAAAAGGTGGTGCTTCCGCCGCAGCGCGCGCGACGCACCAACGAGGAAGTGGCGCGTCAATGTCCCTGGGCTGTCACCGGCAAGCCGTCGTTCCGCGACAGGAATATAGTGACCACACTTGAACTCGAACCTGCCGCAATGGAGGTTATAAATGACCGTCTTCAGGAAAAATATCGTGTCATAGAGGAGAACGAAGTGAGATTCCAGACCTATGACATCGAGGATGCCGACTATCTATTGGTGGCATTCGGCTCTATAGCCCGTATATGTCAGAAAGCCGTCGAAGTGGCGCGCTCACGGGGTGTCAAACTCGGAATTTTAAGACCGATCACTTTGTGGCCTTTCCCGTCCGCCGAGATTGAACGCATCTCTTCCCACGTTAAAGGCATCCTTGTGGTGGAACTGAACGCCGGTCAGATGATTGAAGACGTGAGGCTGGCGTGTCATGACAGAGTCCCGGTTTACCACTTCGGACGACTCGGAGGAATCGTTCCAAATCCTCAGGAAGTGCTTGACGCATTCTTCGACAGGTTTCCCGAGGCTAATTCTTAACATTTAGGTTTTGTCACAATGGATATCAACGAAATAGTAAAACCTGAGAATAAAGTTTATTCACGCCCGAAGTTGCTTACCGACGAGACGATGCACTATTGTCCCGGTTGCAGCCACGGAGTGGTTCACAAGCTGATTGCCGAAGTGGTTGAAGAGCTTGGGCTTGAAGACAAAACTGTGGGCATTGCTCCTGTGGGCTGCGCTGTGTTTGCCTACCGATATGTGGATGTCGACTGGATAGAGGCAGCTCACGGACGCGCTCCCGCGATTGCCACCGCTGTCAAGCGCTTGCGTCCCGACCTGATGGTGTTCACTTATCAAGGCGACGGCGACCTTGCCGCCATAGGCACCTGCGAGTCTATCCACGCCGCAAACCGAGGCGAGAACATAGCCATTATTTTCATCAATAACGGTATATATGGCATGACCGGAGGACAGATGGCTCCCACTACTCTCGAGGGAATGAAGACCAGTACCACCCCTTACGGACGTCGTGTTGACCTTAACGGATTTCCCCTCAAGATAAGCAACATATTCGCCGAACTCGACGGAACCTGTTATGTGACCCGCCAGGCGGTCCACAATCCGGCGTGCGTTAGAAAAACCAAGAATGCGATTAAGAAGGCGTTTCTTAATTCGATGAAGGGGCTAGGGACGTCGGTAGTGGAAGTCGTGAGCACGTGCGCTTCGGGATGGAAGATGTCGCCTGCCGATGCCAACAAGTGGATGGTTGAAAATATGTTTGTCAAATATCCGCTCGGGGATATAAAAAACACCACAGAAGAATGAAAGAGGAAATCGTTATAGCCGGATTCGGCGGACAGGGTGTGCTCTCAATGGGCAAAATTCTTGCATATGCGGCTCTTATGGACGGGCTTGAGGTGACCTGGATGCCGGCTTATGGACCTGAACAGCGTGGAGGAACCGCCAACGTCACTGTGATTCTCAGCGATTCTCCCATCAGCTCTCCGGTGCTTGACAGCTATGATACAGTCGTGGCGCTCAATCAGCAGAGCCTTGACAAGTTTGAGTCACACGTGAAGCCCGGCGGCACGCTCATCTATGATTCCTATGGCATTCATCGCCGTCCCGAGCGCTCCGATATTAAGATTCATGAAGTGAATGCGATGGAGGCAACATTTGGAATGGGCAATTCAAAAACCTATAACATGGTTGTGCTCGGCGCATTGCTCGGCATAAAGGAACTCGTGCCGATGGAAGCGGTGATCAAAGGGCTTAAGAAGACCCTTCCCGAACGCCACCACCATTTGATAGCCTTGAATGAGGCTGCGATTGAACGCGGCATGGCGCTCGTGAAGCCCGACTGATACAGGGGCGTTTATTCACTTTCGCCCGAAATCGGCGGGAATTTCTCCCCACGACTCAGTGTCCCACTTAAGGATGGGATTGACGGGGGTGTTATTGGCAAGCCAGTATTCGGCGCGTTGTATAAGTTCAAATATTTTCGCATTTCGCGGAGTGGGAGCCAGGCTTGTCTTGGCTTTTCTTCTTTTCACCCATGACTGCGCGGTGCGGCTGTCGGAATAAATCGGTGTCGAGGTGTCGCCGTTTTTCTTGCACAGCGCCAGCGCATGGACCAGCGCCAGAAATTCGCCCACGTTGTTAGTTCCGTCGTCAAGCGGACCAAGATGGAAAATTTCATTGCCCGTCGCCACTTCCACGCCCCGATACTCCATCTTCCCGGGATTTCCGGCGCAAGCGGCGTCGACTGCGATGGCGTCGGTTCTTATTTCGGGAAACATCGAATAGTTCACAACCTGTTTTGAACGCGAGGCTATAGCCCGGAGGGCATACATCTCGTCGGCGGGATCGCCGCGGTATGCAGCGGTCGCCTCGTCCTGAGAGGCAAATGACTTGAAGCGCGCTCCGGGAAAATTCTCCACCTGAGCCTTGCACTCCTCCCAGCTATCATATATGCCGGGGCTATGTCCAACCCAAACGACGTAAAATTTTCTGTGAGCCATGTTTCAAGAGCAGTTTAGAAGAATGTGGATGTCAATGGCGCGCATGTCGGCTTCGCGCGCGGCACGGTGATTCACGAGCTTGCCGAAGAAAGTGATTACAGCTTTCTGAATGCCGCCGTGCATTCTCAGGCAGTTGGTTATGCCGTCACAGCGCATGATCTCGTCGAGAGTGGCGATGAAAGTGTTGCTGAGCGCCATCGCCGCAGTTCGCGGCACGGCGTTTCCGATAGAGGTGAAACACACTCTTCCCCCCTTGGCGGGCTTGGGCGGCACTCCGGTAGATATGGGTATCTGCGGAAGCGACGGGAAGGTGAGGGATTCGTCGCCGGTGAGGTCCATGATTATCACTCCCGACTTCATAATGTTGACATCCTCGGCTTCTATCACGCAACGGTTTGCCGTGGGGGTCACGGCTACAATGTCGGCGCTGCGCAGGGCGCCGCCAAGCACTTTGGGGTGGAGCGCCGATGTGATGAGTCCCGGTCCTGCGATTTGCCGCGCGCGTCTTAAGCGGTAGATGTCGTTGTCAAACATTCTGACCGTGGCTCCGATGCCGATAGCTGACGAAGCCGCCGCGCACGCCGCTATTCCCGAACCGATGATGGTGACTTCGCATGGTACGATTCCCGACACTCCTCCAAGCAGAATCCCCTTTCCGAAGTCGGGACCTATGAGCATCGCCGAGCCGAGAGCTATCGTGGCTCTACCGTCGACTTCGGCAAGAATGTCGGCAAACGGAGCGTTGCCGTCGGCATCGCAAATCAGGTCGATTGCGATATACACGATGTTGCGTTTAATAAGCGCCTTGAATGTGTCCTGAGCGTTTTTGCCTGCATGAAAGAGCGACATCAGAACGGCGTTTCGTTTCATCATGCTTATTTCGGCGGTGGTTATGGCGGGAATATAGATGACGATGTCGCAGGCGAAAGCCTCTTTGCGCGACACGACTTCGGCTCCGGCTTTCATGTACTGCATATCGGTGTACTGTATTGAAGCTCCGGCGTTTTCTTCGAGCTTCACACGGTAGCCGTTATCAATCATAATCGCCACCGCTTCGGGGGTGAGAGGAAAGCGGCGTTCAGAGGGCGAAAGCGATGCGGGTAGTCCAATGACAAGTTTCTTATTTTTTTCAGCCACCTCGACCGGCTGGGGCTGAGGCGTCATAACGGGGTCGTTCATACCGGGGTGATATTGAATTGGTCAATAAATCGCTGCGCTGTGTGGGATTTCTCGGCTTCATTGTCGAGCATGTCGGACTTGAACACTTCAGCAGCCTTAGAATAGTGAGCCATTCTCCCTTCCAACGCTCGGTTTATGAATTCGAGCAGTTCGTCGTCGTTTTTATCGGCGATGAGGGGGCGTTTGTGTTTTCCCCGCTTCAATCGGGCGAACAGCTTGTCGATCGAAGTGTCGAGAAACACGGTGGTGCCGTGGGCGTTCATCCATTCCATGTTGTCGAAGAAGCAGGGAGTTCCTCCTCCGCACGCCACGAGCACATTCTCAAATTCGCCCACTTCATGGAGCATGGCACGCTCGATGTCACGGAATCCGTCTTCTCCTCTTTCGGCGAATAAGGCGCTGACCGTCATGCGGAACCGCCCCTCGATATATGAGTCGAGGTCGATGAATTGTATTCCGGTCATGGCGCTGACGGTGCGGCCCAGAGTAGATTTGCCGCACCCCATATATCCTATAAGAAAAATTGGTCGCATAGCCGTCAAAATTGTCTAAGAGATGCAAATTTAACAAATTCAGTCCATGTGGGCGCATTTTAATGGCGCATTTTTGGGACGATTGTCAGTTAATTTGCATAATTATTTGTAATTTCGCAGAAAATAAATGACAAAACAATGGAATTGTTTGACCAGATCAGCGCCGATATCAAATCGGCAATGCTTGCCAAAGACCGTGTGCGTCTTGACACTTTAAGAGGTGTGAAAAAAGAGTTTCTTGAGGCTAAGACAGCTCCCGGAGCTGACGGCAATCTCAGCAACGACACAGCGACAAAGATTCTCGTGAAGATGGTGAAGCAGCGCAAGGAGAGCGCCCAGATTTATGAGGGACAGAACCGTCCTGAGCTTGCCGCCGAAGAGCTTGCCCAGGCTGCTATCATCGAGGAGTATCTTCCCAAGCAGTTGACCGAGGAGGAGCTTACCGCCGAGCTTAAAGCCATCATTGCCCGCGTTGGAGCCACTTCGGCAAAGGAGATGGGCAAAGTGATGGGCGTGGCTTCCAAGGAGCTTGCCGGACGCGCCGAGGGGAAGGCTATTTCTGCAAAAGTTAAAGAATTATTAGCATAAGTAGGAAAAGATGCTTACAATACAACAAATCAAAGAAAATCCTCAACACATAGTTGAGCGTCTTGCTGTCAAAGGTTTCGACGGCAAGGAAGCGATTGAACAGATTCTTGACCTTGACACAAAACGCCGCCAGGCTCAGCTGTCAAGCGATACTAAGGCGGCGGAACTGAATAAACTCGCCGCTTCTATAGGCAAATTGATGAAAGAGGGCGACAAAGAGGGAGCTGAGAAAATCAAGGCTACCGTTGCCGCGCTGAAAGAGGAACAAAAGGCGATAGCCGACGAAGTTGCGCGCACGGAAACCGAGATACGCAACATTCTGCTCACCATTCCTAATGTGCCGTGCCAGATGGTTCCCGAAGGGAAAACAGCTGCCGACAATGTGGTTGAAAAGACCGGCGGACCGATGCCCGCGCTTCCTGAAAACGCTCTCCCTCACTGGGATCTTGCAAAGAAATACAATATCATAGACTTTGACCTGGGCGTTAAGATCACCGGAGCCGGTTTCCCGGTTTATATAGGAAAAGGCGCCCGCTTGCAGCGCGCTCTTATCCAGTTCTTCCTCGATGAGGCAGGCAAAGCCGGCTATATTGAAATACAGCCCCCCTATGTTGTCAACGAAGCATCGGGCTACGGCACAGGTCAGCTTCCCGACAAAGAGGGTCAGATGTACTATGTGAACGAAGACAACCTCTATCTCATTCCCACAGCCGAGGTTCCCGTCACCAATATTTACCGCGACGTGATTCTAAACGACTCGCAGCTTCCGGTGAAAAACTGCGCTTACTCGGCTTGTTTCCGCCGCGAGGCAGGAAGCTATGGCAAGGACGTGCGCGGTCTCAACCGTCTGCATCAGTTTGACAAGGTGGAAATCGTGCGCATCGAGAAGCCCGAAAATTCCTATGCCGCTCTTGAAGAGATGAAGGACCATGTCCAGGGTCTGCTTGAAAAACTCGGATTGCCCTGGCACATCCTGCGTCTTTGCGGCGGTGACATGTCGTTCACCTCGGCAATCACATTTGACTTCGAGGTTTATTCGGCAGCGCAGGAGCGTTGGCTCGAAGTTTCGTCGGTGTCTAATTTTGAGACCTATCAGGCAAACCGCCTTAAGTGCCGTTACCGCGGAGAAGACAAGAAGACCCGCTTGTGTCACACTCTCAACGGCTCGGCTCTCGCGCTTCCGCGCATCATGGCGGCTATCCTCGAGAATTATCAGACCGACAAGGGAATCGTAGTGCCCGAAGTGCTCCGCAAGTACACCGGATTTGATATTATCGACTGATAAATAGCAGTGTTAACCCGCTTTTCAGTGGGTGTGGAATAAGTTTCATCCCCGAGGCGATAGCGCTTCGGGGATGATTTTTTACGGCGGGAGAGTCGTTTTCCCGCGGCGAGGCGCTTATTTTTCCATGATTTTTAGGCGTTTTGAGGGCAGAAATAATGGAAAAGTGGCTTAAAAATTGTACATTTGCGAAGATTTTGATAAATTGCGATAGATATGAACCTACTTGAACTAAGTGAACAAGAGATAGTGCGTCGAGGCAGTCTCGACGAAATGCGCAAAATGGGCATTGATCCTTATCCTGCCGCCCTTTATCCGGTAGACGCCCATACCACCGAAATTAAAGAGAATTTCAGTGACGACGCTCCGCGCCGCCAGGTGTGTGTGGCGGGCAGAATCATGAGCCGCCGCATCATGGGCAAGGCTTCATTCATGGAGCTTCAGGATTCATGCGGACGCATCCAGGTGTATATAAGCCGTGACGAACTTTGTCCCGGTGAAAATAAGGATTTATACAACGTCGTGTTCAAGAAACTGCTTGATATAGGAGATTTCGTGGGGGTTAAAGGATATGTGTTCCGCACCCAGACAGGCGAAATTTCCGTGCATGCCGAGGAACTCACCGTTCTCGGCAAGTCGCTGCGTCCGCTTCCCATCGTGAAGGTTAAGGACGGTGTGACCTATGACGCTTTTGATGATCCGGAGCTCCGCTACCGTCGCCGCTACGTCGACCTTGTGGTCAACGACAAGGTGAAGGACATCTTTATCAAGCGCACCAAGGTGTTCAATTCCATGCGCAATTATTTCAACGAGCATGGCTACATGGAGGTGGAGACCCCTATCCTTCAGTCAATACCGGGAGGAGCTGCGGCGCGCCCGTTCATCACCCATCATAACGCGCTCGACATTCCGCTTTATCTGCGCATCGCCGACGAGCTTTATCTGAAGCGTCTTATCGTGGGTGGTTTCGAGGGTGTCTATGAGTTCTCTAAGAACTTCCGCAACGAGGGTATGGACCGCACCCACAATCCTGAATTTACCTGCATGGAAATCTATGTTTCCTACAAGGACTATAACTGGATGATGGATTTCACCGAGAAGATGCTTGAGCGCATCTGTCTTGAAGTGAACGGCACCACCGAGGTCAAGGTCGGCGACAATACCATCAGCTTCAAGGCTCCGTTCAAGCGCATCACTATGATCGACGCTATCAAGGAGCACACCGGCATCGACATCACAGGCATGGACGAGACCCAGCTTCGCGAAGTGGCAACCGGTCTTGGAATCGAGGTCGACGAGACAATGGGTAAGGGCAAGCTTATCGATGAGATATTCGGTGAAAAGTGTGAGGGCAATTACATCCAGCCCACTTTCATCATTGACTATCCTATCGAGATGTCGCCTTTGACCAAGCGTCACCGCAACAATCCCGAGCTGACCGAGCGTTTTGAGCTAATGGTGAACGGAAAAGAGCTTGCCAACGCTTACTCTGAGCTTAACGACCCCATCGACCAGTATGAGCGCTTTGTTGAGCAGATGCGTCTTGCCGAGAAGGGCGACGACGAGGCTATGATTATCGACAAGGACTTCATCCGCGCTCTTGAATATGGAATGCCCCCCACATCGGGAATGGGTATCGGAATGGACCGTCTTGTCATGCTCATGACCGGTCAGACCACCATCCAGGAGGTGCTTCTCTTCCCGCAGATGCGTCCTGAGAAGGTTCAGCAGCGAGACAAGGCTGAGGCTTACACTGCAATCGGCGTGCCTGAGGAATGGGTGGCTCCGCTGCAGAAGGCGGGCTTCATGACCGTGGCGCAGCTTGCCGGCGCTAACCCCGGAAAACTTTTCCAGGACCTTTGCGGTTTGAACAAGAAATTTAAACTTGAACTTAAAAATCCCACACAGGAAGATATAAAGGCATGGATAGCTGCGGTGGAAGAAAAATAGCTGTAATGGGCGGCGGCTCATGGGCAACCGCCCTTGCCAAGATTCTCCTGTACAATTGCAGCGAGATAATCTGGTATATGCGCCGTGACGACCGAATTGAAGAATTCAAGCGTCTCGGGCATAACCCCGCTTATCTCTCGGATGTGGAATTTCCCATTGACCGCATACGCTTCTACAGCGACATCAACGAGGCTTGCCGCCAAGCCGACACTCTGTTGATGGCGATGCCGTCGCCTTATTTTAAAGATCATCTCGCCAAACTTGACACCGATATTTCGGGCAAGACGGTGGTTGTCGCCACGAAGGGCATCATTCCTGATGAAAACGAGCTTATCAGCGATTATCTCGAAATGAAGTGGAATGTGAAAGCCGATAATGTTATCGTCGTGTCGGGTCCCTGTCATGCCGAGGAGGTAGCTCTCGGGCGACTGAGCTATCTGACCGTGGCGTGTCAGGATATAGAGAACGCCCGCCGGTTTGCCGACTTGCTTAACGGCAAGAAGATGAAGACGCTGTTGTCGACCGACGTGCGCGGAATAGAATATGCCGGAGTGCTTAAAAATGTCTATGCGATCGCGTCGGGAATGGTTCACGGATTCAAGGGCGGCGACAATTATCAGGCGATTCTGATATCCAACTCCATCCGCGAGATGGCGCGCTTCATCGGCGCTGTGGTGCCGGGTCAAAGGTGCATAAGCGACTCGGTGTATCTCGGAGACCTGCTTGTGACCTCTTATTCGCGCTTTTCGCGCAACCATAATTTCGGCACCATGATAGGCAGAGGCATATCGGTCAAAAGAGCTATGATGGAGATGGAGATGGTAGCCGAGGGCTACTACGGCACAAAGTGCATGCACGAAATAAACGAGAAGTACCGGGTGAGAATGCCCATTCTTGACAGCGTGTATGACACTCTTTACTGCAAGTGCCCGATAGCCCGCACAATCGAGCGGATGAGCAACGAGTTTGAATAACCAATAGCAAAATAATACCATACAATCACTAAAAAACTTAGATATGAAGAAAAAAATTCAAGTAGACATCAATTCAGCTCTCTCTGTGATTTCGCTGGATGATGTTCATGCTCTTGAGCAGTCAGCAGCCGTTCCGGCTCTTGAAAAACTTAAATCAGGAACAGGCGCCGGAAATGATTTTCTCGGCTGGCTCGATCTTCCCGAACGCACTCCCATGCATGACCTTGACGAAATTATCGCAGTGGCAAATGACTTGCGCAACACCTGCGACTATGTTATCTCGATCGGCATCGGCGGTTCTTATCTCGGAGCTAAGGCTGTCATCGAGGCGTTGAGCGACTCATTTGAATATTATAAGCCGGTTCAGCCCGGAGCTCCCAAAATTCTTTTTGCCGGTCAGAATATTGGCGAAGACTATCTTTCGGAATTGCAAAACTTCCTCAAGGATAAGAAATTCGGTATCATCGTGATTTCCAAGTCAGGAACCACTACCGAGCCCGCTATCGCTTTCCGCCTTCTCAAGGAGCAGCTTGAGCGCCAGCTCGGCAAGGCTGAGGCTTGCAAGCGCATCGTCGCCATCACCGACGCCAAGAAGGGCGCTCTACGCCAACTTGCCACCGAGGAGGGCTACAAGACTTTCGTCATCGACGACAATGTGGGCGGACGTTTCTCAGTGCTGACTCCAGTGGGTCTTCTTCCTATCGCTGTTGCCGGCTTTGACATCAAGCAGCTTGTGAAGGGCGCTCTCGACATGCAGCATGACACCCTCACTGCGAGCGACGACAACATCTGCGAGCTATATGCCGCAACCCGCAACCTTCTTTACCGCGCAGGCAAGAAGACTGAAATTCTCGTGAACTACCATCCCAAGCTCCATTACTTCGGCGAATGGTGGAAACAGCTTTATGGCGAGAGCGAGGGTAAGGACAAGAAGGGCATTTTCCCTGCGGCTGTCGACTTCTCGACCGACCTTCACTCAATGGGTCAGTGGATTCAGGATGGCGAGCGCACAATCTTTGAAACCGTTATCTCGGTTGAGGCTCCTAAGCATAAAGTTGAAATTCCTCAGGATGAAGCTAACCTTGACGGACTTAATTATATCGCCGGCAAGAGAGTGGATGAGGTCAACAAGATGGCTGAACTCGGAACCCGCATCGCTCACGTTGACGGCGGCGTGCCCAATATCCGCATCACTCTTCCTGAATTGAACGAGGAGTATCTCGGTCAGCTCATCTACTTCTTTGAGCTCGCTTGCGGTATCTCAGGCTACATCCTTGACGTGAATCCGTTTAATCAGCCCGGCGTCGAAGCTTACAAGAAGAATATGTTCGCTCTTCTTGAAAAGCCCGGCTACGAGGAGGCAACCAAGGAAATTCAGGCAAAATTGAAATAAGAAACAGCCTTTGAAAACAGGCTAAGGGTTAGCCCGGTTGGTCGCAAAAGACCGATCGGGCTAATTTTTTAATATCTTGGGGAAGCGTGAAGTGGTGTGGAGCGCCCACTTGTTGTCGGTGTCGGCAGTCACGAACAGAGCCGATGCCCCGGGGATTTTCTCAATCATCGCCACTGCGTCGCAGAGCGGCATGATCATGCAGGCGGTGGCGAGCGCGTCGGCGGTGACACACTGCGGAGCGATGACCGTTGCCGAAAGAATAGTGGTTATAGCCGGGCGTCCCGTGAACGGGTCGATGGAGTGTCCCATCACGTTGCCGTCAACAATGTGGTAGTTTCGGTAATTGCCCGAGGTGGCTATGCCGCATGAATCGACTTCGATGACCGCCATCTGTTCGTGGATTATCGAGTCGTTGTCTTCGATGGGTGCGTCAACCATTATGCGCCACATTCCCCCGTGGGGGCTCTTGCCGTTTAGGGCGATTTCGCCGCCAATCTCCACCATGTAGCTCTTTACTCCGTTGCGTCGCATCATGTCGGCAATCATGTCGCAGCCATATCCCTTGGCGATGGCGCTGAAATTGAATCTTGTGTCGGCTGATTTCTTGGTCACAATCCCGTTGTCGACCGAGCATTCCATGATGCCCACCGATTCTCTTACCGAGTCGATCGTGGCGGCGTCGGGGGTGGTCGGCACATCTTTGTTTTTCCCGAAACCCCATAATTCCACGAGCGGTCCCACTGTCGGGTCGAACGCTCCGTTGCTCAGGAGATTTATGCGTTGGGATTCGACAAACACTTTTTCAAACAGCGAGTCTACCTCGATTGAATCTCCGCGATTTATGCGGCTCACTATCGAGGAGTCGTTGAACACTGAAAGCGATTGCTCCACCTGCCTCATCACTAATTGGATTGAGTCGTCGAGGGGGACATTGGATGAATAGGTGATGTGATACATTGTGTTCCACACCATACCTTGCAGAGAGCGAAACGGTTTCACGTTGTCGCATGAGGCAAAGATTGAAGCTATTAAGCCGAATATTAGTATTTTTGACAGATATTTCATGAATGTGTATTGTTTTTGAGGTGTAAATTTACGAATTATTAATTATTTCCTTAAGCGTAATATACTTTTATTAAATTTTTTTATACCTTTGCGAGCGAAACACTTAAATTATAAACCACATCTATGAATAAATTATTTTGCAGAGGTGCCGTGTGGGGCTCGTTATTGTTGCTTGGAGGTGTTGTTCAAGGTTGTGTCGACGATGATTATGATCTTGATAAAGATATTGACATGACTGTTGGAGTGGGAGGAAATATGCTCACCATTCCGTCAAGCAGCACTTCAAACTACACACTGGCGAAAATTCTTGATCTTGACGATGATTCTTCAATAAAGCCTGACGCTAACGGGGATTACGCGCTGAGAGTGGCGGGCGACCCCACTTCTTCCACTTTTAAGATTGATGAGGTGAACCTCAGCCAGTTGAACGGCAACCGCTATGTCGACGAAGTGAATTTTCCGGTAATACCTTCGGACATACAGGTTCCGGGAGGAAAACTTAAAGTGATTATCGGCGACAATGCCGCTGATTCTGAATGGGACCGCGGGCTTCCTCCATTTGACAACTCCGTGAATCTTTCGGAAGATAATATAGATCCGGCTATAGTCAGCATCTCGGAGGTTACCACCGACATCAGCCTTTATTTCGGCTTGAGCTTCCTCGCCACTAATTATAATGGCGATCTGGTGATAGAAAGTGGCTTTACGATAGATTTCGACCCCGCTTTCACCGTTGAGCTTGCGACAGCTGCCGATTACTGTGAAGTGCGCGATAACCATTCGATAGTGTTTACTGCCGATAAAGCGGTTTCTGCCGCAGGATTCACTTTGCCGGTGAAGATATCCAGAATCGTTTTGGGCTCCCAGGGTCTTGACGCAAACCATAATTTCCATTTCATCGCGCCTATCAAGACCACCGGAACTCTTTCTATCGACGCTTCAGGCATTGTTGGCGGCACAGCGCCTAAGCTTGAAATCGTGACCGAGTCGACAATTTCATCGGCAAAGATTGTCAGCGCAACCGGTATTGTCAACCCCGACATAAACATCGACAATATCGAGTTTGCCATCACCGATATTCCTGATTTCCTTCGCGGCGACGATAGTGTGCTCGACATAAACAATCCGTGCATCTTCTTGACGATAAACAATACTTCAAACGTGGTTGTCGACGTTGACGCTACTCTTACAGGCTATGTCGAGAACGCCCCTGTGAGCGGAAGCACGGTGACAATCGGCGGTGACAACCGCATAGTGGTAAATCCAGGTGTCAATAAGATATGTGTTTCGCGTCTCGGTGGCATCAGCGGCTGGACAAACGTGGTGGTTCCCGAACTGTCAAACGTGATTCGCGTCATTCCCGACGAGATTCGCATAGAGTGCAACGCCGCAGTGGCGCAGCAGCCCGCCGTGTTTGAACTTGGCAGGAGCTATGAATTTGAAATCGACAACGAGGTGGTGGCTCCGCTATCTTTCGGACCTGAACTGAGATTCACCTATTCCGACAGTGACGACGGTTGGGACGAGGACCTCAAGGACTACAATTTCAACACGGTAGTCATCAACCTTGAAGCTGAAAATACTATTCCGTTGGTGCTTAAGCCTGAGGTGACACCCATCTTCAAGCAAGGCTATTCTGCCACGGTCGAAGTAAACATCGACGGTGAGATAGGCGGCGGAACAATCGCCAGTCCCGCCACGTCAAAACTTACAATAGAGCTGAAAGGCATAGGCAAGAATCTTGACGGACTCGACGGCATAGAGTATCTGTTTCATGCCACATCGCCCACATCAGGCGCTACTCTCAATGATCAGCAGAGCATGAAATTCACCAACATCTCTTTAACTATCAAAGGGGGAGTGACAATAGATCTCAATTAATCACCAACTAAAGTAATTATCAGCTATGAAATATATTAAAGCCTTTATATCAGCAGTTGTTATCGGCGTTGCCGGCATGACGACACTGTCGGCTCAGAACGCTTTGCGCACAGGATATTTCCTTGAAGGCTACACTTACCGCCACATGATAAACCCGGCGTTCGCGCCTGAACGCAGCTATGTGGCGTTTCCCGGGCTCGGCAACCTGAATGTGACCGTAAACTCCAATGTGGGCTTAAGCACATTCCTGTATCCCACCAAAAACGGGGAGCTCACCACTTTCATGAGCCCTGACGTGAAATCGGGCAAATTCCTCGGCAAGTTAAAGGGAATGAACCACATCAACGAGAATCTTGACCTGATGATTCTTTCATTCGGATTCCGCGGAATGGGGGGATACAACACTTTCACGTTGAGCTCGCGCCAATCAATGAGCCTGTCGCTGCCTAAGGATCTGTTCACTTTCATGAAGCTCGGTCAGACTAAGGAGGACACTCACTATAATTTCAAAAATCTCGGCATCGAGGCGTCGGAAATCGTTGAGATGGGATTCGGACATTCGCGTCAAATCGATGAGAAGCTGCGTGCCGGAGCAAAGTTGAAGGTGCTCCTCGGCGTGGGCAATGTCAATGCTCGCATCAGCAATATGGACGTGACGCTGAGCAACGAAATCTGGGAGGTGAAAGCCGACGGCGAGCTCAATATTGCAGCCGGTTCCGGTCTTAAAGTGCCCACCAAGGGTGAATCAGGCAAGGCTGACAATCCCAGCGAAGCCACTCTCATTGACTGGGATAATGTGGATTATGACAAGTTCGGACTAAGCGGCTTCGGAATGGGACTTGATCTCGGAGCCACCTATCAGCTGCTCCCCGATCTTGAACTTTCGGCGGCAGTTACCGACTTGGCTTTTATGTCATGGTCCAACAATCATCATGCGAAGACTTCCAAGGCATCATGGACTTTTGAAGGATTCCATGACGTGGCTCTTGACAAGGACGACCCTGACTATGAGGATAAAAAACTTAACCAGCAGCTTGACGACCTTGGCGACCAGTTTGAGGAAAGCGTGGAATTTCATCGTGAAGGCAAGGTTGGCTCGAGAGTGTCGGGCATAGGTGCCACCATCACCTTGGGCGGTATGTACACCATTCCTTATGCCCGCATGGTCAAAGGCGGCTTGCTGTTCACTCAGCGCATCAACGGACACTATTCATGGACCGAGGCTCGTCTCTCGGCTAATGTAACTCCGGTGGGATGGTTTGACGCGTCGGTCAACTATGCTCTTTCTTCATTCGGTTCATCATTCGGCTGGATTCTCAATTTCCATCCCAAGGGCGTGAACCTCTTCCTCGGCTCCGATTTCCAGATATTCAAGGTGACTCCCCAGTTTGTTCCTGTGGGCAACTTGAATGCGTCGGTCAACTTCGGTTTGAACATCACGTTTGGCAGCAAGGCGAAGAAAAAAGCATGATATCCTGAACTCGACGACACTGATTGACAATATTGCGGAGCGTTCTTGAGCGCTCCGCTTTTTTATCTCAGGGTGTCTTTTTGCACATACCCGTTACGGGCTGGCAGAAAATATTTTTGAAAATTGGGGAATTATAAGTAAATTCGCAGTGTTAAGAATAAAATCACAATCAAAATGAATAATGAGTTAGACTGGGGCAATCTGTCATTCGGCTATATCCCCACCGATTATAATGTGCGTTGCTATTACCGCAACGGAAAATGGGGCGAAATCGAAGTGTCGTCGTCTGAAACCGTTACTATGCACATCGCAGCGACTTCGCTTCACTACGGTCAGGAAATTTTCGAAGGTCTCAAGGCTTTCCGCGGAAAAGACGGAAAGGTGAGAGTGTTCCGCCTCGAAGAAAACGCAAAGCGCATCATCGAGTCGGCTAAAGGCATCATGATGGCGCCCGTGCCTGTGGAGCTTTTTACTGAAATGGTGAAGAAGGTGGTGAAGCTGAACGAGCGTTTTGTTCCCCCCTACGGCAGCGGCGCGTCGCTCTACATTCGCCCGCTTGAAATCGGTATGTCGGCTCAGGTCGGGGTTAAACCCGCGTCGGAATACCTGTTCCTTATTCTCGTGACTCCAGTGGGACCCTATTTCAAGGAAGGATTCAAGCCCACCAATATATGCATAATGCGCGAATTTGACCGAGTGGCTCCTAAAGGAACCGGACGCTGGAAAGTGGGCGGAAACTATGCCGCAAGTCTCGATGCCGGCGAGCGGGCTCACGCCTTGGGCTATTCAGCCGTGCTCTATCTTGACCCGAAAGAGAAGAAGTATATCGACGAGTGCGGTCCTGCCAACTTCTTTGCCATTAAGGACGGCAAGTACATCACTCCGGCTTCTGAATCGATTCTCCCTTCGATCACCAACAACAGCCTTATGCAGCTCGCCCGCGACATGGGCATAGAGGTTGAACAGCGCCACATTCCGCTTGAAGAACTTGCTGAAATTCAGGAGGCTGCTGCGTGTGGAACAGCGGCGGTGGCTTCGCCCGTGGCTGAAATCGACGATATCGACACCGGCGTGAAGTATGTGGTCAGCAACGACGGCAAGCCGGGTCCCATCGTGACGGCTCTCTACAACAAGCTTCGCGGCATCCAGCTTGGCGAAGAGGAAGATATCCACAACTGGAACACAATTATCGATTGATGGCTAACACTGATTTTCAAGCCATCATAGACAAGTATTATCCTGACGATAACGAGCTTCGTGCCATCTACATGAAGCATGCCCGTCAGGTTGCTGACTTAGCCCTCGCCATAAATCTGACGAGGGCTATCGGTCTTGACCCTCTTGACGTGGAGGGGGCGGCTATGCTTCATGACGTCGGTATTTTCGGCACGAACGCTCCGGGCATCCACTGCCACGGCGCGGCATCCTATATGCGCCACGGCGTTATCGGCGGAAAGCTTCTGAGACGCGAAGGCGCTCCCGAGGCTTGGGCACGTGTCGCCGAGCGCCACACCGGCACCGGAATCACCAAGGAGGATATATTGATGCAGGATCTTGACCTTCCCGTCGAGGACTATTGTCCGGTGACGATGCTTGAAAAACTCATTTGCTATGCCGACAAATTTTATTCCAAGAGCGGATCGATGGAGAAAAAGCCCTTCACCCGTGTTCGCAATTCGATAGCGCGCTATGGCGGCGACTCGCTTGAGCGTTTTGATGAGCTTTACAAACTCTTTGGCGACACATCCTCGCTACAGGTATAAGCCTCGGATTAAATGATTTTGTGAATCGTTAAGAAGGTTTAGGCGGTCAAGTTGAAACTTTCTTAACGCCTGAGGGGTTATGACTTGGACAATCCAAATATTCTGCATAAATTTGTAACATATTAAACATAACCAAAATTTTAAGATTATGGAATCAGAAAAATTAGATCGCATAAGCTATGCTCTGGGATTGAGCATGGGAAATAATTTCCGTAGCTCGGGAATCAAAACCCTTAACATCAAAGATTTCGCCGATGGTGTGGCTGCCGTGTTTGACAATGCGGCTCCCAAGATGACCTATGACGAAGCAAAGCTTGAAATCAAGAACTTTTTCGAAGCCCTCGAGGCTGAACAGCGCGCCGCCGCCGCAAAGATGGGCGAGGTGAACGAAGCCGCCGGAAAGCAGTTCCTTGATGAAAACGGCAAGCGCGCCGAGGTCAAGACAACTCCGTCGGGTCTTCAGTATGAGGTGCTTGTCGAGGGAACCGGCAAGCAGCCTGTTGCAACTGACCGCGTGACTGTTCACTACACCGGCAAGCTGATTGACGGCACCGTCTTTGACAGCTCGGTTGAGCGTGGCGAACCCGCTACTTTCGGTGTCACTCAGGTTATTCCCGGTTGGGTTGAGGCTCTCCAGATGATGAAAGAAGGAGCTAAATGGCGTCTTTTCATTCCGTCAAATCTTGCCTACGGTCCTAACGGAGCCGGAAATGTGATCGGTCCTAACTCGACCCTTATTTTTGATGTTGAACTAATTAAAGTAAATTAATCAATAAAAAATGAAGAATTTATTACTTGCATTCGGCGTTGGAGCCATGCTCCTTTCCACCACAGCATGTGGAAACTCAGGCGCAGCGGATGCTGACAAGGCTGCAAACGACTCGATTTCTGACCTTTTTGGTGTAGTTGTAGGAAGCCAGTTTGCACAGGAAATCAATCACATGCCTGAGATGGATAAGGATGCGTTTCTACGCGGAGTGTCGACAGCGGTTCTCGCCGACACTTCCGACATGTCATTCCAGCAAGGATTGGCTCAGGGCGCGCGTCTCGCTCAGCAGTTCCAGTATTTTTATACTGAAATGGGCGTGAGCATCGATCGCGACATGTTCATGAAACAGTTCAAGAAAGCTATCCTCTCTGACTCGGTCGGCGACATCTCGATGCAGCAGGCGGTGCTCAACCAGATGATGGAGCAGGCACAGAAGCGTGCGGCTGAGCGCAAGGAGGCTGAGCGCAACAATGCCCCCGACGCAGTGGCAAACCGTGAGGCGGGTGTAGCTTATATCGACTCCATCCGCAAGGCGGATCCCTCGGTTCAGGTTACTCCGAGCGGACTCGCCTATAAGGTGATTGCCCAGGGTTCAGGCGACGCTATCAAGGACGAGGACATGGCGGCAGTTATCTACAAAGGCTCGCTTGCCGACGGAACAGTGTTTGACGACAGCAAGGGTGAAGCCCGCAATTTCAGCCCGCGTCGCGTTGTTCCCGGATTTGGCGAAGGTCTTAAGATGATGAACAAGGGCGCTAAGTATGTGCTCTATATCCCCGGCGACCTCGCTTATGGCGTGAACGGAATGCCGCAGGCAGGTATCGGTCCCAACCAGATGCTTATCTTTGACGTTGAAATCGCCGACATCAATCCCGCCAAGAAATAAGCGGAAATAATTCCGCAATACGCACACGAAAGCATGGTTCCCGTCATTTCCGGGTGCCATGCTTTTTGTGTGTTTGCCACCCGGGATACCGCAGCCCTACAGGACAGCAACGGTAAACGCCGACGCTTTTTAGGGCGATTGGATCGCTTGATGCGTCATGGAAGTGGCGCAAATCACCAGATTTGAGTATTGCCTGGTGGCGGATTTATCAGTAACTTTGCCAAAATAGATTACTTTTTCTGCTGATATATGGGTAAGAAGATGGCGGAATACCGCTCTACTGATCGATTGCGTGACGCAATCGACGATAACAACTTATTGCTTCTCGTGATAAGCCGTTTTTCAGTGCCTTTTGGTTTCGGCGACAGCACAATAGCCGAGGTTTGTGAGGAAAACGACATAGACTGTCCTACGTTTCTCGCCGTGGCAAATCTTGTTTGCTCAAAAGCGGCGGCTTCCTATGAAGTGTCGCCCGATTCATTGATGGGATACCTGAAAAAGGCCCACAGCTATTTCCTTGACTTTAATCTCCCGTTGATAAGGCGCAAGCTTATCGACGCCGTCAACAATTCGAGCATCGACGACGTGGCGTTTCTCATGATAAAGTATTTTGACGACTATGTGATTGAGGTGCGCCGTCACATGGAGTATGAGAATGAAACCCTTTTCGGGTATATTTCGCAACTTATAGCCGGAAATCGCAACACTGATTTCAGCATCGAAGAGTATTCAGCGACCCACACTGACATGGGCGACCGCCTTAACGAGCTCAAGGACATCATAATCAGGCATTACCGGCAGAAAGACAACTACACGCTCAACTCGGTGCTCTATGACATCATCAATTGCCAGGCTGATCTCGTGTCCCACTGTATGGTCGAAAACAAGCTGCTCGTGCCGGCGGTGAAAAAACTTGAGCAGAACATAGTCGCCAAGGCGAGCGCTGTTCCGGCGGTTCATGAAAAAAGCGTTGACCTCGGGAAGTCGCCCGAATCTCTCAGCGAGAGGGAGAAGGAGGTAATCGTTTGTGTGGCAAAAGGAAAGTCCAATAAGGAGATTGCCGACGAGCTCTGTCTCTCGATCAACACGGTCACTACCCACCGCCGCAACATAGCTTCGAAATTGCAGATACATTCCCAGTCGGGGCTTGCCATATTTGCCATAATCCACCACCTGATTGACATAAAAGACATAAAGCTGCAATAGCTCAGGCGTGATGTAGGGATGAATTACTGACCCTGCATTGAAAATAATTATCAAATAATTTGGGTTTTATTGCAAAATGCTATAAATTTGCAGTCACAAACAAAAAACTGAAAGGTACAATATATGTCTGACGCTTTGTCGCTATCTCTAATTTCTGTCGTCATTACCGTTCTTGAATCGAGGAGGGGTGATTGTTAGCGTTCATGATATTCCGATACACGATGCCTCTCCGTCGCAAAAGCGAGCCGGGAGGCATTTCAGTTAATATGATATAAATAAAAATGCAATTATAATGAGCATGAAATTAAGGAGCTCCGAAAGTACAGACGGACGTCGCATGGCTGGCGCAAGAGCGCTGTGGCGCGCCAATGGAATGAAAGAATCTCAGTTTGGCAAACCGATTATCGCTGTGGTGAACTCGTTCACTCAGTTTGTGCCGGGTCACACTCATCTTCACGAGATAGGTCAGATAGTTAAAGAGGAGATAGAGAGTCTCGGATGTTTTGCCGCCGAATTCAACACCATCGCTATCGACGACGGAATCGCCATGGGACACGACGGCATGCTCTATTCGTTGCCTTCGCGCGATCTTATCGCCGACTCGGTCGAATACATGGTCAACGCCCACAAGGCTGATGCCATGGTGTGCATCTCCAACTGCGACAAGGTGACCCCGGGAATGCTCATGGCTGCGATGCGACTCAATATCCCCACTATATTCGTGTCGGGCGGTCCGATGGAGGCAGGCGAAGTCGACGGAAAGTTTGTCGACCTTATCGATATCATGATAGAGAGCGCCGACACCTCCGTGAGCGATGACAAGGTGAAGCTGCTTGAACAGAAAGGGTGCCCCACCTGCGGCTCATGCTCAGGCATGTTTACCGCCAATTCTATGAACTCCCTTAACGAGGCTATAGGACTCGCGCTCCCCGGCAACGGAACCATCCTTGCCACTCACGCCAACCGCAAGGAGCTTTTCCGCAAGGCTGCGCGTCAGATTGTGGAGAATACTTTCGCTTACTATAACGACGGCGACGAGAGCGTTCTGCCCCGCAATATCGCCACCCGCCAGGCTATGCTCAACGCCATGACGCTTGACATCGCCATGGGAGGCTCGACCAACACCGTGCTCCATTTACTTGCCGTGGCAAACGAAGCCGGAGCCGACTTCACCATGGCTGACATCGACAGATTGTCGCGCGTCACCCCCGTGTTGTGTAAAGTCGCTCCCAACTCCCATTTCCACATTCAGGACGTGAATCGCGCGGGCGGCATCCTATCGATCATGAAGCAGCTTGCCGATCATGGCATTATCGATACCGCCGTGAAGCGCGTGGACCGCATGACCCTCGGCGAGGCTATTGACAAGTATGCCATCGAAGGAGAGAACTTCGGCGAGGAGGCTCGCCGCCTGTGGCTCAGCGCCCCTTGCAACGAACGCAATCTAAAACTCGGAAGCCAGTCCAATTATTATGACAAACTCGATGCCGACCGTGAGAAAGGTTGCATCCGCGATTTCGACCATGCCTATGTGAAGGACGGCGGACTTGCCGTGTTGAAAGGCAATATCGCTCTTGACGGATGCGTGGTGAAAACGGCGGGTGTGGATGAAAGCATTTTCCGTTTCCGCGGACCGGCAAAGGTGTTTACCTCTCAGGAAGCCGCCGTCGACGGCATTTTGCGCGACAAGGTGGTGAGCGGCGATATCGTAGTCATCACTTACGAGGGTCCCAAGGGGGGACCGGGTATGCAGGAGATGCTCTACCCAACGAGCTACATCAAGTCGAAACATCTGGGCAAAGAGTGCGCGCTCATCACCGACGGACGTTTTTCAGGCGGAACATCGGGACTCTCCATCGGGCATATATCACCTGAAGCGGCAGCCGGAGGAAACATAGGGCTGATTCGCAATGGCGATATAATCGAGATCGACATACCGGCGCGTTCTATCAACGTCCATCTCTCCGACGAGGAGCTTGAAACACGTCGTCACATGGAGGAGGCTCGCGGCAAGGACGCTTTTACCCCCGCTGACCGCGACCGCAAAGTGTCGAAAGCGTTGAGAGCTTATGCCGCAATGGTGACCTCTGCCGACAAGGGCGGTGTGAGAGAGTTGTAAAAATCTGTCTTTTTAAAGAATAAAGATATATGAGTGAAATGATTTCAGGGGCTGACGCATTGATGCAGGCTCTGATCGCCGAGGATGTGAATCTCGTTTTCGGCTATCCGGGCGGCTCGATAATGCCGGTCTACGACAAACTATATGATTATCAGGATCGCCTGCGCCACATTCTGGTGCGCCATGAGCAGGGCGCCACTCACGCCGCTCAAGGCTATGCGCGTGTCACCGGACGTCCCGGAGTGGTGATTGTGACCTCAGGACCCGCCGCTACCAATGTCATAACCGGTATTGGCGACGCACTGATGGACAGCACCCCGATGGTGGTTATCACCGGACAGGTGGCTACGCCGTTTCTCGGTTTTGACGCGTTTCAGGAGACCGATGTGGTCGGCGTGACTCAGCCGTTGACAAAGTGGAGCTACCAGATACGCCGCGCCGAGGATGTGTCATGGGCAGTGGCTCGCGCGTTTTACATCGCGTCGAGCGGGCGCCCCGGTCCGGTGGTGCTCGACTTCACCAAGGACGCGCAGGTGGGGCTGACTGAATTCTCCCACAAGAAATGTGAGTACATACGCTCCTATCAGCCTGTGCCTGAAATAGACGAAGCGGCTATCGACAAAGCTGCCGAACTTATAAACGCCGCCGAGCGCCCCATGATTCTGTCGGGCCACGGCGTGATGATCGCAAATGCCGAGAAGGAGCTTGCCAAGCTCGCCGAGACTGCCGACATTCCCGTGGCGGCGACTCTGCTCGGACTCTCCACCATGCCTTCCGACCATCCTCTTTATAAAGGTATGCTCGGCATGCACGGCAATATCAGTCCTAATATCAACACCAATAAGGCTGACCTGCTGATTGCCGTCGGAATGAGATTTGACGACCGCGTGACCGGCAACGTCAAGACCTATGCCCCCGACGCGAAAATCATCCACATCGATATCGACTCCTCGGAGCTTAACAAGAATATCCCTGTCACGGTGGGTGTTCATGGCGACGCGCGGAGCGTGCTTCAGCGTCTTCTTGAAAAAGTGAAGAGCGCCAAGCACACCGAGTGGCTCAAGACGTTTGACCGTCCCGATGAGGTCGAGTTTGAAAAGGTGGTGAAGCGGGAAGTTTATCCCGAATCGGGCAGAATGACCATGGGCGAAGTCGTGAACAAAGTTTCGGAGGCTACCGGTCATGACGCTATCGTGGTGACCGACGTGGGACAGAACCAGATGTTCTCCGCCCGCTATTTCCGCTACACCAAGCCCAAGTCGATGGTCACTTCAGGCGGACTCGGAACTATGGGCTTCGGACTCCCGGCTGCGATCGGCGCCAAGATGGGTGAGCCGGGACGCACGGTGTGTCTCTTTGTCGGCGACGGCGGGTTGCAGATGACAATCCAGGAACTCGGCACGATTCTCGAATATGGAACCGATGTCAAGATAATCCTGCTCAACAATAACTTCCTCGGCAATGTGCGTCAGTGGCAGTCGCTTTTCTTCAACGACCGTTTTTCACAGACACCGCTCATCAACCCCGATTTTGTGGCTCTCGCAGGAGCTTATGGAATAAAAGCTGAGAATGTGGAGACGCGCGAACAGCTCGACGGCGCCATCAGCCGCATGCTGGAGCATAATGCGTCCTATCTGCTCAATGTCAACATCGATGAGACCGACATGATTTTCCCCATGATACCTGCCGGTGGAAATGTCGACACCATCATGCTTAACCCAACTGAATTTTACAAATCCTAAATCCCTGATCAATGATGGATGAGCAATTGTTTACGGTGGCAGTATTCTCTGAGAACCAGGTGGGACTGCTTAACCAGATATCGATTATATTCACCCGGCGCTGTCTTAACATCGAGAGCCTGTCGGTGAGCCCTTCATCGATTGAAGGAATCCACAAGTTTATCATCACCTGCTACAGCAACCGCCCCATGATGGAGCGCGTCGTGCAGCAGATTGAGAAACGCATAGATGTCTTGAAGGCATACCTTTATACTGACGAGGAGATCGTCTATCAGGAGGTGGCTCTCTATAAAGTCCCCACACGGCAGCTGCTTGACGACAAGAACGTCGAGGAGATTATTCGCAATCACAACGCGCGCATTCTTGAAATAACCCGCGAGTATGTGGTGATTGAGAAGACGGGTCACACCGAGGAGACCGAGGCGCTCTTTCAGGAGTTGCAGAAGTATGACATCCTCCAGTTTGTCCGCTCGGGCAGGGTGGCTGTCACAAAGGACACCAAAGAGCACCTGTCGATATATCTCACCGAACAGAATATGCGTAAAAACAACACCTTATGAGTGAGCGCATAAAAGAATATAAGGTCGATTATCTTCTGACGGCGGGCGAGTGCAATCCCGAGGCTAAGATGCCCCTGCCCTTGCTTGTGACAAGAGTGATTGAGGTGGCTACGTTCCATGCCAATCATCTTGACGTGGGCTTCGCCCGTCTCAGCCGCGAGGGGCTTGCGTGGGTTCTGTCGCGCGTGTCGGTCGAAATGAACCGCTGGCCTGCGGTGAACGAGCCTTATTCGCTCACCACCTGGGTCGAAGACGTGAACCGTCATTTCTCTCAGCGCAATTTTGAAATCAAGTCGGGCGATGAAGTGCTTGGCTACGTCTCGTCGGTGTGGATGGGAATTGATGTGAAAAAACGTCAGAGCGGCGACCTTTCGTTGCTTGAGTCGATGCGCGACGTTATCTCCGACAAGCGCTGTCCTGTCGACCGGTTTCCGCGCGTGAATCTTCGCGCCGATTCCCCGATAGAGTGCGGTGCCCCTTATCGGTTCCGTTATTGCGACTGCGATTTCAACCGCCACGTCAACACGGTGCGTTATGTCGAGCTGCTGCTTAATGAGTGGAATCTTGACTTTTACGACCGTCACGAGGTGAAGCGTTTCGACATCGCTTTCATGCACGAGGCGCGTTATGGCGACGAAGTGGTCGTGGCGCGTCAGGATGACGGCACCGGAGCCTGCCAGTGCTACATATCTCGCGGCGAGGAAATCCTTTCAAAAGCTCGTATAATATTTATTGACAATAATTAATAATAAAATTAGCAGAACTATGGCAAAAATGAATTTTGGCGGAGTTGAGGAAACAGTGATCATCCGCGAAGAGTTCCCCTTGGAAAAGGCGAGAGAAGTGCTCAAGGACGAGACCATCGCCGTTATCGGTTATGGCGTTCAGGGTCCCGGTCAGAGCATGAACCTCCGCGACAATGGTTTTAATGTGATTGTAGGACAGCGTCAGGGCAAAACCTATGACAAGGCTGTAGCCGACGGTTGGAAACCGGGTGAAACCCTTTTCAGCATCGAGGAGGCTTGCGAGCGCGGCACTATCATCATGTGTCTTCTTTCTGACGCGGCTGTAATGTCGGTGTGGCCCACCATCAAGCAGTATCTCACTCCCGGAAAGGCTCTTTATTTCTCTCACGGATTTGCCATCACCTGGAGCGACCGCACCGGCGTGGTTCCTCCGAAGGATGTCGATGTTATCATGGTGGCTCCCAAGGGATCAGGCACATCGCTGCGCACCATGTTCCTTGAAGGACGCGGCTTGAACTCATCTTATGCCGTTGAGCAGGACTATACCGGTCGAGCTCTTGAGCGCACCATCGCCCTTGGTATCGGCGTTGGCTCGGGCTATCTTTTTGAAACAACTTTCAAGCGCGAAGCTACTTCCGACCTCACCGGCGAGCGCGGTTCACTCATGGGAGCAATCCAGGGTCTTCTCCTCGCTCAGTATGAAGTGCTCCGTGAAAACGGCCACACTCCCTCCGAGGCGTTCAACGAAACTGTTGAGGAGCTCACTCAGTCACTGATGCCGCTCTTTGCAAAGAATGGTATGGACTGGATGTATGCCAACTGCTCTACCACCGCTCAGCGCGGCGCTCTCGACTGGATGGGTCCGTTCCACGACGCTATCAAGCCTGTGGTTGAGAAACTCTATGCAAGCGTTAAGTGTGGCAACGAGGCTCAGATCTCTATCGACAGCAACTCTAAGCCCGACTACCGCGAGAAGCTCGAAGAGGAGCTTAAAGCTCTTCGCGAGAGCGAAATGTGGCAGACTGCTGTTACTGTTCGCAAGCTTCGTCCTGAGAACAACTAATCTCCTGCCGATTTGTAGAAACCGACAAGCGTGGCGCTCCCCGTTGGAGGAGCCCGCGCTTTTTTTATTTTGCGTCTCAATGGGGGTGTTATAAGTTTTTTTGAATGAGGCGTGGATAAGATTGTGGAAATTAGTTTCTTGTAGAAGTCGAGTTATAAGTTTTAATCGGGGTTAGTTTGTCGGTTTTTCAACGGGAAGGCTTAAATTTGTAGTTTTGTAAATGGGATTAATTCATGAAGTACACTATCGCGGGTTTGATTTTTTGTGTGATGACGGTTGCCTTCGTTTCGTGTCACAGACGCAGCGCCGCCGGCATGGAGATGGACAGGGCGCAACAGCTTATTGACTGCTGCCCCGATTCGGCTCTCGCTCTGCTGACTGAAACCGGCACGCAGCCTATGACCGAGGCGGAGCGCGCTCGCCATGCGCTGCTGTTCACCGTGGCTCAGGACCGTAATTACATTACGCCTGAATCCGATTCGGCTATCGGAATAGCTTCGTCATTCTATCCAGTAGGATCGGAGGAGAGGATGAAAGCCGATTATTATGCCGCCCGCATAAACTTCCGCAACGGCGAGTATGGCAGAGAGCTCGATAGACTTGCGGCGGCTGAAAAATCTGCGGCAAAGAGGAGGGATCATTATTGGCTCGGCATGATTTATCGGGAATTTGCTTATCTTTTTAATGAACTGAAATGGACCGATTCCGAGTGTTTTTATGCGCGAAAGGAGTATGAGTCATTCCGTAGCGTAGGCGATTCGCTGCTTGTGAAATTTGCCGCCCTTGATTATGGCAGGGCTCTGGGCAGGTCGAGTGATGACAAGATGCATAATTGCGGCATCGCCCTGCTTGACAGTCTTACGGCAAGCGCCGATTCTGACGACGCTCTTGACATGATGCTGCGTGCCGATGCCGGGAGCATAAAACTCGGAATCTTGTTTAAACACATGATGTTCAGTAGGCTTAATATAACAATAGATAATTATGAGTATGTGCGAAGGGCATGTATTGAATCTCTTCCTGATTCTTTTTTCAGGACGGAGAAAGATAACCTTATATTGGAGAATCCCTTTACGCCCGGCTTTGTCCTTGCCGTCGTGACGCAACCTTATGCCTCAGAGATGCATCGGCGTCTTAATGAATTGAATCTTGATCTGTATCACCGTGAGTATGCCGTGCTCGACTCTGTGTTTCGATATCCTGATTACTATAAGCACTATGATAAGGTAGAGGAAATGGGTAAGTCCGATCAATCTCGCGTCTGGTTGGAAGAGCAGTCGCGCCGGGAATTGGAAAAAACAGTGCAAGAGACAAGAAGAAAGCGAATTTTGACAGTTTCAGTTGTATTTGCCGTTGTTGCTGTTGCCGGATTGATTGTGTGGCTTCATAGTCGGCGCATGCGCAAGAAGTTTATTGAGGAGGCTTCAGGACTGCGAGCCCTTTTGAGGGTGAAGGAGGGGGATGTCAGCGGCATGCAGAAATGTGTGGATTCGCTTTATAGCGAAAAATTTGATATGCTTGAGCAGATGTGCGATATGTTCATCCTGCCGTCGAAACACACTTCCGAGCAGAAGCGCATCTATGAAAACGTGCGATCCATCGTAGACAGCTTCAAGATGAATGGCAATCGCCATGCCGAGATCGAGGAGCATGTAAATAAATACAAGGACAATGTTGTCGCTAAATTTCGCAGTGATTTTCCGGGACTACCCGAGCGAGACTATTCCCTTTTCGTTTACCTCGCCGCCGGATTCTCCCGCCAGGCGATTGCTTTCTTGATGGACGATCCGGTAGAATCGATTTCCAATCGCAAGTCCCGCCTGAAGAAGCGCATTGCTTCGTTCAGCGGCGCTTACCGAGACCTTTACTCCAACGCAATCAGATAACATTCCCCTTTCCGTGAGGGAATAAGACTGTCCTACCTCCTTTGTGAATAGAGGGGGGAGGGGGAGGATGAAAAAACATTGGAGATATTTGAATATGTTGTAGTCCCCGTAGGGGGCATTAATATTAGCCACGGGGCGATGTCGCCGTCAGGTGGCATCGTCCCGTGGCTAAAGTATTGAGGTGGAGATTGCTCCCTGTAAGGGGGCTTTAAATAGTGTAAAGTCCCCTTACTTTATTCGTCATATTCCCCTCTGCAAAGAGTGTCCTTTTGGAACGGAGGCTTTGCAGAGTGCATTAGGCAGTGTTCAAATTAGTTAATCATCATACACTGCTCCTATGAGTCCGGAGTCTTGACCGGATGTTGAGACGTTGAATCTCCAAGTCCCTCCCAAGCTATTTTCAAATGGTTTTTCCATGGTTTCGTTGTATTTCAGTTTACCACTCATGGACTCATCAGTATTTAAGCAATACAGGTAAAATTGAGCCTCACTATCCTCTAATCCATTGCCAACTACCATTATTATTCTCCTCCATGCTTGGAAATTCCATTCACCATTCAGTTGTTTCAATAATGCGATTGCTCGATAAGTATCAGGATAAGTGGCGTTGTCGAAGCTGGAAAAAACAAGACTGAGAAATAAAAGTACCGGGATAAGAAAAATGCGCTTAGAATTCATTATATAGTTGAGTTGATTGGTTTGATAATTTTGAATCGTACGCCACGTTATACTTCTACGCCTTCGCCGCGGACATATACTCGCTTATCTAACAAGCATTCAAGATATTCTTCGGTTATATCCTCTACTCGTGCTTTTCTCCCTTGTGAATGAACCTCGTCAATCCATTTATTGAACCCGTCAACATGATTTTTAATAAATCTTTCAAAGAGCTCCTGAGAGATATTGATTTCTTCACCCGATTTTAAATCGCATTTGAAGTATCCGTCCTCAAGTTTCACATGTTTGTAAAAGCGATACAACGCAGCTCGCAGTTTGTTGTCATATATCGTTTCTTCTACGGTGAGGGAGTCAATTAGAATGTTCTTTTTCAACGATGGACCGGGTAGTTCGATGTAAGTGTTGTTTTCGACCAGTTCCGTTCGAGTAGGGATGTAATATTCAGGATCATGTTCCTGAGTTTGTTCTTGCGAACTACATGAACACAGCATGAAGATTGCCACGCTTGCAGAGATGAAAAATTTTCGTGTCATAGATGTTAGTTTATATAGTTTGAACTTTTGCGAAGTTAGTGATACTTTTTCATAGCAATCATTTCTTTTTCGGATTAAAAGTTACTATTTGCCTGAGGTAAGTGTCATTGGTATAGTGATTTAGTCTGGAGGCGAGAACCTAATTGTTATAACGGGTTGAAATTTGCGTATAACTCTGCGGTGCAAGCCGGTGTGTCATTGCGGTCGTACCCCCGGGACTTATTCAAGATCGTTGGAAGAGTCCCCTACGGCGACTTTGCGGGACAAGCCTGAAAGGCTTGCCATACGAATAGCCGGGTAGAGTGAGCGGAGCGAATTCTGCCCGGTTGACGGTTTGCCGGTAGATTGCGCTCTGTAAAGAGCGCCCCCTGAATCAATGTGGCAGGGGCGAATGGTGGGTGTGTTTTATGGGGCACTCTTTCAGCGTGCGAGTGGGTTGTGGTGCGATTTTCCGGGCACGGCTCATTTCCTTCGCCGTACCCGGCTATCCATAAGGCAAGCCTGTAAAGGCTTGGGTTTGGGTTTATTGGTATGGCATCATTGGGGCGGGCGTTTGGTGACATGGCGCGCCATGTCACTACATTTATGGTTGTGTTTTGGGGTTCTCGTTTGTGGATTTTGGCGCATCCTCATGCGGTGGCGAAAGCGGTGGGAAATAAAAATCCCGACTTTCTCAAGCCGGGATTCTCACTTGTGTATAAATGCTTAATAAAAGTAAATTCCAGAGTCAAAAAAATCTTTTGTCATACGTAACCTAATGGGGTATTTCATATGTGCGTAGGACATGGATTAGTTATCAATCTATATGGCAAAGTTATGGCAAACACAGTGCAAAACCAAGTTTTTCTCGGTTTTAGGACTATCATGCAATATCTATAAATGAGGTATTATCAGCCGATTGTCGACGGGCGGCTTAATAATCGCTATCATCACGGCGATTTTCGCTATCAACGCCGGGAAATGCCGTCGAAATCGCTTATTTCAGGGCGTCGATGTAGCGGTTGCGGTTGGCGCCGTCAAATGCGATGAAGCGCTTCTTGAGTCGGGTCTTGCGATTAGACACCACGTCCACGTTGTCGCCCATTAGGTAGCTTATAGCCTGGCGGGAGAATCCGGCAGCTGAATAGAGAAAGAGGATGTAGTCGCGTTGTGGCAAACCGGGGAAATCCTCTTTGAAATCGGTGGCTACATTGTCTTTGTATTTGTTTACGAAGTTTTCAATCTCCGAGATGCGGTCGCCCTCCATTTTGAATCCGTCGACTATGGAACGCACGGTGTCATAGATGCGTTTTTGCTCCGACGGATGCTTGGACGGAAGGATGAACATGTCACAAAGTTCCTCCACCATGTTGAACTTTTCGCCATAGAGTTCATCGATATAATCCTGCAAGCCGTTAAGGCTCTGATCCTTACTTTTCAGCATCGAACGCAGTTCGGAAGCCTCGGCGATCATGCGGTCCTGCCGCTTTCTGTTGCGAATCTTGAAAATAATATAGGTGGCGATGGCTATAAGCGACAGCAGCACGATGACCCACAGGGTGAGTGTGAGCCTTTGCCTGGCGTTTTTCTCTTTTTCAATCAGAAGGCTGTGGCGTTGGGTAAGATATTCGTCGGCGACTGCCAATGAGTAGCCGGCTCCGTTGTCGAGATAGGTTTCGGGCGCTTGAAACGCGCTGTCCATAACGGCGTATTCACGGTGGTAGCAGTCGAGATAGAGATTGTTGAGCCTGCGGTGTATTTCACGGCAATAAGGCTCGGCGATAAGCCTCATGATTGCACCTGAGCTTAAGGGGGTTATGGAATAATAGTCGGAGGGAAGTCCGTCATTGGGGGTGTCTTTTCGGAAAAAATCGTCGGGAATATCGTCCATGAAGCGCCTTTCCAGTTCCACGAAATCAAACTTTTCAGGGCGTTTGCCACCCTTGGTGAATATCACCAGAAACTGGGCTCCGATGTTGATGCGGCGCGCATCGGCGCGAAGCATCAAGTCGAGCGGGTCGTTGGTGGAGGCTGCGGCTATGAGGCTGTCAAGAAGCTCTCTGCCTTGTTGCAGGGTCTTTTTGCTTATGCTGAGTGCCCTGCCGTAGTCGAGCGCTCCCCACTTGATCAGAACCGAATCGCCCGTGTGGCGGAAACAGTCATAGGCTTTTCTTGCATACTGCAACTCGTTGGCGTCGTCGTTGACGATATTGAACATGTGAGCCATGTCGCGGTATATGAAGCCGAGGTGAAAGTGGTCTTTGCGNGCGAGCGCTGATTCTTCGGCGTCGAGAAAGTGTTTGACGGCGGCGTCATAGTTTTTATTNCGGAAATTTATTCGCCCCGCATAGTAGTCGGCAGTCATGCGTTCGTAGGANCCCGGCTGATAGTATTCACACGCTATTGCGACGAGCGAATCGTTGGCGGGTGTTATGTAATTCCGGTCCTGCGCCACCGTCAGCAACAGCGCGCGTCGGGCATTGTCGTTCTCATTTTTCGATGCCGGCATAGCGGTTAGAACGCTCAACGCCGAGTCAGGNNGCAGCCTCATTAAGTTTTCGGCAATTGTGAATCCTGACGGCGGAGTGTGTCCGCAGTTTGACATGGTAAGGGAGACGAGGATGAACAATAGCAGAGACTGGTGTAGTCGCATTAATTGACAAAAAGATTTGTAATAATTCTTAATACAAATTTACAACTTATGTTTGTAAATCGGGGAATTTGCGGGCTGAATCTTGCTATCATCGGGATTTTATATCNTGTTGGTTGTTAAAAANTTATATTTTTCACAAGTCAAAACTGCTATCATTTGGGGTTGAAATCAATATCGGAAGCCCCTAAACAGGGGGTGGAAGTTGTGTATGTTGGAGTAAATTTGTAAATTCGTAAATTAAGAATAAAAAACATATCATTCATGATGAAAAATCTGCTTTTGCTGTGCTTTCTCGTGTGTTCGCTTGCCTGNATGGGCGTAAAGCCGGGCACCGTTTCGATTTTGGGCGACTCCTATTCCACATTTGAAAACTACGTTGAGCCCGACACAAACTATCTGTGGTATTTTTCATCGAAGGTCGACACCGCGCGCACCGACGTGCATGACGTTGANCTGACNTGGTGGAGGCAGTTTCTTGCNGCCAACGGGCTGACNCTTGAGAAGAACAACTCCTTTTCGGGGTCCACGATATGCAATACCGGATATAACGGGGAGGATTATTCAGGGCGCTCCTTTATAAAGCGNATGGACAATCTCGGGGACCCGGCGCTTATCATTGTGTTTGGNGCNACAAATGACTTNTGGGCNAANGTGCCNTTTGGCGAAGATAAGGATTCGTTGTTCACCGATGAGGATCTTTTCACGTTCCGTCCGGCANTGTCGCTGATGCTGCAACGCCTTCCGCAGCTTTATCCCGACGCGCAGCTGTGTTACGTGCTCAACGACGGGATAACGGGCGAGTTCCGNCAGGCGATACTTGACAAGTGCAACCAATTTGGCGTGAAATGTCTGGAACTTGACGGCATCGAGAAGCGCAACGGACATCCCGACTCTAAGGGNATGGCTGAAATAAGCCGACAGTTAAGCGAATTTATCAAAGAAAATAACTATAAATTATGAGAAAGAGAGTCATCTGCATTGTTGCCGCATTGCTGTCAGTGATAGTTGCGGCTCCGTCGATTTATTCACAGACGATAATTGACACGGGCATGCCCTCCAAGCTTGTGCAAGCCGGTGTGCGCATGGGGTTCAACACCTCCAATCTGTCGACCAATTTTGACGAGGCGTATCCCGAAATCGCATGGAATCATAGCCGCTGGAGCCAGGGATTCACGGCAGGCGCGGTTGTCGACATCAATCTGCGCAACTATCTTGCCATACAGTCGGGGCTCAATTTCCGCTCGCGNAACAATAGCTTCCATTATCTTGTGAATGACGATAATGAGCTCACCGCAATCGACGGAAAATGGGGCGGATATTATTTCGAAATCCCGTTGCTGCTCTCTTTCCGCCTCGGAGTCGCAGAGCTGGGTCAGCTTCACATCGATGCGGGTCCCTACTGGGCAACCGGATTCGGCGGCAAGTGCCACTACACCTATTTCAGCGAGCAGTCAGGGACGGTCGTTGCCGAGAAAGCCAAGGGCGACTACTTTGGGAAGAACGGCATTGCCAACCGATCGGACTGGGGCTTCAAATTTGGTGTGGGAGTGCTGGTGATGCAACATTATTATATAGGCGCCCANTATAATGCCGGAGCNCGAAACATCATGCGCGACAGCGGCGACGGAGTTAAAAANCCGTCGGGNCATAATAANATATGGTCATTTACCGTGGGCTATAATTTCTGATAGCCGCCATTCNTGTGGGGTGCATGGGCAGTTTTGGATAAATGTCACCAAAACCAAACATCATCTAAAATTGTTTAAAACGAGGATAGACCCATGTCTTATAATCATAAACATTTAAAAGATGAAAAAGAATCTGTTGATAGCCCTTCTGTGTGTCATTGTTTCGATGAGTTTTGTGTCNTGTGAAGATGACGGATGGGACACCGGCGACGCTCCTTTTCTGGGGAGCTGGTATGGAGTGAACAATGGCGCGGCGTTCACGTTTTATGGCAATGGAAGNGGCTGGTATACTGATGAATATGGCAATACCACGGCATTTTCATGGGACTATGACCGCGATGAGCTCGACTTGTATCTTGACGATGCCTATGACTCATATTGGGCTTTCGCATGGAGCTTTACGCCCGACGGTTATCTGTCGTTGTACGATCTCGATTATGGCGGCACGACCTATTATATGAGGTGACACGGGCTTGAATCGACAATATTAAAAAATGTTGTAATTTAAGGCGGTGTCTAAACTTTAAATGTGACAATTCATCTTAATAATAAATGATGAATTGTTATCACATAAAAAGATAATATTATGAATGGGATTTTTAAAAAGACAGCGGCATTCTTGCTGAGCCTCGCATTAGTGGCTCCGGTTGTGAGCGCGCAGCGTCGCGCAACCTCGGGACATCGTGACGGATCCAAGTCGGAACAGGTGTCTCCCAATCGAGGCAGCGGGTCGGCAAATAAGCCGCAATCGGCACGTCCGGCAGCAAGTCGTCCTGCGTCAGCCCGTCCTTCAGGCACAAGCAGCCGCCCCGGTGCCAACGGCAACCACAACGCGAGCGCGGCTCGCCCCGGCAACAACGGCAACCACAATACGAGCACGGCTCGCCCCGGCAACAACGGCAACCACAACACGAGCGCGGTTCGTCCCGGTAATAACGGCAACCACAATGGCGGCGCGGTCAATCGTCCCGGCAACAATGGTAACCATAGTGGTGGCGCGGTCAATCGTCCCACCACCGGAAACCGCCATCCCGACTTTAACAACCGCCCTGTGGCAGGGGTACGTCCCGGCAACAATGTGCGTCCGCCTCAGAATAATGCGGTTCGTCCGCGTCCCGACTACCGTCCGCCCTACGTTCAACGTCCTCCGGTCCATGTTCATCGCCCGGTTCCCCGTCCATGGCATCGTCCGATGCCTCCCGCAGCATGGCGTCCGCGTCCCGGAGCTCCGTTGATTTCGGCGATATTCGGGTTGAATTTCGGAACGGCGCTTAATGTTTCGCTCAGCTTCCTCACCGGAAACGGCTACACAGTGACGGGCTACGGTAACAATGCGGTGTATCTTAGCGACGTGAACCAGTATAATTATTACTGGCCTGAGGCTACGATGTATTATGGCAACAATGGGCTTGAGCGCACAGAGTTCTTCTACTCCACCGCCTATCCTGACACTATGCGTTACAACAGCCTGTACGGCAGTCTCACGTCTCTCTACGGTTCACCGGTGAATGTGAGCAACGTGTCATCGTCGCTCTCGGCAACATGGTTTGCCCCCAACAAGGGTTATGTGACTTTGCAGTATGTTCCCCAATATTCGTCGGGTCAGTTGCGCTTCTTTACCACAATCACCACCGGATTATAGGCGCGAGCCAAGAAATATCTTATCGGCAAGAGCGGGATCGGCATTCTGAATCATAGGAATGCCGGTCCCCTCGTCGCTTTCAAGCAATAGCCTTTCGGCGGGGATGATGGCTGCGGCGTCGGGATTATGCCTTTCGCCCAAAGAGAGGAAAAAACCGTGGCGGAGCAGTTCCTTCGCAAGTTCGGGTTTTCCTCTGAAGCCGTGGATAATCCAAGGTTGGCGGGGTTTCAGCTCTTTTTTCAGGGCTATAATTTCGGGAAACGCTTTCACCACATGAAGAATGAGCGGCAGCGAGTTTTTCTCGGAAATGTCTACCCACTTCAGGAGTTCGCGCGTCTGTGTCTCTATCGACGGCCCGCGGAGCTTGTCGATGCCCACCTCGCCCACGGCGACTATGCGAGGGGAGAGGGGCAGAGAGTCAAGGCTGTCGGAAGAGCCGGCGTCCCACGGGTGGGTGCCCGCCGAATAATATAGCTCGGGGTTGATTGTCATTCCCCGTCGCCAGTTGATGACGGCGGCAGGGCGGTTTGGGTCGTGAGTGTGTGAATCGATTATTTTCATGGCACCGGGTCGTAGCCGCTCCCTCCCCAGGGGTGGCAGCGCATTATGCGTTTTAAGGCGAGCCAGCTCCCTTTCAGCGCGCCGTGTTTCGTCAGCGCTTCCACTGCATATTGGCTGCATGAAGGAGAGTAGCGGCATGCCGGAGGAAAATGGGGCGAAATCGCTCCCTGATAGAATTTCACCAGCAGGATGAGCAGCTTAGATGGAGTCTGTGACAGCTTCATCGCCCGGGGTGTAGTGGTTTTGGAGTTTTGACAGCAGTTTCTTCATCGCCGCCTCGACTCGGCTATAGGGCTCAAGGCGCGACGCCACGTATATGAATGCGATGTCAATCGGCTTGTCGGCGAGAGTCGGCGCCACGGAGCGGTTGAGCCGGTATGCCTCACGGATGCGCCGGCGCATTGTCACGCGGTCCACCGCATGGCGCAGCTTTTTCTTGGGCACGGTGATCAGAAATTGCGCCGCGGCTCCTCGTGAGTCATTCTCGCGCCACACCATTCTCACCGGATAGGCGAGAAATGCACACGCCTCTTCGCGTGAAGCGAAGAGGCGGTCTATTGCGGTTGTCGAACAGAGCTTTTCCCTTTTGTAGAGACGAAGCGTATTCATCGTTTGCGATTAATTGTTTTTAGCATCCTCCTTTAGGAACATATCGAGAGCTGCGGTCATTGACGGAGCCGCCACTGTGGGCGCTTCCATGTCGAGTCGCAGTCCTGCGTCGCGCACAGCCTTGGCGGTTGTGGTTCCGAAGCATCCTATGCGTATGTCGCCCTGCTTGAAGTCGGGGAAGTTTTTCAGCAATGAGTCGATTCCCGAGGGGCTGAAGAACAGCAGCATGTCATAGTCAAATGCTTCATCAGGACCGAAGTCGTTGCTGACGGTGCGATACATTACCGCGCGGGTGTATTTGATTCCGTTCTTGTCAAGCACGTTGGCGTCGTCTTTATGAACGTCGCTCACGACATAGAGATAGTTCTCCTTGTTGTGCTTCTGAAGATAGGGGAGCAGGTCATCAAGCTTTCCCGTATTCACATAGAAAATCTTGCGCTTGCGATAGACGATATATTTTTGCAGATAATTTGCAATCGATTCTGTGGTGCAAAAATATTTCATCGTGTCGGGAACCGAATAGCGCATCTCTTCACACAAGCGGAAGAAATGGTCAACGGCGCCGCGCGCGGTGAAAATCACTGCGGTAAATTCCGAGATGTTTATGCGAGACTGGCGAAACTCTTTTGCGCTTAATCCCTCCACTTTTATAAACGGACGGAAATTAATCTCAACCCCGTATTTTTCTGCAATTTCGTAGTAGGGCGATTTATCGGAAGTCGGTTTTGGCTGAGAAACCAGCACTTTTTTTACTTTCACTCTAACTATGTTTTACTGTGTAGGTTAGCAAATAATGTTGCGTTGGTCGGAAAAATGACATGATAAACAATTACCGATGCCCGTTTTCACACTGCAAAGTTACAAAATAAAATACAGTAATGACGAAATTACGTTATAAAAAATCTAAAACCCTTAAGAAAGAGTATGATAAGGTTCTGTCATATTCAAAGTTACGCCATCGTTTAAGCCATTGCCTCTCAATCGGCAGACGATGAGATGTCGAGCTCCGCAGGGTCGGTGTCGCGCACAAATATAA
This sequence comes from Bacteroides sp., assembly GCA_014801235.1. Lineage (GTDB taxonomy): Bacteria > Bacteroidota > Bacteroidia > Bacteroidales > Muribaculaceae > Muribaculum. The sequence continues at coordinate 5,645 of JAAVEM010000027.1, read as the reverse complement.
GCCGCTCGGCAAGAGTCTTCCGTGTCACCATGTCGATAAGGGCTATGTTTATCACCCCCGGCTTAAGGTCGCGCGCCGATATGCTCACAGGCGATTCGTCAGTAAGCTCCTTGACCAGCAAATTGTCGGCTCCATACAGAGCCAATGCCACCCGGCTGATGTCGAACCCCGGTGTGGCGCGGGGTTGTATCAGCACTGTGCCCTTGTGCTGGTTCACCGACAGGGCTACCCCTTGAGCGAGCGCCTTGGGCAGCTTTGTGCGACACGAAAGACCGTCGTCGCTGAATGCCTCGAGCCACAGTTCTTCGTCAGCGTCGGCGTTAACCAATATGTAGCCCATGCCGCGATGCTGTGATGCGCCCTCTCTGATCACTTCGCCATCGGCGTTGACCAGTCTCACCTGCACGTCGACTCCGAGCCCGTCGTCGCCCACCGCCTTGTAGGCTACACGCTGCGGGAGTCGGGCTATGAGGTTGCCACCCTCGGGCATCACGTCAAGAACCATCTCGTTTATCTCTCTCCGCTCCGGTTGCGGGCTTACACTGTCGGCGGGGTTCACGACTTTCAGCCGCTTCTTGAAAAACATTTCTTCGTCAAAATTCTGCATCCACCGGGTGTAGGCGGCAAGGGTGTATGAGCCGGTTTTCATTCTTGACGACAGGGGAATTGCGTTGGCAAACACTCCGTCATCGTCGGCTTTTATCTTTATGCGCTTTATCAGCGTGTCGGCGGCATTGTCGAGCAGTTCGATATAGACGAACTTCGAGCGGTCGCTGAGCAGATTTGTTGCCGCGTCGGCAACATAGGCGCGGAACCACACCGTGTCGCCGGCGGCATAATGCGAGCGGTCAGTGTGGACGTAGATTTTTTCCTGTGGAGCTTCGGCATATCGGTTCAAGATTAGCGAGGCTATGCTGTCCGCCGTCAGCGATTCCTGTGCTGTGCCGTTTATTGCCCATAACACTGCGATCAGCAGTGACATAAGTGTCCTTAACATAAGTTTGACTTGTTTAATTGATTTATGATTTGTGTTTATTTTTAATATGAGTTACCACCAAATTTGAATGCCATTTTCATATGTGAAAATTCGCTCTTCTGTTCCTTCTTCAAGATTTTTTATTAAGAAAATTGCATTCGTTGGAACATTGTTGTATTCGATATAGTCATCTGTCGAAATTTTTTCACCTAAAGAAATCCAGTTGTTATCGAAATAGAATAATTCATATCGATATCCTGGTTTGATTCTATTTTCATCGTTGCGCATAATAATTTCTAATTCCTTGATATTTCGATTATGTTTTAAATCAATGCCAATCCAAAACGGGAATAGTTTAAAAAATGTGGTTTTTTCATCGTTATCTTGAAGCGATTTAATGACCAAGGAGTCGCCCGTCAATCCTTCGCCGACTGCAAATATACGGTATTCTGTTGTCGGGATTTTCTCTCCGTGCTTATCTCTCAATTGTATTTCAGCAAGAGTGGGGTATCGATTTTTTGCTGGTAAAATGCGTAAGTAGCGTTTTAATCGAGTTGTATCGATTTCTACATGGCTTACTTCATATGGCATCTGTGTCCATTTATATAAACATTCGCTATTGATGAAATTGGGGAAGGATGAAGTCTCAATAGCGGTGCCGATTAGTTCTCCCCAGCGATTAATCCACCTGCTGCTAAATATATATTTGCGATATATTTTTATGTTCTGTCGATTTATTGTATCAGGACGTAGTTGGTGTTTTTTCTCTGTGCTATAAATAATATGTGGATCGGAACGGGGAATAAGCTCGCCGTTAATATATTCTGCAATTAATACCACGCTTTCATTAATTAATGGACCGATTTCCACTTGATTGGATGAGATGGCTTTTGCTTTTCCCACAGGATACCATCCCGTGTTATAGCTATAAGTGCAAGTATATAAGGAATTGCTTGTAGGGTTCTGTATCTCAATGATGGAATTTTTTGATACTGAGCAATACGAAGATGTTACATCATGTACTGTAATGTCTCTGAATGTTGAAGGAGTAGATAGCCAATCAATATCTGTATTTTCTTCTCTGGCGCTGAAAGACCGGCGAAGAATTTTAGCGACCTTTTTCAGACTATCGACTGAGTAATGATAATTTTCTGGAATTGGGTAATTCACAGGTTCATACGCAGTGTCGATGTGAAAATCATCTTTACTATATGACGGAAGCACCACATTGTCGTTATTCTCCACCAGTGCCACCCACAAGTGTGCATTTTTCCCATAATTAGACCATACCGGAGTGTAGTCTAATGAAACTGAGAGTCCTAAGGCTCTCATTATGTATATCATGTGGTACGCACGTTCTTTGCACAGTCCACCTTCTGCCAAATCTAATAATATCGCATCTTGTTCATACGGATAATCAAATTTTGGACCATTATACCGACTGTTTACGTATTCATAAATTTTGAAAAAGGCTTCTTTTTGAGTCGTTACTCCTTCAACTAAAAAGCCATATTTATTTTTTAGGTAAGTTCTCCACTCAACAATTGGTTCATTCCCAATCTTGTAAGGGAGCACGTATTCACAAAAATGGGAGAAATCGATCTCTTCTTTCCAAGGGCAATTTGCCCATGTGTCATAGGCTTCCGAAACATTTTTAATCAGATAATCTGCACTTACCGTTGTTAAGTCCGGATAAAGTTTCGGTTCTTTTGTTCGAGAAAGGAAATCCCATTCTATCTTTTTGAAATCAAAATTTTCTGTCGTTTTAATAAGTTTGCAAAGTTCCATGTTCGCATACCCATCATAGGAGTTGTGGTTTATCATTCGCTCGACCAGAAAGCGTAAAGCGTTGCATTCATCTGATCCTTCGGGAAAATAATCCAACGCCTTTTGGATTTCGCCCTCATTCTCCAAAGCCATTTCAAGGCTTGCCGCGATTGAGTAACCCTGAGGTTTGTTGCAGCCTGCCAATAGAAATATCGGTATTATTAAGGAATATAGAATTTTCATAAATCGTCGGTTGATTTTAGATAGGTGTGAGCTTCTGCTTTAATGACTTCTATGGGCTGAGAATTAATTTTAACCGGTTTGTTTACAATGTATTTAGCGGTTAAGCGTAAATTTAGGGTATCTCCCAACGCATGATATGTGTTAAGTAGTCCCTGGAGAGGAATGAATTTGGACGGGCACATAAAATAGGCATTTTTATACGCTATAATAGCATCGTCATATTCTCTGCAGGAATAATGATTGTCGGCTATAAGAAGTGCTGAATTATAGTCTATAACGTATGAATTGTAGTGCTTAAGTGTGTTGTTGCTCTGTTCAAATTCACAATTCAAGTGTTGTACAGCCGCAAGATTATAAAGGAAGAATGGATTTCCCGTCCAGTCCTTTTCCAATTCGGAATATGCTTTGAGCGAATTGTCAATTTGATTGGTTTCAAGGAGGCGATTGAATTCCTTTCCCCATTTATATTCGAAACAAACGTGTCGGCTATTTGCAAACAGTGCGTATATACATAATGAAATTGATGCAATTGTCGGTAAATGGGTCAACGGCAAGTAAATGAAATGTGCTTTTGTCTGAATGATTTGGGATAGGCATAATCCTGTAAAAAACCATACAAACGCATAGCGAAAACTATACGTAAAAAAAGATTGTATGATAATCACGATGAGGCATATTGACCATACGGTCATATGCTGACGACATTTATAAAGGAAATATGAAATTGTGCCGATAAGAGCTATTATTCCGACTATTCCAGTGTTTATGGCAAGCGCGATGTATTCGTTGAGCGGGTGCATGACATTCCCCGCCAACATGGCTAAATCGGTATTGGGATTGGTTTGGAAATACTCACATTGCCATTTCATGTAATTTGAAGAAAATCCAAATATTCCACTGCCAAATAACCAATTTTTAATAATCAAATCTTTACATCCCCAAATTATGAGTGAACGTCCCAATGAAGACTCAAATTTGATTACGATTAGGACAAGAATGGCGGCAAGAAATAATAAGTTGTGGAAGAGATTTAATTTGTGTCGTTTTCTTAAGGAGATGTATCCTATGACGAGTAGAGCGATAATTCCGCTACGGGAAGCGATAAGGACCGTGAAAACGACTGTTGCCAGTAATATTATCAATGTTGTGATTTTTTTAGTCCGGAGATATCCATCCCAAAGGAATGCGGATGAGATTGTAAAAAATAGAGATAATCCAGATGGATTTTCGAAAGTCCCCGTTATTCTAAAATGAGCTCCCGAGTTTAGAAAGCCGAGCCATTGTAAAATGCAAATAATTATCTGTATACCAGAGGAAAGCTCTATTATCATGACTAAATCATCTAACTTGAACGCATTATTGCTCAATGAGCATACTAAAGCAATCCATGATATGAGGTATGGGGCGATGAGTGAGATATGAGCGTGATTTCTAAGCGCGATTATGGCAATTAATAATAGCGTTGCGCAAAATAGAGGGGAACAGTGAATTTTAAGTCCTCGATTTTGTATAATTGAAAAGATGAATAAGCCGATACTAAACCAAATGAATAAGGTATTGCGCAAAAAGTGATCGCCATCCACAAATATCATTGAAGGGATAAATACAATGCTTGGGATGAAAAGGAATATGATCGTTTTATATGCGCGATATCCGTCGTTATAAATCATTGTCGTTAGGATTGATGACAAAAGCGTTTATTGTGAAAAAGTGTATCACTGAATCCGTATTGGCTTGAAGAGTTACAATATTTTCGGTTTCTTCGCTCTTTCGTGCAGTATTTATGGAAAAATGTACGATAGCAGAATCATTCTTCGCAATTTCCCTTTTGTTAATCTCTACTTTAATGCAATTGCAATCGGGGTATAGGTCATTAATAAATAGAGTTCTGTCTCCTTTATTATAGACCGTTACGTTGCCATCGATAATGTTTCCTTCATAAACCTGTCCTAAATCACATGTATATTTAGATAGAATCAGATTGGGCGCTTTTTCTTTGCATGCGGACATGGTTACGCCGATTAGGAAGAATGTCAGTATAGTTTTAATTTTAATTTTCATTGTAATTGGACTTTTTTTGTGACATCGATTATTTTTCCGTCGGAAGCTATTCCTTGGATGGTGACATTGACCGGTTGTCCCGGTTTAATCCCTTCTAAATTTATCAGCGTTTTTCCTGATTGGTTCAGTTGCAGTTTCGGGTTCCAGTACATGGTGGCGCGGTAAGGCGGGGGAGTGTTGTCGTTGGCGTCATAACGGGGCGCGTAGAATTCCACGGGAGGCTGATAGCCGAGCGGAGTGATGTTAGCCATCGACGGCAGCGGTGTTCTGCCCCCCTCGTTGCCATACTTTGTTTCGATGAGCAGTACGCCGGTGATAAGGGCAGTCATGCTATAAGTGGCGACGCGGACATCGCCGGGGCGGAAATACTCGATGGAGTTGACATTCTGGGGATTGATGGTGAATACTTCTTCCTTTTCACTTATAAAGCCATCGATAACAACAAGTGTTCCTATTGTCGGTTGATGAGTCGGGGTATATTCTATTTTTACGGTCAAGCTGCGGAGCAAAGATTCCATGGTGGGGAAGCGGCCGATTTTCTCGTCGCCGCTTTGATAACCTCTAAATGGATCTAAGTTGCCGCGATTGCTCCATCTCT
>JAAVEM010000026.1 GCA_014801235.1 Bacteroides sp. | reverse complement strand
GGGTGGTGGAATTGGTAGACACGCTACTTTGAGGGGGTAGTGGCCGTTCGGCTGTGTGAGTTCGAATCTCATTTCGGACACTTCAAAATCGCAATTGACAAATCGTCAGTTGCGATTTTTTTTGCTATAACGGGTCAGCGAATTTTGCGGTGGATGGCATATATTTTGGTTAATGCTGTTTTAGGGGCATTCTTTGCAGAGTGCGATTCATGAAATGCACATTTCCCGGGCACGGCTCATTTCATTCGCCGTACCCGGCTACACATAAGGCAAGCCTTTGCAGGCTTGATTTTGATGCGTTCTTCAGTGTTGCTGGCACATCGGGATTGTGCCGCCGTAGGCGACAATCGGCAATGAGATTGATGAAGTGAGTCTCAAAACGTAGGGACATCGCGTGCGATGTCGCCTATTTAAAGGAATTGATAATCAAAGAGATGGTTGTTGGCATGGGCACCAATGTCCGTACATTTTGTGGAATCTTCAGGATGATGGAGCTTGCATACTTTGCCCTGCGGTGTGTCGTGTAAAATGCCGGGTGCATGCGGTGTTTATTTTGCCTTTGATTCTATGCGCGGGCGGCGGAGGGGAGTGATTGGTAGATTCGGAAACCCATGCGTGCCACGAGTATGCTCATCAACGGGGTTAGGATGTTGAAGATGCAGCATGGGAAGTAGGCGAGGGTGCTTACTCCGAGCACACTCGACTGAGTGAGTCCGCAGGAATTCCACGGCACAAGTACCGATGTGACCGAGATGGAGTCTTCCATCGAGCGACTGAGCAGGCGGGGCTCAAGACCATAACAGCGGTAAAGCGAGCGATACATGTTGCCGGTTATGATGAGCGACAGGTATTGGTCGCCGGTGGTGCAGTTCATCGTCAGTCCGCTCGCCACTGTGGCGCTGACTATGCTCGTGCGTCGGCTCAGACGGCTCGTGAACGAGTCAGTCAGCTTGCCGAGCATGCCGGTGCCTATCATAACCGCGCCGAAAATCATAGCGCTGAGCACGAGAAAAACTGTTGGGAGCATCCCTAAAATGCCGCCGGTGGAAACGAGCTCGTCGAGCGCATTGTTTCCTGTGGTCAATGTAGAGCCGCTCCATATTGAACTGAACAGTTCGCGCAGCCCCATGCCAATCTGAGGTTGCAGCACGAATATTCCTATTGCTCCAAGCGCTCCCGCTCCAAGCAGAACGATGAAAGTGGGGATGCGCATAAGGATCATCACCATCGTGACGAGAGGAATGACCAGAGTCCAGGGAGAGATGTTGAATGTCTCATTAAGCGAGTCAAGCAGCGGTGCCGATTCAGGTGAGGTGTTCAGCGAGGTGAAGAACCCTACTCCGATATAGACGAGCAGTGCGATTGCCATTGCGGGAACGGTTGTGAACATCAGATAGCGGATGTGGTCAAAGAGATCGACTCCCACTGTCGACGATGCTACAACAGTCGTGTCGCTCAGCGGAGAAACTTTATCGCCGAAATAAGCGCCCGATATTATGGCTCCGGCAATCCAAGGGTCACTGTAACCCATGACTCGCCCGATGCCGATAAACGCTACTCCGATAGTGGCTATCGTGGTCCATGAACTTCCTGTCATCACAGAGATTACCGAACACACCATGCAGGTGATGAACAGAAACATCCGTGGGGAAAGAATGTGGAGTCCATAGGCGATAAGTGTGGGCACTACTCCCGAGAGCATCCAGGTCGTGGCGACAATGGCGATGCATATAAGTATGGGGACCGCGGGCAGAATCTGCATGGCGCTTCGGCGAAAGCCTACGTGGAGTCCTTTGACAGAAGCGATGCCGCCCCATAGGGAGAGTCCCAATGCGATAGCTGCCGACATCAGCAATGTCAACGGACCGAGAGTGAAAACACCGTCGGCTCCCTGCCAAATGATGATGGCGATAAGGCTTACAATAAGAAATGTGAATGGAATTATGGATACTGTCAGCGAAGGCTGATTGCGTCGTCCGAAAAAGGTTTGTTTATTCAATTGCTTGGAAAATGGTTAATTTCGATGCAAAATTAACAAAAAATCGTCACATTCTCAACCCTTTATCCTTTATAGATGGCATAAAACACTATAAAAACCTCAAAAATCATGTTAATGCAATGCGGGGCTGTGTCAGTGAAAACGATGACACAGCCCCGCCGTTAAGCTTCTTATTGACGATATTCTTATTTGATCACAAGATTTGTAACGCCGTTTTGCTTGGTGAGCGACTCTCCGTTTAGAATATCGAGGGTCACATTGTCAAGCACAAGTCCGTCAACATGGTTGAGGGTTATGCCTGTATCGGCGCGGAAGCGTGAATCTTTTATCTGTACATTCTTCATCGGCATTTCGGGGAGTCCGTTGAAGAATGCGGCTTTCTTCGCGCTGCGGCAAGTGATGTTGTTCATGTAGATATCCTTGAACGACGGAGTCTCTTCAGTCACAGGAACTACGGCTGCGTTGCCCTTGCCGCCATAGTAAAGGTCGAAGATAAGAGCCTCGCCGGCGATATCGCTCATCTTAACATCGTCGATATAGATATTCTCTACCACGCCGCCTCGGCCGCGGGTCGATTTGAAGCGGAGACCCACATCGGTGCCGATGAACACGCAGTTCTTTACAACTATGTCCTTGGCGCCTCCCGACATTTCCGAGCCGATTACAAAGCCGCCATGACCATGATATACGGTGCAGCCGTCAATCAGCACGTTGCGGCAGGGAACACCGAGTTCGCGGCCGTCTTTGTCTTTGCCCGACTTGATGCAGATGGCATCGTCGCCAACGTCAAACGAGCTGTTCACGATAAGCACGTTGTTGCATGACTCAACATCGATTCCGTCGCCGTTCTGAGCATACCAGGGATTGCGCACCGTCACATTGTCGATAATCAGGTTTTCACACAGGAACGGATGGAGGTTCCACGCCGGCGAGTTTTCAAAGGTGGCGTCTTTGAGCATCACGTTCTTGCAACGGATGAACGACAGCATCACCGGGCGAAGGAAGTCATGGACATATTCAACTTTAGAAATGTCTCCGCGGTGAGCTTCGTTTTGCAGATTTTTATTTTCATAGACTTCACGGATACGTTCATTGGGGAACCACACGTCGCCTTTTTCGTTAACGGCTCCGCTTTTCATCAGGGCTTTCCACTGCGCGTCGGTCATTTTACCCTTCTTCACGGGGCGCCAGCACTGACCGTTGCCGTTGAATGTTCCGAAACCGGAAATCATGATGTTTTCCTTGTCACGAGCCGAGAGGGGCGACATTGCGCGATGAGTGCTGAGACCTTCCCAATTTGAGGCAAGCACCGGATAGTCGGCGAGATCCTCCGAGAAAAGAACCAGAGCGCCGCGGTCAAGGTGAAGGTCTACATTGCTCTCGAAGGCGATCGGTCCCGTGTACCAGATGCCTTCGGTCACCACCAGGTGTCCGCCTCCTTTTTGGGCGAGGTGAGCCATTGCCTTGGCAAATGCTTCGGTATTTTTTGTAACACCGTCGTTAACGCCGCCGAAGTCCGACAATTTTATTGTGTAGTCAGGTATTTCAGGCGCGGTGACAGGCTGAAGTTTTAGAGGAAGATTTTTGTAATACTCTGAAAAATCAGTTTTGGCTTGCGCAGGCAGCGTCGTCATGGCAAGCACGGCGATTGCGCTGAGAATAATGTCGCGTAATTTCATGATTGGTTTTTCTTCTGGTTATTAAACTACGGCAAAGATACTAATTTTATGCTGATTTGTGGGAATAATGTGTTATTTTTGCAACTTATTGTTGATAAGATAAAATCAGGATCCATGAAAAAATTTTTAATCACATGCTTATTATGTGTCGCCGGAGTTTTTCCGATGGCGGCGTTGTCCAACACTGTTGATGCTTCTCATCCTGTAGAACTTGTCAATGACTCAGTGGTTATTTTCGGGAGCAAATGCTATAATCTCGGTCCCTCGACGCTGTATCTCGACGGCTCGCTCGCTGACCCCTCGTCGCCTTATGTTTTCAATGATGCTGTGAAAGCTATGCAAGCTATCGATGCCTCTTCGGCTTTAAATGTTACGCTGCTTGTTGCTCCGTGGGTCTATTGGCTTGATGACCCCGACGATCCTGAGATAAGGCGCAATCCGGACAACAGCAACGGAATCCCTTATGCCGTGGAATTGCGGTGTGACACGTTGCAGATTATCGGACTTGCCGATAATCCCGAGAATGTGGTTTTCGCCGCAAATCGCGGTCAGACTCAGGGAGCGCTCGGCAATTTCACTATGGTGCATTTTATCGGCGCCTCCCTCGAATTGGAAAATGTGACATTCGGCAACTATTGCAATGTCGATCTTGAATATCCGCTCCGTCCTGAATTCAATCGTGAAAAACGTCGTCAGGCAATAGTGCAGGCGCAGATTGGAATCTGTGAGGGCACCGACCGTTTGCTTGCCCGCAATTGCCGATTCATAAGCCGGTTGAATATGTGTCCTTTCGTCGGCGCCCGTCGTTCGCTGTTCAAAGACTGCTACATGGAATGCACCGACGACGCTCTTGCCGGTTCAGCCGTCTATCTTGACTGCCGTTTCACATGGTTCAGCACAAAGCCATTCTACAGCACATCGTCGACCGGAGCCGTCTTCCTTAATTGTGACATTGACCTGAAAGGTGGGTCGCCTCAATACATCACTAAAGTCCCCGGCATGGTCACGGTGATAGATACTCGTTTTCACACTTTCGACGGCTCCATGAAACAGCGTCGCGCCCTGCAATGGACCCGCGACGTGTCAAATAACACTTGCTATCAGAGCAACGTGGCTGTCAACGGAAAGAGCTATTTCATCGATGCCGAGCGCCCTTATCTTAGCGTCGACCTTACTGACAAGCCGCTCCTTGCCGCTTACAAAGTGGAACATGACGGAGCTACGCTCTACAATACGCCCAATCTGCTTGGCGGTGATGACGGCTGGGACCCTCTCGGCATGCGCCCCAAGATTGAAAAAATCCAGCAGCTCACCGGCGAAAAACTGCTTGGAATACCGGTGATGGTTGATTTCGGGGCGAAAAAAGTCGACATGCAGGCTTCAGCCGACCGATTGCGTCTTCAACCGCGCTACCATCGGTGGGGCGATTACGCTTGTGATGAAAACATATTTGACGGAACTTCTCAATGGTCGTTTCCGTCAGTGCTTAAACTATATTCCGGAAAGAGCGGCGATGTCACTTGCGTGAGCGGCAATCTCATGGCAAAGCCTGTTTCAGGAACCGTGTCGATGACCCACGACTACGGTTGGCGCGGCTCAGTCATTGTCAATGTGGCTCCTTTCCTTAAAAATGCTCCTGCGGTCACGGAGCGCCCTGTTATCGTTTACGACAAATCGGCTAAATGCCTACGGCTTGATTATAAACTTCTTTCAGTCGACAATGATGAAAGTTTCGTGGCATGGTATCGGCGTGACTCCGCCGGCGACACTGTCAGGGTGCGTCACGGGAAGGTGCCCGCGCAATCCCTCTACCGTCCAACCCATGCCGATGAAGGCTGCCATATTATCGCCGCATTGACTCCAAAAGGTGATGACACGAAGCCCGGCGAAGTTATTTTTGCTGAATTTCCCGAGGCAATCTCTTCTCGGCATCTTCATGGCGTGGATAAAGAACAGAAAACTCTTTCGACCGATTTTTCAGATATTCCTGTCCACTATCAGCCTGTAATCAAGAAAGGGTGGTGGACATTTGACGCTTATAAACCGATTGACACGAAGACTCATGATTGGACGCCCGATCCCGAGCATGGATGGTATTACGGCTACGGCACTGACGGAGCGTCAGGCATTGGACTGGTTCAGATGACCAAGGGCGCCCGAATGTTCTACTCGCCTGAGCGCGACAAGTGCCGCGACATGTCGCTTTCGCTCGTTGTTGAGCCGTGCAAGCCGGCGGGGCAAGGTTTCGGAAGCGCCACCGGACAGTATATGGATATTTATATCAAGTTTGATCCCGCCACGCTCACCGGCTATGCGTTGCGAATCGAGCGCACTGCCGACTATGACCGTGCCGTGGTGTTTTCGCTTGTGCGTTACGACAACGGGGTTGTCACTCCTGTCAGCGAGCCTGTCGCCTCAAGCTGCTATCGCACTCCCTGCAACATCGACCTTGCCGTCAAAGGCAATCTTTTCACTGCGTCAGCGTCAACTTCGGCTGCTGTCGAAGCTCGTGACGGAGTCGCCGAGTCGGTAAGCCTGTCGGCAATGATTGAGCCCGTCAACTATCCGGCGTTTGGCATCCAGCACACCGGTTCGACCGGAGCAAGCGCCTCGCTCATCAGTCGCCTTTCGGCAGAGTGGAAGTAACCGCAGGGTTGTGAAAACTTGGATTTGATTTCCCTTGCAAGCTTCAATATGCTTGCGGGGGATAATTTTTTGAGGATAGAAAATCCGCTCTTTCGCCATGTTGTGGCGTTTGAGCGGGTTAATTTTGCAAATGTATAGCCGATTCACGGAAAATTGATTATATTTGCGTTGCCGAGAGCGGCGACATATTTTAAATTAGAGAAAAAAGTGCCTTGTCTCTTGTGAAATCGCCAAATTACGCAAAGAATATCCGGGGCACGGAGACAGCTCATATAATGTGGGCTGCCTATCCGTGCGTGTATTCAGGTGTTTGGCGATACCTACAAGAGAGCAGGGTGGGCAGCCCGCTTTTTTGTATAATATCATTTGACTATCTCTGACCGGCTGTCGTCGGAGAACTCTTGTAAAATTCGCCTATGAAAAAATTCGTAAAAATTTTTGTTATGCTGTCTCTACTGATGTCATTGTTGTCTTGCTCCCGGACGTCACGGCATGAAGACCGAATAGTGACCGATCTCAATGAAATTTTTGACCCGGACAATGAAACCTATACTGATTGGAATCACACTGAGATGGACGACGATTTGAAGGAAGCCTTCGGACTGTATTATGATCCTGATATCCATGCCTATCGACAGAAGTATGAGTATTATACCAATGAAAATGATGTGAAGTATGAAAAAGAAAAGCGGAGCAAACCGCTTAATCCGATAACAGGACATCTGATTTGGCTTGTCTTATTGGTTGTTTCAGCAGAAGCCTATCTGATTTATTCAACTTGGGTTCAGGCTAAAAAACTTCATAGAGTAGCGTGGATGTGGATAGTGAATTGCATAATTGGCGGAATGGCGTCTTTCATTGTCCTGGCACTCTCCAGGGAGTTGGAGTATGACGAAGATTTGGACATCAGGCAGGAGTGCGATTTATTGGGTAGGACAATGTTTGTTATGAATTTATTTGCGATACTTTTAATTGCCGTTGGCGTGAGTTTTTATATCGCGATATTAAGGAATCCTCATGCAATAAATGAGTTTTTGAGATAAAAATTTTGATATAAAATAGCTTTAGCCTTGTTATGGCGAAAGCTGTGATTAATTTTGCATTAAAAATAAATGATTATGGAAAAAGACAAAGATGTCATCGCAACTCTCCAGGAGTTGTTGGCTGGAAGAAACGCCGACTTTGACGCAAGTAAATCAATCAAGATTATCCGTCATGCCGACACGCGTAAAGAGCTTCCCATCGAAGGTAAAACTTATCGCAGGACGTTACTTGAATTGTATCGTTATGACAAAGAGCTTTTCATGAAATATCAGAATGAGCAGCTTTGCGGAACTTTTGACAAAACCGATTATATGGTGGTGTGCGTGGGAACTCGAAACACCACGGCGCGTTTTGTGGCGGTGTATAAAATAGGAAAAATAGAGCCGTCGCCCTACACTGAGGGGAACTGCCTCCTTAATCTTCAGGAGGTGGATGAATTCAAGTTCCTCGCCGACAAGGTGACCATTGAATGGGGAAAGGCGACAGTGGCATGGCATCAGGACTTCAGGAAGCAGCTTAAGCCGGTGATACGCATTGATGAAGGCTTTGAGGATGCCGACGGGGTGCCTCAGTTCCGGAGCTACGAGGACGTGGTTTTGCCCTACGGCGAGCTTAAGGCGATATTCTCCAAGGAAGCTGAAAGCTGGAAGAATCCGCTTCAATCAGTCAACGGTATCTATCTGATTCAGGATACTAAAACCGGAAAGCAGTATGTGGGCAGCACTTATGGAAAAGAGGGAATATGGGGCAGATGGAATGCTTATTTCACCACAGGCGGACATGGCGGAAACAAGGATCTTGAGGAACTTATAAAGGCTGATCCTGAATATGCCCGACACTTCCAGTGGTGCATACTTGAGATTATGTATCTCGGTGTTCCTGAGGAGCATGCGATAGAACGTGAGAACCTTTATAAGCGTAAATTCATGACCCGCGAATTCGGGTATAATAAAAATTGATTATGAGTGAACACCGTAGCCAGGCTTACGTATTCCGCCGCTATATGTGGCTGTATGAGACTCTTTGGACATCGGGCGGAGCTACATTTGAAACAATCAATGATTTGTGGCAACGCTCTTCGCTGGGCGACGGCTCGCCGCTGCCCCACAAGACCTTTGAGAATCATCGCCGCGCCGTCGAGGAGTTATTCGACGTGGAAATAGTGTGTGACCGCGCCACGAATGAATATTCGATAAAGGCGGCAGAGTCGGAAACGCGGCTACATGAGATGATGAGCAGCGCTATCATGCTGAAAAATCTTATGTCGTCGTCTGATCTGGAGCGGTATGTTCACTTGGAAAAAATCTATGGCGGCAATGAGTTTCTGCAAACGATTATCAAGGCGTTGACCGATAAGCGTGAACTCACTCTGAGTTACAGGCACAACTATGATTCGACCAAGGAAGAGGAGTTGACTGTGAAGCCGGTGGGAATAAAATTGTTTCGGCAAAGATGGTATCTGATAGCCGAAAAGCCCGACGGAAAACACTATTCTTACTCACTTGACCGAATCATGGATGTCGCCTGTGGCGAAAATGTAAGACCGTCGAAACTTAGTATTGAAAAGCTCTTTGCCGACAGCTTCGGCATCATTGTAGAGGCTGAAACCGATGTCGAGGAGATAGTGCTGAAAGTGGAGCGTGAGCAGGCTAACTATTTCAAAAGTCTGCCGTTGCACCGCTCGCAATGCGTCGTTGATGAGGATTGTGATTTTGTGACGTTTCGCTTAAAGGTGGCTCCAACCTATGATTTTATAATGGAGATTCTTTCCCATGGACCGAGAGTGGAGGTTCTCGCGCCCGAATCGGTCAGGGAGAAAGTGGCTCGCCGAATTGAAGAAATGGCTGGACTATACAGGAAATGACTCAATCTGCTCTAAGTCTTTTTGATGAAACAATAAACCGTAATAAGATAAGAATATGACGAAAATTAGGCTGACCCCGAAAAATGTCACAGAGCTGTCGATGTGTGAAATATTTGTGTTTGGCAGCAATCTTCAAGGTCTTCATCACGGCGGTGCTGCGCGAACCGCCTATGAACGCTTCGGCGCGGAATGGGGCGTTGGTGTCGGTCCCACCGGAAAGTGTTATGCTATTCCCACCATGCATGGCGGAGTCGAGGACATAAAGCCCTATGTTGATGATTTCGTCGAGTATGCGAAAGCTCACCCCAATAATAGGTTTCGCGTCACCCGCATCGGATGTGGCATAGCCGGGTTTACCGATAAGGAGATAGCCCCGCTTTTTAAGAAAGCCCATGAGCTGTATAACGTCACATTCCCGCTCGAATGGATTCCCATACTTATGAGTGATGAGTTTATTGATGCGGTCATGTTTGAAAGCGTACCGGCGAAAAAGAAGATTAAGATACCAAAGGCATTGACCGAAGATGATCTGACCAAGCTGTGTGACGAGTATAAGTACATAATAGGCGCCGGTATTATTGCCGCGCCGAAGCCTGAAATAAAAATACGCTATGTTATCGGGCAGAATCGTTTCGGATATGCCGATTTCGGTGATTTTTTCTTTTTTCCGTCAGGCGATTTATATGTGTGGACAAAAAACAAGGAATTTGCCGAAGACCACAATCAGGATGTTGTCGAAGGCTATTTCGAGGATGAATGCCGTGGACGCGGCTATTGTCACCGCGCTATATTTGCCGGTGTGAAAACGCCCTACCGCGATTCCAACGGTGAGGATATTTATACGGGCGATGTCCTTGACATCGATTATGGAGGCAGGGCTACTTTTGCGTTGGGCACGCTCGGATGGAACGACAAGGGCACTGAGGCGATTTATGCGTTTGCCCTCGACAATTGCAGCATCATTCCCGAAATATGCACGAAAATGACACGCATAGGAACCACGTTTTATCAGCTTGATTGGAACGAGGACCCGATGACTATTGCCGACCGGTGTTATCGATTCCAACCCTGGTATCCCGACGGACTGCAGGCTGAGGACCGGCTGACAATGTCGCGCTACACCCCCAATTTCGACCAAGACCTGTGGAAATACTATGCTTGCGAGAAACTTGGCGTTGAATTCAATTGGCGCAAATAAACTTGTAACATTGTAATATTATAAAATACTAATAGATATGGGACTTATAATAGAACGTAGGAAAAGAAAAAAGCGCTATTATGGCAATGAAGATTTGATGGAGTTAGAAGAACTGCTTTCTGATATTCCAGATATTAAGGATTTCCATATTTTTCGGAATGAGAAGAAAGATTGTTGTGAATATAGATTTATGCTGGATGAGGTGGTATATCGGATACTGATGCCGATACCGGGTAATATGTCGATGTATAATAGCAAAAATCGTAGCGATGAATTTTCGGGGGTGAATTTCTATGAATATGGTTTTTTAATTTATCCTACAGTAGGATATTATACTATTCATCAATTAGTAGAAATGATAAGATTGATACGATTAAGACTTGCAAAATATACTTCGAAGAAATATTATCAAAGAGTTGAAAATTTCTATAAGGAAAATGCACCCAAAATTAGGATTCGGTTCTGTGGTAAAGAAATTTCGCAAATAGATGTGCCTGGTAGATTAGTGCCGTTATATTTAACTGCTTATCAGATTGACGTTGATAAATATGAAACACAGGGGATTGTTTTAGATTGGTTGTTTTATAAATTGGAACTTAAAGATTCTGATACTACCATTGTTTGTGAATAGAAAGAAGTGTTCTATAGCATGGGAGAAGAGTAAATGTCTCCAATATATTTTGACGCACCACCCATTTAAATAGGTGGTGCGTCAGTATTTGTGATTGAGGTTAGTTGTCGTTGGTGACGGCTTCGAGTCTTTTCATTATGGAGAAGATGAACACTGCCGAGATGCAGCAGAGCACAATCAGTATTCCCCACAAGGCGGCTACCGTAATCTTGCCCCAGAGTATCATGGGGATGGACACGAGGTAGTTGCCGACAGCCGTAGCGGCAAACCATCCTCCCATCATCGCTCCTTTATATTTGGGCGGGGCGACTTTTGAGACGAAGGAGATGCCCATGGGCGACAGAAGCAACTCGGCAAGCGTGAGCAGCAGATAGGTCGAGATAAGCCAGTTGGGCGACACGTTGCCCGATGTGCCCGACAATCCTATTGAGCCGATTAGCATTATCGCATAGGCGATTGCGGCGAGAATCATGCCATAACCGATTTTGCGGGGAGCCGACGGCTCCTTTTTGCGGGATGCGAGCCAACTGAAGAAGGCGATAGACACCGGGGTGAGAATCACCACAAAGAACGGGTTGAACTGCTGATATTCTTGCGGCTGTATTCCCGAGAATGGGTCGGGAGTGACGCTGTAAGTGTAGCCCACAACTGCGGCGGCTATCGCGATAATCACGCCCGACACGATTTTGCCGCTGCGGCTTTTGCTCTGAAACAGATTGAAAAGCGCATATATGCCGATGGCAAAAGCCGATAGAGCCCACACGTTGAACCCGATGCGGGTCCAGCCTGATGCGTCGGGCGAAGTGCAGCTTTTTGCAAACTCGGTGAGAGTGGCGCCATTCTGGTTGAACACCATCCAGAAGAAAATGACCACGGCAAATACAAGAAGCAGCGCCGTGATGCGGCTTTTGGTTTGTTGCGGTGTGAGCTGCGGCTCGTTTGCGGAACGGTTCTCGCCGGTTTCCTTGTTTTTGTCGTTGATGATGTGAGCGTAGGTGCGACGTCCTGCGACATATATAATATAGCTCACCACGAGCGAAATGCAGGCAAGTCCGAATCCATAGCTGTAGCCTGAGGAGAGAGCCGAGATGTAGTAGTTGCAGAAATCNACGAGATTCTCGCCGGGGGTCATGCCGTTGGCGAGCGCCGTGTCGATCAACTCGGCTCCGTTTTCATGTCCGTCAAGATAGTTGTTGCAGAGTGCCGGNAGACTCTGATTNTAGACGAGTCCTTTAGCCTGCATCGCCATGTTGACCATCGCAGTCGCCGCCATCGGCGCGAACATCGAGCCGATGTTTATCGCCATGTAGAAAATTGAGAATGCGGCGTCGCGCTGAGATGAATACCGNTGATTGTTGTANAGNTCGCCTATCATCACTTGCAGATTGCCNTTGAACANNCCCGTGCCGCATGCTATCATGAGCAACGCNNCGCAAAGAATGACCAGCGACGAGGTTGAACGAATCTCGGTAGGTATCGCCATGACGAGGTATCCGGCAAACATGACGAAAATACCAGTCACTACACATTTTGAGAAACTCCAGCGGTCAGCAACCCATCCGCCAAGGAGCGGGGTGAAGTAGACCNCTGCAAGGAATATGGCATAAATCTGCCCTGACACTGCGGCATCGAATCCAAACTTTGTCTGAAGGAAAAGCAGGAAGATGGCAAGCATGGTATAATAGCCAAATCGCTCGCCCATATTGGCGAGCGATAAGACATATAACGCTGAAGGTTGGTTCTTAAACACGGTTTCCTAATTATTTAGCAACTCGTTCAAGCCATTTAACCATGCAAAGCATAACTGCCATTGAAATGAAGCACACGATTGCAAACACGCTCCATGTTGCTGACAGAGATATGCTCTGATACATAACCGCGCCGAGGAACAGACAGGCGTTGCCGACGGCAGTGGCGCCAAGCCAGCAGCCCTGCATCAATCCCTGAAGATGGGCGGGAGCCACTTTTGACACGAATGAGAGTCCGAGCGGAGAAATGAAGAGCTCGGCGACGGTGAGGATGAAATAGACTGAGAAAAGAATCCACGGGGTCACGCGCTCAGCGGCGGGAACGGGAGCTCCGGCAAGTGAAGCCTGAGAGGGCAATCCGATTGAGGCAACGCACATCACAACATAGGCGAGAGCGGCGATACCCATACCGATGGCGATTTTGCGCGGAGTCGACGGTTCTTTGCCGCGGCGGGCGAGCGCCGAGAAAATCCACATCACTACCGGAGTGAGGAACACAACCACAAACGGGTTGATGGACTGGAAAATCTCAGCCGACAGCTGCATGTTNCCGAGAGCGAGACGGGTGTAGTCCTTGGCAAACATTGTCAGGGTCAAACCGTTCTGATGGAATGAGAACCAGAAGAAGATAACGATGCCAAACACAGCCATGAGCGCCATGATGCGCTGCTTGATTTCCTTTGCTGANTGACGGATTTCCTCTTTTTCAGCAGCTGACTTGTCNCCTGAGGCAGCCTTNTTGGCTCCCGGGGTGGGCAACTGCTTCTTGAAGCANAGGAAGATGGCNAGAGAGATGAGCATGGCGAGGATTGCCACTGAGAATGCGTAGTGGAAGCCGGTATTGAACGCCTCAAGATAGTTCTGGGNAAATTCATGAAGGGTTGACAGGTTGACTTCAGTCTGTGAAACCTGGTTGGCATATTCAAGGAAGAGGTCGGTGTCGACTTCGCGCTCTGCAATCAAAGCGTTGCAAAGTCCGGGAAGGTCGGCATTGTAGGCATAGCCTTGCATCTTGACGAAGGTGTTGCGCACCCACACGGCNATAAACGGAGCGATGCAGCCGCCGATGTTGATGAACATGTAGAAAATCTGGAAGCCGGAGTCGCGCTTGTGACTCCATTTCGGATCGTCATAGAGCTGACCTACCACAGCCTGGAGGTTGCCTTTGAAAAGTCCGTTGCCGAATGCGATCACGAGCAGNGCGCCGAGCGCGATCCATTCAGTGGTGATGAGCGCCGGNATGGCGAGCAGNGCGTAACCGATCGACATTACCAGCAAACCGGCGATGATGGTGCCTTTGTAGTTCTTGGTCTTGTCGGCGATGACTCCNCCCACGAGGGCGAGGATGTAGATAGCGCAATAGAATACTGAGTAGAGGGCTCCTGCCTGACTTCCGTCAAGGTCGAATTTCGACATAAGGAACAACGTCAGGATAGCCATCATGACGTAAAATCCGAAACGTTCGCCCATGTTGCTCAGGGCGGCGGGTATCAGACCCTTTGGTTGATTGAACATGATAATGATGAGGATTAATTATTANTATTACTTTTTCTTTGCTTCTTCGAGTTCNTTGAATGCGAGNGCATANAGNCGCATCTGCTTCACCATGGCGGCAAGTCCGTTGCTGCGGGTGGGGGAGAGGTGCTCGGCAAGCCCTATTTTGTCGATGAAGTACAGGTCGGTGTCAAGAATCTCCTGTGGAGTGTGGNCCGACAACACGTTCACGAGCATGCTNATGATTCCTTTCACGATAATGGCGTCGCTGTCGGCGCGAAATTCCACCTTNCCNTCCTTGTCNAGCTCGGCNTTGAGCCANGCNCGGCTNTGGCAGCCTTCGATGAGGTTTTGCGGAGTTTTGTATTGTTCAGGCATGGGCTCAAGCGCGTTGCCCATATCGATGATATAAGCATAGCGGTCCATCCAATCGTCAATATCGGCAAATTCGTCGATGATTGCATCCTGTTGCTGATTGATAGTCATAGTGTGGATTTGATTAATTCTTTTCTAAATATATGGTGTTGGCGACNGTCTGTCCCACGGCTTTAAGCGTNGCGCGGTCGATGTTGTCAATGTTGTCCTGCAGGGTGTGCCATGTGGGCGGGAAGGAGCCGGTAGAGCTGTTGCCGC
This sequence comes from Bacteroides sp., assembly GCA_014801235.1. Classification (GTDB taxonomy): domain Bacteria; phylum Bacteroidota; class Bacteroidia; order Bacteroidales; family Muribaculaceae; genus Muribaculum. Next base: position 17,343 of record JAAVEM010000026.1, on the reverse strand, counting down.
ATTCGATGATGTCGATTGTCGGTATCCCCGCTTTGTTGAGATGGATGTGGTCGTCATTGACGGCTCCTCTGACCGTGTTTATGAAACGGTCGCCGTAGCCCGAGGCGTTGGCGATCGCCCACACTTTTGAGTTGATTCCCGACGCAGCCAGCTCAGAAGTGTATTCACGATAGAACTTTGCGTTGCGTCCTCCCACCATGTCGAGCAGTATGCCATAGGCGGGGCGGTTGTCGGGCGAATAGGGAGTGTGGTTAGACCAGTATTGTGATCCGAGACACCACGTGTCGTCGTTGTTTTCAAGCAGTCCGCTTGAGTCCCCCGAATCCTCGCCGTCGACAAAGAGCAGGTCGACACCCACTGATGGCATTTTTTCGCTGAACAGTCGAGCCAGTTCGAGTAGCACTCCCACTCCGCTGCCGCCGTCATTGGCGCCGTCAATCGGAGTCGAGTGGTTGGATTTGTCGCCGTCGTTGTCAGCCCATGGGCGCGTGTCCCAGTGAGCGGCAAGCAGTATGCGCTTCTGTGCCTGGAGATTGAAACGTCCCATTATGTTGGTTAGGGCGAGATTTTCACCCTTGAAATTCTTTGCCTGACACTTTTGGATGAGTATGGTGTCGGCGCCGTCGAGTTGCGAAATGATGTAGTCGGCACATGCGGCATGGGGCACGGTTCCGGGAACGCGCGGGCCGAATGCCACCTGCTTTGCGATGTGGCTATAGGCGCTGTCGCTGTTAAATTCGACCAGATTATTGAATTTTGGCGCGCTTTCGGCAACTGTTTCTTTGACGCTCGCGCTCTTGCAGGAGGCTACAAGCAGCATGGATATTGCCAAAAGTAAGTTTAAACGTGTCATTTGAATAACTTGAACTAATTTATCAAAGTTACGGCAAACAGCCGAATCTATATGCGGTTATACATTTTTTAACTTTTGTAGGGTCTTTGTTCTTGTCACGCACTCGGGCACTTCAGGCAGAAAGTGGGTGACGTAGATGAGCGAGGGCTTGTCACGTTCAACAAGACGGTTCACTACCGCTCTTACGCTTCGCTTCCGGGCGGCATCGAGTCCGTGAAGCGGCTCGTCCATTATGAGCAGCGCAGGGTGTTTTATCAATGTTCGGGCAATTAGCGTGAGTCGTTGCTCTCCTGCCGAGAGTGTGTTGTAGCGGCGTTCGGCGAGCTCTTCAAGATGAAACAGCTTTATCCAGGCGAGAGCGCGTTCGCGGGCAAATGCTGAAACCTGTCCGTAGTTTCCGACTGTGTCGCGCAGTCCTTGGGCGATCACGTCGGTGACGGTGCCGTTGAAGCGGAAGTAGAGGTGCATTTCAGGCGAGACATATCCGATGTGCTTCTTGATGTCCCATATCGATTCGCCCGAGCCTCGGCGGCGGTCAAATATGGTGATGTCGTTGGCATATGCCTGAGGGTTGTCGGCACTTACAAGGCTGAGAAGCACCGATTTGCCGCTGCCGTTAGGACCGGCAAGCGCCCAGCATTCACCGTTGCGTATGGTCCAAGACTCGTCTTTTATGATTTGCTTGTCGCCATACTTTACATTGCATCGGTTCATCTGCAATGTTATTTCATGTTCTATCGGCTTCTCCCATGGCTGAGGAATAGCTTCAAGGTCAACGGCGAAGTCCATCAACGACATCATCGCCGCGCGCAGAGCCTCGGCTCCGTTCTCTTTTTTCACCGCAGGGAGCAGTGTCAGGTTTCGCATGGGGATGACGGTGGTGGCAAAATCAGGTATCTCGCCGGGGTTACACAGGAGCATGATAATTGAAACTCCTCGTGACGATACCGTGTCGAGCATTTCATCGAGCAGCTTGCGGGAAGCGGCGTCAAGACCGATGTAGGGATTGTCGAGGATGAGCAGGTCGGGGGAGTCGAGGAGGATATTGATAATGAGCAGTTTTCTCAGTTCGCCGCTCGACAGGAAGTTAAGGCGTTTTTCCTCGATGCCTTCAAGCCTGAGGCGAGAACAGAAGTCATGCCACATCTCGGATTCTATCTTTTCGGCAAACACCTCTTTTACCGTGGGAACTTCATCGTTCATCGTCGCTTCGTGGCGCTGCTGATAGTATTCAGCCTTGGCTCCTGTGAGCGAATGGATGTCGTTGAACTCGATTAGCTTCGTGTTCAGTTTTCCGCGGGGCGATGAGATGCTGTTGGTGGCTATGTTCCATCCTTTTTCCACGATTTTGCCGAATGTGGACTTTCCGCTTCCGTTAGGACCGATTACGACGGTTACTCCTTCGGGAATTTCGACATGATGCGGATTGTTGAGCGACACGCCTATGTAGCGCAGACTGTCGCTGTTCAAATAGATTAACGGCTCTTCCATGGCGCAAATTTAAGTTTTTCTTGCCGATTAAGGAACATTGTCAGCGGAAATGAGTAAATTTGTAGCGGAATATATTCAAAAAAACAGATAATTAAATGAACTTTGTTGAAGAACTGAAATGGCGCGGAATGCTCCATTCAATGATTCCCGGCACTGAAGAAGCGCTTGCGAAAGAGAGCGTGACGGGATATCTGGGTATTGACCCAACAGCCGATTCTCTTCACATCGGACACTTGTGCGGAGTGATGATTCTCCGTCATTTTCAGCGTTGCGGACACAAGCCCATCGCCCTCGTGGGAGGCGCCACCGGCATGATCGGCGACCCGTCGGGAAAGTCGGCGGAACGCAATCTGCTCGATGAGGCTACTCTCCGCCACAACCAGGAGGCTATCAAGAAGCAGCTTTCACGCTTCCTTGACTTTGAGTCAGATGCCCCTAATCGCGCGGAACTTGTCAATAACTATGACTGGATGAAGGATTTCTCCTTCCTCGATTTTGCCCGCACAATCGGCAAGCATATCACCGTCAATTATATGATGGCTAAGGATTCGGTTAAGAAGCGTCTTAACGGCGAGGCTCGCGACGGTCTTTCATTCACCGAGTTTACCTATCAGCTCCTTCAGGGCTATGACTTCCTTCATCTTTTTGAAACAAAAGGATGCAAATTGCAGGTGGGCGGAAGCGACCAGTGGGGCAACATGACTACCGGAACCGAGCTTATTCGCCGCACTCTCGGCAACGACAAGGAGGCTTATGCGCTGACTTGCCCTCTGATTACAAAAGCCGACGGCACTAAGTTTGGCAAAACCGAGAGCGGCAACGTGTGGCTCGACCGCCGTTACACATCGCCCTACAAGTTCTACCAGTTCTGGCTGAACGTGTCGGATGAAGACGCTGCGCGCTACATCAAGATTTTCACGTTCCTCACCCAGGAGGAGATTGCCGAGCTTGAAGCCGAGCAAGCCAAGGATCCCGGACTGCGCCCCTTGCAGAAGCGTCTTGCCAAGGAGGTGACTGTAATGGTACACTCGCTTGAGGATTATGAAGCTGCCGTCGAGGCATCAGAAATTCTGTTCAGCAACAAGGCTGCCGACAAGCTTCGCACTCTTGACGAGCAGACCCTTCTCGATGTGTTTGAAGGCGTGGAGAAGCATGAGATTGACCGTGCCGATCTTAACGGCGACGTGAACTGGGCGGTGTTGCTCACTGACAAGGCTAAAATTTTCCCCAGCAAGGGAGAACTTCGCAAACTGGCTCAGCAGAACGGTCTTTCAATCAACAAGGCTAAGGTGACCGACATCAATCAGCCCGCCACCACAGCCGATTTGCTCAACGACAAGTATATTCTTGTGCAGAAAGGCAAGAAAAATTACTATCTGCTCATAGTGAAATAAGCGACATAAATCGTTATAAAGCAGGGCAGGCAGAAATCCGTTATCGGAATTTCTGCCTGCCGTTTTTATAGCGTGATTATTCCCTGTTTATACGAGGGCGTTCATCTTTTCAAGAAGAGTGGCTTTGGGCTGTGAGCCGGCAAGACGTTCCACCAGTTTGCCATCCTTGAAGATGAGGATGGTGGGAATCGACATGATGCGATACTGTGCGGTCAGGTCGTTCTGTTCGTCGATATTGTATTTCCCGATAGCGGCTTTGTCTCCGAGTTCCTGAGCTACCTCGTCGATGATGGGACTCATTCTCACGCATGGTCCGCACCATGTTGCCCAGCAGTCGATGAGCACGGGTTTACCTGATTCGATAATCTCGTTTACATTCTGGTCAGTAAATTCTAACGCCATTTTTTCAGTTGTTTTTATGGTTATTAATTTGATTGGCAAATTTAGCAAAGATATTATTCCGTTCAAAATTTTTTGCCGATACACTCACGTTTATTATTGAGCGGACTCTCAATTTCTACTCAATTCAAAGTCTATATTCATTTCGGTCAAGGAGTTGAGCAGCTTTCTTGTGACGGGAATCTTCTTGCTCGACGACAGATTGACCGAGCGGTTCAGGTTAGAGTCATGAATGTGGAAATTCAGCTCTATCGGCGCTCCGTCGGTTTCCGACGTCATCAGCGACTTTATCATCGAATGAAACGCCTCGTTGATGCTGTCGGAGTTGAGCATGAGAGTTATGCCTTTCACCAACCGCCCCTTTTCCTCCTCAAGAAGCGAAATGTGGGTTATCTGGAAGCGCAGGTCGCTGTTGGCAAACCGCCGCCCATACCTTCCCCTGATCAGAATCGAGGTGTCGGGGATGCCGAAGGGGCTGAAGTTGATGAAATCCTTGCCAAACAGCATGAACTCAGAGGTGCCCGTGTAGTCTTCGATTTTGAGGATTCCGAAATAGCCCGATTTTCCCATTTTCTTAGTGAAGTCGGTCACCCTGCCGCCGAGAACAATCTCCTTGCCCTCCACCGGCGGCTCTTCGGCAAACTCCTTCAATGTCATCGTGCAGCCATAGTTCAGCTCGATATAATAGGGATCGAGCGGATGTCCTGACAGATACATCCCTATCAGGTCGCGCTCCTTTTCGAGCTTCACCATTTCCACCCATGGCACGGCGGGGCTGATCTTCGGTCGTCCGGCAATGGTGAGGTCATCGTCAAATCCGCCGAACAGCGAGTTTTCATTTTTGCTCTTGTCGTTCTGATAGTTCTGTCCGTAGCGCATCAGCAGCTCGGCGAAAGTCTCGTCTTTAGAGTTGGTGTTGAAGTAGTCTTCGCGCTTGAAGTCGGTGAAGCAGTCAAAAGCTCCGGCGAGGGCGAGGTTTTCAATCACGCGGCGGTTGATGGCGCTGCGGTCCACTCGCTCCACGAAATCATATATATCCTTGAATGGTCCGCCGTTATCGCGCGCTCTGATTATTTCGTTCACCACGTTCACGCCGATACCTTTTATTGCTGCCATTCCGAGGCGTATTTCTCCCTCCTTGTTCACACCGAATGCCGCAAACGATTCGTTCACGTCAGGACCCTTTACGTTGATGTGCATCGCCTTGCACTCGTCCATGAACACCGTGAGCTTCGTTATGTCGGCAAGATTTCGGCTCAGGACCGCCGCCATGTATTCGGCAGGATAATTCGCCTTGAGATATGCCGTCTGGAATGCCACCCATGAGTAGCACGTGGCGTGGCTCTTGTTGAACGCGTAGGATGCGAATTTCTCCCAGTCGGCCCATATTTTTTCAAGCACTTTCGGTTCATGTCCGTTTTTCTGTCCGCCTTCGAGGAATTTCGCTTTAAGGGCGTTCATCTTGTCGATGAGCTTCTTACCCATCGCCTTACGCAGGGTGTCGCTCTCGCCTCGGGTGAAGTTGGCGAGAAGTCGCGACAAAAGCATCACCTGCTCCTGGTAGACGGTCACGCCATAGGTGTCCTTAAGATACTGCTCCATGATGGGTATATCATAGACGATGGGCGATTTTCCATGCTTGCGGGCGATGAAGTCGGGGATATAGTCCATAGGTCCCGGGCGATAGAGGGCGTTCATGGCGATGAGGTCCTCAAACACGGTGGGCTGCAGCTCGCGCAGATATTTCTGCATACCCGCGGACTCAAACTGGAATGTACCGGTGGTTTTCCCGGCGCAATACAGCTCATAGGTCTTTTTATCGTCGATGGGAATATTGTCGATATCCACGTCGATGCCGCGGGTCTGCTTGATATTGGCGAGTGCCTCCTTGATGATTGAAAGGGTTTTCAGTCCAAGGAAGTCCATCTTGATAAGTCCGGTATCCTCGATGACACATCCTTCATATTGTGTCACAAGCAGTTTCGTGCCGTCCTTGTCGGTGGCTGTGCTCACGGGCACCCAGTCGGTGATGTCGTCCCTGCCGATGATCACGCCGCAGGCATGCACTCCCGTGTTGCGCACATTCCCCTCAAGCTCCTTGGCATATTTCAGTGTTTCAACCACGAGTTGGTTAGGGCTTTTAAGTTCGGCTTTGAACTCCTCCACGTGCTCATAGCAGTTTTTCAGCGTGGGTTTCAGCTCCTTGCCGTTCACCTCGGGCATATGCTTGGGAATCAGCTTAGTCAGTCGGTTGCTCTCCGACAGCGGCAGCTGTTCTATTCGCGCCACGTCCTTGATTGCCGATTTCGCCGCCATTGTTCCGTAGGTGATGATGCGCGCCACCTTCTCGGCGCCATATTTTTCAGTGACATAGCGGAGCACCTCGGCGCGTCCGTCGTCGTCAAAGTCGATGTCGATATCAGGGAGCGAAATACGGTCGGGGTTCAGGAAACGCTCAAACAGCAGGTCATACTTGATGGGGTCAATCTGCGTGATGTCAAGACAGTAGGCTACCGCCGAGCCGGCAGCCGAGCCACGTCCCGGTCCCACTGACACGCCAAGGTTTCGCCCGGCGCGGATAAAATCTTGCACAATAAGGAAGTAGCCGGGAAATCCCATGTTCTTGATCGTGTCGAGCTCGAAGTCGAGGCGTTCGCGGTGAACATCATCAAGATTCTCTCCCCAGCGGCGTTTCGCCCCTTCATAGGTGAGATAGCGCAGATACTCGTCATTGTCGGTAAACCCTTCGGGCAGGGGGAAATTGGGAAGAATAGGCTTGTGGTCGATTGAGTAGGGGACCACCTTGTCAAGAATCTCGATGGTGTTGGTGAGCGCTTCGGGAATGTCGGCAAAGAGTTCGTTCATCTCAGCCTGGGTCTTCATCCATTCCTGCTTGGTGTAGCGCATGCGCTTCTCGTCGGAAAGGAATTTGTTGGTGCTCACGCAGATAAGACGGTCATGAGCCTCGGCGTCATTTTCGTTCACGAAATGCACGTCATTGGCGGCTATCAGTTTGATGTCATATTTTCGGGCTATCCTGATGAGTTCGGGATTCACTTGCTGCTGAATCTCGTAGACCGCCCTGTTGGCTCCCGGCTTGTTGGTTGGATGGCGCTGCAGCTCGATATAGTAATCTTCGCCGAAAACGCTCTTGAACCACTGCGCCTGCCGCTCGGCTTCCTCGATTTCGCCTGCCTGGATGAGGCGCGGAATCTCGCCGCCGAGACAAGCCGAACACACGATGAGCCCCTCGCTGTGCGACGCAAGCGCCTCCTTGTCTGTTCGGGGATGGGAATAGAATCCGTCGGTCCACGCCTGCGACACTATCTTGATGAGGTTATGGTAACCCTTCTCATTTTTGGCGAGCACAATCAGGTGGCGCCCCGTATCCTTTTTGTCGACGTGTTCGTAGAGCGATTTTTGAGCCACATACATCTCGCAGCCAAATATGGGCTTGAAAATTTTCTTTTTCAGCTTTTCGATTTCGGCTCGTTTCTCCTTGGCGGTGGCGGTGTCGCCGGCTTCTTCGGCTTCTTTGAGCGCCTTTTCGGCGTCGCCGATGGCTCCCTTTACCTTGCCGTTTTTCTTGTTGACATAGTTATAGAGCTCTTTTATGCCAAACATGTTGCCATGGTCGGTCAGAGCTATTCCGGGCATGCCGTCCTCAATAGCTTTATCGACAAGCGCCGGCACGGCTGCCTGCCCGTCGAGGACTGAAAACTGGGAGTGAACGTGGAGATGTATGAACGGGTGCATTAGATGATTCGGTTACATTTTGGGCGAAGTTACGAAAATATCCGATAATAGGCAACAGGAGTGTTTGCCACTTTTATATAAAATAAACACTGCCGCATGAATAGATGAGCCATGCAGCAGTGTTTTTATTAATAATTATGAATTATTCAGCTTGTGAAGCGTCAAGATTTTCCAACATAAAAGCTATATCCGCTTTAATATTGGCGAGCGCGTCGGTTATGTCTATGTTAGAGTCTGTTGCGGCTTTGAAATGTATGTTTCCGGCAACATACATCGTTGAGCTGTCGGTTGCCATCCACTGGATTTGCTCTTTGCCGCCTTTACCCGTAAACGTCCATCCTGAAACGCCTCCTTTCCCTGCGTGATCGGAAATGTCGACCCCTGACGTATCAGATCTCGTTTCCATGAGATAAAGAAACCTGTCCATTGTCGACAGAAGCCGTGCCGAGTCCACCATAACGACGGTAAGTATACCGTCGGCTTCATAGAGGGGATAGCTCAGCTTTAAGGTGCGGAATTCCGGGAATGAGTCGGTCCTTTCCCATTCTGCGTGTTTGTTGAGCATTATATTGTAAGGCATTCCTTCAACCTTTTCATATTCTGCTTGATAGATATTTCCTGGCAGTTTCTGCTTTGAGTCGCAAGCTGACAGAATCAGCAGCGTTGCTGTCAATAGAAGTGTGAGATATTTCATTGTTTGGGGTTATTAATTGAGAGAGCGGCATCATGATGATACCGCTCTCTGCAGATTGTATTTAAACCGGAAATTCCGGTATTGAATACTGAAGATTACTTGCCGTGACCGATAGCATGGAATGCGGCGGGCATACCTGAGGTCTTGGTCCAAGTTTCGCGCGGAGCAAGTTTCCAGCGGTAGTCACCGATATTCTTCTGATAGATTTCGTGACCTGTCACTTTAGCGTCAGTGTTATAGTAGAGGTCAAGAACATCACGTTTGTGGCGATTACGTTTTGCTTCAAGGTCAGAAGTTTCATGCTGCGGAGGATTAACCTTGCTCATCAACTCGGAGGGGAGCAAGGGATAAGAACCTACTCTTACCACGAGGTCATTGTCAGGATGGAAAGCTGGTCCGCCGTTGAAAGTGTAATCTTTAAACCTGCCGATTGACTGAGAGGTTGATGAGAACGGTTTTGCAGTGAAAACTTGATCATCGCCCTGCTTGCTGGGATCCCAGTTACAGCTATAGTTGCCATGTACTTCGAAGAATACCTCGGAAGGAGAGCCGTTGATATTGTTGAAAGTAGAGCCTGAGAAGTTCATCTTGCGTTCGTCGTCAAGATCTTTAGCCATGATAAACAGGTTGTCGGTAATCTTAAATTGCGAGCCTGTAGGCATGTAGCCAAGATTGAAGATCGGAGTAGCTGTAATTGAGTTGTAGTTGATAACAGTGTTGTTTGAGAACTCTATGTTCCACTTCACGCTTGACGGCCAGGGCAAGTTTGCATTGTTATGGTTGAAGAAGCTGTTGCTTGGGCTGTCAAGAATAGTGTTATTGCGTACAATACAGTTCTGGAACACGTTAGAAGTTCCGGTAGCAGGCTTGGAGTCAGCGGCGATAAGGCAGTATCCTGTTCCTTTGTTTCCGTAGTTACCACAGTTCCAAAGCACATTGTTTTCAATCAGCAGGGTATTGATTGTCTTACGCTTGTCTCCTTGGAAGCGGATAAATCCGCGGATGAATCCCTGGAAAGAACAGTTTTTCAGCTGGAATGAGTTGAAAGTGATATTCTGGGTTTTACCGTCGCCATACATATTTACGAAGTAGTTACCGGTAGCGTCACCCATTCCTGCCTCATTGTCATTGTAGTTGGCAGCGTAGGGAACAGCGAAGTCGATATCTTCGAAGATGATGTCATCCACAAACACCGGAGCGTTAGCTTCTCCAGGCTGCTTCTCGCCACCAAACATTAAGTTACATCCAATCTGCAAAGAATTGCCTGCTTTGTAGGCCTTATCTTTGTCGATACCTTTCATGTAGACAGTAGCGCGAAGACCGTTGTCCGCATCCTCTTTCTTGGTGCGTAGAGTGAATCCTTTCTTTAGCTCAAGGTTGGTGTACATATAATAGGTCTTACCGCCGTCAAGCTCGAAGATTGTACCCTCTGAAAGACTTGTGTCGCTGATGAATGCTCTAAGAACATGGTCGATTCGCTGGCACTGGAAATCGTGAGCTCCCTGAATGGTATCTTTAGCGATGCTGTCAGCGTTCCACTCGATGCGGATGGGTTCACCGACTTGTCCGGAAGTACGAGGAGCGATAGTGTTGTACACTGCGTCTACATAGATGGGCTGATTGCTATTGTACAGGTTCATGATATATGCCGAGTTCTGAGTCAGACCCTCAAGGTCAATGTAACCCTGCTCTTTCTCTTCGTCAGTAAAAACATGCACATAGCGCTTATTTTGCGCATCATATTGAAACTTGGGATCAGTGAATGTAGCATCGGGATTGGAGGTTGAAACCATCACGTGCATCTGGTCAAACACGAATTTTCCATCCTCCATTTCGAAATGCTCTTCCCACAAGGTGGGATCGCCAAGTCCGGCAGTGGCAATATTGTCGTCGAATGTGACACGCAATGTTGTCTCAGCCTTGTCGGTAAAGTTTAGCACGTCGGGAACGTCGTAACGGTCACGGGTACCCATTCCAAAATAATTAGCCCAGTCCGATGTGCCTCCATGTCCGAACCATTCTGAATGGTAAGGGCTGTCGAGATCGATAGTGCCGTCGGCGCGACGAGCTTTTTCCGATAATGTACGGATTGAGAAATAATAGGTCTGAGCATATTCGAGATGCTCTAACACAAGCTCAAGCTGATCGGGCTTCATGATAGTATCAAGAGTGAGGTAAGTGTCACTCAGCCAATTTTCGGGATGACCGAGCACGCTCTGAGAGTTGCAAACTCTCACTTGATAACCGGCGCAACCGTCAATGCTGGTCCATGATAGCCATATTTTGTTGGCTACATCTTCATCGACATGTGACGACTTATAGTAGTCAGAAGTACCGGTATTGTTTTCTGAAAGGAATAATGCCATGTGCTCTTTCCCTTCGACATAATTGGGGTCGTCGGGTTTGACATTCAATGTGTCATCGTCACAGGATACCAACGCCACTGAAGTGAGCGTCAATAAACTATATAAGAATTTTTTCATTTTTCAGTTAAGGTTAAATTAAGTGGATTAATAACCATAGTAGTTCACGTAAGCTCCTGCTCCGTCGCGGATAGCTGCGCTCGGATAGGGGAGGATATAGCGAACAGGAGGGAATGAAGTCGGAGTACCGCTAAGAACTGTATAATCGTTGGTCATTATACCGGTCTTAAGTCCGTTGCTGATATATTCCTCTTCGGTATTGCGGTCGCGATAGATATAACCGAGCAATGAGTAGCATACTTCGCCGCTGGGCACGCCGTCATCCGAACGATGTTTGGTGTAAAGGTCAAGACTCTTGTCATATACCTTTTTGTCCACATCATTGACATTACATGCTTCCCACAGCTTGAACACGTCGATGAACTTGATCTGGGTGTTGGGGAAAGTCGGAAGAACAGTGTCGGTGACGATGCGATAATAGGCGGTACCGCTCATGATATCGTTCTGGTAGAAATAGTCTCCGAGTCCGTCATGCTGGCAAAGTTCATCCATGTAGAGGTCAGAAGACGACTGTTTGTTGTCGGCGATAACCGAGTTGCGAAGATAGGTGTAGTAGAGCTCCTGTCCGTAGATATTGTTGCGGACGAGGTCTTTCCAACGCATATTCTCGCCTGCGAACTCAAATTTGCGCTCGTCAAGCACTGCCTTGAGGAACTCCTCCTTGCTGGTTGCCTGCGCGATGTAAGCGTCAACTTTGTCGGCAGAGTTGGGTGAAGTGCGGAATGCGCGTTCACGAACTTGACGGAGTGCGTTTTTAGCTTCGGCTGTAGGTCCGTTGTTAACCTCGTTTGCCGCTTCGGCATACATCAGCAATACATCGGCATAGCGCATGTAGGGATAATTGATACCGGTGTTTCCTGCAGTAGTGTTGCCAAGACCGGTAGTTGCCCACAGTTTAGACCATTTGCAGTTGTAGAGGAGATAAGCGTTATTTTCAAACTCGGGCTCTCCTTTGTAGGTATAGTTCCATGTTCCAAACAAGTACTGGCGACGAATATCTTCTTTGTCGAAAAGATAAGGCGCAAGACCGTGCAACTTGACAGATCCTGAAGTATATCCCCATGACAGCTCGGATTTAGATTCGTTGTTGTTAATCTTCGGACCGTGGATATAACCGATATTGCCTGTGTTATCCTTTGCAAAAGGAATCTCAAAGATGGGGTCGTCGTTATTGTCAACCTTGTAGTTGCACTCGTCAACAAAAACCTGATAGTAGGGCTTGCCGAGCGAGTGGCTTCCCATATCCATTACCATCTTGGCATACTTCTCAGCCTTCTTGTAATAATCAAGATAGTTGTCGGGACGCTTCATGGTTCCGACGCTCTTGGGGTTGCTCTTGTCGGCTTCAAGAGTATATCCGCCGGCGGTGAGAGATAAGCGTGCGATAAGCGCGTAGGCAAGTTCCTGACCGATGCGTTCAACTCCGTCGGAAAGCTCGGCGGTGGGTTTCATCTTGGGCGCTATAGCCTCAAGGTCGGCGATCATATCGTCGAGGATGGTGTGACGGTCAACAACCGGGAACACCACATTTTCAGCCTTGGTTGCGGGAACGCGACTGTAAGGAATGTCGCCGAAGTACCAAACCATTTCGTGGTAGAGGATGGCGCGGATACAATATCCCTCGCCGAGCATCTGCATGATATCCTCGTCGTCCTCGTCATAGAGAGGGCTCTTTTCAACACCGTTGATAAACATGTTGCAGTATTCGATGCCATTATAGCCCTGTTTCCATAGATTGCTGGCGTCAGAGCTTTCGGCTGTCGAGTCGAAGCGCTTGGTGTTTCCGCTTCCATAAGAGTCGCCTGTGTTTGTTGCGAAGTCAATATCACTGTTAAGGATAAGATTGTTGACCAATAGGCTTGAATAGGGCGACATCAGTTTGGAATAAACTCCGTTTAGCGCGAGATTCATGTCGTAGGTGGTCGAGTAGACATAGTCATAATCGAACACCGACGGAGAATCTACATCAAGGTAGTCATTACAAGATGTGGTTATCAATCCTGTTACAGCGACACCCGCTAAAAGTATATTGCGTAGTTTCATTGTAAGTTTCTGATTTTAGATATTAGAATGTTACGTTAAGACCAACAACATAACCGCGTGAACGGGGATATTTGTTATAGTCAAACGAAGGTTGAAGACCGCTCATGATGTCGACCTCGGGGTCGAAACCTGAGTAGTTGGTGAGAGTGAATAGATTGCTTACTGAACCATATACACGCACACGATTCATGCCCGCTTTTCTTGTCAGCTTGTTGGGAAGAGTGTAGCCGAGAGTGATGTCGGTACAGCGGAGGAATGATCCGTCTTCCACGAAGTAGTCGAAAGGAACTGCTGTTGCAAGGTCACCGGGGTTCCAGAGGGTTGCTCCGGAATTGTATTCCGTATACTGTTCGGGAGAAACATTGTAGTTGTTCTTGTATAGGTTCTCTGAGTCGTAGCGGTAAGTGTAGCGCCAGCGGTCGGTTGCGAACTTGGCAAGCACGTTGCTCCAGGTGGTGTTGCTCTTGGCTGAGCTTGAAAGTGCCTGTGCGGTAGCGTTGTAAATGTCAAAGTCGAGGAAGTAAGTGAAGTTGGCTGTGAGGTCAAAGCTCTTCCACTGTCCGTTGATGGTGAAACCGCCCTGGAGTTTCGGAGTGGTGTTGCCGATAACTCTCTGGTCGTTGGCATCGATGACACCGTCGCCGTTGAGATCTTTGAACTTGATTTTACCCGGAAGAGTTGCTGAGCCTACATAGGAATCTCCGATTACGTTGTTGACCACTGTCGGTCCGTTGCCGTTGATGGGCATGTGGAGCTCGTCGCTGCCGTCGCGGGGTTCTGCGGTGTTACTGTTACGGGGATTGAAGTAGAACTCGTCTGCTCCGTAAAGTCCGTCATAGACGAAACCATAGATAAGACCCACCTGGCTGCCTTTTTCAAGACGATACATGTCATAGGCGTTGCTGATGTAAGCAGGTGCGGTGTTGCCAATCACATTTTCAGTTCCGTTGAGTTTGTCTACTCTCATCTTGTTGGCGCCCATTGTCAAGGTCATTGACAAGCTATAGTCGCGACCCTGGAGAATATCGCCGTTGATGGTAAGTTCGACACCCTTGTTGGTAATCTGACCGATATTCTGCCACTGGTAGGTGTAACCGGTGTTGGTCAGCATCGAAACTCGGTGAAGGAGGTCGCTGGTGGTGTTCCAGTAAAGCTCGGGGGTAATTGACAAGCGGTTGTTGAACATCGACAAGTCAATGGCGATGTTGCGGGTGAGAGTTGTCTCCCATTTGATTTTCGGGTTGGGAAGATAGCTGCTCACGTTGTAATAGAGCTCGCCGTCGGTAGTCGCTTCTCCGAAACCGGGACCTCCTGATGAAGCCATACCGTAGATGATGTTCCACATGTCGGCTTTGGTCAAGTTCTTACCGGCTTTACCGATAGCGGCGCGGAGTTTCAAGTTGTTGATCACGGGCGACGCATCTTTCATGAAGCTTTCATTAGACATTACCCAACCTGCCGAAACAGAGGGGAAGAAGCCCCAGCGGTTGTCGCTTGCGTAGAATGAAGTACCGTCGGCACGGGCGGTAACTGAAACGAGATACTTGTGATCGTAGTTATAGTTAGCCTGTCCGAAGTAAGACTGCAAGCGGTTAGGGGTGCCCTTTGATGAAGAAGCGGTGCTGTTTTCACCCATAGCCATCATTGAAAGAGCCTTGTTGGCTGTGATGTCGTGGGGGAAGTAGCGGTTCTCCATGTAGTTTGAAGAGCTCTGTGAGTGCTGGATTTCATAACCGAGCAAGAAGTCAAAATTGTTCTTCTCGCGGAGGCTCATGTTGTAGTTGGCGGTTGTTGTCCAAACGTACTTGTCGGTCTGAGCCTTGTTGATAGAAGCGACCGGAAGATTGCGGTTGCTGGTGGCTTCGGGAGTTCCAACTGCATAGAACTTGTCAAGCTGAGAGAATGCGATGCTGTATGCTCCTTCGGTGCGCAGTGTAAGACCGCTGATCGGTTTCCACTCCAAAGAAGCCTGGTTGGTGAAAGTATAAGAGTGTTTCTTGTACTGGTTGCGCTTGATGTCGCTTACCGGATTGGTGTACTCGAACTCTTTTTCAGCGTCGGCATCAAAAATGCCTTCCTGCCAGCTTGCGAACTCGCGGAGACCGTTGGTGGGACGGTATTTCAACACGTCGATGATACCGCCGGTACCTACGTGGCTACCGCCTTCACCGAGGTCGCGGCGATAGCTCAATTTAGGATTGAACGTGAATGTCAAGTTCTTGGCGAGCTTGGTGTTCAACTTGGTGTTGATGTTGGTGCGGCGCACGCCTGTGTTCAAGATGATACCCTTGTCTTCGCTCTGGGTGATAGAGATGTTGTAGCGGGTGTTTTCGTTACCGCCGCCGATCGACACGTTAGCCGAGTAGCTCATAGGTGTGTTGCCCATCACCTCGTCCTGCCAGTCATGAGTAGGCATGTTCTGGTACATGGCGAGGTCATAGGGGTGACCGAAGTTGAAGCGGAATTTCTTGGCTTCAGTTGAACGAGTTGAAGTACCGATAAGGCGGTCATACTGATAATCGACAAAGTTGTAGCTGTCCATAAGGTCAAGCTGCTTTGTGATGTGGCTCCATGTCAACGATCCGTTGAACGACACGGTAGTCTTGCCTTCCTTGGCGCTCTTGGTGGTTACAACGACAACACCGTTACCACCCTTGGCACCGTAGATGGCGGTCAACGACGCATCCTTAAGAATGTCGATCGACTGGATGTCGCTCGGCGGGATATCGTTGATATTGTCCTGCTGGAAGCCGTCGACGATAAACAACGGGTTGGAGTCAGACCCTTCACCAACAGAGATTGACGCCGTACCGCGGATGCGGATGTTAACGTCGGCACCGGGCTGACCGTCGGCTGTGGTTACCTGCACACCGGCTACCTTACCCTGAAGGGCAACTGCCGCTGATGTCACGGGGACAACTTCAAGTTTGGCTCCCGACACCGAACCGACCGAACCGGTCAAGTCGCGGCGTGCGCGGGTGCCGCCATAACCTACCACAACGACCTCTTCAAGGGCTGAGGCGTCGCTTGTCATTACTACTCTCATTTCAGGGGTTGCGTCCACCTCCTGGCTTTTGTAACCCACATAGCTGACCACGAGCTTCGCGCCGCGGGGAACCGACAGGGTGAAGTTTCCGTCAATGTCAGCTACTGTACCGTTCTTGGGATTGCCTTTCTGCACGACGGTAGCTCCGATCAGGGGCTCGTCGGTGTCATCAAGCACAACACCCTTGACGGTGATGTTCTGTGCAAGCATTCCCAGCGGAGCTAAAAACAATAGCGCCAGCGTGAGAAGGAGCCTGCTTCGAATGCTTTTTGCATCTTTCTTCATGGTTGCATTTGAAATAGTTAATAATTATTTTAATATTTGCACTGTTGCCTGTGTTTCCGATAGTCACGCGCCTCGAAACAATCCCTTATCGCGCGGATTAGGGATTATGACACCAAATATGACGTTTAAGCCATCTGCTATTGCGTTTTTCTTACATTTAGAAAAGTTTAATAGATTGGTTCTCACGCTATTATTTTAAGGCGCTATGACTATATTGATTGGTTAACTTCCATCCCTATGCGCCGCATCCAGGTTAAAAAATGCAGTCAACACGGGATTCAACGACAAATATAAGCGTTTTTTCTCAAAAAAAATCCATATTGGGTAAAAAAAATCTCAACATTAACATTTGTAACCCAAATCGGTTAAGATTATGCAATTTTAAGATAATGTAAAAAATACGTTATTCCCCCCTATTTACACCTTATTATATATAGCCACAAAAATCTGGACAGCAGAGTGGGTTTGGAGCCGCTTGTATGTGACAAGTGGATGCATCTTAATGACACAAATCGGGCAATCGCTCAATCGCAGGGACATGGCGTGCCATGTCAGCAGCACAATCATCTGATAATCAAAACGATATTTTCAGGCATCGCACGCGATGTCCCTACTGTCGTAATTTCGTCGCTAATTGCGAGCATAAGGGACGGCGTAATCCCTAATCCGCGCGATAAGGGATTGTTTCGAGGCGCGTGACTATCAGAAACACAGGCAACAGTGCAAATATTAAAATAATTATTAACTATTTCAAATGCAACCATGAAGAAAGATGCAAAAAGCATTCGAAGCAGGCTCCTTCTCACGCTGTCACTATTGTGTTTAGCTCCGCTGGGAATGCTTGCACAGAACATCACCGTCAAGGGTGTTGTGCTTGATGACACCGACGAGCCCCTTAT
>JAAVEM010000025.1 GCA_014801235.1 Bacteroides sp. | reverse complement strand
GTCGTAGGGACCGTTGTCGTTGTGCCCCAGTTCGATAATGACCCAGTCGCCTTTTCTGATGCCTTTCAGCACGTCGGACCACAGGCGGTTGTAGAAAGTGCGGCTGCTCATTCCTCCGAGAGCATGGTTTTCAACGGTTATTTTGGTCTCGTCGAAATATTCAGGGGCGAAGTAGCCCCAGCCCCATTGTCCGTTCTTGCCGTTGCCCAGCGTCCCGGTGCGCATAGTGGAGTTGCCAACGAGAAACAGCACCGGATTGTCGCCGCGACGTGTAGAGCCGGCTACGGGACGCGCTGTGCGTGCTATGTTGAGGCTGTCATAAGTGTTGTCGATGACATTGTTGACATCTTTCATCGGTGATGCCACTTTCGTTTGTGCATAAGTCGGCGCTAATGTAGCGATGGCGATCAGCGCCGTGATAACGAACTTTTTCATAAGCGGGAATGGGGGAGGGCGATTAAAATTTACATTGTTGTTTAATCCACTCGGTCGCTTCCGAGTTTGTCTCGGGGAAACGCCAGTGTCCGCTTGTCGGGGTGACGCGCAGGGTCTTGTCGGAGGTTATGGCGTTGTAGGCTGAATAGGTGGAAGTGGGTGAACACGTTTCGTCGTTGTAGCCAAACGAGTAGAACACGGGGCAGGTTAGAATGCGGGCAAAATTGACCACGTCATAGTAAGGCAGCGTGTTTTCAGCTCCGGGAGCCTCCTCGGTGTTGCGGAAATACTTTGGCCAGCCGCCGGCGCGGTTGTGGCGGAAGCCGAGCACGTCGCACAGCGCAGGATAGAAGGGAGCACAGAATTTCACGTTGGGATTGAGCGCGGCGGTCACTATCGACAGCGCGCCGCCCTGGCTGCCTCCGGTCACGCCCACGTTTTTTCCATCCCACTCGGGTAGCGAGCAAAGGAAGTCAATGCAACGGGAACATCCGGCATAGACGTCGCGATAGTAGAACGAGTCACGGCTGCTTATGCCGTTGCGGTTATAATCCTCGACGGCTTTTTGAACTGCGGCATATTCATCGTCGGGCAATTCGGGATTGCATCCTGAGTGGATGTTGATATTCAGGTAGATGAAGCCGTCCTTGGCNTAAGTGGTGGATGGGGATATCCTTTTTGCTCCGGCTCCGGGGGGCGAGAACAGCACNGGGTGCTTTTTCCCGTCACGCGGTTTTGACAGATAGCCATACATGTGTCTGCCGCCGGGACCTACGGTGAGTTTAACGAGGCTCACCTCGATNGAGTCGTTGGAATAGGCGGGGAGTGGCGTTATTTCGGGATTCAGAGGAATCTTTTCTGCGGCTCTCAATTGCTTGTCCCAAAACTTCTTGAAGTCAGAGGGCATAGGGGTGCAGCTTTCAATTTTTTCGGGGCTGAAAGCTGTTTTCACCAGGTCTTTGTAGGTTTTGCCATAAACGGTGAAATTCCATTCGCATGAGCGGAATCCCGGAGTTTGGCGCGTTCCCATGGGAATCGTGGCAACCCCGTCGATGAATTTCACCGANTCNNCGGTCATGGACATCATCTCGTCGCCGGTCTTATATTTCACTGTCACCCCGTCAAGCGGATTGCCCCCCTTATACGCCTCGATTCGTATAGTCGGAGTTTCCCCGGTGGAGTAGNTTCGGTCGGGNTGGTCGGTTGTCATGAGATATTCCACATACTCCCGGCGAGGAGGTGTGATTTGCGCTGAAGTTTGAAATACTGTGGCGGCGATGCAAGCCGCTGCTAAAAGTCGAAAACTTGGCATGATNCAAGGCTGATTAGTCTATTGATTGGTGTTGAGNCGCAGTGTGACAGGACGGTAGGCAGGCGAAGATATCCGCANAGTGACNTCNCCGGGGGTTGTGCCCGAGCGGAGGATGACCATGTTGCTGCCGTTGAAAAGGCGGCGATGATTCTGCACGTTCAGTTCCTCGGAGGTCATGTCGCCGTTGGTGACGGCGGCGATTGCCGCGTCGCCTTCCACTTCAAATGTCACNTCGTCTTGAGCGAGCGGAACGCGGCGTCCTTTGCTGTCGACGGCGTGGATTCTCACATGCTGAAGGTCCATNCCGTCGGCTTTCCAGCCGGGGTTGTCGGGAGTGGCTACAAGCTTGACCGGCTTGCCGGCTGTCTCCAGCTGATGGCGGGCTGCTACCTTGCCGTCTTTATAGGCTATCGCCTCGACTTTGCCCGGCGCATAGGGGATGCTGTCCCACACGATGCGGTTTCTCAGTTTCGGGTCGGCGGAATTGACTCGGCGGCCTAACTTCTTGCCGTTGAGGAGCAGCTCCACTTCGTCGGCATTGGTGTAGGTGTAGAGCTTCACGGTGTCGCCGCGCTGAAGNTTCCAGTTGTCGCTCACCGTNTCTTCGCCCATTCTCACTCCGTTCCAGTCCATGATTTGGGCGTTGGGNCTGACGACTCCCACNTGGACCANCGGCTCGTCGGTGAACATGCTTTTGATGAAGTANGCGTCAGATTTCGGTTCAAGTGAAATGTCAAACACNCCGTTGGTCCATCCTTTCGCCGGCCAGCCGAGCGACTCGCCCAGATAATCGATCATGCCCCAGTAGGCGAGTCCCAGCACCTNGTCATTGTCGGGCTCGAAGAAATTGGGACCCATATTGGAGAGGTTTGCCTCGCTCTGATAGAAAATCATGTCGGGGTAACGCTGATGGTCGCCGGGGAAATACATGTAGCGGTAATTNTAAGAGGCGATATCGGTTTCAAGAGCCAGGGGCGCCGGAATCGAGTCGGTTTCTATCGAACGGTAGCGCGGGTGCATCGCCACAGTTACCGGGCGGGTGGTGTCATATTTGTTCAACAGCATTTTCTGAAGCTTATATGCCGTCACGCCCCAGTCGTTGAAGGGGAGGTTGCTGTAGCCTTGCAGCTCGTTTCCGAGGCTCCACACCACNACGCTGGGNTGATTGCGGTCGCGCTTTACAAACTCGGGCACATCTTCCTGCCACTGGGCGGTCCATTCTTTTCTGCCGCCGGCAAACTGGGTGAGCCACTTGTCATAAAGCTCGTCGACAACGAGNATTCCGTTGCGGTCGCAGAGGTCGAGGAACTCTTCGCTATAAGGATTGTGGGATGAACGGATGTGGTTGAATCCGAATTCTTTGAGCAGCTTTATGCGCTTCTCGATGGCGCGGGGATAGGCGGCAGCGCCGAGGGCTCCGAGAGTGTGGTGGTTTGCGATGCCTTTAAGCAGCACTTTCTTNCCGTTGAGCTTCATGCCGAATTCGGGTGAAAATTCGATGGAGCGTATTCCGAANGGCTGTTCTACGACATCGGCTATGCTNCCGTCGGGACGCAGGAGCGAGATTTTGGCAGTATACATGTTGGGGNTCTCGCAGTCCCACAGCTTGGGGNTGTCAAGCGNGAAAGGCTCCAGTTCATATTCACGGTTGCGCCACTTGGAGTTGACGTTGATTTTGTTGTCATGAGTTGCCGCTATATTTCCCTCGGGGTCGATGATTTCAGTCCTGACGGTGAAGTCTTTCAGCGGTTTCTTGGATGTGAGGTCGGCGTTGATTTTTATCGTGGCTTTTTCGGGCGAAACGGCGGGGGTGGTCACGTAGATGCCGTGGCGGTTCACATAGAGGTCGGGATCGGTGACCGTCATTTTCACGTCACGGTATAATCCGCCACCGGTGTACCATCTTGAATTTAGCGGCTCGCCGGTGTCGGCGATGACCACAAGCTCGTTGGGTTCGCCGTATTTCAGCAATTTGGTTACGTCGATTTCAAATCCGAGGTAGCCGTAATCGGTTCCGCCTATGCGTTTTCCGTTGAGATACACGTCGCCCACGAGCATTATGCCGCCGAAGTCNAGCAATACGCGCTTGCCTTTGAGCGAGGCGTCGGGAGTCAGGGTCTTGCGGTAGGTTCCCTTGCCCATCTCCTTGAAGCCGCGTGGGCTCAGNCGGCTCTTCACGTTGCTTGCGGCGTCGGAATTGTCGGCTTTTTCGCTTGCTTCAGGCGCNACCCAGGGTTGTTCTATCTGGAAATCGTGGGGGAGATTCACNGCCCTCCAATTGCCGTCGCCGGAATTGAAAAGCCACTCCCGGTTGAGGTTTATTACTTCACGGGCATGGGTGTCGGCAGGACAAAAACTGATAATTGCCGACAGCATGATGGGAAGGAAAAATTTCATGGTCAAATGGCGTTGATTGATTTGCTGGAATAATTGGCAAAAGTACGGAATTATCACTAATTTAAAGGTGGATTAACCTACGTTAACAAATATTTGCCTGAATCGGGATTATAATTATTTTGTCCATGTAAATAATATTTTTGTACATTGCTTAAATAGCACGGTTATCTTAATTTTGCCAAATAAATACCCTGATTAGAATATACTAACATTAACCCGACTGTTTTGCACCTGAAAATGTTGCGAAACGGTTATAATAAATAACCCCATGAAACAATTCAACGACGAAAACTTTCTTCTGCAAACTCCCACCGCAGAGCGTCTTTACCACGAGTATGCTGAAAAGATGCCTATCATCGATTATCACTGCCATTTGATTCCCGAATACGTGGCTTCAAACCACCGTTTCGAGAACCTTTCAAAAATATGGCTTGAAGGTGACCACTACAAGTGGCGCGCTATGCGCACCAATGGTGTCGACGAGCGTTTCTGCACCGGAAAAGACACTACCGACTGGGAAAAATTTGAAAAGTGGGCTGAGACTGTGCCTTATACCATGCGCAATCCCCTTTACCACTGGACCCACCTCGAATTGAAGACTGCTTTCGGAGTTGACAAACTGTTGAATCCTTCTACTGCGAAAGAAATTTACGACCAGTGTACCGAAATGCTTCAGAAGCCCGAGTACTTCGCTCGCGGACTTATGCAGCACTACAACGTGGAAGTTGTCTGCACAACCGACGATCCCGTTGACTCGCTCGAACATCACATCAAGGTGAAGAATGACGGTTTTGCAGTGAAGATGCTTCCCACATGGCGTCCCGACAAGGCGATGGCTGTTGAGAATCCCGCCGAATTCCGCGCTTACATGGATAAGCTTGCTGAAGTGTCGGGCGTTGAAATCAAGCACTTCGCCGATGTTATCGCCGCGTTGAAGAAACGTCATGACTTCTTCGAGGAGGTTGGATGCCGCCTTTCTGACCACGGTATCGAAGAGTTCTATGCTGAAGATTACACTCCCGCCGAAATCGACGCTATCTTCGACAAGGTTTACGGAGGAAAAGAGCTTACCGCCGAGGAGATCGCCAAGTTCAAGACCGCTATGATGGTGGAATTTGCAATCATGGACCACGATTCAGGCTGGACTCAGCAGTTCCACTACGGAGCTATCCGCAACAACAATTCACGCATGATGAAGCAGCTCGGTCCCGACACCGGTTTCGACTCTATCGGCGACTTCACCGTGGCTAAAAAGATGTCGAAGTTCCTCGACATGCTTGCGTCTAAAGATAAACTCGGAAAAACTATCATCTACAACTTGAACCCCCGCGACAACGAGCTCGTTGCCACAATGCTCGGAAACTTCCAGGACGGACGTTATGGAGCAGGAAAGATTCAGTTCGGTTCAGGATGGTGGTTCCTCGATCAGAAAGACGGTATGGAAAAGCAGATGAACGCGCTTTCTTGCCTCGGTCTTTTGAGCCGTTTCGTGGGTATGCTCACCGACTCTCGTTCATTCCTGTCTTATCCGCGTCATGAGTATTTCCGCCGCACTTTGTGTAATCTTATCGGTAACGATGTTGAGAATGGATTGCTGCCCGCTTCCGAACTTGATTTCATCGGCAAGGAGATTGTCAGCAAGGTATGCTATGGCAACGCAAAAGAATATTTCAAATTTTAATTCATAACCAATCTTATTTTCAACTTCAATGGTAAAAACCTTTAATGATGAAAAGCCTGCGATCGGGATGACCAACTTCCGTTGGACCATCTGCGCGTTGCTTTTCCTCGCTACTACCGTCAATTACATGGACCGCCAGGTGCTTTCGCTCACCTGGAAGGAATTCATCTCTCCTGAATTTCACTGGACCGATTCAAACTACGGTCTTATTACCGCCGTATTCTCTATCGTATATGCTGTTGCCAATCTCGTTGCCGGTCGATTCATCGACTGGATGGGTACCAAGAAGGGTTACCTGTGGGCGATTGGCGTGTGGTCGGCAGGCGCCTGCCTCCATGCCGCTTGCGGATGGGCTACCGAGCTTACCCTTGGTCTTAATGACGCTGCCGGTCTTGTAAGAGCCACCGGCGACATGGCGATGACCATCGCAACAGTGTCGGTTTATTTCTTCCTCGCCGCGCGTACTATCCTTGCTCTCGGTGAGGCAGGAAACTTCCCCGCAGCGATCAAGGTTACCGCCGAGTACTTCCCTAAGCGTGACCGCGCTTATGCCACTTCTATCTTCAATGCCGGTTCGGCTGTGGGCGCTCTTGTGGCTCCTTTCACCATCGGCCCGCTCGCCAAGTTCTTCCAGAGCATTGGCTGGGGTAACGGTTGGGAAATGGCTTTCATCGTGATCGGCGCCCTCGGTTTCGTCTGGATGGGCTTCTGGGTAGTGCTTTATAAGGCTCCCGCGCAGAATCCTCGTGTCAACGCTGCCGAGCTCGCTTATATCGAGCAGGACAACAACACTCCCGACGAGACCGCCAAGCAGAAGGCTGAGGAGGAAAACAAGGATACTGCCACTATTCCGTTCATGCAGGTGTTCAAATACCCGCAGACATGGGCAGTGTTCTTCGGCAAGTTCCTCACCGACGGTGTGTGGTGGTTCTTCCTTTTCTGGACTCCGGCTTATATCACTGACGTGTTCAAGCTTTCAACTTCGTCGGGCGAAGGTATGTTGATGATTTTCGTTCTTTATCTCATCACAATGCTTTCGGTCATCGGCGGTAAGCTTCCGACCATCTTCATGGACCGTGCCGCTCGTCAAGGAAAGGATATCAATCCTTATGCCGCACGTATGCGCGCCATGCTTATTTTCGCCGTGTTCCCGCTTCTCGCTCTTCTTGCCCAGCCGCTCAGCTCATATTCACCCTGGCTCCCTATTATTATTATAGGTATAGCCGGCGCCGCTCACCAGTCATGGAGCGCCAACATCTACTCTGTTGCCGGTGACATGTTCCCCAAGAGCACTATCGCTACCATTATCGGTATCGGTGGTATGGCAGGCGGTATCGGTTCATTCCTCATCAACCTTTGTTCAGGTGTGCTCTTTGACTACGCCGCTCAGACCAACATGTCGTTCATGAGCTATGAAGGCAAGCCCGCAGGTTACTTCATCGTCTTCTGCATATGCGGTGTTGCTTATCTCGTAGGCTGGCTCATCATGAAGATTCTTGTTCCGCGCTACAAAGTGATTGAAGTGAAAAAATAAATCCAAGGATAACTAACCATAAAAACTGAAATAAAATGATTAAACCATTAAACAGCACAACTGTAGATGTAGTAAAGCATCCCGTTAAGGTGCTTCAGTTCGGCGAGGGCAACTTCCTTCGCGCGTTTGTGGACTGGCAGCTCGATATCGCAAATGAAAAAGGTGTTATTGACGCCGGTGTGGCTGTTATCGAACCTCGTTTCGCTGATAGCTTCGTAATCGACACATTGAACAAGCAAGATAATCTCTATCACGTTTACCTCGAAGGTATCGAGGACGGAAAACCCAAAAAGGAAACCCGTCTTGTCAAGGTTATTCAGGAATCATTCTCTCCCGGCAAGGATCCCAAGCACTATGAGGAAGTGATTCTTTCACCCGAGCTTGAGTTCATCATCTCCAACACCACCGAAGCTGGTATCCGCATGGAAGAGGATGATGTGCTCAGCGACGCTCCCAAGACCTATCCCGGCAAGATGACCAACCTCCTTTACCGTCGCTTCAAGCATTTCAACGGCGACAAGGAAAAGGGCTTGAACATCATCTGCTGCGAGCTTATCGAAGATAACGCCACCACTCTTCACAAATATGTGCTTGAGCATGCTGAAAAGGCTAATCTCGGCAAGGACTTCATCGACTGGGTTGAAGAGGCTTGTACTTTCAGCGACTCATTGGTTGACCGCATCGTTCCGGGATTCCCCCGCGACACCATCAATGAAATCAAGGAAGAACTTGGCTATGACGACAACCTCGTTGTGAAGGGCGAGCTTTACCACCTTTGGGCTATCGGTGGCAAGGGATATGAAAAAGTGCGCAAGCTGTTGCCGCTTGACAAGGCTGGTCTTCACGTGCTCTTCATGCCTTCTATCAAGTCGTTCCGCGACAAGAAGGTGCGCATCCTCAACGGTTCACACACCGGTATGGTGCCCGTAGCTCTCCAGATGGGTTGCGAGACCGTGATGGACGCATTCAATAATCCCGACATCAACAAGTTCATCAACGACATGGTTGCCAAGGAAGTGCTCCCCATGATTCCTGAAGATCAGAAGGAACTCGAGGCTTTTGCCGCCGGCATCCTCGAGCGTTTCTACAATCCTTATATCAAGCATATGTTGAAGTCAATCTCGCTCAACTCTCTTTCTAAATGGGAAGCGCGTAACTTCGACACTGTTAAGGACAACTGGGAAAAGGCTGGCAAAATCGCTGACTACGAATGCTTCACATTTGCCGCTCTTCTTTCTCTTTACGGACCGAAGTCAGGCTTCGAACCCGATGACAATCAGGAACACATCGCTTACATCCGCAACAACTGGGATGAGAACGATGTAGAGGGCATGGTCAAGAAGATAGTAAGCGAAAGCGGAATCTTCGTGCGCGACTTCGCCGCTATCGTTCCCGGTTTCGTTCCCAAGGTGGCTGAATATCTCAAGGAAATCAACACCGAGGGTATGGACAAGGCTCTTAAGAACTTTTTAAGCAAACATTAATGAAGCGAATCCTTAAAATAAACAAAGCCGACAACGTGGCAGTGACACTTGTCGACGGAGTGAAAGCTGGCGAAGTATGGTCGGAAGGTGACGATAACGTCACTTTGAAAGAGGACATCGCCCGCGGACACAAATTCGCTTTGCGCAATATCGCCGAAGGGGAAGCCGTAATAAAATACGGCTACCCGATCGGTGTCGCTACCCGCGACATTGCCGCCGGTGAATGGATTCATTCTCATAATCTGAAGACCGGACTCAGCGACGATCTTAAATACACCTATAACCCTACCGAACCCAACACTGCCAAGAGCGACGAGGAGGTGACCATCAACGCTTATCTCCGTCCCGACGGAAAGATGGGAATCCGCAACGAGTTGTGGATCGTGCCGTCGGTGGGATGTGTCAACGGACAGGCTAACGCCATCATCGACCGCCTGAAAAAAGAGTGCGACCTGTCGCATGTCGACGACGTGCGCGCGTTTACTCACAACTATGGCTGTTCTCAGCTCGGACAGGACCATGCCAATACCCGCGCCGCGCTTGCCGCGCTGGTTAAGCATCCTAATGCCGGCGGCGTGCTCGTTCTCGGGCTCGGCTGCGAGAACAATCAGGTGTCGGCTCTTAAGGAGCAGATCGGCGAGTGGAACGACGACCGTGTGAAATTCCTCATTGCCCAGGAGGTGGAGGATGAAGTTGAAGCCGGCTTTGAAATCTGCAAGGAGCTTATAGAGAAGATGAAAGGCGACAAGCGTCAGCCGCTTCCCGTTTCGATGCTTCGCGTGGGCTTGAAGTGCGGCGGTTCCGACGGTCTGTCAGGCATCACCGCCAATCCGCTCGTAGGATTGTTCTCCGACTGGTTGATCGCTCACGGTGGAACCACAATCTTGACCGAGGTGCCTGAAATGTTTGGCGCCGAGACTATCCTCATGAATCGCGCCAAGGATGAAAAAGTGTTTGACGAAACCGTTCATCTCATCAACGACTTCAAGGGCTATTTCCGTTCCTACGGACAGCCCATCTACGAGAACCCGTCGCCCGGAAACAAGAAGGGCGGTATCACAACTCTCGAAGAGAAGTCGCTCGGATGTGTTCAGAAGGGTGGCTCAATGCCTGTGGTCGACGTGCTCAACTACGCTCAGCCGTTGAAGCTTAACGGACTCAACCTGCTGACCGCTCCCGGCAACGACCTTGTGGCGTCGACTTCTCTGGCTCTTTCAGGATGCCAGATGGTGTTGTTCACCACCGGCCGCGGAACTCCGTTCGGCACTTTCGTTCCGACGATGAAGATTTCAACCAACAGTCAGCTCGCCGCATTGAAGCACACTTGGATCGACTTCAATGCCGGAACGCTTGTCGAGGATGAAACCGCTGCTTCGGCTCTCGCCCGCCTTGTCGACAAAGTGCTTGCCACCGCCAATGGCGAACATCTTAATCACGAGAAGATCGGAGCGAAAGAAATCGCAATATTTAAAACCGGCGTAACCCTTTAAACAGATATTTATCAGTTCGATCAGCCATTTGCGGCTGGTCGGGCTGATAATTAAAAATATGATAAGGCAAATTCTATTATTCCTCATATCGCTTCTGCCGCTTTGCGCGGCGGCGCAGACTTTTGACTTTACATCGGCAAAAAATCAGCTGCCGATGTACAATGATTCAATCGGCTATGGCTACGAGTCAATGCCGGTCGTGAAGAAAGGCATCATGACCCCTTTCTTCTTTTCAGTAAAAGTGCCCGACGGAAACTATAAGGTGACTCTCGACCTCGGGGCGGAAAAAAGTGCGGCAAGCACTACCGTGAGAGCTGAAAACCGCCGGTTGATGGCGGAAAACATCGACACCCGCAAGGGTGAAACTAAAACAGTGTCGTTTATCGTAAACAAGCGCAATCCGCGCATTGACGACAAAAGCTCGGTGTCATTGAAGCCGAGAGAAAAAAGCTATCTTAACTGGGACAATAAACTGACTGTCGAAATCACAGGTGAAGCTCCTGCCGTGAAACGCATGACCGTTGAACCTGCCGACACCACAGTCACCACCATATATCTTTGCGGCAACTCTACCGTTGTGGATCACGACAAAGAGCCCTGGGCGAGCTGGGGGCAGATGATTCCGCGATGGTTTGACGACAGTGTCGCTATCTCCAATCATGCCGAGAGCGGATTGTCGACCTCGACATTTCTGGCTCATAAACGCCTTGATAAAATCATGACCACGCTCCGTCCCGGCGACTGGGTGCTCGTGGAGTTCGGTCATAATGACGAGAAAGAGAAGCGCCCCGGTTCAGGCGCATGGTATAATTTCGCCCACAATCTTAAAATCTTCGTCGACCGTGTGCGTAAAGCCGGCGGCAACATCGTGTTTGTGACGCCGACACAGCGCCGCAATTTCCTTGACGACAGCGTGACCATCCGTGACACTCACGGCGATTTTCCGGCGGCGATGAAAGCCACCGCCGAGCGTGAAGGGGTTCCGGTGATCGACCTGAACCTGATGACGCGCGAATTTTTTGAAACACTCGGTTATGAGAACAGCAAGCGCTCGTTGGTGCATTATCCTGCCAACACTTTCCCGGGGCAGACCGAGCCGCTTGAAGACAATACCCATTTCAATCCTTATGGCGCCTATGAAATCGCCAAGATGGTGGTGTCGGCGATGCAGCAGTTGGGACTTGAGCCGGCAAAGCATATAAAAGGTGATTTCAAAGGCTATGATCCCCGGTTTCCCGACTCGTGGGAGGAATTCATCTGGATACCATCGGCTGGCGCCGACATAGTGAAACCCGACGGAAATTAAACAGTTAAGTCAAGTATATAAACCACGATTATCAATGAAAAAAATAGCATTAATAGCAATGGCGGCAATCGGCATGATGTGCAACGCCGCGACTATAAAAGTCGAAAACCCGCTTGATTTCGAGCGTGCCGGTGAGCTTGCCGAGGTGCCTTTGAAAAATGTGAAATCACAGGTGAAGGGCGATTTTGTCATTCTCGACAGCAATAATAAAGAGGTGCCTTATCAGATTACCTATGACGACCTCGTTGTTTTTCCCGTGACCGTAGGAGCGAAATCGTCGGTTGTCTATACATTGAAATCAGGCAAGCCGGCGCCTGTTAAGCCGGTGGTACACGGCAGGCTGTTTCCCGAGCACAAGGACAATTTCAGCTGGGAGAACAACCGTGCTTGCTTCACCGCCTATGGACCCGCTTTGCAGGACAACGGAGAGAGAGGTTTCGGATATGACATGTGGACAAAAAGCGTGACCGACTCCCTGGTGCTTGAGTTGCGCTACAAAGCGAGCATCGATCCTGACAAGAAAAAACGCCAGTCGCTCCACAAGGATTATGGCAACGGCGGCGACCCTTATATCGTGGCAAACACTCTTGGCGGAGGAACCGCCGCCCTGCTCGACTCCAAGGGCGACATCATTTTCCCGTGGTGCTGGAAAGAGCAGGAGGTGCTTCAGGACGGTCCGCTGCGCTTCACCGTGCGTCTCACTTACCGCCCCGTGACCATTGAGGGCGAGGAGGGTGTTGTAGAGAGCCGTCTCATCACCTGCGACGCCAATTCATGTCTTAACCGCACGGAAGTGAGCTATAAAGGATTGAAGGAGCCGCGTCGTGTGGCAAACGGCATTGTCGTTCATCAGCAGAATCCTTATGCCTACTCTTTTGACACTGCAAAACAATATATCGCTTACACCGATTCGACCGACAATACCAAGAACGGAAACGGAGTCATCTATATCGGCGCCGTCGTTCCTGAACCGGTAGAGACCATCTGCTACAAGCCGGTGGCAGAGCCTGCGCGCGACGCGCTCGGTCACATTTTGACCGTCAGCGAGTATGTCCCCGGAAAAGACTATGTGTATTATTGGGGCTCGGTGTGGGAGAAGAACCCTTATGCCCCCGCCAATCCGTCGGAATGGGATCTTTACCTTGCCCGTTATTCCGACTGCCTGAAAAATCCTTTGAAAGTGACAGTTAAAAAATAAACTTATAAATATCAATATCATGAAACGCGAAGCATTTAAAATGTTCCTGAAACCGGGATGCGAAGAGGAGTATGCCCGCCGCCACGCCGAGTTGTGGCCTGAAATGGAGAAACTCTTGCGCGACAGCGGAGTGTTTGACTACTCGATTTACTGGGACAAGGACACCAACATCCTTTTCGCTTTCCAGAAAACCGAAGGAGAGGAAAATTCTCAGGATCTCGGCGACAACCCGATTGTGAAAAAATGGTGGGATTATAATGCCGACATCATGGAGGTGAATCCCGACAACTCTCCCGTGTCGATACCGTTGAAAGAGGTGTTCCACATGGACTGATATAATTGAAAATCAAAAAACCAGATAAAACATAAATGGAAAAGAAACAATACATTGCCATAGACCTTGGAGCGACAAGCGGTCGCACCATTCTTGGCACAATCGATGCCGACGGCAAGTTCTCCGCCGAGGAGCTTAACCGCTTCCCCAACGGAATGATTGAAGTGAACGGCCACCTTCACTGGGACATCTACTCGCTTTACAATCACATCCTCGAGGGCTTGACTGAAGCCGGCAAGCGCGGAGTGAAGCCTGAGTCAATCGCTATCGACACCTGGGGAGTTGACTTCGGCTGTATCGACCCCGACGGAAACATCATGGGAATCCCCTACGCTTACCGTGACATCTCCACCATTGGAGCCGCCGAGCGTTATTTCAACAATGTCATGCCGGCTCGCGAGCTCTATGCCCACACCGGTATCCAGCACATTGATTTCAACACCATCTTCCAGTTCAACGAGCAGCGTCATTTCTTCCCCATGCAGCATGCCGTGAAGATCGCCTTCATTCCCGACCTTCTCAACTACTTGCTCACAGGAAAGATTGTGACCGAATACACTATCGCCTCTACCGGAGCTATCCTCAATCCCGCCACCCGCCAGTTTGACAACACCGTTCTTGAATCGGTGGGTCTCACTCCCGACAAGTTCGGTCCTATCGTAGAGCCCGGCACCGTCATCGGCGCGTTGAAGGGCGACATCGCGGCTAAAGTGGGATTGCCTGAGGTGCCCGTTGTAGCTGTCGGCGAGCATGACACGGCGTCGGCTGTTGCGGCTGTTCCCGCTACCGACGAGTGTTTCGCTTATCTGAGCTCGGGAACATGGTCGCTGATGGGTCTTGAATCTCCGTCGCCTGTTGTCAACGAGCAGACTCAGAACTATAACATCACCAATGAAGGCGGTATCGAGGGAACAATCCGTGTTCTCAAGAATATCACCGGAATGTGGGTCGTTGAGCAGTGTCTCAAGTCATGGAAGAAAGCGGGCACGTCCTATTCTTATCCTGAAATGGTGGCGCTTGCCGAGGCGGCTCCAGAGTTTGTCGCTTTCATCGATCCCGACGATCCCATGTTTGTGGCCCCTGCCGACATGCCTGAGGCAATCAAGGAATATTGCCGCAAGACCGGACAGCGCGAGCCTGAAAATCACGGCGAGATGATCAGAATGATTTTCGAGAGCCTTGCGCTTAAATACAAGATGATTCTTGACATGTTCAAGTCAATCTCGGTCAATCCCGTTCATCGTCTCCATGTGATAGGCGGCGGCTCCCGAAACAAGCTGCTCAATCAGTTCACTTCCAATGCCATCGGTCTGCCCGTCATCGCCGGTCCCGCCGAAGCCACCGCTATCGGCAACATCATGATGCAGGCTAAAGCCGCAGGCGATGTTAATTCGCTCCATGAGATGCGCTACATCATCTCCAACAGCATTGACCTCGAAAAATTCACTCCCGCCGACAGTGAGAAGTGGGAAAACGCATATAAAAATTTTCTAACCATAATCAAACACTAAAATCATGAAAGAAGAACAAGTGAAAAAAGCGTATGAAATCGCTAAAGAACGCTATGCCGCAGTTGGTGTAGACACAGATAAAGTATTGGAGCAGATGCAGGACTTCCACCTGAGCATGCACTGCTGGCAGGCTGACGACGTTGCAGGTTTCGAACCTCACGAAGGTGGTCTCACCGGCGGTATTCAGGTTAACGGAAACTATCCCGGCAAGGCTCGCAACATCGACGAACTCCGTGCCGATATCCTTTATGCTATGTCGCTCATCCCCGGAAAGCACCGTCTCAACCTGCACGAAATCTATGGCGACTTCGGCGGCAAGTACGTTGACCGCGACCAGTGCTCGGTAGAACATTTCCAGAGCTGGATCGACTGGGGTAAGACCAATGACATCAAACTTGACTTCAACTCAACATCATTCTCTCACTCAAAGAGTGGCGACCTCAGCCTTTCTAACCCTGATAAGGCTATCCGCGACTTCTGGATCGAGCACTCAAAACGCTGCCGCGCCATTTCACAGGCTATCGGCGAGGCTCAGCAGGATCCCTGTATCATGAACACTTGGGTTCATGACGGAAGCAAGGACATCACCGTTAACCGCTACATGTATCGCGAACTTCTCAAGGATTCTCTTGACCAGATTTTCGAACATAAGTATGACTGGATGAAGGACTGCGTTGAATCAAAGGTGTTCGGTATCGGTCTTGAAAGCTACACCGTGGGCAGCAACGACTTCTACACCGCCTATGCTTCTAAGAACGACATGATGATCACTCTCGACACCGGTCACTTCCACCCCACCGAAAGCGTGGCTGACAAGGTATCGGCAATGTTGCTCTTCGTTCCCGAATTGATGCTTCACGTGAGCCGCCCCATCCGTTGGGACTCTGACCATGTTACAATCATGGACGATCCCACAATGGATCTTTTCAGCGAAATCGTGCGTGCCGGCGCTCTCAACCGCGTTCACTACGGTCTCGACTACTTCGACGGTACTCTTAACCGCATCGGCGCTTACGTGATCGGTAGCCGCGCCGCTCAGAAGTGTATGCTCCGCGCTCTTCTCGAGCCGCTCGCAACCCTTCGCAAATATGAGCTCGACGACAAGAAATTCCAGCGTCTCGCCCTTCTCGAAGAGTGCAAGAACCTCCCCTGGAATGCTGTTTATGACATGTTCTGCTTGAAGAACAATGTTCCTGTCGGCGAGGACTTCATCCCCGCAGTTGAAAAATACGAAGTTGACGTTACTTCCAAGAGATAATGGAAATCGTATTAGGACTACTTATAATAGCCATCGGAAGCTTCTGCCAGTCCAGCAGCTATGTGCCCATCAAAAAGGTGCGTGACTGGAGCTGGGAGAGCTTCTGGCTCGTCCAGGGAGTGTTCGCGTGGCTCGTATTCCCCTTCCTCGGCGCTCTTCTCGCCGTGCCTGCGGGTCACAGCCTTTGCGAGCTCTTCACCTCTGAAAATTCGTTCCGCATCTGGATGACTATCCTCTTCGGAGCCTTGTGGGGCGTGGGCGGCTTGACATTCGGACTCTCCATGCGCTACCTCGGCGTGGCGCTCGGACAGAGTATTTCCCTTGGCACCTGCGCGGGTCTCGGCACTATCCTCGGCCCCGTGATGCTCAACATCTTCTTCCCCGAAGGGCACTATCTCGCCCAGCTTACCGCCGCCGTTATTATCGGCGTGGTGGTGACGCTCATCGGTATCTGCATCATCGGCATCGCCGGCGGCATGAAATCGAAGAGCATGAGCGAGGAGGAGAAGAAAGAGGCAGTCAAGGATTTCAATTTCCCCAAGGGTATCGCCATCGCTCTGCTTGCCGGCGTGATGAGCGGATGCTTCAACGTGGGACTCGAATTCGGCAGCACTATCACGTTTGCCGATTCGGCTGAAATCTACCGCACTCTTCCCGCCACATTCCTTGTGACTCTCGGAGGTTTTGTCACCAACGTTGTCTACTGCTTGTATCAGAACACCCGCAATCACACTTTCGGAGACTATGGAAAGGTTTCGCTCTATGCCAACAATATCCTTTTCTGCTGTCTTGCCGGAGCGTTGTGGTATAGCCAGTTCTTCGGACTGTCGCTTGGCAAGGGCTACCTCGCCGGTTCGCCCACGCTGCTCACATTCAGCTGGTGTATACTGATGGCGCTCAACGTGACATTCTCCAATGTGTGGGGCATCATTCTGAACGAGTGGAAGGGAACCACTTCGGCTACGCGTCTTGTGCTCCTCGTGGGCATAGTGGTGCTGATTGTGTCCACATTCCTGCCGCAGATTCTCTAACAGTTTAACTAATATATAATCACAGACTAATGGCTTCTATCTTAGAAAACCGTCCAATGCTTGCAAAGCAAGTGAACGATGTGGCTGAAGTAGCCGGCTATCTCTGGCAAAAGGGGTGGGCTGAGCGTAACGGCGGCAACATCACTGTCAATATCACCGAACATGTTGATGACGCTATACGCATTATGCCCGCTATCGGACCGGTTACCCCAATAGGCATGACTCTTCCCAATCTCAAGGGATGTTATTTCTATTGCAAGGGTACAAACCGCCGTATGCGCGACCTCGCACGCTGGCCTATGGACAACGGCTCGATCATACGCATCACCGACGACTGCGCTCACTATGAGATTATCGCCGACAATCTCGTGAAGCCCACTTCGGAGCTGCCTTCTCACCTTGCCGTGCATAATTATCTCATCGGAAAGGGTTCAAACTACAAGGCATCGGTTCACACTCACCCCATTCAGCTTGTTGCCATGAGCCACAATCCTGAATTCCTGAAAAAGGATGTGTTGAGCGATATCCTCTGGAGCATGATTCCCGAGACAAAGGCATTCTGTCCCCGCGGTCTTGGCATCGTTCCTTATATGCTTCCCTCTTCCAATGAGCTCGCCGAAGCCACCATCAAGGCTATCGACGATGACTATGACGTGGTGATGTGGGAGAAGCATGGCGTGTTCTCTGTTGCCGAGGATGTGCTTGAAGCGTTTGACATGATCGACGTGCTCACCAAGAGCGCCCAGATCTACATGGACGCGTGCACAATGGGCTTCAAACCCACCGGCATGAGCGACGAGCAGATGAAGGAAATGACCAAAGCGTTCAACCTTCCCAAGTAAAGGACGTTATTCCAATTAAAAAAGACGGGCGCATCATTATCGATGCGCCCGTCTTTTTAATATCTCAGCCATCTATCCTTCGAGACGGGAGGCATTATTTTAGATGCAGGCGGGATGAAGCGCGGATTCCGTTGGCGGTTGTCGCGCTGATGTACCACATGGTGGCATCGGCGGGAATGTTGGCGGTCCAGTTGTAGTCACGGAGGTCACAGGGAATCTGCTGCCAGGTGTATTTATCCATCTGCTCTCCCGAGTCGGCAGTATAGTGGAGCGTCACTTCCTTGACGGGGAGCGACGTGATGATTCCGCCTTTTGCGATGGTGGAGCCTGTCATAGTCTCCTCGGTGATTCGGGGCATCGGCGTGGAGCCAAGAAGCCAGCTGTTTATGAACATCTCGATTTCGTCGTTCTGCCAGCCATACTTGTGGCTGTGACGCAATCCTTGTTTTATCAGTACTTCCGATTGCTTGGGAAGAGCGGCGCTTTGAGCCATCGAGGGGAGATAGAAATGCACGTCGTTGGTTCCGTCGATAAACAGAATCGGGCGGTCCATCAACGGCAGATAGTTGGAGGGGTCATATTGGCTTATCCATGTTGCTCTTTCCAGGGCGGGAAGTTTGTCGAGCTGCTCTTTCATTTTGCCGCTCTCCCAAAGATATCCGCACCCGTAGACAGGGACAGCCGCTTTAAACCGGTTGTCGAGCGAGGAGGCGATGCAGGTCAGCACTCCGCCCCAGCTTATGCCGGTGATTGCTGTGCGTGCCGTGTCGACTTCCTGAAAGCTTCGCAGCAGGCTGTGGGCGTTTATCACATCGCCTGTCGCCTGATAGACCCACTGCTCATTGAGCGGTAGAGTCACGTCGAAATAGGGCGTTTCTTTTCCGTTTTCATCGAAGCCGCCCTCAATGTGCATCCGGTCGTGACCGTTTCCGCGTGTGTCAAGCGCGATGGCGGCATATCCTCTCTTCGCCCACATAGCCACCCATTCCCTGAAAGCGGCGCCACCGCCGCCGTGTACCAGGACTATTCCCGGCAGCTTATCGCCGCTGTAATTTTTTCCGGCTATCATGGAGGGGGTTGAGTAGTAGGCGAACACAGCCTTGTCTTTGCCTTTGTAGGGGAGCGACTCGAAGATGATGGATCTGATAGAGTCTTCTCCGACTATGCGATATTCAGGCACGCGGTCAAGGTTTTCGTTCTCCCATGGAGTTCCGGCAGTGTTGAATTGCGCCGATAGAGTGAGCGGCAACAAGATTGATGCTAAAATTACTGAGGCTGATTTCATGATTTCATGATTTCGTTAGTCTGTTATGTTCAATGACACTTGTTGCGTTTTCATCCCTTTTGATTCCACTTTCAACACGGCTTTTCCTGTCTCGCCGTGTTTCCCTCGCAAAATCACTAAGGCGAGTCCATTGTAGGCATCGCGCTCGGGAAGGTTGAACGGCAACAGGCTCGTAGCGTCGCCATTGTCGGTAGCGACGATTTCCACCGGTCCGCTGACTGAGAATTTCAAGTGATTTTTGGACCGGGGCACAACTCTGCCCTGCTTGTCGACCACGGCGACGCGCACAAATGCCAGGTCAGCGCCGCTGTTGTTGATGGCGGTGGTTTCGGGTGATATTTCGATTGCCGCCGGCTTGCCTGTCGTTTCAACGGTTTCCTCAGCCCATCGCTGTCCGTTTTTATAGGCAACGGCTTTCAATGTTCCTGGTTCGTAGCGCACATCGTCCCATATAAGGCGGTCATAGGCATTCTTTTTCTCACGTCTGCCGAGCGGCTTGCCATTCAGGAACAGCTCAACGGCGTCGCCCGAGGTGTAGACATGAACCGGGGTTATCTCGCCAAGTCTCTCTTCCCAGTTCCAATGGGGGAGAATATGGAGGGTTGGCACTTCGGGGCGCCAATAGCTCTTGTAGCAGTAGTAGCGGTCTTTGGGGAAGCCACACAGGTCGACGATGCCGAAATAGGAGCTTCGCGCCGGGGTTTTTATTTTGCCAAGCTGAGCCAACTCGGCTCTCGCTTTTTCCAACTCGATTGAATCGCTGAAGTTGAGGAGATTGGTGAGGTCTTTATTATAGGGGGTGGGTTCGCCGAGATAGTCGAAGCCGGTCCACACGAATTCGCCGCTCATGAACGGATATTCCTCATTCATCTTGAACTGCGCTTCGGGTGAACATCCCCAACCCACGGTCGTCATGTCGTAGGATGACAGTTGGAATCCCGAACGGCTGTCGTCGACATTTGTCGTCACCGGGAAGAAATACTCGCCTCGTGAGCTGGTCGCTGAGGAGGTTTCGCTTGCATGATAGCGGCGGGTGGGGTTCTGTTCTTTGAACACGGGATAAGTTTTGTGGAAGTAATTGATTCCGAAGATGTCGACGTTATTTACGATGTCGCGGAAGACTGTGGGCTGCTTATTGCTGCCGAACGACGTGGGGCGAGTAGGATCCTCGTCATGGCAGAACGCAGTCAGGTTGCGGGCTATTATTATGCCCTCGTCGGTCGTTTGGTCGGGCATTTCGTTACCGATGCTCCACATGATAACAGAGGGGTTGTTGCGGTAGTGGCGGACAAGTGAACGCATATCGGCTTCATTCCAGTCGTTGAAAAGCAGATGGTAGTCATTCTTGCGTTTTCCCCGCTGCCATGTGTCGGCTAATTCGAGCTGCATCATCAGTCCCATGCGGTCGCATAAGGCGACAAGCTCGGGAGCCGGAGGATTGTGGGAGGTTCTGATTGCGTTTACCCCCATCTCTTTCATTATGCGCAGCTGGCGCTCCGCAGCAACTTCGTTGAATGCCGCGCCCAGGGCTCCGAGGTCATGATGGAGGCATACTCCCTTGATGGGAACTTTCTTGCCGTTAAGCTTAAACCCTTCATCATAGGTAAACTCGATGGAGCGTATGCCGAATGGGGTGGAGTAGGAGTCGATCTCCTTGCCGTCCTTCATTATTTTGGTGACGGCAACGTAGCAATCAGGGGAGTCGATGTCCCACAGCTGTGGCTCGGGAACGTCAAAGTAGAAACGAGCGCTTGAGTAGCTTTCTCTCGGAACACTCAGTGTCCTTGGAGCGGTTTCAGTCACCGCTTCGCCTGTGGGATTGCCGTCGGCATCCTGTCGATATATGCCGGTGCGCAGTTCGACTTTCGTGTTGATAGTGTCATGATTCTCGACGTTAATGCCCATTTCCATCCTGGCATTTTGGGGAGTGATGTCGACGTTGCGTATGAATGTGCCCCATTGGCTCACGTGGACCGGCGATGTCTTTACCAACCACACGTTGCGGTATATGCCGCCGCCCGGATACCAGCGTGAGGCTTCGTCGGGGTTTTCGAGTCTTATGGCGAGAGTGTTTTTCTGTCCAGGCTTCACATAGTGGGTGAGGTCGAGCCTGAAGGAGGCATAGCCGTAAGGCCAGCCCCCGACCAAGTTGCCGTTGCACCACACCGAAGCATAGGACATGGCTCCGTCGATGTCAAGATATATCTGCTTGCCCCGGTCTGATTCGGGGAGGTCGAAGTTTTTCCGGTACCAGCCGATGCCCCAGTAAGGGAGTTTGCCGGTTGCTCCTTCATAGTCGATATTGAACGGACGCTCGATTGCCCAATCGTGGGGCAGATTCAATTGCCGCCACTCCGAGTCGTCAAATTCCGGGAGGGTATATGCCGCCGACGTTTCAAACGGTTTATGTGGAGCTTCGTTCCTTTTGCCGAATATTATGAATTGATTTGCCGCCGGAAGCAGGTAGGGTTTCAGGCGTGAATAGTGAAGCGACGAGTCGGTGCCGGCGGGATCGTCGTCGGCGTAGCGCCATTCGCGGTTGAGGCTGATGCGTTCACGTTGTGAACTGTCGTTTGCCGGGGCGACGTCTATTTTCAGCGCGACTATGAGCGCGGCGATAACAAGGTGGCGTATCATGATGTAGCAGTTTGGGGATGTTTGTAGGTACAAATATATTGATAATGGAGCGGAAGCGTTATAAAAATCGTGCAAAAGTCTTTAGCGGCTGTTTCGTGGAGAGGTATAAAAAAAGCTGCATGAGTCATGCAGCTTTTTTATTGGATGAATGGGATGAAGTTTACTTCATTTCAAGGTAGGTGATTTTGTCCATGTCGCCATAGTCAAGGTTTTCACCACCCATACCCCAGATGAACATGTAGTTGCTGGTTCCGGCGGCAGCGTGGATTGACCACTCGGGGCTTTGAACAGCCTGCTCGTTGTGGAGCCAGATTACACGGTTTTCCTGAGGTTCGCCCATGAAGTGAGCGATTGCGTTTCCGGCGGGCACATTGAAGTAGAAGTATGCTTCAACGCGACGGTCGTGAGTGTGGGCAGGCATTGTGTTCCACACGCTTCCCGGCTTCAACTCGGTGAGACCCATCTGGAGCTGGCACGGTCCCTCTTCAAGCACGTTGTTGACGATGAGCTGATTGATGACGCGGTCGTTGCTCTCTTCCATCGAGCCGGCTGCGAAAGAGTTGGCTTTGAGCGAGCCCTTGCGTCCGTCGATGGTGATGAGCTGAGTCTTGTATTCCTTGTGGGCGGGAGTTGAGTTGATGTAGAACTTGGCGGGGTTGGTCTTGTCCTTGCTGCGGAAAGTCACTTTCTTGTTGCCTTTACCTACATAGAGGGCGTCCTTGAAGTTGAGCTCATAGTCCTTGCCGTCAACGTTGATGATGCCGGGGCCTCCGATGTTGATTGCTCCGAGCTCGCGGCGTTCGAGGAAATACTCAGCCTTAAGCGGGTCGATGGTCTCAAGCTCGACAACGGTGTTGACGGGAGAAACGCCGCCGAAGATGAGGCGGTCATACATCGAGTAGGTGAGGTTGATGGTGTCGGGCGCGATCACGGTGGGCATTGTGAAGCGTTCGCGCAAGGTTGCGGTGTCGTAATGCTTCACGTCATCGGGGTGACATGCCCTCATGATGCTGTAGTTGGTGACAGCTCCTGCTGATAATGTCGCCATAGCCAATGCTACACTAAGGATTATTTTTTTCATTATTTATAAGGATTTATTTCTTTGCATAGCTCAAAGACTCGCGGCACTTTTCAGTAACGTAAGCCCAGTCGCCTGCCTGTACTTTGTCTTTCGGGAAAAGTTTAGAACCCATACCAACGCAGTATACGCCTGCGTCAAACCATGACTTGAGGTTTTCAGCTGTGGGTTCAACACCGCCGGTAACCATGAGTTTTGACCATGACATGGGGGCGAGAAGTCCTTTCACGAATTTCGGTCCGAGAACGTCGCCGGGGAACACCTTGCAAAGGTCGCATCCGCATTCCTGAGCGAAACCTACCTCGCTGATTGTGCCGCAGCCGGGAGTGTAGGGAACAAGACGGCGGTTGCAAATCTTTGAGATTTCGGGGTTGAACAACGGACCAACGATGAAGCATGCGCCAAGCTGAAGATAGAGAGCAGCGGTAGCGGGGTCAACGATAGAGCCTACGCCGATAGCCATTTCAGGACATTCTTTAGCTGCGAATTTAACGACTTCAGCAAACACTTCGTGAGCGAAATCGCCGCGGTTGGTGAATTCGAAAGCGCGGATACCGCCTTCATAGCAAGCCTTTACGACCTGTTTTGCCACTTCGGCGTCCTTGTGATAGAACACCGGAACGATAGGAGCTTCCGCCATCTTGGCGAGAACTGCCACTTTATCAAATTTTGCCATAATTGTTATTGGACTGTTTTATTCAAATTAGTCTTACCGGGCGCGGAGCCCGATAAGACTGAATGTTTTTATTGAGTTTTGATTAGCGCTGAACGCGGCCGTTAGCGTTACCGCCTGCGAGTGATTCAACTTCTTCAACAGTGACGAGGTTGAAGTCGCCGGGGATAGTGTGCTTGAGGGCTGAAGCTGCAACTGCAAATTCAAGAGCCTCTGCCTGGTTAGGCTTGGTGAGAAGACCGTGGATGATACCGCCTGAGAAAGAGTCGCCGCCACCTACGCGGTCGATGATCGGGTTGATATCATAGCGTTTTGATTCATAGAATTCCTCGCCGTTGTAGATCATAGCCTTCCAGCCGTTGTGGGTAGCTGAGAATGACTCGCGGAGAGTAGAGATGACATACTTGAATCCGAATTCTTTAGCCATAGCCTTGAAGATGCCCTTGTAGCCTTCAGCTGAAGTTTCGCCGGCTTCTACGTCAGCGTCGGGTTTGAATCCGAGGCAGAGTTCAGCGTCTTCTTCGTTGCCGATGCAAACATCTACATATTTCATCAACGGACGCATGATTGACTGAGCTTTTTCCTTGGTCCAAAGTTTTTTGCGGAAGTTGAGGTCAACGCTGACAGTCACGCCGTGACGCTTTGCAGCTTCGCAGGCAAGACGGGTGAGTTCGGCAGCCTTGTCAGAGATGGCGGGAGTGATGCCGCTCCAGTGGAACCAGTCAGCGCCTTCCATGATTGCGTCAAAGTCGAAGTCGGCGGGATCAGCTTCAGCGATTGAAGAGCCTGCGCGGTCATATATGACTTTTGAAGGACGCATTGAAGCGCCGGTTTCGCAATAATAGATACCTACACGGTTACCGCCGCGGGCGATGTGGTCGGTCTTCACGCCATAGCGACGAAGAGCGTTGACAGCAGCCTGTCCGATTTCGTGTTTAGGAAGTTTTGAAACGAAATATGCGTCATGTCCGTAGTTAGCGCAGCTTACGGCTACGTTAGCTTCGCCACCACCCCAGATTACGTTGAAGTTGTCTACTTGCAATAAACGATAACAGCCTTCCGGCGAGAGGCGAAGCATGATTTCACCTAAAGTTACTACTTTACTCATTTTTCTTTAATAATTGGTTAGACTTAATGTATTTAATTTGGTTATTTATTTCATTGATTGAGCCTGATCCATCATTTTCTGTGAGCGGATGATGTTCATGCGGTTCCACACGACCATACCCATTGTGCAGATAACGAGGATGCCGGCGCCGATCCACTTCAGAGAGTGGCAGCACTGGTAGATGACCCATCCGAGCGGGCTGCCGGCAAAGTCAAGGCTACCTGCCGAGAATCCTTCGGGGATTCTCACGGCGGCGTCGCCCGTCTGCGCGTACACGTCGCGGGCTGCTTCTGTGAACGCCGGGGCGATGTTGGTCACCATGTAAAGGCTGCCCACCATTATGATCAGTCCGATGATGAAAGTCTTAAGCACATTTCCCTTGGTGAAGGGGAGGATGAGGGGGAACACGTAGAACATTCCGGCAAGCGATGCGAGCGGCAAGAACTCGTTGCCGGGAAGGAACACGGCGAGGGCGAGGGTCACGGGGATGAGGAGCAATGAAACCACGAGAGTGGTGGGGTGTCCGATGACAAGCGCCGGGCTCATTCCGATTGAAAGACCTTCGGCACCTTTGAACTTGCGCGCTATCAGGGCGCGGGTGGCGTCGCTGATGGGCTTCAAGCCTTCGATAAAGAGAACGGTGATGCGGGGGATAAGCTCCATCACGGCGCCCATCTTGATGCCGAGTCCGAGGATGGCGGGAATGTTGTCGACGATCTCGTTCCAGCTGCTGTAAGAGAGGCAGCCGATGGCGATGCCCACGACAACGCCGAGGAATAGCGGCTCACCCATGATTCCGAATTTGCGTTTAAGTCCTTCGGCGTCGATTTCCAGCTTGTTCATCCCGGGAATCTTGTCGAGACCCTTGTTGATAATCCAGGCAAACGGGGCGAATCCCTGGCAGAAAGGCTGGGGAATTGAGATGCCCTCCATGTTTTCGTAGAACGACTGGAACTTCTTGGCTGTGATATCGGCAAGCACCAGGGTGATGATGTAGCAGATGATTGCTGCGAAGAATCCCCAGGCGATTGAACCGCTGACAAAGTAAACGACGGCGCCGATGAAGGCGAAGTGCCAGTAGTTCCAGAGGTCGATGTTGACGGTCTGGGTCGTTTTAGTCAGCAACATGATAAGGTTTACTCCGAGGCACACCGGTATGATGAACGCGCCCACGGCTGTGTTGTAGGCGACAGCGGCGGCGGCAGGCCAGCCCATGTCGAATACCGGAAGGTCGAGGTTATAGATTTCTACTACTTTGGTTAGTGCCGGTCCGAGACTGGATGTGAGAAGGGCGGTGATTACTGAAAGACCGATGAATCCTACACCAACCTTCAGTCCGCTTTTGAACGCGTCGCCGAATTTTATGCCGATACAGGTTCCGAGGATAGTGAAGATGATGGGCATCATCACCGCCGCTCCAAGACCTATTATATATTTAAAAACTTCTTCCATGAAAGTGATAATGGATACTTTTAGGTATAACCACTGCGGGGCTTTACGCTCCGCAGTGGTATGTTTTGGCAATAATGGTTGCCTTATTTAGGTTGCTTTCCGATGTAAGCGAGGATACCGCCGTCAACATAGAGCACGTGGCCGTTTACGGCATTTGAAGCCTCTGACGCAAGGAACACTGCGGGACCGGTGAGCTCCTGAGGATCAAGCCAGCGGCCTGCGGGAGTCTTGGCGCAGATGAATGAG
The DNA here is from genome assembly GCA_014801235.1 of Bacteroides sp. GTDB lineage: Bacteria > Bacteroidota > Bacteroidia > Bacteroidales > Muribaculaceae > Muribaculum. The sequence goes on along the minus strand of JAAVEM010000025.1, from coordinate 237,959 downwards.
TCAAACGGATGACGGCTGCCATCGGGCTGTCTTTCGCGGAGGGGAGCGGTCTGGGGAGTTGCGATGTAACCCGGGCCGATACCGTTACACTGGATGTTGTATTCGCCATATTCTGAGCAGATGTTGCGGGTGAGCATCTTGAGACCGCCCTTTGCGGCAGCGTATGCGCTCACTGTTTCGCGACCGAGTTCCGACATCATAGAGCAGATGTTGATGATCTTACCCTGGCGGCGTTCCATCATTGAAGGAAGCACAGCCTTAGCCACGATAAACGGAGCGGTGAGGTCGATGTCGATCACGCGACGGAAGTCAGAAGCTTCCATTTCGTGCATGGGCACGCGGCGGATGATGCCGGCGTTATTAACCAGAATGTCGATGGGGCCTACTTCGGCAGCGATAGTAGCCACCATTTTTTGAACGGCGGGTTCGTCGGTCACGTCGCAAACATATCCGTGAACCTGGATGCCTTTTTCAGCATAGGCGGCAATACCCTTGTCAACGAGTTCCTGATTGATGTCGTTAAAGCAGATTTTTGCGCCCTGTTCAGCAAATGCTGAAGCGATAGCGAATCCAATGCCGTAAGAAGCTCCGGTCACCAAAGCAACCTTGCCTTCCAGAGAAAAATTTAAGAATTGGTTCATTGTCTCTCAATATTAAATGGTTAATAAATTTAAGCGTGCAAAGGGTAGTGAGCCTGCACTTGTGCAACAGTTTACAAAGATAGAAAAAAAATCAGTGCGGTGTCATTTAAAAAATGGACATCGTGAAAAAAATATTGAAAAAATGCCGTGATTTTGAATTTAGGCACAATTTTAATATTATTCCGGTACGAAATTATATTCATTGGAAGGGGGTGACGAAAAATTCTTTGTCGCAGGTCTGGACAAAAACGCGCTTTCGATTGTTATATCATTGTAAAGCATCGCTTAGAGTGCGAAAAGTGTTATCGTTTCACTGGTTTAATTGAGGGAATATAATGAGTATCAGGACTTTCATACTGACAGTTGTTGTCGCGTTGGCGGCTGTTGCGCCTTGCGGCGCCGGAGCGCAGATGCCCATTAAGATATATTCGCGTCTTCAGCAGGCGCCTGACAGCGCCGATGTCGCCTATTATGGCAAGGAGCATTTCTGGAGAGGCGCCGGCGAGGTGTTTGGTTTCAACATCGGTTTGTGGGCTTTTGACCGCTATGTTCAGCATGGTGACTGGTCTTACATTAATTTCAACACTATAAAAGAGAATTTCAAGCACGGTTTCAAGTGGGATAATGACAATCTCAACACCAACATGTTTCTTCATCCCTACAATGGCAGCCTGTATTATAACGCCGCCCGCGCCAACGGGTACAACTACTGGAAGTCGGGATTATTTGCCATCGCCGGGAGCGCCATGTGGGAGCTGTTTATGGAGTGTGAATATCCGTCGACCAATGATATCATAGCCACTCCGATAGGAGGAATGTGTATTGGTGAGGTTTGTTTCCGCGCCTCCGACCTCGTGCTTGACGACCGCGCCCGCGGAGCCGACCGTGTGGGCAGGGAGATCACCGGTTTCCTGCTGTCGCCGATGCGCGGCGTCACCCGCATTCTCACCGGCGACGCGTGGAGAACGCGCCCCACCTCGGGCAAGATTTTCGGTATTCCCAACATCGCTGTCGAGATTTCACTTGGAACCCGAATGCTCGACTATCATCATGACAACAGCTATGTGAAGTTTGGCGGCGCGATGGAGCTCAACGTGGAGTATGGCGACCGCTTCGAATTGAAGAGCAGTAAGCCCTATGACTACTTCACGTTCAGCGCGAGCCTTAATTTCATGAAGACCCAGCCCGTGCTGAGCCATCTTGAAATAAAGGGGCGCCTCATCGGCAGGGAGCTTCTTGAGGAGAAGGACACCCACTTGAGCGTGGGGCTCTTCCAGCACTTTGACTTCTTCGACTCTGACACCATAGCTTCAGGTCATGTGCCCTACAAGCTCGGCATTCCCGCCAGCCTTGGCGGAGGGGTGTTTTTCCGCGACATTCAGAGACGGCGCTGGGTGCTCGACGCCTATGCCCATGCCAATGCCGTGATTCTCGGGTCGGTGCTTTCGGATTATTATATGGTTGATGACCGCAATTATAATCTTGCGAGCGGCTTTTCGCTGAAGGGCGGAGTCAACATGGTTTTTGACGGCGACCGTTTTTCGATGTCGCTCTCTCATGAGTATTACCGCCTGTTCACCTGGGTGGGTTATCATGAAAAGACCAATCTCGCCAGGGTCGACTACAGAACTCTTAACGCCCAGGGCGATCGGTCGGTGGCGTCGTTCAATGTCACTCAGTTCCGTGCCGACATGAAGTTGCATGACCGTCTTTATCTCTCGCTTTTGCTCGACCACTACCTGAGGTCGACCCACTATCGCGATTTCCCTCATGTGGAGTCAACGTCGCTGTCGGCGAAGCTGATGGCTACATATAAGTTCTGAGGTTTGGATTTTTGGCGGGAAAAATGTTATCTTTGCGTAATAATAGAGATTGTTCCTCATGAGTAGTGTCCAAGAATCCATGCGCGAGATTCTCGAAAAGGAGAGCCGCGCTATCGCAAATATTCCTGTCACTGACGGTTATGACCGCGCCGTTGAGCTTATAATCGAGCGGGTTCACCGCCGTCATGGAAAAGTAGTGACTTCAGGAATGGGAAAAGCGGGGCAGATAGCGATGAATATCGCCACCACTTTTTCTTCGACCGGCACCCCCGCCGTGAATCTCCATCCTGCCGAGGCGCAGCATGGCGATCTGGGGGTTTTGCAGCCCGACGATGTGCTGCTGCTCATCTCTAATTCGGGCAAGACGCGCGAGATCATCGATCTGGTGCTGCTGGCTCGTAATCTTTATGAGGATATTCCGCTGATTGTCATAACCGGCAATGCCGAGAGCGAGCTCGCCGAGATGGCTAACGTGACTCTGTTCACCGGCGGAGCCCCCGAAGTGTGTCCCCTGGGGCTCACTCCCACCACTTCGACCACGATGATGACGGTGATCGGCGATGTGCTCGTGGTCAATGTCATGAAAGCCATCGGCTTCACCCGCGAAGAGTATGCCAAGCGTCATCATGGGGGATATTTGGGGAGTGTTTCAAGAGAGAAAAAACATTAAAGTGATGAGAAAGATAATAGCAATAGGCGAGTGCAGCCTTGACATTTTTTTCCGCAACGATTGCCCGTGGCTTTCGGTGCCGGGAGCGACAATTCTTAATGCCGCCGCATCGCTGGGAAAGCATAGCCGCGACATCTCATTTGTCGGAGAGGCTGCCGCCGATCATGTTGGCGACACTGTCGTTGAGTTCCTCACCCGTAATAATGTGGGGACGCATTCAATCGACCGGTTTACCGACGGAGTCACTCCCGCCACATTGATTTTTACCGACGATCATGACTGCGAGCGCCACCGTGTGCGCTATGAGCGTTATTCGACTCAGAGTTTCGGAGTGGTGTGGCCGCGCATCGATCCCGACGACGTGATTGTGTTCGGCGGACTCTATGCTCTGGAGGAGCGTGTGCATTCGCGCCTGTTTGATATTGTCAAATATGCCCACGAGCGCAAGGCGATAATCGTCTATGCTCCCGACATGGGGGTCAATCCTGCTGTCAATCTCACCCATGTCAAGCCCGCCATCCTTGAAAATCTTGAAATGGCTGACATAGTTGTCACCACCAGCTCCGATTTGAAAACGATATTTGGCGAGGGGGGCGGACACAAATCCTATACCCGCGACATCAGCTTCTATTGCTTCAACCACATAAACGTCGACTTTGAAGATGGTTCGATGACCTTCTATAACCGCAAGAAGTCTGAGTCCGTTAAGGTGGATTGCAGCGCCGAGGTGCGCAAAGTGTGGTTTGCCGGAGCTGTAGCCGGTGTCGTCGACTCTCTTTTCAAGGATGAAATCATGAAAGAGCAGGTGGGCGACATGGAATCCGAGATGATGAAAAAAATAGTGGACCATGCCGCGTCGTGGGGTTCAATGGCTGTTGAATCCACTGACCGTCTTGTTCCTTAACCCAATTTAAGCATATTGATATAATGGCAACAAGTCTGTCTACCGGAGCGCCTAAAGGGGCTCTTCCTGAAATACCGGCAGGAACAAAGGTTGCGATAGTGACCGCCGAATGGAATTCCAATATCACTGAAGCCCTCACGAAGGGAGCTGTCGAGCTTCTGGAGCAGGAGAAGGTGGAATATGAAGTGTTTCATGTGCCCGGCGCCATCGAGCTCACCTATGCGGCTTCGGCATTGTGGAACACCGCCCGCTATGGCGCGATCATCGTGTTTGGCTGCGTGATTCGCGGAGGCACTCCCCACTTCGATTATGTGTGTGACAGCGTGACCCGCGGGGTGACTGAAATAAATCTTCGCAAAAATGGAGCGCCGGTCATTTTTGGGGTCTTAACCGTTGACTGCGAGCAGGATGCGATAGACCGTGCGGGTGGAAAACTCGGCAATAAAGGCACTGAAGCTGCTGAGGCTGCAATAAAAATGATACATTTTATGGGAAATATATAAAAAATTCGTATCTTTGCACTACGAATTAAGGGCGAATACCAGAGTGGCCAAATGGGGCAGACTGTAAATCTGCTGGTTTCTACCTTCGGTGGTTCGAATCCATCTTCGCCCACAATTCAATTGCGGAAGTAGCTCAGTTGATAGAGCATCAGCCTTCCAAGCTGAGGGTCGCGAGTTTGAGCCTCGTCTTCCGCTCAAGAAAGCCGGATTTTTATCCGGCTTTTTCTGTTTTCAATGGCATGATTCTGAGCCGGCGGACAGTTGGCGTTGATAAAAATTGCTGACATGACGCGCCATTTCGCTGATGGCTTTTGACGCTGACGTGATTTTGTAGCGTGCCGGTGGTGATAGTGTTGAATAAAAACCGTAAATTTGAAGATTATAACCTAATTGTAAAATCATGTTTTCACGCGAAACCTATATTTCACGCCGCAATGAGCTTAAAAAGCGCGTTGGCAGCGGACTGATTCTTTTTATCGGTAACGATGAAACGGGATGCAACTATGAGGACAATACCTATGACTTCCGTCAGGATTCCTCGTTCTTATATTATTTCGGTCTTCCTTATGCCGGGCTTAACGCCATTATCGATATCGACAATGACCGGGAAATCATTTTTGGCGATGAACTCACCATTGACGCTATCGTGTGGATGGGCAATCAGCCCACGCTCCATGAGAAGGCGGGAATGGTGGGCATAGACACCACTCTCCCTGCCGCCGACATTAAGGGTTATCTTGAGAAAGCGGCAAAGTCGGGACAAAAAATTCACTATACGCCCACTTATCGAGCCGAGCACAAGCTGAAACTGCTTGACTGGCTGAATATAAAGCCGGGGGCGGAAACTCCGTCGGTCGACCTCATCTGTGCCATTGTCGACATGAGATCGCACAAGACCGAAGAGGAGATTGCCGAGATTGAACGTGCCTGCAACGTGACCGCCGATATGCACATAGCTGCCATGAAGGCTCTCCGCCCCGGCATGCATGAATATGAAATCGTGGCTGTTATCGAGAGCGTCGCTGCCGCCAACGGTTGCCGCCTTTCGTTCCCGACCATAGCCACCACCCACGGGCAGACTCTTCACAATCATGCCCATCATCACATCGTGAAGCCGGGCGATATGCTTCTTATCGATGCCGGAGCTGAGACTCCGATGGGCTATGCGGGCGACATGTCGTCGACGATATGCGCCGACAAGACCTACACCTCGCGCCAGAAGCTTATCTATGATCTTCAGGTTGCCTCCCACCTTGCTTCGGTTGCCGCTCTTAAGCCGGGAGTTCCGTTCAAGGACATCTATGAGCTGTCGTGCACCGTGGTGTGCCAGGGGCTTAAGGATCTCGGCATCATGAAGGGGGACCCTGCCGAGGCTGTTGCCGTCGGCGCCCATGCCATGTTCTATCCTTGCGGACTCGGTCACATGATGGGGCTTGACGTTCACGACATGGAGAATCTTGGCGAAGTGTGGGTGGGCTACAACGGCGAGCCTAAGAGTACCCAGTTCGGAAGAAAGTCGCTGCGCCTGGCTCGTCCGCTTGAGCCCGGATTTGTGCACACCATCGAGCCGGGCATCTATTTCATCCCTGAGCTGATTGACTATTGGGGCTCTGAAAAGCGCTTTGCCGACTTTATCAACTACGCCGAGCTTGAAAAGTGGCGCGACTTCACCGGAGTGCGCAATGAGGAAGATTATCTCATCACAGCCGACGGCGCCCGCCGTCTCGGCAAAAAGATTCCTCTCACCACCGAGGAGGTCGAGGCTTTGCGATAAGGCGGCGAAATCTATTATGAAACGAAAGGAAAAAGCCCTGTCTCACGACAGGGCTTTTTTACAATGTTGTAAAGTGTATACAGGGATGTGATTTTCTGTTTAGTAGTTATTGCAATAATAGATTCTAATATTATGTGACAAAATTATAACAATATTTTGTGAAATGCAAGTTGTATGTAAGGATTTTTAGCAAAACAGTATGTTTTTTGCTGAAAAGCGCGCTTGTTTGATGGATTTTGGCGGTATATGCCGACAGTGTCGCCGTGATGATGGAGCGGCGATGCAAGCGACGTGTGGAGGTCGGGGGTTATTTTTTGTAGATGACTGAGAGCCCGTCGCGCACCGGGATAAAGACGTTTTCAACGCGCGGATCGTTTTGAACGAAGTCGTTGAAGCGGAGGATGCCTTCGGTTTGCGCGTCATGTGCCGAGCTGTCGGTCACTTTGCCATACCACAAAGTGTTGTCGGCGATGATGAAGCCGCCTCGGCGCACCGTGGGGAAGACCATGTTGTAATAGTCGAGATAGTGGCGCTTGTTGGCGTCGATAAACACGAGATCCCACTCTATCCCTTCAAGAGCGGGCAGTATCTGGGCGGCGTCGCCGATGTGGAGGGTGATTTTGCCTGAGTATGGCGACTCGTCGAGGTGGCGGCGGATGAAATCTTCCATCTCGTCGTTGATTTCGATGGTGTGGACCATCGCGCCGTCTTCAAGCCCTTCGGCGAGACACTGCGCCGAGTAGCCGGTGAAAGTGCCGAGCTCAAGGATGTTGACCGGCTTTATCATCCTGACGAGCATCTTGAGCAACCGCCCCTGTTCATGCCCCGAGCACATGTTGGCGTAGAGGCATGACACATGGGTGTCGCGGTTGAGCCGCTTCAGATGGGGCGGCTCGGCATCAATGTGTGCCGCGATATATTCTTCGAGCGGGTTGTCGATCATTTAGCCTCTTCGAGGTTGGGCAGGCAGAAGCTCTCATAGTTGTCGAGAATGTCGCCTACGGTGTTGATTTCGAGGAATGTGGTTCCGTGGCCTTCGCCGAATGAACCGCCGAGGTAGGCTATCCTGTCGTTGCGGGTGAGGCGCCCTATCTCCATGAGATAGTTGAGGGCGGTGCTGATGTAGCGGCGCGAGGTTTCCATCTTTTCGCGGTAGACGGGGAGCACTCCGTAGGATAGTCCGAGCAGGCGCACCACGTGGGGGCGGTAGCATATTGCGAGCACCGGATCATTGCCGCGGTAGGATGAGATGTAGCGCGCGGTGCGTCCGGTGTAGCTGTCGGTCACTATCGCTTTGGTGCCGAGGATGTTGGACGACGCTACAGCCTGGCGGGCGAGGAATGAGGTGACATCGGGCTCCACAGTGGGGATGATGCGGGTGTGGGCGAGCGATTTTTCAACCTCGGCGGCAACCTTGGTCATTGTCGAGATTGCTTCTACGGGATATTTTCCGTAGGCAGTTTCGCCGCTCAGCATGAGCGCGTCGGTGTGCTGGTTGACGGCATTGGCGATGTCGCTGACCTCGGCGCGGGTGGGGCGCGGGTTGTTTATCATCGAGTGGAGCATCTGGGTGGCGACAATGACCGGCTTGTGGTGGAGCACACACTTGTTGATGAGCGAGCTCTGGATCACGGGGATGCGTTCGGCTGGCACTTCGATTCCGAGGTCGCCTCGCGCGATCATTATACCGTAGGATGCTTCGAGGATTTCATCGAAGTTGTCGATGCCCTCCTGGTTCTCGATTTTCGAGATGATCTTGATGGGGCTGTTGTTGGCGTCAAGAATCTCCTGGATGTCCTCGACGTCGCGCGCCGAGCGCACAAACGAGTGGGCGATGAAGTCGATGCCCAGCTCCATGGCGATATTGATGTTGGTCTTGTCGCGTTCGGTCAGCGAGGGCAGGGGGATTTTCACGCCGGGGATGTTGACGCTTTTGCGCGATCCCAGCTCGCCGCCGTTAAGCGCCGTTGCGTGAATGGTTTTGCCATCGATGCTGTCGATGATGAAGTCGATTTCGCCGTCGTCGATAAGAAAATGCACTCCCGGAGTCGCGTGTTCGGCGATGTCGGGGTAGGACAGGCAGATGCGGTCATGTGACGTTTCACCCTGCGGATTGCCTTCGAAAGTTACCTTGTCGCCGGCATTGAAAGTGATTGTCGAGTCGTTGACATTTGTAGTGGTGCGTATTTCAGCGCCCTTGGTGTCCATCAGTATTCCGATGGATGATGACACGGCGCGGACGTTGGAAACGATTTTCTTGAATCCTTCGTAGGACAAGTGCGCCGAATTCATTCTGACCACGTTAAGACCGTTGTCATAGAGGTCGCGAATGAACCCCACATCACATCTTCTGTCGGAAATTGTAGCTACAATTTTGGTGAATTTTTTCATTTTCTTACTTAGCGAATAATCTGATTCATGATTCAAATGAAGGCTTCGAGCGCGAGGCGGTAGCTGTCGAGCCCGAATCCTGCGATGACTCCGCGGCACACTCCTGAGATCATTGACCGGTGGCGTATTTCCTCGCGGGCGTGTACATTGCTTATATGCACCTCGATCACCGGAGTCTTTATCGCCGAGATGGCGTCGGCTATGGCGAGCGAGGTGTGGGTGTAGGCTCCTGCGTTGAGGATGATGCCGTCGACCTCGCCAAATCCCACCCTGTGGAGCTCGTCGATGATGGCTCCCTCGCTATTGCTCTGGAAATAGGAGATAGCCACGTCGGGATAGCGCGCGGCAAGCGATTCAAGACACTTGTCAAAGCTGCTGCTGCCGTATATTCCCGGCTCGCGCACGCCCAAAAGGTTGAGATTGGGTCCGTTGATTATTGAAATTTTAGTCGCCATAGTCTTTTTTGCTGTGCATATCGTGGATTTCAATGTGCAAAATTACAAAAAAAATCAGTAATTTTACCGACAAATCATGTATTACAAAAAACTTATTGCAATGAATAAGAGTTTCTGGATTTCGTTAATCGCGATATTGCTCACCACGCAGCTTTACGCTCAGGAAGATGGCAAGCAGAAGAAATATCTGATTGCCGGGGTAGCTTTCTATAATCTTGAGAACCTGTTTGACACGATCAATAACAACGGGAAATATGACTACGAGTTCTCTCCCGAGGGTCCGCGCATGTGGAATGCCGACAAATATGGCAAGAAATTGGGCAATCTCGCCCGCGCCATCACCGCCCTCGCCACCCCCGAAACGCCTATCGGTCCCGCCGTCATCGGGATTAGCGAGGTCGAGAACCGCAGCGTTGTCGAGGACCTCGTGAAGAAAATCGACGAGACGCTCGTGGCAAACGGCAAGGACCCCTGGAACTTGCAGATCGTTCATCATGACTCTCCTGACCTGCGCGGCATCGACGTGGCGCTCCTGTACAATCCCGTTTATTTCCAGCTTGAAAATGTGAATAATCATCGCCTTGTCATTCCCGACGACCCTGATTTTCTCACCCGCGACCAGCTCGTGGTGAGCGGAATGCTGCTCGACAAGCCGATGGGATTCATCGTGAACCACTGGCCTTCGCGCCTTGGCGGCGAGAAGGAGTCGAGCCCCAAGCGCGAGGCGGCGGGAAGACTGTCGCGCCACATCGCCGACTCGCTGCGCCGCGACAACCCTGCGCGCGGAGTGGTGATGATGGGCGATTTGAACGATGACCCGTTCAACAAGTCATGCGCTGAGGCGTTTGGAGCGGTGCGCGACCGCGAGCAGGTGACACACGACGGCTATTACAACCCCTTCTGGTATATACTTGACAATGGCGTGGGAACGCTTTGCTATAACGGAAAGTGGAATCTTTTTGACCAGATTATCGTGTCGGGCAATCTTGTCGACAATTCCGACCCCGAGTTCCAGTATTGGAAATGCACGGTGCTCAACGCTCCCTTCCTGCGCACTAAGCGAGGAAAATATAAGAACTATCCCCACCGCACTTACTCTCGCAATAACTTCCTTAACGGATATTCCGACCATTTCCCCACTCAGATATTCCTGCTTCGCGAGGTGAGCGAATGATAAACCTTTTAGTGTGAAACAAAAACAGGCGCGGGTCGATTGTGACACCCGCGCCTGTTCCGTTTTTTTACCCCGGCGGTTTCTTATATAAGATTTTCAAGTGACGAGACGTTGTTGGCTATCTCTTCGTCGGAAACCTGATAGTTGTTGAGGTCGCCCGAGAAGTAGCGGTCATAGGCAGCCATGTCGATAAGTCCGTGTCCCGAGAGGTTGAACAGGATGGTTTTCTGAGTGCCCTCTTCCTTGGCTTTGAGCGCCTCGCGGATGGCGGCGGCTATCGCGTGGGAGCTTTCGGGGGCGGGTATAAGCCCTTCGGCTTGAGCGAAGATTGTCGCAGCCTTGAATGTTTCGAGCTGTGGAATGTCGACCGCTTCGATGAGATTGTCGACCTTGAGCTGGCTCACCACCGAGCCGGCGCCGTGGTAGCGCAGACCGCCGGCGTGGATGTTTGCCGGAGAGAAATTGTGCCCCAGTGTGAGCATCGGAATGAGCGGAGTGTAGCCGGCTTCGTCGCCGAAGTCATACTGGAACACGCCGCGTGTCAGTTTCGGACATGATTCAGGCTCGGCGGCAATGAAGCGGGTGTTTCGCTCGCCGCTGAAGTTGTGGCGCAGGAACGGGAATGATATGCCCGAGAAATTGCTGCCGCCGCCGAAGCATCCGATGATGATGTCGGGATACTCCCCTGCCATCTCCATCTGCTTTTCAGCCTCAAGCCCTATGACGGTCTGGTGGAGCGACACGTGGTTGAGCACCGATCCGAGCGCATATTTGCAGTTGGGCGTTGAGAGCGCGAGCTCTACCGCCTCGGAAATGGCTGTTCCGAGCGAGCCCTGATAGTTGGGATGCTCGGTGATTATTTTGCGTCCCGCCTTGGTCGACATACTCGGCGAGGCGATCACCTCGGCGCCGTAGGTCTGCATGATAGAGCGGCGGTAAGGCTTCTGATGATATGACACTTTCACCATGTAGACGGCGAGTTCGAGCCCGAAGTGTTTCGCTGCGAGCGACAGCGCCGCGCCCCATTGTCCGGCTCCGGTCTCGGTGGTGATGTTTGTCACGCCCTCCTTCTTGCAGTAATATGCCTGGGGGATTGCCGAGTTGAGCTTGTGGGAGCCTACCGGGCTCACGCTTTCATTCTTGAAATAGATGTGGGCCGGGGTGTCGAGAAATTTTTCAAGACCGCGCGCTCTCACCAGCGGAGTCGGGCGCCATATGCGGTACATCTCCCTCACCTCGTCGGGAATTTCAATCCAGCGGTCGGTGTCGTTCAGCTCCTGGCGCGAAGCCTCTTGAGTGAAAATCGGATACAGATCCTCGGGAGTGAGCGGCTTTTTGGTAGCCGGGTTGAGTATGGGTCTCGGTTTCACCGGCATGTCGGCGACCAGATTGTACCATGCTGTGGGAATATCTTTTTCCTGCAGTATGAATTTCTTGGATTCCATAGAGAAAAGTGTTGATAGATTATTCGTTTCAGGATACAAATGTAAACAAAAACGCCAATTTGTGGAAGAAAAAATAGGGCGGAGTGACAATTTGTGGGTAAATTTCGCAATCGGGCGCTGTAACTTTGCCCTCGCTGATATTTACTTAAACTTTATAATACTTATGAGAAACCGAGAAATGATTGCAGCCGTCGCCATAGTCGCGGAGATGGCGTGCCCCTTGAAAGCGAAAGAAAATGTGAGCCACTTCACTATCCGTGAGCTCACCCGAAGCGAAACCGCCCTCAGGCTTGGAATAGACAACACCCCTCCCGAGTGGGCGGTGGAAAACATGGAGCGGCTTATAAAAACCGTGCTCGACCCGGCGCGTGACGCTCTCGGCGCCCCGGTGATAGTGAACAGCGGTTATCGCTGCGAGTCGCTTAACCGAGCCGTAGGCGGCGTGGCGCGATCCTACCATCTTGCCGGCAGAGCCGCCGACCTCACCACGGGCAGCGCCGATGGAAATCGCCGCCTGTTTGCCATCTTGAAAAGCTTGCCCCACGTCGAGCTCATATGGGAACAGGGAGGCTCCTGGATCCATGTAGCCTACTGACCTCCAAGCCCCTGCCCTGCGAAAAAAATACCTAAGGCATTATTCCTGGGTACTTGGCTGGATTGTATTTTTTTTACATGGAGTACAACTCATTCTCTGCGAGCATAATAGTTGAGAAATTGTAGTCCTATTCGTTCTACGATTCCAGTTACCAATGCATTGCCCATGAGGAATGCCCTGCGCATATCTGAAGAGCCTTCGGTGTGATTATCTGGGAACATATTCAATCGTTCCAACTCAATAGGAGTTAAACGCCTATATCTCCCGTCTGATGTTAAGATTACATGCTTGAATCGAGATGGAGCATTGCCTCCTTCTCCGGTTATTATGGTACGGGAGGGTTTGTCCGTGCTATCCGGAAATGACATTGCTCCTTCTGAATAGTTATATTCGAATCCAGAGGCTTTGTTGATGCGTTTTTCAGTTTTGCCACCTTTGACATATTGCCATCTTTCTAAATCAGTATCACTGATAAAAAAATCATCAGGAATATCGGATTCCGGTATAAGGATGTCTCCTAGGGTGACAACTGGACCATTGTAATTTGGTGCCATTTTAATCGTAAAAACTTTACGATTAACCATTAGTCCAGTATTTTTAAAAGGTGAAGCATTTTTACCTTTATTAAAAGATTCAGACACGACTGACAAATCACCGACGATATTAAATTCAACAGGTCGGTCATAAGTCTGCTCCACGGGAAATGCTTTTGCCATAATACCATCTCGAGATAACCAACTGACTGGATTTGCCGTTGCATTGAAAAATGGAGTGTCTTGCTTGAAGGCAAACATATACGTACGTCGGCGGCGTTGAGGCATACCATATTCTGCTGCGTTAATGATTCTCCATTCGACACAATAACCTAAGTCTGATAAAGAGGCAAGTATGATAGCAAAATCTCTTCCGCGTTGTGATGCCGGCGAGCCTAATAAGCGGTCTACATTTTCAAGAATCAAGTACTTCGGAGGATTTTTATGGTATTTCAATATGCGATGAATTTGCCACCAAAGAACTCCTTTTTTCCCTTCGATACCTCCCGACCGTTTAAGTGTTGTAGCAACAGAATAATCTTGACACGGAAATCCGCCCACCAATATGTCGGAATCAGGAATATCGTCGACAGGCACTGTTGCGATGTCGGTGTTGGAATGACCTGTAGTTCCAAAGTTTTTACAATATATTTGTGATGCGTCCTGCCGTTTGGTGGATGGCTCCCATTGGTTGTTCCAAACTGTTTTGAAACGTGAAGATGCACGTTCGAGCCCAATTCTAAAACCTCCGACGCCAGCGAACAACTCTATTACGCGAATATCATCCTCAGAAGTCTCAACTTTTTCTTCGGGAAATAGGGAAGGCTGGTGGCAAGAGTTGCTATATGCCACTAGTGGCTCACATAAAATGTTATCTGATATTTCGGTATAATTACTCATCTGTTTTTCTTGCTGTCGATAATTTGTTTTACATATTCCGCATTGAACCAATAACAATATTTGTCACAAAATCCACCATTTGGATTTATCGCTTGATCGCTTTTTACTCTTGCTTTTGGTCGGACATGAAATTTTCGATGACTACTGATACTCCAAAAGGACTTGGAAGTAATATTGTTGGATATAACAGCTTGACGAATATTCTTCCAATAATCCTTGGCTGTTTCCAAGTCTTCCTGTGGCATTGTCCAAAAAAATACCGAGTCAAGAATATAAGACTGTTCTATAACATTTTGGTTTGTGCTTTTATTATGAACATTGATTTTTTCACCAGGTACTGGTTTAAAAACGACGAACATAAACCGATTTGTGAAAATCTCATATGTTTCAGATTCTAACCAATTATCATTTTCATAAATTTCACAATAATCGATGTTTTTAAACGACATAGATTCTTTTGGCATGCCATTGTTTTGAAGGCGAATTGTTTTCATCACAATCCCGGACTTGATAAATTCTTCTGAATTGCGAAGTCTCTTGCTCGCAGAATTAGAGGCAATTAGTGCTCCGACATCAGCATATTTGTTTTTGGACTGATATGCCTCTATGCCGAGCATATCACAAATTTGAACGTAATTCTTGCCGATGTATGGAGCAAAACGCTTCAAGATTATATCCTCAAACGAATCCTTTTGTAATTCTGCACTTGAAACGAGTTCAAATTTCGATTTCTCTGCTTCCTCCGTGTAGTTGGTGAAATAATTGTTGCCAGATTCAACAACATGGTTGAGGATATAGCGCATATATGCAGGTTTGAGGCTAAATGCTCGTTTATTGGCTTTAATCTCAGAGTTGGGTTGTGCTTGTGGGTTATCTCCTTTTTGTCCTTTACGGCAGGCTCCAAGATATAAGGTATCTCCCTCAGAGAGAAGGTGGGCTTCTCCTCGTCTTACTTTATCAGCAATAGTTTGGTAGTCTTTTTTAATCAGAATTAGGTCTTTCTCCGGTAGTTGCCAAAGAATGCGAAAAAGAAATTCGTAGTCATAAATTGCGTCTCCACTGGTGTGGAGATAAAACAGAAGAAGCATTAATTGGCACTTTGAAATCAAATGAGAATCTTCAAATGAAGTATTAACGATTTCGAAATAATCAATCATTGTGCAAACAAGTCGCTCTTTGATTCGATATGAATCATCAGATTTTGACTTCAAAAGCGGAGTGCATTTCAACTCAACGTGAGCATCGGCAAAGTCAGCGTCACGATTAGAATTTACATCGTAGTTAAAGAAGAGTTCTTCAACCATCTGCCCCAG
Source organism: Bacteroides sp. (assembly GCA_014801235.1). Classification (GTDB taxonomy): domain Bacteria; phylum Bacteroidota; class Bacteroidia; order Bacteroidales; family Muribaculaceae; genus Muribaculum. Next base: position 222,838 of record JAAVEM010000025.1, on the reverse strand, counting down.
GCCACCTTTACCTTTACGCCTATGTTCTATGACAGAATCGCCGATTAATGAGTGTAATGAATGACCAATTAAATGTCTACTATAGTTAAAAATAGATATTGGATTGGAGCGGTCGAGAGTATCGTTGTAATAATCAAGTGTCATCACCGAGAAACTATATAAACAAAGAGTGTGGAACTTCTGAGAGGGCAGACAGGCTACCAGACCATTTTATGACAACAGGTATATTCATTGCTACGTTGTATACAAGTTGTTAGTCACAGATAGGTCTGTTGTCTGCATTTTTGCATGTTATAGTACAAAATTACAAAATTTATTTGAGATTTCGGTTGTCATGAGTAAATAAAGTCGGCCTATCCGAAATAGCGTCTTCAAGATGTTGCAAAATCCAATTTATCTTCCTATATTGCAAAACTTTTACAACCCGCCTTAAATCCAACCCAATGAAAAAGAAGAATATCCCCCATGACTATAGGGATAGCTCTACGATGAGAGCTTTAAAAGAGGATTTGACCATACATCCGAAGTGGTATAACTATCTGTTTATTCCCGGTCCATTTGATTGATAACTTTAACAAGCAAATTTCAAAATCATCATTATTATGAATTTACGATTGATATTTATTCCACTCAGTACTATCTTCTTTGCTCTTTTTTTATCGTCGTGTTGTCAGTGGGTTGAAGTAATAAGAGTGGAAAATAATTCCGTAGATACAATTCAGGCAGCTTGCTTTGAATACAATCCGGACTTTATTGGTATGCCTTTGGATTCAATATTAAAAAGAATTGGCTTTAGCGCGCGTGAAACAATAGAACCAGGTAAAAGCGAAAGTCTATTTCTCTCTGGTTTTGGAAACAGGGCTCGTCGGCGCCATGCTTGGAAAAGTCTTAGTGGACGAATTCTTTTATATATTTATAATTATGATAGGGACGAACACCGGTTTATAGTGCACATGCTTTTCGACCTCACTGAAGAACAGGCAGAAAAGATGCATTGGGTTGTAAGGTATCCTGAAGACGGCTACCTGTCACTCCCACTTGACACTGAGGACGAATAGAAGTATGGTCTTTCCAAAATCATCATTATTATGAATTTACGATTTAGATTTATTCCACTCAGTACTATCTTATTTGTTCTTTTTTTATCGTCGTGTTGGTATAAGGATGTCGAAATAATAAGAGTGGAAAATAATTCCGCAGATACAATTGAGGCATTTTGCTTTAGATACAATCCGGACTTTATTGGCTTGCCTTTTGATTCAATAGAAAAAAGATGGCAAGCGTATGAAATGATAGAACCAGGTAAAATCGAACAGTTAATCCTCCCTAAATTCGGAGATGCGGCTCGTCGGCGCCATGCTTGGAAAAGTCTTAACGGACGAATTCTTTTATACATTTGCACTATCGATACAGAGGAAAACCGGAGTATAGTGCAAATGCGTTTCGATCTCACTGAAGAACAGGCTGAAAAGATGCATTGGGTTGTAAAGTATCCTGAGGACGGCTACCTGTCACTCCCGCTTGACTCTGAGGACGAATAGAAGTTCGCTATATAAAATGACATTAATTGAAGTAATTAATTCACCTAAAAATCAATTCAATATGATCTCGAAATTAGTTAAAGCCATCATAATTTTAATAGTTCCCATTCTGTATGGTTGTGATGAATTTTATGAAATTGTGGCGATAGAAAATCTTTCAGAGCGACCGATTTATATGAGATATTATGTAAAAGGCTATGAAAGCGCAATGTCGCCCTTCTCTACATGGATAGAACCCCATGAGAAATATGAAATTTTTGGCGATACTTTTGAGAAAAGAGACAGCTATTTCAAACATGTAAAAATGATTAATTTCATTTTCATGGACAGCAAAAGCGACGGGTCGGTCGATTACGGAACCATACTATTGGACGTCACTCTGAATGAGGCTCAACTTAGAGCTTTGGGCTGGACTTTAAAATATCCCTTGAGCGACGCTGACAAAGAAATCATAGAGGAGTACAAAACTTCTTATGAAGATAGTAATAACCGACAATCCTGACTCTCAATGCGACATTAGGTATATTGGTCAATTTGAATAATATAAAAGGTATTATTTTATGAGAATTTATAGCCTATCGGTGCTGAAAACGCTTGTGATCATCGGGATTATGTGCACGTTAAGCGGTTGTTTTCCTACTGATGAATCACAAAACATAATCCAGGTCGTGAATGTCGGCGACTATCCCGTCTATATAGACGTGACATCGGAAAATGTTGAAAATGACTATTCTTACATCAATGAATGCTTTCCGCTTCTTCCAAATGAAACATGGCATTATCAGGGTTATCTCGATTGGCTTATGTCTAAAACCGAGTTTTTCTCTCGTTATTGTCACAAGATGAAGTTTGTGATTATGGCTTGCGATGAAGGTTTGAAATGCAATCCCGACTCGATTCTTGAGGTGATAGAATTGAATCAGGAACAACTTTTCCACTTGCATCAATGCTTGTATTATCCCGTTCCGGAGCATGACAGAGCGATAATCGAGCGCTACAAGAATTAAATGATTGAAAATAATAATAACAGGAACTTTTATATGAACAGATTGATAAGATCGCTCGCTCTTATAATCGGCTCTATTCTTCTATTTGACGGCTGCACATCGGTGAATGATGTGAACCGATTTAATATTTTCAGTGTGGTTAATATAGGCGATGAGCCTATTTATGTGGAGATAACAGCCAAGAATATCAACAACCTCAGGAAATCGATACATGAATCATTTTCCCTGAAGCCCTATCAGCACTGGGGATGGTGGGATGAATCTTATGATGGAAATAATGACATGACGCACATTGTTCCCAGCGGCGAGGAGAGCAGCATAGGGGCGTTTGTGAAAAATTATCCTAAGATAAAGTTTGTCATCATGGCTTGCGATGAGAANCGCGCCTGCGATCCCGATCGAGTTCTGGACGTGATTGAAATGACGCAGGAACAATTTTATCACTTGCACCGGTGCTTGTATTATCCCATGCCCGAGGAGGACAAGGAGATTCTTGAAATGTATTAGGCGCTGATAGCTTGCCGGCTGTGAGTTTCCTCGTTATTTTGTTTTGTGGAGGAGTTTTCGTAACTTAGCGAAAATTTTGACTCATTGCAATGAATAANAAAAAACTCAAAATAGGCATTACCCAAGGCGACATTAACGGCATAGGATATGAGGTGATTCTCAAAGCGGTGGAGGACACCCGTATNGCCGAGCTATGTACGCCCATAATTTACGGGTCGGCTAAAATCGCCGCCTACTATCTTAAAGGCGCCGAGCAGCAGCCGGTGCCGATGGCGCAGGTGGCGTCGCCCTCTCAGGCAAAGGAGAATGAGGTGAACATAATAAACGTGGTTCCNGAGGANACTAAAATCGAGCCNGGAGTGCTGTCGAAAAGCGCGGGCGAGGCGGCGTTTATCGCGCTTGAACGCGCCGTTGCCGACCTTCGCGCNGGAGAAATCGACGCGCTGGTGACNGCNCCGATCAANAAGGACGCCATCCAGAGCGACACTTTCCACTTCCCTGGTCACACGGAGTATCTCGAGGCGTCGCTGGGCGACGGAGCCAAGGCGCTGATGATCCTGTGCAGCGANGCNATGCGCGTGGCTCTGGTGACCACCCATCTCCCCATCTCCAAGGTGCCGGCGGCGATCACCACCGATGCCGTCGTGGAGAAGCTCGTGGCGTTCAACGACTCGCTGAAGAAAGATTTCGGNATCAACGCTCCGCGCATCGCGGTGCTTTCGCTCAATCCCCATTCGGGCGAAAACGGCTTGCTTGGCGGAGAGGAAAAAGAGATCATAGCCCCGGCGATAGAGGCGGCGAGGGCTAAAAATATACTTGCGTTCGGACCCTACGCGTCCGACGGATTCTTCGGCACGGAGAGCTACCGGGTGTTTGACGGCGTGCTCGCCATGTATCATGACCAGGGGCTCGCGCCCTTCAAGGCTAAGTCGATGGACAGCGGGGTCAACTTNACGGCGGGGCTGCCATTCGTGAGGACTTCGCCCGACCACGGCACCGGTTTCGACATAGCCGGCAAGTGGGAAGCGTCGGAGGAGTCGATGCGTCAGGCTATATATGCGGCTATCGACATCTACCGCAACCGCAGCAACGACGCCTATGCCTACCGCAATCCGCTCAGGAANCAGTATTTTGAGAAAGGAAAAGATAATGTGGTGCTCGATCTTACGAAAGATGAGGGCNCCAATGACTAAATAAACCGATAACCAATGCATTACGCTATTATCGCAGCCGGCGAAGGGTCGCGTCTCGCCCAGGAAGGCGTGGCGCTGCCGAAGCCGCTGGTGCTCCTCAACGGAGTTCCGATGATCAAGCGGCTCATAGACATCATGATGTCGTGCTCGCCTGAATCACTGTCCATAATTGTCAACGAGCAGATGACCGAGGTGAGAGANTATCTTGAAAGCCTCTCGCTNCCGGTTCCGTTTCATCTCGTCGTGAAGTCAACGCCCAGTTCGATGCACTCCTTCTGGGAGGTGAGCCGCAGTTTTCCCGCCCGCGGNAAGTTTATCCTCACCACTGTCGACACTATTTTCCGNAGCGAGGACTTCAGCCGCTATGTGAAAGCCTTTGAGGAGAGCGAGGACGCCGACGGCTACATGGCGGTCACTTCATTTATCGACGATGAGAAGCCNCTCTACATCGACGTGAACGACGATATGCGCATCACGGCGTTTCTCGACACTCCCCATGAGGGGATAAAGTATATTTCGGGCGGCATCTACGGGCTTACCCAGCCCGCTCTCGGCATTCTCGACGACTGCATGGAGAGGGGGGTGAGCCGCATGCGCAACTATCAGCGCGCGCTTGTCGANGGAGGGCTCAACCTGAAGGCTTATCCNTTCAGCAAGATTGTCGACGTCGACCATGCCGGCGACATCGCCACCGCCGAGCGTTTCATAGCCGGAGAAAATTAGAACAATCATATCCTATCACAGAAAACAATGGCAGAAATAACAATAGCCGGAATCATGAGAGCCGGCGCTTATTCTCCTAACCACATCGGCAACGATGCCGCCATATTCAATGCCACAGCCGACCAGCTGCGCAAGCGCGGAATCATCGTGAACATCTACTCCGAGGAGCAGTTNATNGCCGGCGAGGTGAAGGANCGCATCATAGTGAACATGTGCCGCGAGATGAAATCNATCCATCTTCTCCAGAAGCTGGAGGACGAGGGCGCGCTGGTGATCAACTCGGGCTACGGAATCGAAAACTGCACCCGCGAGCGCATGACNCGCATTCTTGTGGGCAGCAACATCCCTTATCCCGAAAGCCTCATTGTCGACACCGACGAGGCTGTAGCGGGCAAACTGAAAAAGGCGGGCTACACCCAGTGCTGGATAAAGCGCGGCGATTTCCACGCCATGCACAAGGAGGACGTGAGCTANGTGCGNCACCCCGAGGAGGCNCAGGAGGTGCTTCAGGAATATTTCCTGCGCGGCATCAAGCGCGCCGTCATCAACCGCCATCTCGTGGGCGACCTTATCAAGTTTTACGGAGTGCAGGGCACGCCGTTCTTCTACTGGTTCTACCCNTTTGAGGCGGGACATTCCAAGTATGGCCACGAGGCTATCAACGGNAAGTCGCAGGGNATCGAGTTTGACAANGCCCGCATGATGTCNATNTGCCAGGCNGCGAGCGAGGTGCTCGACGTGAANATCTANGGNGGCGACTGCATCGTGAACGCCGANGGCANNATACGCATTATCGANTTTAACGACTGGCCAAGCTTCGCGCCCTGCCGTCAGGAAGCCGCTCCCCACATCGCTAAATGCATTATCAACACCATTAAAGAGCATCAGAAATGACATCGNCNNCAAANGANANNNACNNCTCTCTGCAGAGCACATTGAAGTCGATGGACACCGAGGAGCACATCGACCTGTGGTTTTACCGCAAAATAGGCTATATGTGGGCTTGTCTNGCNAAACGCCTCGGNATNACNCCCAACGCCATCACCATCGCGTCGATATTTCTCGGCGTGGCGGCGGGAATCCTGTTNTATTATCCNGTGATGTGGATAAANGTNGTNGGNATGCTGCTGCTTNTNTGGGCTAACTCGTTTGACTCNGCCGACGGGCAGCTCGCNCGCATGACCAAGCANTATTCNCGCCTNGGNNGNATNCTCGACGGTCTTGCCGGNGACNTNTGGTTTGCCGCCATCTATGTNGCNATATGCCTTCGCGAGAACGTGACATCGGAATTTTTCTCAGCCCACACCTGGGTGATATGGACCGTTGCCGTGATAGCCGGCTTGTGTCACGCAAAGCAGGCGGCGATGGCTGACTATTACCGCCAGTTCCACCTCTATTTCCTCAAAGGCGAGGGGGGGAGCGAGCTTGAATCGGCGTCGGCTCTTAAGGAGAAGCTTGCCGGGCTGTCATGGTCGCGCAACTTCTGGAGCAAGCTCACCTTGACATTCTACACTAACTACACCGTCAACCAGGAGGTGATGACCCCGGGGATGCAGTCGTTGCGCAGGGAGCTCAAGGAGCGTTTCCCCGACGGCAATATCCCGGCGTCGTTCCGCGAGGCTTTCCGCAGCAAGAGCCTGCCGCTGATGAAGTATACCAACATACTTTCGTTCAACTGGCGCACTATCGCGCTGTTCACTTCGCTGTTCCTGTCGATGCCGTGGCTCTATTTCGTTTTCGAGCTTACGGTGCTCAACGGGCTTCTTGTCTATATGGTGGCGCGTCATGAACGCATCTGCCGCAATTTTGTAAAGCAATTGAAAGATGGACTCTATTAAAGATATTATTAAAGGTATAATATTTGACTACGGCGGCACTATCGACAGCCGCGGCGCTCATTGGAGCGAGGTGATATGGGACGGCTATCAGTCGGCTAAAGTCGCCGTCGACAAGACTGCTTTCCGTGACGCCTACGTTTATGCCGAGCGCGAGCTCGCCCGCCATCCCCACATTAAGCCCGGGGATAATTTCTATGCCCTGCTGTATAAGAAGATGGTTATCGAGCTTAATTATCTTGTGGAGCGCGAGGTGGTCGACGAAGATGATGTGGAGTCGCTCGCTCCGGCAATAGCGCGCTATTGTTATGAACGCGCCCGCGATTGCGCCGACGAGGCTCGCCCCGTGCTCGAGCGTCTCGCCGAGCGTTATCCCATGGTGCTTGTCAGCAATTTCTATGGCAACGTTGAGGCTGTGCTTAAGGACTTTGACCTGCGCCGTTATTTCAAGGAGATCATAGAGAGCGCGGTGGTGGGAGTGCGTAAACCCGACCCGCGCATTTTCTCGCTTGGCGTGGAGGCTCTGGGACTTCCTGCCGAAGAGGTGCTTGTGGTGGGCGATTCCTATAAGAAAGATATCGTTCCCGCCGAGAGCATAGGGTGTAAAGTGGCGTGGCTTAAAGGGAAGGGCTGGACTGCCGACGAAGATGCCGTGACACATCCGTCGATTATCAAAAATCTGTCAGAACTGCTTGAGGTGGCATTATAATTTGTTAACTTTTAGCGTGAACTTCGGCAGCGTATTTAGTTGTAATTAACTAAATCGGGTTATTTTTAAATAAATTTGGCTTATTGTAAGTAAAGTTTATTGAAAAAATTTTTCACATCTCAAAAATAACCACTACTTTTACACGCTTTTAGCCTAAAACTTAGGAAAAATAGCAATAGAAAAAACTGAACTAATACAAAAAAGGGAAATAAAAACTAATTAACCATCACAATCATGAATCAAAGTGAAGTTAAGAAAGCCGAGGGCAAACTCGGTATTCTCGTTGTAGGACTTGGAGCAGTAAGTACTACATTTATCACCGGTGTCCTCATGGCACGCAAAGGTCTTGCAAAACCTATCGGTTCATCAACTCAGTATGATGTAATCCGTGTAGGCGAAGGCGCTGACAAGAAGTATCTTCATTATAACCAAATCATTCCTCTCGCATCACTTGACCAGATCGAATTCGGTTCTTGGGACGTTTATCCCCAGAACGCATTCGAGTCAGCTATGAACTGCGAGGTTCTTAAGGAAAAGGATATCCTTCCCGTTAAGGATGAGCTCGAAGCTATCAAGCCCATGAAGGCGGCTTTCGACAAGAACTATGCAAAGCGTCTTGAAGGCGACAACGTGAAGGATTGCAAGACCCGTTGGGAAATGGTTGAAGCTCTCCGCGAAGATATCCGCAACTTCAAGGCTGCCCACAATTGCGACCGCATCGTTGTGCTCTGGGCTGCTTCTACTGAAGTTTATGTTCCGGTTGACGAGAAGGTTCACTACAACCTCGCCGATCTTGAAGCTGCAATGAAGGCTGACGACCGCGAACACATCGCTCCGTCAATGTGCTACGCTTACGCAGCATTGGTAGAAGGCGCTCCCTTCATCATGGGCGCTCCCAACACCACCGTTGACTTCCCCGCAATGTGGGAACTCGCTGAAAAGACCAAGATGCCTATCGCCGGTAAGGACTTCAAGACCGGTCAGACTCTTGTCAAGTCAGGTTTCGCTCCTATCATCGGTGTTCGCCACCTCGGTCTTGCAGGATGGTTCTCAACCAACATCCTCGGTAACCGTGACGGTCTCGTTCTTGACGAACCCGCCAACTTCCGCACCAAGGAGGTCAGCAAGCTTTCAACTCTCGAGTCAATCCTCGTTCCTGAAAAGCAGCCCGATCTTTACACTGACTACTACCACAAAGTGCGCATCAACTACTATCCTCCGCGCAATGACAACAAGGAAGGATGGGACAACATCGATATCTTCGGCTGGATGGGCTATCCGATGCAGATCAAGATCAACTTCCTCTGCCGCGACTCTATCCTCGCAGCTCCCCTCTGTCTTGACCTCTGCTTGCTCATTGACATGGCGGCACGTTGCGGATGGTATGGCACTCAGCGCTTCTTGAGCTTCTTCCTCAAGAGCCCGATGCACGACTACACCAAGGACGAAGTTCCCGTGAACAACCTCTTCGAGCAGTATGTAATGCTTAAGAACGCTGTTCGTGAAATGGGTGGTTACAAGGCTGACGAGCTTATCGACTAATCGATAACCCCTTGAATAAATTCATGGAGGGATCCTTTCGGGTCCCTCCTTTTTTTGCTCTAAGGCGCGCGATTTCCCTCTTGATTCCGGAGGGAGATTGCCGGGAGGGGCGGAATTGACAGGCTCGGATGGAGTTTTCGGGAAAGTTTTCTTATCTTTGTGTAATCAATTGATGTTATCACGGATATGCAAGCAGTTATTCTTGCCGCCGGAATGGGGCGCAGACTCGGTGAATTTACCGCCAACAACACGAAATGCATGGTAGAGGTCAATGGCGAAAGGCTCATTGACCGCATGCTCAGGCAATTGTCGCAGCATAAACTCAGCCGCATAGTGATGGTTGTGGGTTATGAGGGGCAGAAGCTTAAGGAGTATGTAGCCGAGCGCTATCCCGAGCTTGGGGTGCTCTTCGTGGAGAACCGCGTGTATGACAAGACCAATAACATCTACTCGCTGTGGCTGGCTCGCGATTATCTGAAAGAGGAGGACACGCTGCTGCTGGAGAGCGACCTCATTTTCGAGGACCGCATCATCACCACTGCGATAGAGAGCGACTATCCCACGCTCGCGCTCGTGTCGAAGTATGAGTCATGGAACGACGGCACGATGGTGACTATCGACGAGGATAACAACATCGTCAATTTTATCTCGAAGAAGGCGTTTAACTATGACGACACGCGGTTTTATTATAAGACGGTGAATGTCTACAAGTTCAGCCGCGATTTTGTGGTGAACCACTATCTGCCCTTCCTTGAGGCATATCTCAGCGTGCTCGGCAATAACGAATACTATGAGCAGGTGCTCAGGGTGATCACGCTTATCGACCGCGCCGGTCTGAAGGCATTGCCGGTGTCGGGCATGAAGTGGTATGAAATCGACGACGTGCAGGACCTGCGCATAGCCGAGACGATGTTTGCCTCGCCCGAGGAGCGGCTCGCCAAGATTCAGCACAGCTATGGCGGCTATTGGCGCTATCCCGGGTTGCTTGATTTCTGCTATCTTGTCAATCCCTATTTTCCGAGCAAGCGGCTGAATGACGAGATGAAGGCTAATTTCGACACCTTGCTTCGTGAATATCCGTCGGGCATGGNGGTCNACTCCCTGCTTGCGGGNAAATNTTTCGGCNTCAGACAGGAGNATGTGTGCATNGGCAACGGCGCCGCCGAGCTTATCAAGGCGCTGATGGAGAGCCAGCCGGGCAAGGTGGGGGTGACCTATCCCACTTTCGAGGAGTATCCCAACCGTCTTGCCGCCGACAAGGTGGTGAAGTATTATCCCGGCAATCTCAATTTTTCATATACCGCCGACGATCTTATGGATTATTTCGGCGACAAGGATATATCGACACTGCTGCTGGTGAATCCCGACAATCCGTCGGGCAACTTTATACCCCGCGGCGAGACGCTTAAACTTGCGGCTTATTGCGGGGAGAGGGGCGTGAGGCTGGTGGTCGACGANTCATTTGTGGATTTCAGCGCGGGCGGAGAGGAAAACACTCTGCTCGACGACGAAACGCTGAGGAGCCATCCCGGGATGTGCGTGATAAAGAGCATNTCCAAATCCTATGGGGTTCCGGGGTTGCGTCTCGGGGTTCTCGCCTCAGCCGACACGGAGCTCATCAACCGTCTTCGCGGCGATGTGGCAATCTGGAATATCAATTCATTTGCCGAGTTCTATATGCAGATATTCGGCAAGTATGAAGGCGATTACCGCAGCGCGTGTGAGAAATTCAGAAATGAACGCGCCAATTTTCAGCGTGAGCTTGAGACGGTGCCGTTTCTGAGGGTGATTCCGTCGCAGGCTAATTATTTCCTGTGTGAGCTGACGGGCGGTGTCACTTCACATGATTTGACTAANACGCTTCTTGCNGATTTCAACATATATATAAAGGACTGCTCCTCGAAAAAGGGTTTTCCCGAGGGGGCGCAATATNCGCGCGTCGCCGTGAGAGGACGTGAGGACAATGAGCGTCTTGTCGAGGCGATGAAGGAGTATTGGCTGAAAAATTGTAAAGCTGATGAGTAGCGGATTGATGAAAAATATATGCATCTGCGGCGGTGGAAATCTCGGCACTGTGATTGCCGGCGTTGCCGCCGCAAGGGGCTACACGGTGAATCTGCTGACCCGCCACCCCGAGCGGTGGAGCGCGACGGTGACGGTGACCGATCCCGAGGGCAAGGAGTTTGAGGGCGCGTTGAATGCCGTCAGCTCCCGGGCTGAGGANGTGATTCCAGGNTCGGAAATTGTGCTTGTGTGTCTTCCNGCGACGGCGATGGCTGAAGAGCTGCGCCGCATAAAGCCGTGGCTTGATGAGGATGCCTGCGTGGGGAGCGTGTTCTGCTGCACCGGTTTCTTCGTGATGGCGTTGCGCGAGCTTGGGCTCGACGCCAAGCTTTTCGGATTTCAGCGNCCGCCGTTCATCGCGCGTGTGAATGATTATGGCAAGTCGGGTGCCCTGCTCGGTTATCGCAAACTGATGCGCGTGGGTTTCCGAGGNCTTGATGCNGAGATGTCGGCACGGCTTTCGGCTACGCTTGCCGATATCCACCTCACTCCGGTGGAGGCGTTGCGCAATCCGCTTCAGGCGACTTTNACCAACAGTAACCCTATACTTCACACCACNCGCCTTTATGANATGTTTTCTCATGGCGCGGGTGTATTGCCGTCGATTCCGAGATTTTACGAGGACTGGACCGACAGCAGCAGCGAGACGCTTATCGCCGCCGACGNGGAATTTCAGGCGCTGTTGCGCGAGCTGAAACTTGATGACGGCGACATACCGCCCCTGTTGGAGTACTATGAATCGCATGACGCTGCGTCGCTCACCCGCAAGATACGTTCGATCGACGCTTTCAAGGGGCTGCTCGCTCCGATGAAGGAGCTGCCTGAGGGAGGTTTCGCTCCCGACATGGATTCGCGCTACTTTACCGAGGATTTCACCTACGGGCTGCTGATGATAAAGATGGTAGCCGAGATTAAGGGGGTGGCGACTCCGGCTATCGACCGCATCCTGACCTGGTATCAGGAAGCGGCGGGGAAGCGCTATCTTGACGGNTGCCGCATAGCCGACTCTGCCGACGTGAGGATGACGGGNGCNCTTGACCGCGAGATACTGCAAGAGATGATTTCAACACTATAACGGCTGAACTGATAGAGATTATGGCAAATAAACGAGTGTTTGTGTCGGGATGTTATGACATGCTTCATAGCGGACACGTGGCGTTTTTTAAAGAAGCGTCGCAATATGGCGACCTCTATGTGGGGATCGGCTCGGACGCTACCGTNATGGAGCTGAAGAACCGCAAGCCGGTTTATTCGGAGCGCGAGCGCCTTTACATGGTGAAAGCTATACGCTATGTCACTGACGCTTATATAAACACGGGNTCGGGAAAAATCGACTTNGAGGAGATTGTCGACATGGTTAAGCCCGATATTTTCGTGGTGAACAGCGACGGTGGTTCGGACGTGAAAAGGGAATTCTGCCGTCAGCGCGGCATCGAATATATAGAGTTGCAGCGCAAGCCCGACGAGGGGCTTGANGCGCGGTCGACCACGTCGCTGCGGTCGACCGTGAAATGCGCCATTCCCTACAGGATTGACCTTGCGGGAACATGGATTGACCAGCCTTACGTGTCGCAATATGCCCCGGGGTGGGCGTTGACGGTGAGCGTGGAGCCGACCGTGGAGTTNATGGAACGCGGAGGAATGTCGACNTCCACCCGCAACGCGGCGCGAAAGATATGGCCTTACGAGTTGCCCAACTACCATGAGGAGATGCTGGCGCGGCTACTGTTCTGCTTTGAGAATCCACCTGAAAAGGGGGAACACGTGTCGGGCGCGCAGGATGCNATAGGCATCTGCATGTCGGGGTTGACCCGTCATTACTACGACAACGGTTACTGGCCGGTGAAAATAGAATCGTGCCACGATGAAGCGACGCTTTCGTGGCTTGAGGAACACTTGTGTGTCATTCCCATGTTCCCTCGCCCCAAAGGATACTCGGTTGTAGAGGGGAGACGCATCGACGAGGAGAAGGTGAAGGCTCTCGCNGCTGCCGCCGACCGNTGCTGGGAGGCGATAATGGATCNTGACCTTGACCGCTTTGCCGCCGCGTTCCGCGACTCGTTTGAAGCGCAGACGGCNATGTTTCCGGCGATGATGAACGAGCGNGTGGAGGAGNANATCAAGAAATATGCCCCGATGGCTCGCGCGTGGAAGCTTGCCGGAGCCGGCGGAGGCGGGCACCTTGTGCTGGTGGTGGACTCGACCGAAAATCTGCCTTCCGANGCNATAAAAATAAGAATCAGAAGATAGCGGGCGGGCAATAATTTTGATTGTTGCGGAATTTCGTTATCTTTGTATATCCAATAATTACCTTAAAAAGACAACTGACATGAAAATATCAGGCTTAATTGCCATGCTGGTCCTGCCGTTGGCTCTTGCCGGACAGGATTATATCGAGTCATCCACATTCAACACCGACTATCGGGGAGCGCGCAGGGAGATGCAGTATCTGCCCGGNGAGGATGGCAGCTTTGTGTCGCACAATGGGAAAAATCTTTATACGAGGGCTCTTTACGGCGGTCCCACTCTGTTTCGCGTCGAGACGAGCGACAGGCCTATTTTCGCCGCCTACCATAAGAGCGAGAACCGCAACATACACTTCACTGTGACCGTCGGGGGCAAGACTATGCGTCTTGACTCGGTAGCCGACTGCACGGCTTACTACACCGGAGGCGAGCGACGCTACACGCTCACCGATCCGGCATGGGGCAAAGGCTCGATCGACATGACTGTCGTTGCGACTTATGACCGAGAGGGCGCCATATGGAAAGTTGTCGCCAAGGATATGCCCAAGGGGAGCGTTCTTACAGCCAATACCTGCTCGACGGTGAAGGTGAAGCTTAACCGCAGCGGCGATATCGGCGCCGACCCCGCCAATGCGTTCGCTCCTGCCGAGAACCGCGACAATTTGCGCCGCGCCTCGGTCATGATCGGGGGCAAGTCGGCGACTGCCTATATCGAATATTTTGACCGCGATGTCACCGCTTCGGGACAGAAGCAGATTGCCGCCGCATATGACAAGGCGCAGTCTCAGCGCAAGGAGATTGCCGACCATCTTGTGATCGATACCCCCGACCCTTATTTCAATACTCTCGGCTCGGCGATAATGGCTGCCGCCGACGGTATATGGGACGGAAAGACATGGCTGCACGGCGCAGTGGGCTGGAGAATGCCGCTGAGCGGATGGAGAGCCGCCTACACCGGCGACTTCCTGGGCTGGCACGACCGCGCCCGCACTCACTTTGACGCTTACGCCAAGTCGCAGGTGACCGATGTGGAGCCCGTTATTCCCCATCCCGCCCAGGACTCGACGATGAATCTCGCCCGCGCCGAGAAGAAGTGGGGCACTCAGATGTATAGCAACGGTTATATATGCCGCAATCCGGAGCGTAACGACCAGATGCATCATTATGACATGAACCTGTGTTATATGGACGAGCTGTTGTGGCATTTCAACTGGACGGGCGACCTGGAGTATGCCCGTCAGATGTGGCCAGTTATTCAGGCTCATCTCGCATGGGAGAAGCGCAATTATGACCCCAATGACGACGGGCTCTATGACGCTTACTGCTGTATATGGGCGAGCGACGCTCTCTATTACAACAGCGGCGCCGTGACCCACTCGACTGCTTATAACTATCGCGCCAATAAGCTTGCGGCGGAGATTGCCGAAAAGATAGGCGAGGATCCTACCCCTTATAAGAAAGAGGCTGAGAAGATATTGAACGCTCTTAATTCAACGCTTTGGATGCCCGACAAGGGAGTGTGGGCAGAGTTTAAGGATTTCATGGGTCATCAAAGGCTTCATGACCATCCGGCGCTCTGGACGGTGTATCATGCGATCGACAGCGATGTCGCCGATCCGTTCCAGGCTTACAGTGCCACGAGATATATAGACAATAACATCCCCCACATCACTGTCGAGGCTGAAGGGGGTCCTGAAGGCGACTATGCCACAATCGCCACTACCGACTGGCTCCCTTATGCGTGGAGCATCAACAACGTCGCGTTTGCCGAGGTGATGCACACCGTGCTCGCCTACTGGGAGGCAGGACGCCCCGAGGAGGCGGCTCGCCTGCTCAAGAGCTCTATGCTCGACGGGATGTATATGGGCAGCAGCCCCGGAAACATCGGTCAGATCAGTTTCTATGACGCGGCGCGCGGAGAGTGCTACCGTGACTTCGGCGACCCGGTGGGAGTTATTTCGCGCGCTGTGGTGCAGGGCTTGTTTGGTTTCAACCCCGATGCGTTGAACGGCAAGCTGACTGTGAAACCAGGTTTCCTCGCTGATTGGGAACACGCGTCAATAAAGCATTCCGACTTTTCGCTGGCGTTCAAGCGCGACGGAGACAAGGAGACTTATAAGCTCACTCTCGGCATGGAGCCGATTAAGACGGTCACTTTCCAACTTGGCGCATATGCTGAAAACGTGAAGTCGGTGAAAGTCAACGGCAAGCCGGCTCAATGGGGTAAAGTCGAGGAGAGCGTTGGGCGCCCGTCGATAGCGGTTACCGCTGCTGCCGCTCCCGAGATGAACGTGGAGATCGAGTGGGCAGGCGCTCCGATTGAGCGGAAACTCGCAGTAGCCACCGGAAAGACCCGCGACGGATTCAAACAAGTGAAGCAGGGTGGCATGACATGGTGGGAGGAGGTTCCGACCGTCAAGGAGGAGCCGACGCCTGAATATGCCCTCGATCTTATGATAGCCGACGGCAACAATTACGAGACTATCGACCTGAACGGATATTATAACTCAAACGTGACCGATATATTCCGCAATGAGTATCTTTCGCCACGTTCGCCTTACACCACGCTTCAGATTCCGGTTCAGGGCATAGGCGAGTGGTGTCATCCCAAGGATACAGCCCACATCGACGACTCGGGACTGCGCGCGGCTCTTGACGCCGACGGCGTGCTGATGACCAAGCTCGGCATACCTTATAAGTCGGCGGCAGTCGGAAAGAATGTGATATACACTTCGCTCTTTGACAATTATCCCGACAGCGTCACGATTCCGCTTCAGGGGAAGGCTCGCGGCATAGAGCTGCTGCTTGCGGGAAGCACCAACCACATGCAGTGCTACATGGAAAATGCCCGCATCAAGGTGAGATATGCCGACGGCAGCACGGAGACATTGTCGCTCACGGCTCCGTTCAACTGGTGTCCCATCGAGCAGGATTATTTTGTCGACGGCAAGGCGTTCCGTCTTGAGACTCCGCGACCCTATCGCCTCACTTTCAAGGAGGCTCTTGTGAGCGACAATCTTGAGGAGGAGCTGAATATCACGGGAGTTTATGGGCGCCGCATCGACGGTGGCGCGGGCGTTATGCTGTGTATGCCGCTGAACCCCGACAAGGAGCTTGCCGACATGACGCTTGAAACTGTTTCCAACGAGGTTGTCGTGGGCATCGTGGCTGCAACATATCTGAGATGATATCTATCTAATTGATTTTAGCAATGACGTGGATTTTAATCGTTGTGATGTTTTTCGCCTGGATTGGTTCCGCATTGAAGGACGGTGCCGATATAAATTGAAATGACTTTATAGAACGCTCCAAATGGACTCGGTTTCGGGAAATTTGGAGCGTTTTTGATTGCTTTATTGGAGAAAAGTGTGTGAAAGTCGCTTTTTATGCGTAAATTTGCACCGGAAAATCCAATGGCCTGGTAGTTCAACGGATAGAATAGAGGTTTCCTAAACCTTAGATAGCGGTTCGATTCCGCTCCGGGCTACAGAAAAACGGGCTGTGACGCAAATTTTGTGTCACAGCCCGTTTTCTTTTTATTCGTCGCTCCGGCTTCGGCATTGAGGGAACGGCGGCGGAATATGTGTTAATAATATCTTCGTTGCCATATGTTATCAAGAACGGTAGAAAGTTCACCAACAAGTAAATCAGAAATTTAATTTGGAAAACATAAGGCAAATTATTTCCCGCAAGGGGGAATAATTTTTCAAATTAATTGAGAGTGTTAATCTGTGAAGATTGGCACTCTCTCTATTTTTGCAGTGAAAAGTGATTGCTTAGTGTCTCCAATATACCTCCACAATGAATTCCGACTGATGCGCAACGGGGTTTAGCACCGGGATGCAGGAGTGTCGTTGTTGAATGGATGGGTGTTAATGTATGATAATGTTATTGGATGTGTCGGGATTATATCATATCTTTGTGAGGATAAAAACTTATTTGTAAACCGATTTAATATAAATTACACATGGGATTGTTTGATAAAGTATTTTCAAAGGCTCCTGAAGCTGAGCCGCTTAATGCACAAGAATCATTTGCCGGTATCGCGCTTGCTATGGCTGGCGCCGATGGAAGCATCGCCGACTCGGAATGGGAGGGTATCGTAAATTATATTCGTCGTCTTCGTTTGTATGACAACTATTCAGGTCCTGCGTTCGACAAGATGTTTGACAAGGTGTTCCGCATTCTTCGCAATGAGGGTCCTGCGGCATTGGTTGCTGCGTCGGTTCAGGGCTTGCCCGAAGATTTGAAGCTCACCGCTTTCGCTTGCGCCGTAGATATCGCGCTTGCCGACGGTGTTGTTGAAGACGAGGAGAAGGAAGTAATCAACCAGCTCGCTGAAGCTCTTGAGATTTCGGAGCAGATTGCAGTTCAGATTATCGAGGTCTTGATTATCAAGAACAAGGCTTAAGGGTTAAAAACCATATAAACAAAAAAAAAGCGTGTCCTGTCGGTTATGGGACACGCTTTTTTTATTGAGTTATTGCAACTTCAGGGTGAGGTTGACGACTGATTTTGCGGGGAGCGAGAGGGTGAGCCGGTCTTTGGACTGTTTTGCTCCCGTGAAGGGGCGCAGAGTGACTTTTTCGGCGGT
Organism: Bacteroides sp.; assembly: GCA_014801235.1. Lineage (GTDB taxonomy): Bacteria > Bacteroidota > Bacteroidia > Bacteroidales > Muribaculaceae > Muribaculum. The sequence goes on along the minus strand of JAAVEM010000025.1, from coordinate 204,877 downwards.
TCCGAAGTCGTTGTAGTCGGCTATATTGGCGGCGGTGAGTATCTCGCCGTTCTCAAGTTTTGCTTTTATTCCGAGCGGTATGGTGACTTCGGCGGCTTTATCGAGATCGATGTTGGCGAGGGTGATGTTCATCTCGCCGTCCTTGACTGAAGCAGTGGCACTGACCGTGGGGACGGAGCGGTCGCCTCGCACAGCGCGTGAGGAGGTGGCGATGTCGAGCGGCACCACTGTGGCGTTCTGATGGGGCGTGTACATCTTGAAGACGTAGTAGGTGGGTGTGAGCACCATTTGGTCGCCCTTGGTGAGAATCATCGACTGGAGCACATTGGCGATTTGAGCGATGTTTGCCATCTTAATGCGGTCGGTGTGGCGGTGGAACACGTTCAGGCTCAGCGCTGCGACAAGAGCGTCGCGCATGGTGTTCTGCTGGTAGAGGTGTCCCGGAATCGAGCCGGGTTCCTGATCCCACCATGTGCCCCACTCGTCGACAATCAGCGCCACTTTCTTGCCGGGGTCATAGACGCCCATGATTGAATCGTGGCGATTGATGACGTTTTCAATTTCCAGACATTTGCCCATGGTCCAGTAGAAATCATCGTCGGAGAACTCGGTGGCGGCGCCCTTGCTGCCGTTCCAGCCGCTCACGGTGTAGTAATGCAGTGAGAGCCCGTTCATGTGGCGACCGGCGTTTTTCATCAGCACGTTGGTCCAGTTGAAGTCGTAGTCGCTCGCGCCTGAGGCTATTTTGTAGAGCCTGTTGCCGTTGAAGTTGCGGCAGTAGGTTTGATAGCGGCGATATTCGTTGGCATAGGCTTCGGGGGTGAAGCTGCCGCCGCATCCCCAGCTTTCGTTTCCGACGCCGAGGTATTTCAATTTCCACGGTTTTTCACGCCCGTTTTCCTTGCGTAGTTTTGCCATGGGACCATCTTGGGCGGTGATGTATTCCACCCATTTGGCAAGCTCCTCGACGGTGCCGCTTCCAACATTTCCGCTCAGATAGGGCTCGCAGCCTATCAGTTCGCAGAGGTTGAAGAATTCATGGGTTCCGAAGCTGTTGTCTTCGACGGTACCTCCCCAGTTGGTGTTGACCATCACAGGACGCTTGTCGCGCGGACCGATTCCGTCGGTCCAGTGGTATTCGTCGGCAAAGCAACCCCCAGGCCAGCGGAGCACGGGAACTTTCAGGTCTTTCAGCGCTTGCAAGGCATCGTTGCGGTAGCCGTTGGTGTTTGGGATTGGAGAGTCTTCGCCCACCCATAGCCCTCCATAGATGCAGGTGCCGAGATGCTCGGCAAACTGACCGTAGATTTCGGCGGGGATGGTGAGCGTTGAATCGATGCGGTCAAAAAGAGGTGTGACCGTGGCTGTTTCAGGGGCTGCCGAGACAGGCAGCGAGAATAGCATTGCGGCAGCCGCAATTGAAGATTTAAGGATGTTTTTTCGGTTCATTTATGATTGGATTACATGGTTTTGCGTTTGCCGATAATGAAGTGGCACGTTGCGAGGCAAAGTTAGGCAATTCAATCCGGAATAACTAATGATTGGACAGGAAACTTTGCGGACCGCTCGCCGGGAGAAGCGGTAGCACGCAAAAATATTTTGATGGGATTTGACTCCATTTGTTTTTGTTGGGGTGACAGCGTGGGAATGATACAAAAAAACGGAAGTCTTTTTAGAAGACTTCCGTTTCTGTACCCAGACCCGGGATCGAACCGGGATGGATTGCTCCACTGGTGTTTGAGACCAGCGCGTCTACCGATTCCGCCATCTGGGCTTTTGGTTGGGCAAAGGTAAGGAGTTTTTTTGGGATGCGCAAGTGTTTACGGAGTAAATTGTGAGGGAATGGTATTAAAATGCATGAAAAAAGCATGGATTCTGGAAAATGGGAATCCATGCTTGGATATTCTTGAATCTTCTCTTAGTCGCGGCTGCTGCCGAAGAAGCGGAGCAGATAGAGGAAGAGGTTGATGAAGTCAAGATAGAGCGAGAGGGCACCGATGGTGGCGAGGCGTGATTCGTTGAGTCCGCTGCCATACTGTGCCATCTGCTTGATTTTCTGAGTGTCCCATGCGGTGAGACCCACGAAAATCAGAACGCCGGCTATCGACACGATCCATTCAAGCGTGCTGTTTGCCCAGAAAATGTTCACTACGCTCGCGATTATGAGCCCGATAAGCGCCATGAACAGGAATGATCCCATCTTGGTGAGGTCGCGGTTAGTGAAGTAGCCGTAGACGCTCATGGCTCCGAAGACTCCTGCGGTGATGAGGAATGTCTTGAAGATGGATACAGGAGTGTAGGCATAGAATATCAGGGCGAATGTCACGCCGTTGATCAGTGAGTAGGCGAAGAACAGAGCAGTCGCCGCGGGAGAGCTTATTTTGTTTACAGCGCCGCTGATGCCGAAGACCATGAGGAGCTCAACAATGAGAAGTCCCCAGTAGACCCAGCTGTGGGTGGCGAGGAACATTACAAGATTAGGTATGCCTGAGCACACGGCAGCTGCTCCGGCGGTGACAAGCAGCGCCAGGAACATCTTGACATAAACTTGTTTCATTACCTGCGAAACACGGGTGTCGAGCGACTGTGATTCGTAGGAGTTGAGATTGTAATTGTTCATATTGTTAAATGTTAAGTTGTTGCATTGTGTTACATTCTCTCGGGCACTTCGATTCCGAGTAGTCCCATACCTTTCTTAACAACTGAAGCCACGTTTTTGCTCAGTGCGAGTCGCAATGAGCGTGTTGCCTCGTCGGCCTCGTTGAGAATAGAGTAGTCGTGATAGAACTGGTTGTATTCTTTTACGAGGTCATAGACGTAGTTGGCTATCAGTGCGGGCGAGTAGGCGCGACCTGCTTCGGCTACCACCTGGGGGAAGTCGGCAAGGTGCTGGATGAGCGAAATTTCTTTTTCATTTGGCTCGACCGCATCATAGCCCTCGATGGCATATCCTGCCGCTTCAGCCTTGCGAAGCACCGAGCGGATGCGGGCATAGGTGTACTGGATGAAGGGTCCCGTGTTGCCGTTGAAGTCGATCGATTCCTTGGGGTTGAAAGTGATGTTCTTTCGGGGGTCGACTTTGAGAAGGAAATATTTCAGGGCACCCATTCCGACGATGCGCGCTATTTCAGCCGATTCCTCGGGGGTGAAGTCGCCTTTGCCGCGCTCCGCCGACACTTCGGCAGCGTCGCGTATCATGTCGTCCATGAGGTCGTCGGCGTCGACCACGGTGCCTTCGCGGCTTTTCATCTTGCCCTCGGGGAGCTCTACCATTCCGTAGGAGAAATGAACGAGATCCTTGCCCCACTTGAATCCGAGACGGTCAAGGAGAAGCGACAGCACCTGGAAGTGATAGTTCTGCTCGTTACCCACGACATAGATCATCTTGTCGATGGGATAGTCGCGGTAACGTAGTTTGGCGGTGCCGATGTCCTGAGTCATGTAGACCGACGTGCCGTCGCTGCGCAGGAGCAGTTTGTGGTCGAGACCGGCGTCAGTGAGGTCCGCCCACACCGAGCCGTCGTCCTTGCGATACATGATGCCTTTTTCAAGCCCTTCGAGCACTTTTTCCTTGCCTTCGAGGTAGGTGTTGCTCTCGTAGTATATCTTGTCGAAGTCCACGCCAAGACGCTTGTAGGTCACGTCAAATCCGTCATATACCCATGTGTTCATGCGTTCCCACAGCGCGCGCACTTCGGGGTCGCGAGCCTCCCACTTGCGGAGCATTTCTCTCGCTTCAGCCATGAGTGGCGAGGCGGCTTCCGCTTCTTCCTGGGTCATGCCCTTTTCCATGAGTTCCTTCACCTCGGCTTTGTAATGCTTGTCGAAGAGCACATAGAAGTCGCCGATGAGGTGGTCGCCCTTTTTGCCTGTCGACTCGGGGGTGGCGCCATCGCCCCACTTCTGCCATGCGAGCATCGACTTGCAGATGTGGATTCCGCGGTCATTGACGATGTTGGTCTTGATGACGTTGTTGCCGCAGGCTTTAAGGATTTCGGCAAGGCTGTAGCCAAGCAGATTGTTGCGGATGTGTCCCAGGTGGAGGGGCTTATTGGTGTTGGGCGACGAATATTCCACCATCACCAGCGGGCTCTCGGGAGTCGCGCTGCGGAATCCGAAATTGTCGGTTGTGTCGATGTGACGCAGCATCGAGGTGAAGTAGGTGGGTTCGATCACTATGTTGAGAAATCCCTTGATGACGTTGAATCGGTTTACTGCCGGTTCATTGTCGACAAGCCATTCTCCAATCTCTTTTCCCACAGCTTCGGGCGACTTGCGCGCGGCTTTTACCCATGGGAACACAACGATGGTGAGGTTGCCCTCAAATTCTTTTTTAGTTGTTTGTGGCACAATCGACGAGGGGTCGCATTCTACTCCGTAAAGTTCACGGACGGCGCGCGCCACGGCTTGAGCTATAATATCATCAATAGACATAGTGATTGTTGTATATATATTTTTTTTTAAGTTGTCAATATAATCGGTTTCTCATTTAAGAAAGTACAAATATACTACAAAAAAAAATTATTTGTCTCACGACAAATAATCTTCTTAACCTTAAATCTAATACCATGAAAAACACGGTGCAAAGTTAAGCGTTTTATGTTTTAAAACATAATAATGCAGCATAAAAATCATTTTTAATAACATTATTTAACATTATAGGGTGTTTTCGGGGGTAAAAATAAGTCCGGAATCGCAGCCCGGGTTTAGTGAGGCGCGATTCCGGATTGTATCAAAGGCGATGTAAGGGGAAAATTTTATTTTGCTTCCCAGTGTTCGCCGGCGAGAATCATGTCGCGAAGTGAGGAGAACCCTTTCTTGGCGCGCACTTCGGCGATCTGCTTGTCAAGTTCTTCGTTGTAGACGGGGCTTTCGACATCGCGGATTATTCCGACAGCGAGGGGCAGCGAGTAGCCGTCCATCATGGCGAGTTGCTGATGGAGGAAGTTGCTCGGAGTGTGGGCGTCATGAACGAGCACGTCGTCGATGGTGTAGCCGTCTTTGCCTATCTCAACCGCTTTCAACAGGAATCCGTCCTGAACAAGACCTTTGTCCATGTTCTTGCCGAATAGCATCTTTTCGCCGTGGCGCAGATGGATGGTGCGGTCGGCGCGGAATTCGCGGTCAGTTATGTGGTTGTGGATGCCGTTGTTGAAAATCACGCAGTTCTGAAGCATTTCGACTACCGACGCGCCTTTGTGGCGTGCGGCGGCAGCCATCACTTCCTGTCCTACGGTCAAATCCACGTCAATGGCTCTCGCGAAGAAGTTGCCGCGGGCGCCAAACACGAGCTCGGCGGGGATGAAGGGGTCCTCGACAGTGCCGTAGGGCGACGACTTGCTGACGAAGCCGCGGTCGCTGGTGGGCGAATACTGTCCTTTGGTGAGTCCGTAGATTTTATTGTTGAAAAGGAGGATGTTGAGATCGATGTTGCGGCGCACTGCGTGGATGAAGTGGTTTCCGCCGATGGCGAGACCGTCGCCGTCGCCTGATATCTGCCACACGGTCATTTCGGGATTGGCGATTTTGAAGCCGGTTGCAACGGCGGCAGCGCGTCCATGAATGGTGTGGAAGCCATAGGTGTTCATGTAGTAGGGCAGGCGCGAGCTACATCCGATACCTGATATTACGGCTGTTTTGTGGGGGGGCACTCCGAGTTCCGCCATTGCCTTGTGGAGCACGTTGAGAATGGCATGGTCGCCGCAACCGGGGCACCAGCGCACCGACTGTCCGTTTTTATAGTCGGCTGCAGTATAGTTTTTACATTCCATGATTCAGAGTTGTTTACTTTTTGTCCATGAGGTTAATAACAGCGTCGACTACTTCGCTCACCAGGAAGGGCTGTCCCTGGATTTTGTTGATGCGTTCTATCTGCATTCCGCCGAATTTGCTCTGAAGATAGTCGGCAAACTGACCGCAGTTGAGCTCGGCGCAGATGACGCGCTTGTATTTTGACAGCACTTCGGCGGTGTTGGCGGGTAGCGGATTGATATAGCGGAAATGGGCGAAAGCCACTTTTTTGCCTTTGGCGCATAGCTCCTCGGCGGCGGTATAAAGATGTCCGTAGGTTCCGCCCCAGCCGATGAGGAGGGTATCGGCGTCTTTGTCACACATCACTTCGAGCTCGGGGATGCTGTCGGCGATGCGGGCAATCTTTTCGCGGCGCACATTCACCATGTGTTCATGATTCTGCGGGTCATTGGAGATGACGCTCGTGTTGAAGTCTTTTTCAAGACCGCCGATGCGGTGGGTCAATCCTTCGGTTCCGGGAATTGCCCAGTAGCGCACCATGGTTTCGGGGTCGCGCTCATAGGCTCTCCATCCCTCTTTGAGCGAATCGGGAACAAAGTGGGGCTTTATTTCGGGATATTCGTTGTCGTCGGGGATGCGCCATGCCGACGAGCCGTTGCCGATAAACGCGTCGGAAAGCAGGATGACCGGAGTCATGTGCTCGATGGCGATGCGGCATGCTTCGAAAGCCATGGTGAAGCAGTCGGTGGGCGATGCGGGAGCTACTACTGCAACGGGACATTCGCCGTTTCTGCCATAGAGTGCCTGCATCAAGTCGGTCTGCTCGGTTTTAGTGGGTAGTCCGGTCGAAGGACCTCCGCGCTGCACGTCGATCACCACCAGCGGCAGCTCAGCCATGACAGCAAGTCCGATCGCTTCGCTTTTGAGAGCGAGACCGGGCCCTGAAGTGGATGTCACGGCGAGATTTCCGGCAAATGATGCTCCGATAGCCGAACAAACGCCTGCGATTTCGTCTTCCATCTGCACCGCTTTCACGCCCAGATCCTTGCGCTTTGCAAGTTCGTGGAGAATGTCGGTTGCGGGAGTGATGGGGTAGCTCCCCAGGAACAGGGGACGACCTGATTTTTCAGATGCCATGATGAGTCCCCATGCGGTTGCCGTGTTGCCGTTGATATCGGTATAGTATCCGGGGCGTATCGATTCTGACTCGATGCGGTAGGTCGATACTGAGGCATGGATGTTTTCGCCGTAATTGTAGCCGGCAAGGAGCACTTTTGAATTAGCCTCATAGACGGCGGGTTTCTTGGCAAATTTATTTTTGAGATGATGAAGCACCGCTTCAACGGGGCGGTCAAACAGCCAGCAAACAAGCCCGAGGGCGAAGATGTTGCGGCATTTCATCACTGCTTTATTGTCGAGTCCTGAGTCGGCAAGCGCCGCTTTGGTCATCGATGTGATGGGAACTTCAACCACCTGGGCGTTGATGTTGAGCTCCTTGAACGGTTCCATGGTTTCAAACAGGGCTTTCTTGAGATCGGCTTCCTTGAAAGAGTCGATGTCGACGATTGCCACGCCGCCCGCTTTGAGATGCTGCACGTTCTGCTTTAGCGCTGCGGGGTTCATAGCCACGAGCACATCGGCTTTATCACCGGGGGTGTGGACTCCCACGCCCACGCTCACCTGGAATCCCGATACTCCGCTCAGCGATCCCTGAGGAGCGCGGATTTCAGCCGGATAGTCGGGAAATGTTGATACCTGGTTGCCCACTCCTGCCGATACATTTGTGAAAATGTTACCGGCAAGCTGCATTCCGTCGCCGGAGTCGCCGGAGAATCGGATTACAACCTTGTCTAAGCACTTTACATCAGCTTTTTCTAACATAATGTATGCACGGTTTTTGGTTTGTTATAGCGCGACACGAGCGGTGTCATGCATTTTATTTATTAGTTTTTTCGGTTATATGCTAATTCTTTGCCCCTTACGTCGGGGTTTACAGCGCCGTTTGAATAGACCTCTCTGCCGTTGACGAGGGTCATGATCACGCGGTTGTGGAGAGTGGTGCCGTCAAGCGGAGTCCAGCCACATCGGCTCAACGCCATGTCGTCGGTCACCTTATAAGGGCTGTCGGGCTTGACAATGGCGATGTCGGCGTAGTAGCCTTCACGCAGATAGCCTCGACGGTCAATTGAATATAAATCGGCTGGGGCATGACACATTTTTTCAATCACCATTTCCCGGGTGAACACGCCTCTGTCGGCAAGTTCGAGCATCACGGGCAGAGAGAACTGAACCATGGGAGCTCCTGAAGCGGCGGTAAGCGCGTTGCCCTCTTTCTCGGAAAGAAGATGAGGGGCGTGGTCAGTGGCTACGATATCGAGCCTTCCGTCGCGCAGACCTTTGCGCAACGCATCGCGGTCGGCATCGGTTTTTACCGCCGGATTCATTTTCACGCGTGTGCCGAGGGTTTCATAGTCGGCGTCGGAAAACCATAAATGGTGGGCGCAAACTTCCGACGTGATCAGCTTCTTGTCGAGCGGTTCAGCCGAGAACATCTCCACCTCTTCGGCGGTCGACACGTGGAGCACGTGCAGGCGGCTGCCGAATTTTTTTGCCCGGTCGATGGCGCGGCGCGTTGAGATGACACACGCTTCGCGGCTGCGTATTTCAGGATGGAATTTTACGGGTATATCTTCGCCGAGCTCATCCGTGAGGCGTTGACGGTTGGCTTTTATCGTTGCTTCGTCTTCAGAGTGGATGGCTATTATGGCGGGAACTTCGCTGAAGATGCGGTTGAGCGCCGTTTCGTTGTCGACAAGCATATTGCCGGTCGATGAGCCGAGGAAAAGTTTCACTCCCGGCACCCGTGAGTAGTCACATTTGAGAAGCTCGTCGATGTTGTCGTTGGTGGCTCCGATGAAGAAGCTGTAGTTAACTGCCGACTGGGCGGCGGCATGGTTCAGTTTCCACTCTGCATCTGCCACTGTGACTGTGGGCGGTTTTGTGTTGGGCATGTCCATGAACGAAGTGACCCCTCCTGCGGCAGCGGCTCTCGATTCGGTGAATATGTCGCCTTTGTGGGTGAGTCCGGGATCACGGAAATGCACCTGGTCGTCGATTACTCCGGGAATGATGTAGGCGCCTTCGGCGTCAATCCTTCTGGTTGCGTCGAGCATCGCCTCGGCGGGGTCGCCTTCGCCGACTTCGGTTATCCTGTCGCCGTCGACTGCGACATAGCCCCTGAAGCTGCGCTTTTCGTTTATTATAATTCCGTTGAAGAGAATAATATCATGTTTCATGGCATAAGCGATGGTTTAAGAGGGTTTACCCTTCTTTTTGAACATGCTTGAAAGTTTCAGCTTTATCACTCCAAATACCGCTTCAGAGAAAATGCCGCTATTCATTTTGCTCTCTCCGAGCACTCGGTTGGTGAATATGATGGGTACTTCCACCACTTTGAATCCAAGCATCGATGCCGTGAATTTCATTTCGATCTGGAATGCGTAGCCTTTGAACCTTATTTTGTCAAGTTCGATAGTTTCAAGAACTTTTCTGCGGTAGCACACGAATCCCGCCGTGGTGTCATGAATAGGCAATCGGGTGATGAACTGCACATATTTTGAGGCGAAGTAGGACATCAGCACTCGGCTCATGGGCCAGTTGACCACGTTCACCCCCGAGATGTAGCGCGAGCCTATCGCCACGTCGGCTCCCTGGTTGCTGCACGCGTCATAGAGCCTGAGCAGGTCCTGGGGATTATGGGAGAAGTCGGCGTCCATTTCGAAGATATAGTCATATCCACGTTCTATAGCCCATTTGAAACCGGCTATATAGGCGGTGCCGAGTCCCAGTTTGCCTTTGCGCTCGATGATGTGTACGCGTCCGGGATTTTCAGCTATTTTCTTGTGGACGATTGCCGCAGTCCCGTCGGGTGAACCGTCGTCGACAATGAGCACGTCCATATTATGAGACAGCGAGAGCACGGCGTCGATTATCGCCGCCGCGTTCTCTGCTTCATTATAGGTGGGAATGATTACTACCGAATCAGATTTCACTGTTATTTCTGACATTTCGGAATCTTTGTCGCAAATCGGTTAAATGAGTTTTGCAAGAGTTTCAGCGATGCGTCTCATGGCTTCGCGGATGTTATCGTCGCTGGTGGCGTAGCTCATGCGGATATATCCGGGGCAAGCGAATGCCGAGCCGGCAACGGTAGCTACGTGTCCCTCTTCGAGAAGGAACATAGCGAGGTCAGAGTCGTCGTTGATCACACGGTCGCCGCATCTTTTTCCGAAATAGCTTGACACTTCGGGGAAGAGATAGAACGCTCCGTCGGGGTTGTTGACTTTCCATCCCGGAATCGTGCGCGCGAGCCCTACGATCAGATCGCGGCGGCGTTCAAACGCTTTGCGCATCTCTTCGACGCAATCCTGCGAGCCGGTGTAAGCTGCTTCGGCGGCTTTTTGGGCGATTGAGGAGGCGTTTGAGGTGTATTGGCTTTGCAGTTTGTTGGTTGCCTTGGCAAGCCACAGCGGAGCTGCGAGGAATCCGATACGCCATCCTGTCATGGCATAAGCTTTTGAAACACCGTTCACCACACAGGTGCGGTCGGCGATTTCGGGGAATGACGCAAGCGAAGTGAAGCTTCCGGTGAAGTTGATGTGCTCATAGATTTCGTCGGAAAGAATCAACACGTCGGGATAGTCGGCGAGAACATCTACGAGCGCCTGCAATTCGCTGCGGCTGTACACGCTTCCGGTGGGATTGCTCGGAGAGCAGAAGAAGATGAGGCGGGTCTTGTCGGTGAGGGCGTCGCGCAACTGTTGGGGAGTGATTTTGAAATCAGTCTCGATGGTTGCGGGAACAAGCACGTTTTTGCCTTGAGCAAGATTGACCATCTCCATGTAGCTCACCCATGCCGGGGTGGGGATGATGACTTCATCGCCCGGATTTATCACCGAGAGGATGACGTTGCAAAGCGACTGCTTCGCGCCGTTTGAAACCACGATTTGCTCGGGAGCGAAATCAATGCCGTTTTCTTCTTTAAGTTTATTAGAGATAGCTTTACGAAGCGACATGTAACCGGGAACCGGTGTATAGAACGAGAAGTTTTCATCGATAGCTTTCTTGGCTGCGTCCTTGATGTGGGCGGGGGTGGGAAAATCGGGTTCACCCACCGAAAGGTTGATCACGTCGACTCCTTGAGCCTTAAGCTCCTGGCTTTTTTGTGACATCGCGAGAGTTTGCGATGGTGCAAGCGATTGCACGCGTTGAGAAATCTGCTCCATTATATATTATCTCTATTATTTATTGTACTGAGTTATTTTTGCAAATATATATCAATTTTGCGACACCGATTGCATAAAATGACACATAATGTATAAAATATGTGTCATTTTATTGTTTGCAGTTCGGTAGCGCTTTAACGCAAATCTATTTCTTGGGGAGTTCTTTCATTAGCTCCTCGACAGCCTTTTTCAGCTGAAGATCCTCGCCTTTCACTATTGTCGCCGGGTTGTTTGCCACAAGAATGTCGGGTTCAAGCTGGGAGTTTTCAAGATAGTTGCCCTGGGCGGTGCGATATCCGATTACCGGTACGCCGAAAAGCAGGGTGGGATCCTGAAGCCCTATCCAGTTCACGCTGGTCATTGTTCCCGGCACGGGCATACCTACAAGCTTGCCGAGTCCCATGGTCTTGTAGACCCAGGGGGTGCCGTGGGCGTTGCTGTAGTTAGCCTCGCATTGCAGCATGATGCTCGGTTTGTTCCAGCGTCGGCTCGGCATGTCGCACACGTCGACTCCTCTTATCACCTGAGTGAGATATTTTTTGCCGCTGAAGAGCACCTCGATATCTTCGTGCAAGCGTCCGCCGCCGTTCCAACGAGTGTCTATCACGATACCGTCCTTGTTTACATATTTGCCGAATAGATCGGTGTAGATGTTGCGGTAGCTTGCATCGTCCATCGATTTGATGTGGACATATCCGAGTCTGCCGCCTGAGAGACGGTCCACGTCGGCAGCGCGCTGTTTGATCCAGCGCTCGTAGAGCAGGTTGTTCANANCGNCATTCGGATATNGGNAGCGCCACNTCTTCCCAGCGTTTTCCATTAGCCGGGTCATAGAAGGAAATCAGCGTTTTCTTGCCTGCGAGATTATTGAANANGGTGGTGTAATCGGCATTGTCGTCGATTGCTTTGCCTCCGATTTTTTCAATTACTACGCCGGGCTTAACGCTTNTGTTGGCGTGGTCAAACGGACCTTTCTCGACAACTTCAGCCACNTTCAGCCCTTTTCCGTTGTAGGTCCAGTCATATAGAAGTCCCAGCGANGCNGTNGGNTCCATGCCGCCATAAGGGGAGTAGCGCGANCCTGTNTGTGAGGCGTTGAGCTCTCCGAGNAGTTCGCTGAGCATCTCGGCGAAGTCATAGTTNTTGTTGATGTGNGGNAGGAATTTGCGGTAAGCCTTGGTCATGGCGTTCCAGTCCACNCCNTGATATTTNTTTTCNTAGAAGCGGTTTGCCACCTCCTGCTGAACATAGTTGAACATGTATTCGCGTTCAGCCGCCGGGTCGATGAACTGCTGAGCCGAGAANGTGATGGGGGTGAGNTTTTCNGAGCTTACAGCCATTTTTCTCAATATTCTCGGTCCGAGCACGAAGATGTTGGCGCCTTTCGCATCGGGCTGGAAGCCTGCNGCCGACGGNAGTGTGGCTACCTGGTTGAGGTCATGCTTGTAGAGGTCTACTTTCCAGATGGCGTTCTGTCCGTTGCCGCGTGCTATATAGTAGAGTTTGTCGCCGTCTTTGTTGATGATGGCGTCGGCGATATCGGTTGAAGCGGGGGTGAGTCTCACGATGCGGTCTCTGATTCCGTCAAGTTCAACCTTGATATCTTTGTCGGCTGAGTCGGCAGCTTCTTTNTTCTGCTTTTTGTCGGCTTTCTTATCCGATTTTTTGTCGTCGGTTTTCTCCTTGTCTTTTTTCTGTTGCTTTTCAAGCTCTTTGCGAAGCTCGTAGTCTTCTTTCGACAGGCGGAATTTGTCGTAAGCGTCCTGATTCATGAACACAAGCATCGCGTCNAGCTGCGAGCCCCATGATGCCTGGCTTCTCATTCCGTAGCGGTCAGAGAGGAACAGGATGGCGTTGCCGTCCATCACCCACACGGGGTTTTCGTCGAAATAAGATGACTGGGTGATATTGGTGACNACGGGGGTGCCGGTTGTGTTTACGATAGCTACGTCGCTATAGGGTTCGTGTCCGTTTCCGGTGTGTTCGAGAGTGATCCACTTTCCGTCGGGCGACCATGAGTAGGAGAATCCGCCTCCGCTTTCAGGATGGGTTGAGCCGTCGGTAATCTGACGAGTTTTTTTCGACTCGAGATTCATAACCATCAACTTGCGGCGGTCCTGCACGAATGCGATTTCTTTACCGTCGGGAGAATACTCGGGATAAGAACGCTCGATNCCGTCCTTGCTGTCAAACAGCGGCTTCTCTTCGATTACTGTCGCATTGGGGAAGTTGAGGTCCTCTTTGCGGGAAATTGTGGCTGTATAAATGTTGGCGTGTCCGTCGCGCTCGCTGGTGTAGGCAATGGTGCGGTTGTCGGGNGCCCATGATATCTGGCTTTCAGCNGCGGGGGTGTCGGTGATTTGCTTGGTNGTGTTATATTCAACTGAGGTCACGAAGATGTTTCCGCGGTTGGTGAAAGCCACCATCTTTCCGTCGGGCGATGCGGTAGCGCCCTGTGAGGTTGCCACATTAAGCGCCTTGAGNGGATTCTCATCGTCCATCGTGATGTTCACGTTGACCTTTACGGGCTTTTGTCCCGGAGTCTGGGTGTATAATTCACCGTCGTAGGTGTAGGCAAGGAGCCCGTTTTTGCTTTGAGAAAGAAATCTTACCGGGTGGGTTGTGAATTGTGATTCCTGTTTCGCCGCCGAGGGATTGTCGATGGGGAATGAATATACGTTGAAAGTCTTGCCGTCACGCTCGCTCAGGATGTAGACGGTCTTNCCGTCGGGACTCAGAACCGGGTCGCGGTCTTCGCCGGGACGGGCTGTGAGATTTTTGTGGGAGCCGTTCTTGGCATTGTACATCCAGATGTCGCGGGTCACTGATGAGGTGTGGTGTTTGCGCCACTCGTCCTCAAATCCTTTGAGGTCCTGATAGAGGAACGAGCCGTCGTTGCCGATGAAATTGATTTTTTGAGCCGGAGTCCCGAGCACTTGTTCGATTCTACCCCCTTCTACCGGAACTTTATATACTTCGGTAAGGCGAGCTGTCGGGAATGCGGCGCTTGTAGCCGGGTCCTGAATCGCAGCCGAGAAATACACATATTTTCCATCGGGCGAGAAAGCCTCGACAGTTTCTTTAACCGAGTTGAACGTGAGTCGCTTTGCAGCTCCGCCGTCAGCCGACATTACGTAAATGTCCTGTCCGCCGTTGCGGTCGCTTGAGAAAGCGATCATTTTACCGTCGGGCGACCATTTCGGTTCGGTTTCATAGGATGGTTGAGCGGTGAGTCGTTTAGCTTCGCCGCCTTTTGGACTCACTGTGTAGATGTCGCCTTTATAGGTGAAGGCGATTTTGCTCCCGTCGGGCGAGATTGTGGCGTCGCGCAACCATAGCGGGGCGCCCCACGCCGAATAGCTTATAAATAATGTAGCTAATGAAAATATTGTTTTTTTCATTGTTGATTGGTTTTATGCTTGATTTAGTTACGGGGTATTTTCAGTTTTTGACCTACCTGCAGGTCGTTGTTTTTAAGTCCGTTGAGCTTCTTGATGTCATCGACAGTCACGCCTTTGTACATTTTTGAGATGCGGTAAAGGTTATCGCCCTTTTTCACGGTGTGGATTCTCGTCCTCTGAGCGGGGGCTTTCTTGGCGGGGGCAGGTTTCGCCTTTTCGGCTTTCTTGACCGGAGCGGCGGGCTTTTCGGGCTCAACCTGAGCTATTTCCTGTATGGCTGGCTCTCCGATGGAGTCATTGCAAACGGTGATAGAGTCGGGTTGAACGGCGGGGGTGCTTTCAGCCACTACCGGAGCAGCCTTTTTCTTGCCGGTGGCGACGCGTTCATAGGTGAAGATTTTCAACTTCTTCCCTTTGGCGATCGAGTTTCGTTTAAGCTTGTTCCATTTCTTGATGTCGGCTACGCTCACGCCATAAGCCGAGGCGATTTTTGACAAGGTTTCGCCGCGTTTCACCACATGGGTCTTGGTCACGCGCTTGGTGGTGTACTCCATGCCGGGGTCTTCGGCAGGGTTGAGGGTAGGCTCCACGAGGTCGCGGCGCGCATAAAGCTTGGCATTGTGGTTGACGATGCTGTCCTCGCTCATTAGATAGGAATACACCTGCATCGAGGGCAATACGAGCGAGTAGGGGCGGCTGTTGCCCGGGATAATGTCTTTGCGGAACTGGGGGTTCAGCACTCGGAGTTCTTCGATGGGAATGTCGAGCACATCGGAAATTTGCTGGAGATGCACGCGCTTAGTCACGTGGACCGAGTCGGTTATGATGGGGCGTCGAGCCAACGCCGGGCTGATGTTGTGCTCGTTATAATAGGTCATGACATAGTTGGCTGCAATGAACGCCGGCACATATCCACGTGTTTCCTGGGGGAGTAGGTAGTAGATTGACCAGAAGTCTTTGCCGTCTTTGTTTTCCTTGTTGTTTTCTACACCGGCGCGGCGCAGTGCCTTGTTCACGTTGCCCGGACCGCAGTTATAGGCAGCGATGGCAAGCGACCAGTCATTATACATTTCATAGAGCTGTTTCAGATAGGACGCGGCAGCTTCCGATGAAGCATAGGGGTCGCGGCGCTCGTCGACAAGCGTGTTCACTTCCAGACCCAGCCCTCTTGCCGTGGGCAGCATGAATTGCCACAATCCGGTGGCGCCGGCGCGCGACACGGCGTCGGGATTCAGAGCCGACTCGATTACCGGCAGGTAGCGCAGTTCAAGAGGGAGCCCTTTGCGTTCAAGCGCCTCTTCGAAGATGGGCATATAGTACAGGCTCATGCCGAGCATGTTTTCCACAAGCTGTCGGCGGCGCTGGGTGTACATATTGATGTAGGATCTTACAACCTGATTGTAGGGCATCTCGATGTCGGTGGGCATTTTGCTGAGACGCTGTATGTAGACTTCGTCGGGCACATTGACGTCAGGGGTGCTTGACATGTTTTCGTTCAACACCGCATAGTTGCGCAGATACCAGTTCTGAAGCATCTTGTGGGTGTCGGTTTCAAAACTCTCGGGATACTGGATTGAATTGTCGGTTATCGAGTTCTTTAGAGTCAGGATGGAGGGTGCCGCCGATGTTATCAGCATCGTTCCTCCGAGTAAGATTGTAGATATTAATTTTTTCATTGCTGGAGACATGTTAGGGCTTATTGGTTAGAAATTGAATGCCCATTGCATTCCGATTCCGGGCGATGATGATGACGGCGATTGTATGACCGCCGGATGCATGTCCATCGACAGGTTGTCGGATATATCGAAATGGGCGAGTGAGGCGTCGACATACGCATCGACCATTGCTACCAGATAGACGCCTATCATTGATATTATGCAGAGGTCGCGCTGTCGGCGGAACTTATCTTTCTTATTCTTTAAAACTTTTTCAAGCCATGTTTTATTGAGCGATGCTTCGTCGGTGTTTGGCGGATAAAAATCCATGTAGCTTTTTGTCGACGGATCGTTGTCGGTTATGTCGCGGTAAGCTTGGGTGTAGTCCCGGAGCATGCGGTTGTTCCAGTTTGTGGCATAGCCGAGTCCCACATAGGCTCCGACCACGATGGGCAGTTTCCAGTAGCGGCGGTTGTAAAGCTGACCCAGTCCCGGACATAGCGCCGACATCCACAGTGCCCTGTTGGGGTCGGGATTAAATTCTCTGACTCGATAGTCGGGATCTATCGGCTTGCCTGTCGAGGGGTCGATTGTGGCGATGCTGTCAACCGGAACCGCTCCCACGGGGGTGACTTCAAGACTGTCGCCCGACAGTTCTATTGAATCGCCTTCGATGAGAACGCGCTCGTGGCGGGGTATTGAAAGGTAGATTGAATCGGGGAATGCGCCGGGCATGGAGTCGGCTGAAACGACACGCAGTGAANCAGTNGCTGGGGGAGCCAGCGGAACCGGNCGGACGGCTCTTTTCGGAGCGGCGGAATCGGGCTCCTGAGATAAAGATAAATTTGCTGAAAAAATATTAAAAGATGTTGCCGCCGCTAAAATNAACGTCATTGTCAATAATCGCGGGGCGAGTGTAAAAAGGGATAATATTTTAATCAAACACTCTTTTTTCATTGCGTATATTCCTGATGCACAGGAATGTGTGAGGTGAATTGACNCNCTTTTCCCGTGGATTGGGCAANGGAGCCTCAACCCTCGGAATGCTTTATTGTGTCAAAGATAGCAATTAATTGCTCAAGTTCCGCTTCATTGCTGAACGGAAATGTGATTTTTCCTTTTCCCTGCTTGTTGCAAGTGAACTGGACGGGGGTGCGGAAAGACGCNCTCAAATGCTTTTTCAAAATGTCGAAGTCATGGTTGGGNGTACGCTCGGCAGCCGGAACTTTAGCTGGCATTTCTCCATTTTCAGCCGCTTTCTGATAGGACTTGGCAAGCTCNTCCACTTTTCTCACCGAGAGACCATGCTTCACGATTTCATTATAAAGTTTCAGTTGGAGCGACGGGTCGTTGATGGTGAGNAGAGCTCGCGCATGTCCCATGTCGACGCGTTTGTCGCGGAGCCCCAGCTGAACTTCGGCGGGAAGTTTCAGCAAGCGCAGGAAATTGGCTATCGTCGCTCTCTTTTTTCCTATTCTCTCGCTCAAACGTTCCTGAGTAAGGTTGTACTGGTCAATCAGCTTCTTGAANGTGAGGGCGATTTCTATGGCGTTCAGATCCTCGCGCTGGATATTTTCAATCAANGCCATTTCCGTCAGCTCGCTGTCATTGGCGGTGCGGATGTAGGCGGGCACCGATGTGAGNCCGGCTTTGAGCGCCGCCCTGTATCGGCGTTCTCCGGCGATTATCTGATAGGTGTTGTCGCCGGTTTTTCTGAGTGAGAGGGGCTGGATGATTCCGAGCTCGCGAATGGAGGAGGCGAGTTCGTCAAGCGCCTCTTCGTCAAATGTGGTTCGAGGCTGTTCGGGATTGGGTGAGATTAATTCGAGCTTGATGTCGTTGATTGCCGTTGAGCCGCGCGCAGGCACGTCGTCCATTTGAATCAGCGAGTCCAATCCTCGTCCGAGAGCGTTTCTTTTTAGTGCCATGGTCGAGAGGGGGATTAGTTAGATGCCGCTGCGGGCTGTTTGCGATGTTTTGATATAAGCTCTTTCGCCAGCATGGTGTGGCTTGTGGCTCCACGGCTTTCCGGGTCATAGACAAGGGCGGGGAGTCCGTGGGAGGGGGCTTCGCTGAGGCGTATGTTTCGCGGAATCACGGTGTTGAACACCATGTCGCCGAAATGACCTTTTANCTCCTCGTAGATNTGATTGGCGAGGCGAAGGCGCGCGTCATACATGGTGAGCAGGAATCCCTCGATTTCAAGCTCGGGATTGAGNTTTGATTTTATGATTCTGATTGTGTTCAGAAGCTTGCTNATGCCTTCAAGCGCGAAATANTCGGCTTGNACCGGGATGATGACCGAGTCGGCTGCGGTGAGCGCGTTGACGGTTATGAGCCCCAGCGAAGGGGAGCAGTCGATGAGGATATAATCATATTTATCCACAATGGGGCTGAGCACGTTTAGAAGCACTCGCTCCCTGTTGTCTTTGTTGACGAGCTCGAGTTCGGCTCCGGCGAGATCTATTCTTGAGCCCACCAGGTCGAGCCCTTCGATGCAGGTNGGGACTTGCGAGCCGTCGATGGGATAGTCGTCNACAAGACATTCATATATAGATGATGACATCGACTTGGGGTCAATGCCGTAGCCCGAAGTCGCGTTTGCCTGCGGGTCTGCGTCAATTATGAGAACTTTTTTCCCTTGATTGGCGAGTGACGCCGCAAGGTTGATTGTTGTGGTTGTTTTGCCCACGCCGCCTTTTTGGTTGGCTATTGCAATGATTTTACCCATAATCAGTTATTAATGATAACGCAAAGATAAGTATTTATCTCCGAAACTATCCAAAAATCAAGGCGGCAAATTGAGTTAAATGTTTATAACTGACCCTTTATGTTGATAAGCCCGAGGGGGTTGGGCGNCGGATTTTGAAGAAACAGGCGGNCTTCGTGAAGAGGACCGCCTGNTGGATTTGTGTCGATTGATTGACTTCCCGGTGATTAATACTCCTGCCAGGGGGTGATGCCGATGTTGTCNATCGGCTTGTTGATGAATGCCTTGACGTAGGCTCCGGCAAGACGGGCGTTGGTCAGCAACGGAATGTTGTGGTCGATTGCCCATCGGCGAATGCGGTAGCCGTTGGTGAGCTCACGCTTGGTGTGGTTCTTCGGGATGTTGATCACGAGNTCNACNGCNTGGCTTGAGATGAGGTCGAGGATGTTTTCTCCCTCTTCGTCGGGCCAGCATACGGGGGTAGCTTCGATTCCGTTTGAGTCAAGGAATCNCGCGGTTCCCTCGGTGGCATAGATCTTGTAGCCGTTTTCNTTGAGCAGACGGCAAGCGTCGAGCATGTCCACCTTGCCGCGCACGTCGCCCGAGCTNACAAGAACGGCGCCNTNAGGCACGTGGTGTCCCACTGAAATCATTGCGTTAAGAAGGGCTTCGTCGAAGTCCTTGCCGAGACAGCCCACTTCGCCGGTCGACGACATGTCTACGCCGAGAACCGGGTCTGCCTTGTGAAGGCGCGCAAATGAGAATTGCGACGCTTTGATGCCGATGTAGTCNATGTCGAATGTCGAGGTGTCGACTTTCTCAACTTTTTCGCCNAGCATGATGCGGGTGGCGGTTTCGATGAAGTTTTTCTTCAGCACCTTGCTCACGAAGGGGAATGAGCGTGACGCGCGCAGGTTGCACTCGATTACTTTCACATCGTTGTCCTTGGCGAGATACTGGATGTTGAATGGACCTGAAATATTGAGCTCTTTGGCAATCTTGGCNCTGATGCGCTTGATGCGACGCGCGGTTGCCATGTAGATTTTCTGAGCGGGGAACACGAGGGTTGCGTCGCCTGAGTGAACGCCTGCAAATTCGATGTGTTCCGAGATAGCATATTCTACAATCTCGCCGTTGCGAGCCACTGCGTCAAATTCTATTTCCTTTGCGTTCTGAAGGAATTCAGAAACGACTACGGGGTATTCCTTTGACACCTTTGCAGCCTGGGCGAGGAAGCGGTGCATCTGGTCATAATCGTAGCAAACGTTCATCGCAGCGCCTGAAAGCACATAGCTGGGGCGGATGAGGACGGGGAAGCCTACCTCCTTGATGAAGCTGTCGATCTCCTCGGTGGTGGTCATTTCTTTCCAGCGGGGCTGATCGATGCCAAGCTGATCGAGCATTGCCGAGAATTTGTGGCGGTTCTCGGCACGGTCGATTGAAATCGGCGATGTTCCGAGAATGGGAACGTGACGGCGATAGAGCTTCATGGCGAGATTGTTGGGAATCTGACCGCCAACGCTCACTATCACGCCGCGGGGAGCCTCAAGGTCGATGATGTCCATTACGCGCTCGAAACTCAATTCGTCGAAATAGAGTCGGTCGCACATGTCATAGTCGGTCGACACTGTTTCGGGGTTGTAGTTGATCATGATGGACTTGTATCCGAGCTTGCGGCAAGTGTTTGCTGCGTTCACCGAGCACCAGTCAAACTCAACCGAGCTTCCGATGCGATATGCTCCTGAGCCGAGCACCACGATGTTGTTGCCGGCGTTCATGTCGTAGGGTATCGCGTTTTCGTCGGCGCCGTAGGTCACGTAGAGGTAGTTGGTGAGATCGGGATATTCCGAAGCGACGGTGTTGATGCGGCGCACGTGGGGCACGATGTCGAGCGACTTGCGATGGGTGCGGGCACGGAGTATTTCCTGCTCCATGTTTCCGTCGGGATTTTCCACGAAGCGGGCAATCTGGAAGTCGGAGAATCCAAGGCGTTTCGCTTCTTTGAGCACGTCCTTGGGAAGATCTTCGATTTTATTGTATGCCGAGAGCACATTTTTGTACTTGACGATATTGTCAAGGCGCTCAATGAACCAGCGGTCTATTTTGGTGAGCTCTTCGATGCGTTCAACCGAGTAGCCCTCTTCAAGAGCCTGGGCGATTGCGAATATGCGCATATCGGTCGGGTGAGACAGCGCGGTGTCAAGGTCGTCGAAATGAATGTCGTTGTTGCCCACGAATCCGTGCATGCCCTGTCCGATCATGCGGAGTCCTTTCTGGATAATCTCTTCAAATGACTTGCCGATCGACATGATTTCGCCCACCGACTTCATTGAAGATCCGATTTCGCGGTCTACGCCGACGAATTTTGTGAGGTCCCATCGGGGAATCTTCACAATCATGTAGTCGACCGACGGAGCCACATATGCTGAGTTGGGAGTGCCCATTTCGCCTATCTGGTCAAGAGTGTAGCCGAGCGCGAGCTTGGCTGCGACAAAAGCGAGGGGATAGCCTGAAGCCTTTGAAGCGAGTGCCGACGAACGGCTCAGGCGGGCGTTTATCTCGATGATTCGGTAGTCGTTGGTTTCAGCGTTGAAGGCATACTGGATGTTGCACTCGCCCACGATGCCGATGTGGCGCACGACGCGGATGGCGATATCTTCCAGCATTTTTATCTGCTCCTTGGAGAGCGACACGATTGGCGCTACCACGATTGACTCGCCGGTGTGGATGCCGAGCGGGTCGAAGTTTTCCATCGGCACGACGGTGAAGCAATGGTCGTTGGCGTCGCGAATCACTTCGAACTCTATTTCTTTCCATCCTTTGAGCGATTCTTCAACAAGAATCTGCTTAGAATAGGCGAGCGCGCTTTCGCAATGGGTTTTGAACTCTTCGTCGTTTGTGCATATTCCTGAACCGAGACCTCCGAGGGCGTATCCTGAGCGCACCATTACCGGAAATCCGATGCGGTGAGCCACTTTCACAGCGTCTTCAATCGATTCCACTGCCTGTGACACGGGGGTCTTCACGTCGATTTCGTTGAGCTTCTTCACGAAGAGATCACGGTCTTCGGTGATCATGATCGCTTCAACCGAGGTTCCCAGAACCTTGACGCCATATTTTTCAAGCGTGCCGTTAAGATACAATTCCGTTCCGCAGTTCAGAGCTGTCTGTCCGCCGAAAGCGAGGAGTATTCCGTCGGGGCGTTCTTTTTTGATTACTTCCTCAACAAAATAGGGCGTGATCGGTAGGAAATAAACCTTGTCCGCCACACCCTCAGAAGTCTGAATTGTTGCAATGTTGGGATTGATTAGCACCGTCGAGATACCCTCTTCGCGCATAGCTTTCAGAGCTTGCGAGCCGGAGTAGTCAAATTCGCCCGCCTGCCCGATTTTGAGGGCGCCGGATCCAAGAAGGAGAACCTTTTTCATATATTCTATTCAGTAGATGGTTTATTCGTTTTGCAAAATTACTTCTTTTCCCGCTCCTTTACAAATTTTGGAAAGCTAATCAACTGTGCGGGGCTTGAATTTGAGGAGTAGCACCTCTTTGCGCAGGTCGCAACTGCGGGTGCGGAAATGCTTCAGCAGATAAAAGTCATATTTGCCGGCATTTTCAGGCAGATATGTTTTGCCGTCGTCGACGGTTATTATCATGTAGCCTTCAGCGCCTTCGGGAGCGTCGGCTATACTCTTAAGCCGATCGTTGAGATAATAATCCACGCCGAAGAAGCGGGTGTTGTAGTCTTGAGTGTAGGCATAGACGTTGCGTTCGGGCTCAAGCTCGTTGAGGGCGGTGGCTATGCGTTTGTCGCTTTTGGTGTTGAGTATCGCCGGCTGGAATACTCCGGCGAAAGCCCAGTATAATGTCACGGTCAAGGCGATGCTGCCGGCGAGCGCTCCATAGCCCGACAGCTTGCGGAGTTTTATGATGAGCAGCAGCGCTACCAGCGCCGGTATTTCGGCAAGAATCCATCGGAACCATGGGAAGTGTTGTGTCATGGCGGTGACATACAGCGAATTTTCCAACGCGTGTTTCCCTTTCAGCATTCCATAGGGGAAGTCGCCGCACTGGAGAAACAGGAATGCTCCGAAAACGATGATAGCCAACCCGCTCAAAACCGATGCGTAGACCTTTATGGTTCTTTTCGACGCCTTGGCAAGACTTTGAAGGTATCCGGCGATGAGGAAGGCGACAAACGGATACATTGGCAGCAGATAGACGCTGCGTTTGCTTGCCGGGATGCAGTAGAAGACGAATATCGTGATCGATGCCACTGCCGACAGTAGCGTTTCAGGCTCCATGGCGCGTATTGCGTTCCACAACCCATCGGCGGGCTTGTGTAGCCGATAGTGGCGGAAGAGGGCGACGAGCGAGAAGAGGAGCAGCAGGGTGTAAGGCAGAAATCCGCAGACGAGGGTGATTACGTTATAATACCACGGGTTGAGGTGAGAGTCATAGCTCATTGTGCCCGTCATGCGTCCTATGTTTTCTTCAAGCATAAGCTCACGGAACTGTTCGCCGCCCTGATTGAACGCGGCGACATACCATAGTGCTGGGATGACGCACGCCGCAATAGCCCAGATGAACAGCAGACCGAACACCTTCCAGAAGCGTTCGCCTTTCAGAAGCATGAAAAGCCCGGCGACAGCGCAAGGGATAACCACGCCAACGGGTCCCTTGGTGAGACACGCCCCCGACATCATTAATATTGCCATTAAGGGCACGCCTTTCAAGCCGCGTCGCCAATAGGAGTAGAGGGAATAGATCGCTCCCACGGTGAAAAACGTCAGCAGCATGTCTACACGGCAAGCAACCCCCGCGCGATAAACTTCAAATGAAGTGAGCAGGAGAAATGCCGTCAGCAGGGCTCTGCCCTTGCCTCCCTTTTTAACATAGAATACATAGGTCCAAAGAATAAGCCATATAAGCGCCAATGCCGACGGCAAGCGTGACAGATATTCGGTGACGTGTCCCCATGGGAGGGAAAAGAGCGCAATGCACCAAGCCATGAATGGCGGTTTGTAGGGAATCATGTCGCCGTTGCTCACCGGCAGAATCCAGTTTCCCGACTGGAGCATTGAGACCGCAACAATAGCCTCGCGCGGTTCTCCTTTCGAATAAAAAAGCGCTTCGCCTAAGAATGGAAGCAATGTCAGAGAGGAGACTATGAGCAGTAGCAGAAATGCGTATTTGGTTTTCATCGCGTCAAGGTTTTCATTGTTGTAACTGCAAATTTAAGCGATTTGCGGGTGTCGCTCCAACGATAAATCAAGTTTTTTGTGTAAGTTTGCAGAAAACTTACTAATCTTTTACCTAAAATAGCAGTGAAAAAAACAGCTCTCATTTCGTTATTGTGTCTCTCTTCGTTGACGGCTGCCGCCCAGCAGTGGCCGGTTGTGAATCCCGAGGCTCGTCCCGGAACCCGCTGGTGGTGGATGGGGTCGGCGGTCGACTCGGCAAATCTGCGATATAATATCGGCGAGTATGCCAAAGCCGGCATCGGCTCGGTGGAGATTACGCCTATTTATGGCGTGAAGGGAAATGACGCTAACGAAATCCCTTATCTGTCGGATGAATGGATGAATGCGCTGAGGGTCACTCAGGCTGAAGCAGCCGCCAATGGCGTTCTTGTCGACATGAACCAGGGAACCGGCTGGCCTTTCGGCGGACCTGAAGTGCCGATAGAGGATGCGGCTTGCAAGGCTATATTTCTGGTCGACACTGTGGCTCCCGGAGCCGAGCCGATAAAAACGGTCGGTCCCAAAGAGGAGGATATCGCAAAACTCATAGCAACGTCACGCCGCGCGTTGCCAACCGGCGACGAGGAGGTGATAAGGGTCTACGAGAGCCGCACCCGTCAGGCGGTGAAGCGCGCCGCTCCCGGAGGAGAGGGCTTTGTTATCGACCATTTTGACCGTGACGTGGTGAAAAAATATCTTGATAAGTTTGGAACGGCGTTTGACTCGCGCCATGCCGCCTATCCGCATAATTTTTTCAATGACAGTTATGAAGTCTACGGCGCCAACTGGACTCCCACGCTTTTTGATGAGTTTGAGCGTCGCCGCGGGTATAAACTTCAGGACAAGCTCCCTGAACTGCTCGGATTTGTCGACGACGGCAATGCCGTGTTGAGCGACTATCGCGAGACTCTCGGCGACATGCTTCTTGAAAACTTCACTGAGCAGTGGACTCAGTGGGCTAACGAGCGCGGCGTGGAGACACGCAATCAGGCTCATGGGTCGCCCGCCAACCTTATCGATATTTATGCCGCTGTCGACGTGCCTGAGATAGAGGGGTTCGGATTGTCGGATTTTGGAATTAAAGGTCTGCGCACAGATCCGGGATTCACCCGCAAGAACGACAGCGACGTCTCGATGTTGAAATATGCGTCGTCAGCCGCCCATATCGCCGGCAAGCCGCTTGCGTCGAGCGAGACTTTCACCTGGCTTACCGAGCATTTCCGCACAGCGCTTTCCCAGATGAAGCCTGATATCGACCTGATGTTCACCTGCGGCGTGAACCACATGTTCTATCACGGCACCACCTACTCTCCCCGCGAGTACGCATGGCCGGGATGGAAATTCTATGCCTCGGTCGACATGAGCCCCACAAATACTATATGGCGTGACGCGTCCGCGCTTAATGAGTACATAACCCGTTGCCAGAGCTTCCTCCAGATGGGAAACCCCGACAATGACTATCTGGTTTATCTGCCTGTGCGCGACATGTGGCGCGAGCGCCTTTCTCCTGCCGCCAAAGGAATTTTCTTGACTTTCGACATCCACGGGATGAAGAAGAAGGCGCCCGGATTCATAAAGAGCATTCTTGAAATTGACAGCCTCGGCTTTGACTGCGATTACATAAGCGACAAGTACTTGATGACGACTGAGTTTAAGGATGGCATGCTCACCACGGCGGCAGGAACCCGCTATCGCGGGCTGATAATACCGGGAAGCGGCAATCTTACTCCGCAATTGCAGGCGCATCTCGATTCGCTGAAGGCTCAGGGTGCCACTATAATAATGGGCGTTGACGAGGCGGCTATCAAGGCGGGAGCAAAATCAGAGGCGATGAGGACTGATCTTAAGCTTCGCGCCATACGTCGCAGCAATCCCGAGGGGCATCATTATTTTATAGCCAATCTCACTCCTGAGGATGTGAATGACGCAGTTCCCCTGGCGGTTGAATTTGTCGATGCCGTATGGTTTGACCCCATGACGGGCGAAATCTACAAAGCTGAGGTTGCCGACGGAAAGGTGGTGATGAATTTCCGCTCGGGCGAGTCGCGCATTTTGCAGACTTATGGCCACAAACTTGATGTGCCTGTACGCAGCCGCGACGCAGTGAATCCCGACACAATCAATCTCACTGACCGTGAATGGAAGCTGTCGTTCATCGAATCGGTTCCTGAAGTGAAGCGTCAGTTTAAACTCTCATCCCTCAAGCCGTGGACCGAACTCGGCGACAGTGAGCTGAATGATCTTGCCGGCACGGGAGTCTATACCACCACGTTCAATATGGATAAAAAGGAGCTTGCCGGCGACTGGAGCATAGACCTCGGCGACGTGAGAGAGAGCGCAAGGGTTTACCTGAACGGTAAGTATCTTGGTTGCGCATGGGCGGTTCCGTTCACTTTAAGCTGTGGCGACGCGTTGAAGAGGGGGAAGAACGAACTTCGCATAGAGGTGACCAACCTGCCGGCAAACCGCATTGCCGCCCTTGACCGCCAAGGCAAGCAGTGGCGAATATTCAAGGAGATAAACATTGTTGACATAGCCTATAAAAAGACCACCTATGAGGGCTGGGAAACAGTGCCGGGTGGACTTAATTCAACCGTCAAGCTGATACGCCGTTAATTATCCTATACATGCTATATATTAAGGAACCGTCGCTGAAAAATGGCGATGGTTCTTTTTTTTCGTCGCGGGCGGGAAATGGATGGCGGAAACATTGGGCTGATGAAAGTTGTTTTTGTAAAGTAAAGGCTTCTTTGTATCTTTGCGTTAATGAAAATTTTTTAAATGATTTCTTATGGCACAAAAACCGTTTGTATATCAAGAGATGTTCCCGATGTCGCCCGACACGACGGAATATTATCACTTGACTTCCGATTATGTGAAAGTTGAGAACTGGAACGGCAACGAGATGCTTGTTGTCGAGCCCGAAGCGCTTCGTGTGCTTGCCCGTCAAGCCACTCATGACAACGCCTTCATGCTGCGTCGCGAGCACAACGCTATGGTTGCTAAAATACTCCATGACCCCGAGGCGAGTGAAAATGACAAATTTGTGGCGTTGACCATGCTCCGCAATGCCGAGATTGCCGCTAAAGGTCAGTTGCCCTTCTGCCAGGATACCGGTACTGCGATTGTAATCGGCAAGAAGGGACAGAACGTGTTTACAGGCGGTGGCGATGAGAAAGAAATTTATCACGGCGTATATGACACCTACACCGAGAATAACCTCCGCTACTCGCAGAATGCTCCGCTGAACATGTATGACGAGGTTAACACCGGATGCAATCTGCCGGCTCAGGTTGACCTTTATGCCGTGGACGGAAACGAATATAAGTTCCTCTTCGTGGCAAAAGGCGGCGGCTCGGCTAACAAGACCTACCTCTATCAAGAGACCAAGGCTCTTCTCAATCCCGAGAAGCTGGTGCCTTTCCTTGTCGAGAAGATGAAATCGCTTGGAACAGCCGCTTGTCCTCCTTATCACATCGCATTCGTTATCGGCGGCACATCTGCCGAGATGAATCTTGCCACTGTCAAGAAGGCGTCGGTAAAATATTATGACAATCTTCCCACTACCGGAAATGAGTACGGAAGAGCGTTCCGCGACGTTGAACTGGAGCAGACTCTCTTGAAGGAGGCTCAGAAGATTGGTCTCGGCGCTCAGTTCGGCGGTAAATATTTCGCTCATGACATCCGTGTCATCCGCTTGCCGCGTCACGGTGCTTCATGCCCTGTGGGACTTGGCGTGAGCTGTTCAGCCGACCGCAATGTCAAGGCTAAAATTAACAAGGATGGTCTTTGGATTGAGAAACTCGACACTAATCCCGGTGAATTGATTCCTGAAGAATTCCGCAACCAGGGCGAGGGCGACGTGGTGAAAATCGACTTGAACCGTCCAATGCCCGAAATTCTTGCCGAGTTGACTAAATATCCAGTGTCGACACGCTTGTCGCTTAACGGAACTATTATCGTGGGTCGTGACATCGCTCACGCCAAGATCAAAGAGCGTCTTGACGCCGGCGAACCGATGCCCGATTATCTGAAGGATCACCCCATTTACTATGCAGGACCTGCAAAGACTCCTGAAGGAATGCCTTCGGGTTCATTCGGTCCCACCACCGCAGGACGCATGGACTCTTACGTGGATCAGTTCCAGGCAGCCGGCGGCTCGATGGTGATGATCGCCAAGGGTAACCGCAGCAAGCAGGTGACCGACGCGTGCCACAAGCATGGCGGTTTCTATCTCGGAAGTATCGGCGGACCTGCCGCAATTCTTGCAGCCAACAGCATCAAGAAAGTGGAATGCCTCGAATATCCCGAGCTCGGAATGGAAGCTATATGGAAGATCGAAGTTGAGGATTTCCCCGCATTTATCCTTGTAGATGATAAGGGTAATGACTTCTTCACTCAGATAGCTGAGCGTTGCCAGGGTTGTCCCATCGCAAAATAATAACGGCAACTAATTATATAAGCCGGGCAGAGCGCGAAATGCGACCTCTGCCCGGCTTTATTTTGAATCAGCTTAGTGGCGACGATCAGGATTCTCTCACGGTAGGACGGTTTTCAAGCCATGCGAGCATATTGAGGACGAGATAGTTCCAGTTCTGAAATCCCTTGTTCATAATGGGATTTCCTGAATCGGGATCATAATACTCATGGAGAGCGCCCTCTTTCTCGAGATCTGACCCGAATAGAGCCACGGTTTTCTCGGCAAGCTCGCGTGCCTCGGCGTTGAATCCGTAGTCGGCAAGTCCGCGAAACACCATGTAATTTGATATTCCCCACACGGGACCCTGCCAGTTCGACGGATTGTGGGTGGCGTTGAGATTATACATCTTTTCCTGTTTCGAGAGGGTGCGCACTCCGTAAGGCGCCCAGAATGAGCGTTCGTCGGTGAGATTCTCTTTCACCATGCGTTGAGCCTGCTCGGGAGTGGCGATACCTGCCCATAGAGCCATGAAGCCCGACCAGCACCCCAAGCGCTGTATGAGGCATGGATAGGCTCTTGGCGCCCCTTCATGGAGCACCATCTGCTTGCCGAATATGTATTGCGGTTCGAGAGTGACCGGGCGGAGGGCTATGTCGACGGAGTAATACATGCCATCCTTTTCATCCCAGCAGTGTTCGCGCACGGCATCGCGCAGGGTGTCGGCTTCTGCCTCATATTCGGCTTTTGCTTCATTTAGTCCGAGTCGTTCAGCGAGGTAAGCCATGGCGCGGAGCTCTTTGTACATAAGACAATTCAGATAGATTGAGGCTGAGCTTCCGTTAGGGCGATAGAAAGTCGAGGGGTCATTGTCTACTCCGATGGCGAGGTCATCCTGCCAGTAATATAGCCCCGTGTCGGCGTGACGGTGATGGTCATGGTAATTCTTGATGAACGCCTGCATTCTCGAGAATCCCTCGGCAAGCCATGAGGCGTCGTCTCCGTTCTGGCGGGTGATGAACGCTGCGTGCTGAGCAAGCACTGGCTTGTGCATATTGGTTGAATAGATATCGGCGGGTTTGATTTTCATCGGGTCGGTTTCGGCATCGACAACCATAGGCATATACCCGTCCTCTTCCGACGTGTAGGCGAGATAGTTGAGCACGCACCCTTGCTCATAACGCAGGGCTTCGGCATGGTCGGCTGCGCTTCCCGCATCAAGGAGAGTCTGTCGGAGAGCCACGTCTGACAGCCATGAGTCCCAGTCCCAAAGCACGTTGGCATACTGCTTGCTGCCGGGGGTAATGTAGGGGTAGATCAGCGCCGTGCCCGAGGGCTCGCGATACATGTCGTGGAAATCGGCGTAAATATGATGTTTTATCAGCTCGCTATGGTTCGCTCCCGGAACGGTTTCGGCATAGCCGTTGAAGCAGAGCGCCATCAGGGACAGAAGTCCGGAGATTCGGAGATTCTTTTTCATGGTTGGGAAAAATTACGGATAGATTTTAATGTCGTGCGCGGCGTGGGCACACAATTTCAAGGTAAATTTCGCAAGAATCCCCGTGAAATGCAAAAATTTCGGCTTAAAACGTGATTAGCGGCGTCAAAACATATTCCGGTACTTGTCCACCCCGGCTCCCATGCCGTCGGCAAACTCGATTTTGTTTCTCACCCCTCCGGCGTTGAACGTCACGTAGCGATCGTGGTATAGGGTGGCGCAGTCGGAGTTTTCCTCCTTGAGCCGGCGATAGTCGCTCCATGCCCGGTCATAGCTGTCGATGGCGGCTTTTATAAAAGCTACATCATAGTTCCCGGTTCGGTCGCCGATGTAGCCTTTAAGCATTATGGCGAACCCGTCGCGCATTATCCTGTGGAGCAGCAGTCCGTAGCGCGCCGAGGTGCGGATGTAGCTTTCAGTTGCCGTGTCGGCGCATTTTACGAGTCGGGCAAGGGAATCGATCTCCTCCCATATCGCAGTCGATTGTTTCATCTCGGCGAGAGCCTCGTCGACAATGTTCCGTTCATAAATGTCGCGAAACGCCCTTTGCAGCTGCTTCTCGCCGCCAAGATAGTGGTCGCGGGTCCATGTCACGCTCACGTCGTGAATGAGCGAACCTCTGCCTCGAATGATGGCGTCGGGTGTCAACAGGCACATTCGGCGGAAATGAGGGCGAGTGTCGGGAGTGATGCCTATTGCCGTTGAATATTCTTCAAAAATTTCGGCTTCGCTGCGCTGAGGATTGTGTCCCCACTGCGACAGCACATAGGCGTTGAGGTCACACCACAGCTCGTTTTGAAGATAGGGGCCATACCATCCTCCGCCCCTTGACCATGTCCATATCCCGGCATATAGGGGATGGTCTTTGATGTCATTGAGGCAGCGCGGAGCCGGGTCGCCCTGCGTTTCTTCAAATCCGTTTATAACCGCTTCGGCGATGTAGTTAGGGTATGCGCCTTTGCCCTCATATTCACGTTGGCACTGCACTTCGACAAGCTGCTTGTGGTTGCCGAGCGTCAGGGTTTTGTTAAACGGGAATGTCCTGAAATAATCTCCCTGGGTGTGCTTCACCGACAGATAAAGTCCGGGATGAGGGGCGACTTGGGAGGTGACTGCCATGTAATATTCGGGGCGGGTGTGGAAGTATCCGAAATCCCATGTGCGATACACCACCTTTTTGCGGCGCTTGACGCACACCTCTTCGCGCAGCAGGTTGAGCAGTCCTGCGTGAACGTCGATGCTGCCGTCATAGTCGTTTTTGTAGTCAACGGGACCGTTGCCGCAGTGATAAGGGATATTGTGGGTGTAGGTTTCGCCTGTCCTTATCACGAGTCCGTCCATTTCGGGAAACAGTTCAAACAGCTCGTCGAGCATCATTTTGTGTACTGTCCATGTGAATGGCTGCTTGAAGGAAATGTTTCCCTGCTCGTCACAAATGTCGTCGCGGTATAATTCCACAAGGCGTNTCNNNNCGNACTNTATNTGTCGGTGAAGAAGAGCGNTTCCAATCCNTTTNTGTGACACTCCNCTATGCGGCTGTTTATCTCGTTGGCGAGAGCTTCAGCCCAACGGCGTTCGTCGCTTCCGGGGGGACATATATTCTTGTCGAGCGAGTCAAAGGTGACCGCGCAGTGGGGAAACTTGAATTCGTTTATCACAATTGCGTTCATCCCCAGGGAGGCGAGTTTTGACGGCTGGCAGAACGCGCTTTTGAAAGGCTCGTCCATGGGATTGTGATGTACCATGTCCATTACCCAGAGGGAGTCGCGGGCAACGCCCTGTGCCGACATTGTTATTGCCGAAGCTGCTATCAGGGAAGCTATTTGTTTTAGTTTCATTATTTCACGGGCGATAGGCGGATGGAACGTAGNGCGGTAATGTCACGGTTNCCTTCGACGAGGCTTACCGACAATGATTGTCGTCCGGCGGGNAGATATATCCAGCCTATGGGTTTGAACATGTAGGCGGGGAGGGCTCCCTGCTGGTTCTGTATGAATGAGCTGTCGGCATCGTTGTCGAGNGTCACTCGCCACACCACGCGCTTTTCNCCTGAATATTCAAGCTCCACCTGATAGTAACCCGGTTCCATTACCTCCACTTCCCACGTGCTTTTGCCGTTTTCGCCCCACTTGTTGATGAAGTGGGCGTGTTTCCACTCGCCAAATTTTTCTTTCCAGTTGTGGTAGCCCGGATGGCTGTCGGAAGCGGTGGCGAACTCCACGCCATATTTTACCGGCGAATTGGGCGAAAGAAACAGCGCNGTGTCGGCTTTAGCCTCGTTGCCGTCAAGTTCCACTTTTATCACGTTTACATAGTCATCACCCTGCGCTGCTGCCGGCACATTTACCTTCAGCCAATCGCCATTGTTTTCCCATGTCACCGGGGTAGCCNTGTCGCCGTTAAGCAGATTCATGCTTTCNACCCTGTTTTTCAGTCCATGCAAGTATAGCGTGTTGTCGANCGGCATGTCAAACACGAGAAGATACAGTGAGCTGTCGGCAACCACCGCGTCGCCCCACGGCAACGCCTTTCCCCACGGAGAGGCGCCTGACCCATACNCCACCTGAGGATAGCGTTTTATCCATTCNCCCGCTTTTTCAAGAGAATAGACCGCCTCGCGGGGCATTGATCCGTCGCCNGCAGGTCCCACATTNAGNAGGTAGGTTCCGCCGCGCGCCACAGTGGACAGCAGATTGGTGACGACCTCCTTAGGCGTTTTCCAGTTTTTGTCAAACCAGTTGTANCCCCATGTGTCGTTTATCACGTCGCAAGCTTCCCACAGCCCCTCGGCGTTTGCCGATGGAATCTCCATGTCGCCGAGGGTGCGATAGTCGCCCATGTTGTGCCCTATTCTGCCTGAAATAAGCGCGTCGGGCTGATATTTTTTGACCGTGTTGTAGAGTTCAAGCACCTGATCCATGCTTATATTTCCGGGAGTGTCAAACCAGATGAGGNTTATCGGACCATANTTNGTGCANANTTCNGTGACNTGNGGCAGNCATTTGCGATAGAAATAGTCGTCGAAGCTCACNTCNTTGCCGTTNTTGTCGGTTTTCGGTCCTTTTATGGCTCCCGGGGCGGTCCAGTCCTGCGACTGGGAGTAGTAGAATCCGAGNCCTATGCCCTGACGCTGNCATTCCCGACTCAATTCAAGCAGCGGGTCGCGGTCAAATGGCGTGGCGTCGACAATGTTGAAAGAGTCGGCTTCTGAATGAAACATGGCGAATCCCTCGTGGTGCTTGGCTGTGAGGATGATGTATTTCATGCCGGCGTCGNGGGCGAGTTTCACAATCTTTTCAGCGTCAAAGTTGACCGGATTGAAATTAGCGGCGCTTGCCATGTAGTCGTCGACCGGAATCCCTGCCATCGACGGGTGCATTATCCATTCGCCTATGCCATAATATGTTTTTCCATTCCATTTCCCTTCAAGGTGGGAGTAGAGTCCCCAGTGAAGGAACAATCCGTANTTGCCGTCGCGAAAAAGTTTTACCGACTCACTTTCTTTAGATGCTAACCGGGTTTTGTTGCTTTGCTTGCCCCACATTTCGTTCATTTCTTGAGCTGAGACGGGGNTNCTTAACACTGAGATAAGTAAAATCGTAAACAGTAAAATACGCTGTGACAAATTTGATTTGATGTNATCCATGATTGCGATTTATGATTGAACGCCCAAATTTATGCCAACTTCAGTGGGAAATGTATAATTATTGTGTCAAAGGCTATAAGAATAATAATTTGCAATGCAAAAAGAGGGATGATATAGATTTAGCTACGTTAAAGGATTGTTTGGNGGTGANCCTGTTTGTGGATTTGGGCATGGGGATGGGTGAGGGGCGGGCAAAAAAAATAAGGGCTTCATTAGAAGCCCTTTTCTCAAAATAATATGTTTTCTGTGGTAACGGTTTATATCATCTCGATGTTCACCAACTCTTTCCGAGAAATCGGCGCCTCGCTTGTCAGAAAGGCTGAGCCCACATATATTATTCAAAATTACTATAAACTTTGCAAGTTCTGCGTTTTCTGTGATATTGATTGTGATATCTTCAACTAACCCTTTGGTTAATTATGCAGTGCAAAGATAATATATAATTATTTCAAAATGGTTACACCGGAGTGCCAATTTTGATAAAAAATTACACGCTTGTGAATTTTGCCGCTTCTTCGGTCCATTTCAGGAGGGTGAAGCGGAATTCGAGACCCCCTTCGGGGCGATTTGAAACGGTTATGGCTCCTCCCATTACGTTGATCGTGTTCTTGACGATGGGGAGTCCGAGACCGGTGCCACCCACTTTTCTTGAGCGACCCTTGTCGATGCGATAGAAGCGCTCGAAGAGGTGGGCAAGGTGTTCTTCGCCTACGCCTGTGCCGTTGTCATAGAACGAGAATCGATACTCGCGCTTGTTTTCGGAGATGAGTTTTACTCCGCATTCGGTTCCATGGCTGTGGAAGTCGGCGTTACGCACGAGATTCATTATCATGGCGTAAAGAAGGTTGTAGTTTCCGACCACGAAACAATGGGGGGGCAGGTCATAGACAAACCGAATATTGTTGTTGAGATTGAGCGTGCTCAGTTCCGATGCCGTGTTCTGAACCAGTTCGCTGAAGTCGATTCGTTCTCTCATCACTCCGGCGCCGCCGTCTTCAAGGCGTGTCATTGACGACAGGTCGTTTAGCATGGAGCATAGGCGGTCCATGTGTTCGCGGGCTTTTCCGAGGAAGCGTTCGCGCGCGGCAGGATCCATCTCGGGATGTTCGGCGAGAGTGTCAAGATAGCCCTTCACGACGCCAACCGGGGTTTTAAGCTCATGGTTGATGTTGTTGGTGAGCTGCTTGGTCATTCTCATTTTTTCCTCGTTGATTTTGATGGCGAGTCGGTGTTCCCGGTCGGAGCGTTCGTTGGCTTCGGCTTTGTCTTGATATAGCGCCACGATTTTGCGCGACACGTCGCCAAGCTCGTCTTTTGAGAATGTGACCGATTCGTCGATTTCCTCTCCGCTTGCCGCCTTGATGGCAAATGAGTGAAGCAATTGCACGTTTCGCGCCAGATAGCGGGTGAAGAAGAATATGAACAACGAGGCGACTATGCCGATCGCTATCACGATATACCACATTTTTTTGTCGACGGTGATTGACTTGACCAAAACGTCGGTATAAGGCATGGCGGTGTGGGAAAAGATTTTGCCGTCAGAGCTGCGGCGCACGTCGAAGAAGTAAAACGGATTGTCTTTAACTGACGTGCTGTGGCGCAACGCTGTTCCGTGACCGCTTTCCACCGCCTCGGCAAATTCGGGCACAATATCAGTGTCGATATTTAGCTGGATGGGGACGCCGCTGTTAAACAACAGGCTGTCCTCATCATTATATATTGATATGCGCACTCCGTGTAGCTCCGTTTCATCATAGTAGTCTTCGATAAAACGGATGAACGGCTCGAGATCTACATCGTTCTCATAGGCGTCGATGATGCGGGCGTTGATAAGCTCGAGGTCGTTAGCCAACTGCTGGGTGCGAAAATCCTTTTCGCTCTTATAACTTG
This sequence comes from Bacteroides sp., assembly GCA_014801235.1. Lineage (GTDB taxonomy): Bacteria > Bacteroidota > Bacteroidia > Bacteroidales > Muribaculaceae > Muribaculum. The sequence continues at coordinate 169,384 of JAAVEM010000025.1, read as the reverse complement.
CATAGGCTTGAATACCTATGATAGCCCAAAGAGCGGTTATGAGCGGAAGGAAAAGACGCCACCAATAACTAAACTGTCTCTTTAAAACCATATCCGAAGCCTAACCGAGTGATGATGTTGTTTCCGTAGGGCTCGATTTTCTTGCGAAGTCGGGTGATATTGGTGTCGATGGTGCGGTTGGAGACCACGACNTCTTCNGGCCACACTTCGCGGATGATCTCTTCACGCGAGTATATGCGGTTGCGGTGAGTGAGGAAGAACATCAATATCTCGAATTCAGTTTTTGTCAGAGTCACCGGCTCTCCGTTGAGATAACATGTTTTCTCGTTGCGGTCCACGCGGAGGGTCTTGAAAACGATATCCGGTTCCTGNATTCCTTTCGACAGATTGTAGGCATATTGCTGTGAAACGTGGCTGCGGCGCAACACTGCGCGCACNCGAGCNANCACTTCGCTTATCACGAAAGGCTTGGTGATATAGTCGTCGCCGCCGAGGTTGAGACCCATGACGGTGTCGTCTTCTCCGGTGAGCGCGGAGCAGAAAATTATAGGTGTGTTTTCGGTAGCCGCATTGTTTTTCAACTGCTTTGCAAAATCGAAGCCGCTCAGCTGATCCATCATTATGTCAAGAATGAATAGCGAATAGCTTGACAAGTCCATAGTGAGGGCTTCTTCAGCCGAAAGGGCGGTATCAACTTCATAGCCGTCAAGTTCAAGGTTGTATTTTAAGATTTCTCCCAATGCTTCCTCATCGTCTACGACCAATATTTTTATTCTCATTTAATCAGTTTTTTTAATTCGGGAGTAAAATTACTCAGAAAGGATGATACTTTGTGTTAACTAATGTTAAAATATAAACAGGGATTAAACCATTCGCCCCTACAGATGTTCTAAAGGTATAATTACTATATTTGCACTGTGTTTTTCATGGTATTAGATTTAAGGTTAATTACTACGGGTGGGTCGGGAGACTCGCCCGTAGTAATTTTATAGGGTAGCAATATTTTTCCGAGTTATATTGTTATACATATATAATTATAATCGAAAACAAAATTCAAGTATATGAACGAAAATCATAAATCAGGGTTTGTCAACATCGTTGGCAATCCAAATGTGGGAAAGTCGACTTTGATGAACGACTTAGTGGGAGAACGCATAAGTATCATAACTTCAAAGGCGCAGACCACGCGCCATCGCATCACCGGTATAGTGAACACCGACGATTATCAGATNGTGTTTTCCGACACCCCGGGAGTGCTTAAGCCTAACTACAAGATGCAGGAGGCTATGCGCGAATTTTCGGAGGGGGCTTTGACCGACGCCGACGTTCTTGTGTATGTGACCGACGTTGTCGAGGATCCTACCAAAAATGCCGATTTCTTGGAGAAGGTAGCCAAGGAGANGGTTCCGGTGCTTCTGGTAATCAACAAAGTTGACCTGCTGAAGGGCGATGAGGAGCTCAACCAGATCGTGGACCGCTGGCGCAAGCTTCTTCCTAACGCCGAGATTCTGCCCACTTCGGCTAAGCTCGGGTTCAATGTCAACGTGTTGATGAACCGCATTATCGAGCTTCTGCCGGTGGCNCCCCCTTATTTCGGAAAAGACGCTTTGACCGACAAGCCGGCGCGATTCTTTGTCACTGAAATCATTCGCGAGAANTTGCTTCTCCANCTCGACAAGGAGGTGCCCTATTCGGTTGAAGTGGTGGTTGAGAAGTTTGACGAGAAGGATGACAGTATCCACATCATGACCGTCATCTATGTTGAACGCGACTCTCAGAAGGGCATCATCATCGGCAAGGGCGGAAGCATGTTGAAGCGCATCGGAACTGAAGCGCGCAAGGATATCGAAAAGTTCTTCGACAAGCANGTNTATCTTGAACTTTTNGTNAAGGTTGAAAAAGACTGGCGCAACCGTGAGAATAAGTTGCGTTCATTCGGCTATATAGAATAGAGAAGGTGCTGTTGTTTATCGGCGTACAAGGTCGATGAACCTATACGTGACGCCTGAGCGTGGATCGGTCATCGGGGATGATTCCTCGGCGACGGTCCACGTTTCTTTTTCAAACGGCTCCAGNAANGTGTCGGCGTCGTCGACCTCGGCGTCGATGAGGGTCAGGTAGACTTTTCCGGCTTTTTCACGCGCAAGGCGGTATATTTCGGCGCCGCCTATGATCATAGCCTCTTCGGCGTTTTCGGCGGCTATTTCGAGCGCTTGGTCAAGCGACTCGGCAACGTTGATGCCCTCGGCGGGATAGTCGGCGCGGCGTGTCACCACTATGTTTTGGCGCCCCGGGAGCGGTCCTGACGGCAGCGATTCAAATGTCTTGCGTCCCATTATCACGGGTTTTCCCATTGTCAGCGCCTTGAACCGCTTGAGGTCGGCGCTGATGTGATAAAGCAGGTCGCCTTTTCTTCCNATGGCTCCCGAGGGGGTCATCGCCACGATTATCGATACTTCCATGCTCATACCGACACTTTGCCTTTGATGTGGGGGTGGGGGTCATAGTCCTCGAGCGTGAAATCCTCATATTTGAAATCGAAAATCGATTTTACGTCNGGATTGAGAACCATCCGCGGCAGGTGGCGCGGCTCGCGGGTGAGNTGCAGATCGACTTGCTCGATGTGGTCNTTATAGATGTGGGCGTCGCCGAGGGTATGGATGAAGTCGCCGGCTTTCAGCCCGGTGACCTGCGCTACNATCATTAGCAGCAGGGCGTAGGAGGCGATGTTGAAGGGGACACCGAGGAATGTGTCGGCAGAGCGCTGATACAGTTGCAGGCTGAGTCGTCCGTCGGCGACATAGAACTGAAACAGCAGGTGGCAAGGAGGTAGATTCATGTTGCCGAGGTCGGCTACGTTCCAGGCGCTCACGATGATGCGNCGCGAGTCGGGGTTTTCTTTTATCNTTTTTATGACTTCGGCTATCTGGTCGATGTGTCCGCCGTTGTAGTCGGGCCATGAACGCCACTGGTATCCGTAGATGTGTCCCACTGAGCCGTCGGGGTCAGCCCATTCGTTCCATATTCTCACTCCGTTTTCCTGGAGGTAGTGGACGTTGGTGTCGCCTTTGAGGAACCACAGGAGCTCGTAGATGATTGATTTCAAATGGAGCTTTTTGGTGGTCAGCAACGGGAACCCNTCTTCGAGGTTGAATCGCATCTGATAGCCAAACACGCTTCGGGTGCCTGTGCCGGTGCGGTCGCTTTTTTGCACGCCGTTTTCTTTTACGTGGCGCAGCAGGTCAAGATATTGTTTCATTTTTCTTCGGGTTTATTCGTTTTATATGGCTCGCTTGCCGNNGCGCCTGCGGGCGAGGCGCATGATGCCGCCGTGTTTACACCCGGGGGAGTGACGCGCTGCATCATTGGTAGCGATAGCTGTTTGCGGTTTATTCGGTAAAATATGGCGTTGTCGGGGCATGAGGCGATGCAGTTGAAACACGTCACGCACCTTGACCCGTCGACAANGTGGTCATTGAGGTTTATGCANGAAGCCTTGCACACGTGCTCGCACTTGCNGCAGTTGGTACACAGGTCGGTGTCGATGTCGATGTGCCACAGGGATTGGCGGCTGCACATTCCGAGCACTGTCCCTATGGGGCAAATCGAGTTGCAGTAAGTGCGTCCGTAGAACCATGCCGGGATGCTCACGGCAAGAAGCATTATGCCCGACAGGGTGGTGTAGAACACTCCGGCGGTGATTATCCTCACATGGCGGTAGTCCCATAGCCCGGTCGATTCGCCCAGGGCGGAGATGAGGTTGCAAGCTTCGCCCCAGCACGGTTTCAGCAGATTGACCACCGCTTGCCCGTAGATGCTGTANGGGTCGACGAGCGCCGGCACCACCGAGATTTCTCCGATGAAGCAGGCAAGAATCACAATGAGCGATCCGTAGCGCCATCGGTTCAGTGGGGGCGAGTAGTGGTAGTCGCGCAAAGAGCCTTTGCGGCTTTTTCGCCCGAGCGCCCCGATGATGTCAAGCCATGTTCCGAGCGGGCATACCGAGGAGCAGTAGATTCTGCCAAACAGCCATGCGGCAAGCACCCAAAACGCTCCCATGGTCACTGACAGAGCCATCGCCATGGGGAATATCTGGATTTTGGTCGCCCACGCCATGTAGCGCGCCACTTCGGGTCCGTAGCAGACCCACAGCAGAGTGACTGCAAAGAACACAGCCGACGACACTGTGACACGGATAATTTTTAGACCGTTTCTTTTCATCANATTTTACCGAACATGACAAAGTTACGAAAAAACTTCGCATCAATATAAAGAATTGTGGCATTATGATTGCATGGAGCTTTAGTAAAATTGCTAATTTTGTAGCCGGATTAAATTTCGCCATCATCAGCCTTTGCTACGGATTGCTGACTGTTGGCGTGTCGAAGAATATAAACCAACATTGTTATGAAAGAATTTTTCAAGATTATCAAGCGCTTCGTCCCTCCTTATAAGAAGAATCTTGCGCTCAACATAATCTTCAACATACTTGCCGCTTTTCTGACGTTGTTTTCGTTTGCGGTGATTATCCCCATCCTTGAGATGCTTTTCGGAATCCATGAAGGGCATTATGAATTTATGCCNATGGATGCGGGTTCNCTCAAGGAGGTCGCGATAAATAACTTCTACTATTACACCCAGGTGATGATTGCCGACTGGGGTCCCTCGGGGGCGCTTGCCGGGCTTGCCGCATTGCTCGTGGTGATGACGGGATTGAAAACGGGGGTAACCTATCTGAGCTCCTATTTCATCATCCCCATGCGCTCGGGCATAGTGCGTGACATACGCAACTATATGTATGACAAGATTCTGAATCTTCCAATCTCGTTTTTCACCGAGGCGCGCAAAGGCGACGTGATGGCTCGAATGACAGGCGACGTCGCNGAGATAGAAAACTCCATCATGTCGTCGCTCGACATGTTTTTCAAAAATCCCATCATGATTATAGTGTGTCTTGTGATGATGGTGGTGATTTCATGGCANCTCACCGTGTTTGTGCTCATTCTGCTGCCGCTTGCGGGAGTCGTGATGGGACGCATCGGAAAACGGTTGAAGCGCAAGTCGCTTGAGGGGCAGAATCAGTGGGGCGTACTCATGTCGAATATCGAAGAGACCCTTGGCGGACTCCGCATCATCAAGGCATTTAATGCCGAGGGCAAAGTGAGGGCGCGTTTCCGCCGTGAAAATCAGGTGTTCTANAACATCAGCAACCGCATAGCCCGCNGGCAGTCGCTCGCCCACCCGATGAGCGAGTTTCTCGGCACGTTGACNATAGCCATTGTNCTGTGGTTTGGAGGAACGCTCATTATCATGGGCACCTCTTCGATCACGGCGCCGTCGTTCATCTACTACATGGTCATTTTTTACAGCATCATAAATCCGGCTAAAGANNTGTCGAAGGCGGTCTACGCNATTCAGAANGGACTCGCNTCGATGGAGCGNGTGGATAAAATCCTGAACACNGACAATCCNATAAAAGACCCGTCGGAACCGAAACATATAGCGAAACTGCGCGGCGATATCGANTATCGCGACGTGACTTTCGCCTATGCCGAGAAGCCTGTCGTCGACAATGTTTCGNTGAAGATACCNGCCGGCTCGACGGTGGCTATCGTGGGGCAGAGCGGTTCGGGCAAATCGACNCTTGCCGACCTGCTTCCGCGCTTTTANGACATTGACTGCGGTCAGATTCTNGTGGACGGAATCGACATCAGGGATTTGAAAGTNCATGAACTCAGGAGCTTCATGGGCAATGTGAACCAGGAGGCGATNCTGTTCAATGANACATTCTATAATAATATNACTTTCGGAGTCAACAACGCCACGCCCGAGCAGGTGGAAGAGGCGGCGAAGATAGCCAANGCCCATGACTTTATCATGGAATCGGAACACGGATATGAAACCTGCATCGGCGACCGTGGGTGCCGCTTGTCGGGNGGTCAGCGCCAGCGCCTGTCGATTGCGCGCGCCATCCTGAAGAATCCNCCNATATTGATTCTCGANGAAGCTACTTCGGCGCTTGACAGCCAGAACGAGAAGCTGGTGCAGACGGCTCTCGANCGCCTGATGAAGGANCGCACCACCATCGTCATCGCCCACCGCCTGTCNACAATCAAGAATGCCGACATGATATGCGTGATGAACGAGGGCAAGATTGTGGAAGCCGGAAGTCATGACGAGCTTATCGCCAAAAACGGCTATTACAAGCGACTCGTCGATATGCAGAAATTTTAATGAATCACCATACTAATACCTATTTGACATGTCTATAGTTGAAAAAGGAAAGAAAATCGCCATTTGCAGCGATCATGCTGGATATGAGCTGAAAGGGATGATTGAGGGTTATCTACTGTCCCAGGATATAGAATGTGAAGACTTCGGCACCTATAGCGCCGACAGCTGCGACTATGCCGACTTCGCCCACCCCTGNGCCGAGGCGGTGGAGAGCGGAGCNGACTANCCCGGNATCGCTATATGCGGCAGCGGAAACGGAATCGGCATGACGCTTAACAAGCATCAGGGCATCCGCGCGGCTCTGTGCTGGAATGTGGAGCTCGCGCGCCTTGCCCGCGCTCACAATGACGCTAACATTCTCGTGCTTCCGGCACGTTTTATAGAGCCGACTCTCGCGNTGGCGATTGTCGACGAGTTTCTCAACACTNCTTTTGANGGCGGACGTCANGAGAACCGCATAAAGAAAATCCCCTGCCGGGGCAAGTAAAGACGGTTATAACGTAAAACAACAATGGCTGCAAAGAATTTCTTTACAGCCATTATTGTTTTATTATATTTCCAACCGGATTGATTACTTGTCATCCATAGCCATGTAGTGCTGATAGGGNTGNTCACATCCGGGNCACTTTGTTGGGGGNTCTGTGCCGTAGTGTACNTANCCGCATACAAGGCACTGCCAGTTGATAGGAGTGTCGCGCTTCCAAACGGTTCCGTCCTGAACCTGCTTCAAGTAGCGCTGGAAGCGGTCATGGTGATATTTTTCAACCTCTGCGATTGCGAGGAAGTGGCTTGCGATTTCGTCAAATCCTTCTTCGGTAGCGACTTTGGCGGCTTCCTGATAGTATTCATATCCGTCGGTTGCTTCCTCCTTGATGGCGATGGCGAGGTTTGAAGCTGTGTCGCCGAGATATCCTGCGTCGACGCCACCGGTGCATGTAGCCTCCTCGTTGGGAAGGAATTTCAAGAACACCTTTGCGTGGCGAAGTTCATTGTCAGCTGTTTCACGGAAAATCACGCCGATAGGGAAGTAAAGCTCTTTGTCAGCTATCTGCGCATAGAATGTGTAACGTGCGTAAGCCTGAGTTTCGGCTGCGAAAGAATTGACCAGATATTGTTCGGTCTTTGTACCTTTTACACTTTTTGTTGTACTCATAACCTTTATATTTTTGAATTTTGATTTCTGATTTCTGGTATTAAAACATATCTGCATAGAATAAAGTTTTGAGAACGCGTCAAATTATTCCATGTTTTTCAACTCCCCGTCAATCCTGTAAATTAAATGGTGTGAAAAATTTTGTGTTATTGGTGGAATATATTATATTTGCATATAAATCATTTGTGTGAAAATAAATGAGTTAAACCCCACGCCGTAGGGGCAATCCAACTTTAGTTCCGGGTATTGGGGATTAAAAAGCCGATAAAGAAATATTGTCGGCATTACATTTTTGTAAAAAGCGTTATTGGCGCTTGGTTTCTGACTATCTGAAACTTCGAACATTTCAATGTCATTAAGAAGCCTTGCAACGATGATGCTCATGGGTATGTAATATCCGTGCTCCGTGATGGAGTGTGGAATATTTATACATACGGCGTGGGGTCACCGTTGCTCGTTTCTATGACAGGGCAGTTCGAAGGCCTCAGATAGTGAAGCGAGCATCAGTTGGCTTCACGCTTCTGTATTCGGCAGTTTCAATTTAAAGTCTTCGCGAAGCCCGGAGCCGCAGTAATGATTAATGGATATTGTCGCAAAAGACGCTAACGGGATTCTATGGTATGATTTGAGGACAAAATATGACCATGATCCTCGCATATACTCATCTCAATGCACATCTATCATTGAAAATTTTAAGTTCAGGCTTTTTTCTCAGGATAGGCGTGACCCTGATTTTCCGTTTCCGATAAAATTGATTCGATCGATATTCACCAATGCTGAAAAAATAGGATATCGTTATTCTTTGGAAGGGCACGCCCCGAAATTATCGAATGTATTTTCAACCTTGCGGGCGAAGTTGGAAAACGCTATTGACACTTGTGTGGGAAGAATCCAAATTCATGTATTTGAACCATATAGCAATGATGGGAATGGTGATAAGAATATTTGGGCATATCCTGTCGAGTGTGTTAAAAGTATAGGATTTAAACCTGCTAATGATGAAATATACATAAAACTTTTTCGCGCGGAGGATAATGTGCGTCAAGTGTGTGCTCACAATGCGGTCGCTGGTTCTTGGGAAAAATTAAGGGATATAAAATTTCTAAGGCAACTGCACATCCATCATGCCCCCTCGATGAAAGAGATTCTGCGGCATACGATGCCTGACCTTGCGGCAATAAGGGAGATTTGCGATATGAATTTTGCTATTCCCGATCTTAGTGTCAAGGATTACGGACGTCATTTAAAGTTATGGGAACGATTGTTTCCGCTGCTTGAGGAGTTGCTGAGAGAAACCGGTATGATTTTAGCTCAATACCAATTGACAGTTGTTCCTCATTATCTACATTCCAGAAAAACAGCAAATTGAATTCTATAAACCATAAATCGAACTCTTATGAACCACAAAATTTTCTCTAAAAAGAGATGTTGTAGAACTTTGATTCCGATACTGATATTATTGGTATCGGGGTTATTTTATCCTTTACAAGTCAGAAGTCAAACTTCGGTTCCTTCACAGCTTAATTTTTTTATCTATCCTCCGAATTGGAATTATCCCTACGAGGATATCGTCGGCTCCTGCTGGCTGCTTAGCATTAATGGCGGTGAGGGTAGTTCACTGACTGGTCATCTTGATGTGCCGTCAAGATATTATGGTAAGGATCCCTCGGGAGATATTATGGATTTACCGGTAAAAGTAATATGGAATCTAATCAGTGATATATCCTCTGTCCACATACCATCGAGCATATTGATAATTGGCGACAATGCCTTCCGCGGATGTACTAAACTTAAATCTATAGTTATCCCAAATACGGTAAAATATATTGGTTCTTTAGCGTTCAGGGATTGCACGTCGCTATCGAGTGTGGTGATTTCGCCTGAAAATGAATGTACCACTGCGTTTTCAGGTTGCGATATCAAAAAAGGCGCTTATCCGGTTGGAAAACGTGAATTTGTAGCCGAAATAGAGGTGCCATATCCAATTGATTGTATTCCTGACTCTGCCGGTTTGATATATGATTCAAGCTCAACGGCTTTTTATTTCGCTCCCTGGAATAGAGAGGAGTTGGATCTTCCTGAAACAGTTAAAACTATCGGGCCAAAGGCTCTCGCAGGATGTACGAAGCTAAAAACGCTAAGAGTAAAATCAACAACACCTCCTTCAGTATCGGATGATACATTTGACGGGGCAAAAATTGGATCAATCGAAGTGCCGTATGGCACTAAAGACGTATATATTAATGCTCCCGGGTGGTCGGATTTTGCTGCAATTATAACTGAAGGCGTTCCTGATATCCCTGATATTCCAGTTGAATCAATTAGCCTTAATGTTTCAGAGGTTATTTTGAAACCCAATGAAACTACAATGCTTATTGCGACTGTGGCGCCTGAAAATGCAAGCGATAAGACNATTGGNTGGGAGAGTGATAATGAAAGCGTTGCAACTGTAGATGGAAATGGAGTAGTAACTGCTATCGGGGTAGGCACCGCNTCGATTAAAGCTACCTGTGGATCGGTCTATACAACGTGCAATGTTACCGTGGAGGTGGTGGAGGAAGACAAAATTACTCTTAATATAAGCTCCGCGCAGCTAAAGGTTAAAGAAACCGTTAAGGTCGTTGCGACTGTCTTGCCGGAAGCAAGTGCTGACAAAACTATAAAATGGAGTAGTAGTGATGGGTCAGTGGCAACGGTAGACGCAACCGGACTTGTGACAGNCATAGATGTAGGCGTAGCAACTATTACTGCCAGTTGTGGCTCTGCTAAAGCTATGTGTGAAATAAAAGTCTATGGATCTCTGGAAGTTACTGCGGATTTTACGGTTGATGGAATCAAATATGTAATTTATGCGGGATCAAGTGAGGCAAAAGTAGATTATAATACTACTCTTAATAAAGTAAATATAGTAATACCTGATTCTGTAACNTATAAAGGTATTGACTTCCCGGTAACAGAAATCAATTCATCAGCATTTAAGGACTGTAAGACAATCTCNGGTTCTTTGAAACTGGGGAAAAACATAAGATATATAGGCGGTGACGCTTTTTCGGGTTGTACGGGTTTAACNGGTTCACTTGAGATTCCTAATTCTGTGACCATGATACGTTCAAATGCGTTTTATGGATGTAGCGGTTTTGATGGAGCTTTGATAATTGGAGAATCGGTTGCTNATATTTCAGAGTCCGCATTTAGGGGTTGTAGTGGATTTACAAGTTTGACTCTTGGAAATTCGTTGAAGGAAATAGCGGATTATGCTTTCTATTTATGTTCCAGTCTTGCTGGGACTTTGAATATTCCGGATAATGTGAGCTTTATAGGTGCGTGCGCTTTTCAGGGCACAAAATTTGATTACTTGGTCCTTCCGGCAAGTAGTAAAAGAATACAAGCTCAAGCGTTTTATTGTCCTCTTAAGGTAGTCGAATGTAACGCTGTTGTACCGCCAACTGCGGCGGGGGCATTTAGTGGCGAATCCTATTGTAAATTGTATGTTCCTAAAGAAAGTATAAGTGATTACAAGGAAGCATCAGGATGGAAAAATTTTTATAAAATAAGCGCTATAGGTGAAATAGCGGTTGAAAGANTAACTCTCAATGAGGAGAATATTGAATTGAAAGTAGGGAATAGTTTCCAATTAATGGCAACTGTATATCCCGACAATGCGAATGATAAATGCGTTACATGGAGCAGCAGTGATGAAAACGTAATAAAAGTTGATTCCGATGGCAAAGTCACGGCAACAGGTATTGGTGAAGCGTATGTCATTGCTAACTGTAATGAGGTAGTTGCCTNCTGCAATATAACCGTCATTCCGGNANATGANATNNNTATTGANCTNAATNAAACNANNATTGTATTGAAAGAAACTGAATCATTTCAGCTTGTAGCAACTGTCGTCCCAGAGATATCGGAATCAGGATTATTGAAATGGGCAAGTGACAATGAGAGTGTTGCAATTGTTGATGGAAATGGATTGGTTACTGCTGTTTCTGCGGGAACAACTGTAATTTCTGTAGCTTATGGAGGCGTGTCTGCTATTTGCGAAGTTACAGTAAAACCGGCTACTATAACGATTATACCTTTTACCTATGAAGGAATAAACTATAATATCTATNAAGAAGAGGGCACTGCGAGTGTTGCGGATAACAGTAATTTGGTTAGAAAAAATCTGGTTATTCCCGATTATATAGTATATCAAAATCGGGAATATGTGGTGACTGAGATAGAGGCGGAGGCTTTTTGTAAGCGGGATCAGAGAGGCTATATTTGTGATAATACCGGTCTTACCGGCTCGCTGACAATAGGAAACTCCGTCAAAAAAATTGGGCGGTATGCATTCTGTCATTGTAACTATCTTAGTGGCACTCTGACGATCCCCAATTCAGTTGAGTCAATAGGTGATGACGCATTTAATTATTGTACGGGCTTTACCGGCTCGCTTACGATTCCCAATTCAGTGACTGTATTGGAATACGGCGCATTTAATGACTGTAAAGGATTTGATGGCTCTTTGACGCTNTCCAATTCAATTGAAGTAATAGGCTATTACGCGTTCTCCGGATGTAGGGGCTTTACCGGCAGTTTAGTGATTCCAAATTCTGTTAAGGTTATTGGCACGGGAGCATTTGATGGTTGTAGCGGCTTTAGGGGCACTTTAACGATACCCGATTCGGTTATTGAAATTGGAGGTAGCGCGTTTTCGGGTTGTAGCGGTTTTACAGGAGATTTGAATCTTCCCGCGGCATTAACATATTTAGGCTCTTATGCATTCTCGGGTTGTAGCGNTTTTACNGGGTCTCTTGCGATTCCTAATGCGGTAACCGAAATAGGAGAGAGAGTATTCTATAATTGTAGCGGTTTTACGGGGACGCTAACAATTCCTGATGCTGTAACGTACATATATTCAGATGCGTTCTACGGATGTAGCGGTTTTGAAGAACTGNACTTGCATTCACAAATTGTGGAATACATTATGAGAAATGCATTCGGTTATACGCAATTTAAGGAGATATATTGTGATGCTATTGTTCCGTTGGATATTGCCTCTGACGCATTTTCTGATTGGGATTATAAAAATTCAGTATTGAATGTTCCGGTAAATGGATTGAAAGAATATAGAGAAGCTTACGGATGGAGATACTTCCAAAATAAAAAGGCAATTGGAGAATTGGCATCCGGCATTATCCTTGACAAAACAGAGGTGTCGGTTTTTGTTGATGAAATAATCAGGATTACAGCAAATGTTGAGCCTGATAATGCGGTTGATAAATCAATAGAATGGGAATCAGATAATGAAGCAGTAGCTACTGTTTCGTCTGATGGAACTGTAACAGCTTTATCGGTTGGCGTGGCTAATATCACTGCGACTTGCGGTGATGTGTCAGCGACTTGTGTGGTTACGGTTAAACCTGTGCCGGCATCAGGATTGATATTGGATGTGGATAACATGGTTCTGGCGACTGGAGAGCGTAAAGCTCTTACCGCTACAATTGCGCCGGAAAATACTACGGATAAAACTATCCTGTGGAGCAGTTCCGATGAATCTGTAGCTACGGTGTCAGAGGATGGAGTTGTTATGGGTATTTCGTTCGGAAACGCAAATATCACTGCAACTTGCGGTGATGTGTCAGCAATTTGTAAGGTGACAGTTACGGAGACTGCCGGCATTGTCGGGCTGTTTGGTGATGAAAACAGCGACGTCGAGGTTTATACCATCAAAGGAATGAAGCTGGATATACATAAAGCGGCAGAACTAAAGACTCTCACTCGCGGCTTCTACATCATCAACGGCAAGAAGGTTTTTGTAGAATAATCCTGGAAATCATTCAGATTGTAAGGGGCGGTATCAAAAAGATTCCGCCCCTTTGTTAAAGATTGGGGCGGGTTGCTTGCAAAGGCGTTTTTTTTTCCGTAAGTTTGCAATTAATAAATTGTAACAAATGAGGAAGCTGATTATATTGCCCGCTGCCATGCTGACGGCATTGTCGGGAATGTCGCAAATCAACTCTCCAAAGCCTGACGGAAGTCTGCTGCGCGGGGAGCTGATGCTTCGTGACAAGACCTATTACGGAACTATCGATCAAATCTCCAACGTGGCTCCCGGCTCCTTCTCGGGAAGCGAGCAGGAGCGCGCCGCTATCGCTCTGGCTGCCGCTCAACTTTTTGCCGGCAATCTTCAGGATGCACGCAGTTTGTTTGAGAATTTTGTGGTTGACTATCCCATTTCTCCGGCTTGCATAACCGCGCGCATGGGCATTGCCGATTGCGATTTCTATGAGGGAAATTACCGCAGGGCGCTCAATGAGTATCGCGCGATAGACCGTGCCGCCCTTAATCTTTCGGCGGGTGAGGACTACACTTACCGCACTTCATTTTGCCACTTGATGCTGGGCGATATGGATGAAGCCGAGTCGGGATTTGACTCGCTTGCAGGCACGGCGCGTTACCGCAGCGCGGCATTGTTTTATAAGGGTTACATACAGTATGCCAACGGAGCGTACGCCAAAGCTAAAACTCTGTTCAGCGACGTTGATCAAAGCTGTCCTCCCGGCGATATGGCGCCTTATTATCTCGCGCAGATCGCTTATATTGACGGAGATTATCAGCACGCTTTGTCGATGGCGCGTCAACACATGGGCGATATAAAGGAGTTTGAGCCTGAGCTGAGACGCATAGCCGGCGAATCGCTGTATAATCTCGGCGACGAGTCGCAAGCCATCGAATACTTGACTAAATATGTTTCGGAAACATCCGATCCTCAATTGTCGGCGCTTTATATTCTCGGTGTGAGTTACTATAAAGAGGGACAGTATGCCAAGGCAATCGAAACACTCGACAAGGTTACCGGCTCGGACGACGCCATGGGACAGTCGGCATACCTTTATATAGGGCAGAGCTATCTGAAGGAGGGGAATGCCAATGCCGCTATCCTCGCGCTTGAAAAGGCTTATCGCATGGACTATGACAAGGGCGTGAGCGAAACGGCGTTCTACAATTATGCCGTGGCTCGAAGCCAGGGAGGCAGAACGCCCTTTGGCAGCTCGGTCGACATGTTTGAATACTTCCTCAAAGAGTATCCCAACTCGCGTTATGCCGACGAGGTGCAGGAGTATCTCGTCACCGGCTACATGACCGATAATAATTATGAGAAGGCGCTTGCGTCGATCCAGAAGATACGCCGCCCGTCTCAATCGATACTCAACGCTAAGCAAAGGGTGCTCTACACGCTCGGAACACGCGACCTTGCGTCGGGCAACGCGTCTTTGGCGCTTGAACGATTTAAAGAAGCCCGCGCCATTTCGGGAGCCGACCGCTCGATAGCTGCCGAGTGCAACCTGTGGATGGGCGATTGCTATTACCGTCTGGGAAAATATGCCGATGCGTCAAAGGCGTATAATGACTATCTTAAAGCGGCGGGATCGACGTCGCCCAACAAGGCGCTTGCTTATTATGATTTGGGATATAGCCGATTTGCCGAGAAGAAATATGATGCCGCCCGCAAAGATTTCGAGCGCGTGATTGCGTCGCCCGGCGATCTCGGCACGGTGATGATAGCCGATGCCTACAACCGAGTGGGCGACTGCTACTATTACGGAATGCAATTCGGAAAGGCTGAGCAGAATTATGAGCAATCCTATTCGCTTAATCCGTCGACCGGCGACTATGCCATCTATCAGAAAGCGATGATGAAGGGGTTGACAAGAGACTACAACGGGAAGATAAAATTGCTCGACGAGATGACGGAGTCCTACCCATCTTCGGGATTGTTGCCGTCGGCTTTGCTTGAAAAAGCGGAAAGCTACGTGGCTCTTGGAAGAACGGGTGACGCTGTGTCGCTCTATCGTGAGCTTGTGAAGAAATATCCCACCACGTCACAGGGGCGTAATGCCTACATTCAGCTTGCCGTCACTCTCCAGAGTCAGGGAAAAACCGGCGAGGCGATCGACACTTACAAGAAAGTCATCAGTTCTTATCCGACGAGCGAAGAGGCTCGCGTTGCCTCGGACGACCTCAAGAGAATACTTGCCGACGCGGGACGTCTCAACGAGTACACATCGTTTATCGCTTCGGTGCCCAATGCTCCTAAGTTTGAAATTTCCGAGCTCGACGGCTTGACCTTCCAGGCTGCTGAAAAGGCTTATCTGCTCGACAATTCAAGCGTAAGCAGGCTGAAGGATTATCTTGACCAATACCCGGGCGGACGTCACGAAGCCCAGGCGTTGAACTACCTGTGTGAAGCGTCGATGGCGTCGGGCAATGAAGCCGAGGCATTGAAATATGCCGCCATGATAGTTGAAAAATATCCTGACAGTGACGCGGCTGAAGATGCGCTTGCAGTGAAAGGCGCTGTCGAGTATAATTCAGGCGACGGCGAGCAGGCTCTTGCCACTTTCCGTCAGCTTGAGAAACGCGCCTCGGTGTCACGCAACATCGTTGCCGCGCGTCTCGGAATAATGAGAGTGTCGAGAGACCTCGGCAAATATTCCGATGTGGTCAAAGCCGCCGACGGTCTCCTCGCGTCAGAGTCGTTGCCGTCGTCAAGCCGATCGGAAGTCGTTTACTCACGCGCGCTTGCCTTGGCAAACACCGGTCATGGAGCCGACGCCGCCAAGGAGTGGGAAGGACTTGCCAAGAATACCGACGACCTCTATGGGGCGAAGTCGGCTTACTATCTGGGTCAATATTATCTTGACGGAGGACAGGTGAAGAAGGCGCGCAGCGTAGCCGAGAAGTTGATTGACTCCAACACGCCTCACTCCTACTGGCTTGCCCGCGGTTATATCTTGCTGAGCGACATTTGCAAAAAGCAGGGTGATGACTTTGAGGCGCGCGAGTATCTGAAGAGCCTCAAGGAGAACTATCCCGGAACTGAGAGCGACATTTTCATGATGATTGACGAGCGTCTTAAATAAGAAAAACAGAAGATGATGAAAATTATAAAATATACATTGGCTTCATTGATGCTGTCGGTTGCCGGCAACGCGGCGGCTCAGGATTTGACCAAGGAGATTACTGTTGAAAAGGATATTGTTCCGATTGAACGCGAAGCATCGCGTATCGATATGTTGCCTCAGCTTCGGCTTCCGGCTGTGGCGATGAAAAAATTGTCGTGGAGCGACCGCGCGGTGTCGGCGCCGGTCACTGCGTCAATCTCGACTCTTGCCCCCGCCTCTTATCTTGCCACGATGGATAAGCCCGAATACCGCGGCTATGTTTATGCCGGATACTTCCCTTCGCTTCAGGCTGACTTGTCGGCGGGATATCGTTTTGTCGACGACGAAACTACCGTTGCCGGAGCGTGGTTGCAATATGACGGCAGCCAGTACAAGCAGCGCAACATCGCCGATAACAAACTTGAATATCGCGATCACACGGCGAAGATAGGTTTTGACGCGCGCCATCGGTTTGAATCGGCGGGAACTCTGTCGGGACACGTCGGCTATATGTTCTCATCGTTCAACTATCCGACCCTCGTCGACAAAGGATTGTCGCAGAGTGCCAATAACTTCGGTCTTGGGCTTGCGTGGAACTCGCTGCCCGGAAATTTTGAATATCACGCATCGCTTGATTACGGATTCTTTAAGTTTGGCAAGCCTGATGCCGGGATTGAAAAAGCGTTGTCAGAAAATTATGGCGATTTCTCGCTTGGCGGCGTATTCCGCTTCGGGGAGTCATATAAAGCAGGCGCCGATGTGAGACTGTCGTTTGTGAATGACTCGCAAGCCGAGGCGCTGGGGCTCGAATCAACGGCGTCAAACTTGAGCATAGCTCCTTATTTCGCCGCATCGGGCGATCATTATAATATTAGGCTCGGTCTTAACGCCGGACGCGCGTTCAATCGCGGTAGCGCCACCTATGTTGCCCCCGATGTCAAGCTCGAATGGATGCCGGCATCGCAGTTCACTGTCTTTGTGGGCGCCGACGGCGGAGCCTTCCTTAACGGCGCCGCATCTCTTTTTGCTGAAAACCATCTGATAAATCCCTCTCAGTCTTATGTCACCACTCGCAAGAAAATCGGAATCGACGGCGGCTTCCTTATCGGGCCGTTTGCCGGAGCGTCGATAAAGGTGTGGGGTTCTTACGGCAGTTTCGCTCGTCAGCTTATGCCTGAATTGTATGAAACCGATTTCGGCGACTATGACGGAGTCTACATGGCGGCTTATGATTTCAAAAGCATCAACTATGGAATCTTGTTCAGCTATCAGTATCGTGACATCGCATCAGTCTATGCCGGCTACGAAGGAGCTCCGCAGGACTATGACGAAGGATATGCCGCTTGGCGCGACAGGGCTAAGAGCGTGTTTAGCGCCGGAGTGAGAGTGACTCNGATGAGCTCGCTTGACATCTCGCTTGATTATCGCCTGCGCTCAGGCAGAGCTATCTACACTTGCGGCGAGTCGATTGTAGGTCCCTTTGAAAGCGCTTATCAGGCTATAAAACTCGGAAAAGTGAATTCGCTNGATCTTGAGGCGTCCTATCGCTTTAATGACCGCTTCAACGTGTGGGCGCGCGGCGAAAATCTGCTGGGTTCGCGCTGGCAGGANAATTTCCTGTTGCCGTGCAAGGGTGTGACCGGGCTGGTTGGCATAGGCTACAAATTCTAAGCGGCTCCGGTTAGCGGAAACAATAAAAAATACCTTAATTCAAGAAAAAACACTGAAATGAAGTTAACCTTACTGATTGCCGGGATTTTCTTATCCGGGACTATCGCNGAAGCGNTAAATCCGATTATTCCTCGTGATGAAGCGATGGAGGCGCGTATAGCCGACATGGTTAAGAGGATGACGGTTGAGGAGAAAATAGGTCAGATGACACAGCTCGAAGTCGTGACGCTGGGATGCGATTATACCGAAAAGAATCCCAATCTTAAGCTTTCGGCTGAGCGGCTCGACGATGTGATAGGGACCCATAAGGTGGGCTCTATTCTGAATGTNCCGAAAATNGCNCTTACCGCCGCNCAGTGGTGTGANGTNGTGAGCCAGATTCAGGACTACTCGATGAAGNCNATCAAGATTCCCTGCATATACGGNCTNGACATGAACCATGGCGCAAGCTANGTGCTCGACGCCACCCTNTTTCCGCANAACATAAATATGGGCGCCACGTTCAANCGCGAGCTTGTGAAGCGGGGNGGNGAAATCACCGCNTATGAGACNAGNGCNAGCGACGTGCCCTGGACNTTCAACCCNACGGTNGACTTGAGCCGCGATCCGCGCTGGCCGCGNGTNTGGGAAAATTTCGGAGAGGACGCTTTTCTCAACAGCGAACTCGGCACCGCTGCCGTGCTCGGACTCCAGGGNNACNATCCNAANANAATNGACCGCTACCACATAGCCGCCAATCTNAAGCATTTCATGGGCTATGGCGCNCCCGTGAGCGGACGTGACCGCACNCACTCCTCNATTGGCGAGCAAGAGATGCGCGAGAAGCATTTCGCTCCTTATCTTGCGGGCATNAAGAACGGGCATGCGCTTTCAATCATGGTCAATTCGACGACNAACAACGGGGTGCCGTTTCACGCCAACGCNAAATATCTCACAACGTGGCTCAAGGANCANCTCAACTGGGACGGGCTTATCGTCACCGACTGGTCAGATATCAACAATCTCTATACCCGCGAGGGGGTTGCCGCCGATAAAAAGGAGGCTATCAAGCTTGCCATCAATGCCGGAATCGACATGGCGATGGAGCCTTATAAAACCGACTACTGCACCTTGCTGAAGGAGCTTGTCGATGAGGGTGAAGTCCCGATGAGCCGCATTGACGACGCATGCGCCCGTGTGCTCCGCATGAAGATNCGTCTGGGGCTGTTTGAAACTCCCGACACCTATTATAAAGATTATCCGCTGTTTGCTTCCGAGGAGTTTGCCAAGGCATCGCGCGAAGCCGCCACTCAGTCGATGGTNTTGCTGAAAAACGANGACAANATATTGCCGTTGCGCAAAGGCGCCCGCATCCTTCTCGCCGGTCCCAACGCCAATTCGATGCGTGCGCTCAACGGAGGATGGACCTACACCTGGCAGGGACACTTGACCGATCGTCTTGGAGCGCAGTACAACACCATCTATGAATCGCTGTGTGACAAATTCGGAAAAGATAATGTGGTGTATGAACCGGGAGTNACGTATATGCCTGACCGCGACTGGCAGTTTGACACGATTGTGGGAATCGACAAAGCTGTCGCCGCTTCGCGCGATGTCGACGTGATTCTTGCCTGCATCGGTGAAAACAGCTATTGCGAGACTCCNGGCAATATAAACGACCTCGCCCTGTCGGCNAATCAGCTTAAGCTCGTGGAGGAGCTCAGCGCAACGGGCAAGCCGGTGGTGCTTATTCTCAACGAGGGGCGTCCGCGCATNATCAGCGGCATTGTCGACGGAGCCAAGGCTATCGTCGATATCATGCTGCCGTCNAATTATGGCGGCGACGCGCTTGCCGACCTCCTTGCCGGCGACGCCAATTTCAGTGGAAAGCTGCCGTTCACCTATCCCAAGCACAGCGCTTCGCTGAAGACTTATGACTACAAGAAGGGGGAGAGCGCCAAGACTATGGAGGGCGCTTACAATTATAACGCGGTGGTAGATCTTCAGTGGCTTTTCGGCTACGGATTGAGCTACACCACCTTCGAGTATTCCAANCTGAGAGTCGANAAGCCCGAGTTCAAGTCGGGCGATATGCTGAACTTTGAAGTCGACGTGACAAANACNGGCAAGGTTNCCGGAATGGAGAGCGTGCTGCTCTTCTCGACCGACGTTGTCGCTTCGACGTCGCCNGATATCCGCCGCTTGCGTCAGTTTGACAAGATTTCGCTGAATCCCGGCGAGACGCGCACTGTGAAGCTGTCGGTTCCTGCCGACGATCTTGCCTTTGTGGGTTATGACGAAAAATGGATTCTTGAAAAAGGCGACTTCATCATCCAGGTGGGGGATAAGACCCTAAATATAACCGCTACCGAGACAAAGAAATGGGATAGCCCCAATAGGGACTGATTCCTGATTATGAGCATATAAACAAAAAATACATAACTATGGCAACACTATCCATTATCAAGAATGACCCGTGGCTTGAACCTTATGCCGACGCTATCGAAGGCAGGCACCGTGACGCTATCAACAAAGAAAAGGAGCTGACGGCTGTCGACGGTTCATTGAAAGCATTTGCCAATGCATATAATTATTTCGGGCTTCACCGAACTGCTACCGGATGGGTGTTTCGAGAGTGGGCGCCTAACGCTATAGGTATCACTCTTGTGGGAGATTTTTCCAAGTGGAAAGAGTATCGCAAATATGCTCTGAAGCCTATAGGAAATGGAGTGTGGGAAATAAAGCTCAAGCCCGACGCCATTCGCCACGGCGATCTTTACAAGATGATTGTAAGTTGGGAAGGCGGAGGCGGAATGCGCATTCCCGCTTATGCCACCAGAGTTGTGCAGGATGAGGAGACCAAAATATTCTCAGCCCAGGTGTGGGCGCCTGAGACCCCCTATAAATGGAAAGTGAAACGCTTTGTCCCTGACACGAAGCCGCTGCTGATTTATGAGTGTCACATCGGCATGGCTCAGGAAAAGGAGGGTGTGGGCACCTACACCGAGTTTAAGGACAATGTGTTGCCGCGCATCAAAGCCGACGGTTATAACGCCATTCAGATTATGGCTATCCAGGAGCACCCCTATTATGGTTCGTTTGGCTACCATGTCTCGAGTTTCTATGCTGCGTCAAGCCGATTCGGAACTCCCGAGGAGCTGAAAGCGCTTATCGATGCCGCCCATGAAATGGGAATCGCCGTAATCATGGATATAGTCCACTCCCATGCCGTGAAGAATGAGGTGGAGGGATTGGGTCGTCTTGACGGAAGCTATGACCAGTATTTCTATGGCGACGGCAGGCGCGAGCATCCGGCTTGGGACTCCCTCTGCTTCGACTATGGAAAGAACCAGGTGCTCCACTTCCTTCTGTCCAATTGCAAATATTGGCTTGACGAGTATAAGTTTGACGGGTTCCGTTTTGACGGCGTGACATCGATGCTCTATTACAATCATGGGCTTGGACAGGCTTTCGGCTCCTATGGCGACTACTACAACGGCGGTCAGGACACGAATGCCATCACTTATCTCACTCTTGCCAACAAGCTGATTCACGAAGTGAACCGCAAGGCTATCACTATTGCCGAGGAAATGAGCGGCATGCCCGGACTGGCGGCGCCGTTTAAAGCGGGTGGCATCGGGTTTGACTATCGAATGGCGATGGGCGTGCCCGACTATTGGATAAAGATGCTCAAAGAGAAGAAAGATGAGGATTGGCATCCCACATCGATATATTGGGAATTGACCAATCGTCGCGCCGACGAAAAGACAATCAGCTACGTCGAAAGCCACGACCAGGCTCTTGTGGGCGACAAGACGGTCATATTCCGCCTGATTGACGATCAAATGTACTGGCACATGACCAAGGGCGACGATAATGCCGCCGTGAACCGAGGAATCGCTATGCACAAAATGATACGTCTCGTTACTCTCGCCACCATCAACGGTGGATATCTCAACTTCATGGGCAACGAGTTCGGACATCCCGAGTGGATCGATTTTCCGCGCGAAGGCAACGGCTGGAGCTATAAGTATGCCCGCCGCCAGTGGGATCTTGTCGACCGCAAGGAGTTGCGCTACGGCGAGCTCAACGCCTTTGACAACGCCATGATCGAGCTTGTGAGCGATGTATATGACTTCCAGTCGCTTCCGGTGGTGAAGCTATGGGACAAGGATTCCGACCAGGTGCTTGCGTTCATGCGCGGCGATCTGATATTCGTGTTCAACTGGGCGCCGTTTGAGAGCTATCAGGACTATGGTTTCCTCGCTCCGGCGGGAGAATATGAGGTAGTGTTGTCAAGCGACGATGCTGAGTATGGCGGTTTCGGAAACATCGACGACTCGGTTCATCATTTCACGATTGGCGATCCTCTCTACGATGATCAGGGCAAAGGCTGGTTGAAGCTCTATCTGCCGGCTCGCACCTGTCAGGTGCTCCGCTATGTCCGCAAGAAATAAGCGGGGAGAATAGTACAATGAGACTGTGCCAACCTGCACAGCTAATTCAACATCTCCGATGTTGCAGATTGATTCCGCACCATATACCCCATGCTGATTTAATCAGCATGGGGTTTTGCATATTTCGACATCTCCGATGTCGTGGGCGGTAGCAGCGGCATCTTTTTGGCGTTTGGAGGAGATGGTCCGTGCGTTTTTTGTGGGAGGAGGACGAGAATTGTCGTTGTGCGGGAATAAATTTGCGGCAGATATAAAATAATGGAAAATGAAAAATTACAGATTTTTGTTTGTGGCAGTTGTTTCGTGCTGCCTCGGTGGCGTGTTCTCGGCGTGTGATGAAAATGACGGCGACAAGCCGGACAATAACGAGGAAATTTCAATGCCTAACGCCCTTCAAGTATTTACCGGTGGTATCCCTTCGAAGGTGGGCGACGCAAAAATAACGGTCAATGGCGACGGTCAGGTG
The DNA here is from genome assembly GCA_014801235.1 of Bacteroides sp. Classification (GTDB taxonomy): domain Bacteria; phylum Bacteroidota; class Bacteroidia; order Bacteroidales; family Muribaculaceae; genus Muribaculum. The sequence continues at coordinate 146,491 of JAAVEM010000025.1, read as the reverse complement.
ACATCTATTGCGGGCAAATGGTCGGCAGCAACGTTTTCATACACCCCTGTTTCCCGCATTGTTGATTATGACATGACGATGACAATAAAATATTTCGACGAGCCTGGGACCGACGTGTTCTACATTAGGCTCAACGACTTGAATTTTATTGAATATGCCCTTCAGATCAGCGATGACGGCGAGGAGGAATGGTGGTTTGACTACGACAAAGACAGCCGGCTCAACTACATGAAGCGCACAGAGGGCGACAATGAGGTGACCCGCATTTCATATCGCGACGGCGATATAACAGGCATCTCCATGACCTCGGACAATCCCGAAAATGAATATAGCGCTACGATTGTTTACACGAATGCCTCCGTCGCTTCGCCGATTCCCAACAAGGGGTGTGTGATGCTTTTCGATGAAACTTTCGGAATAGACATGGATGAAATGGCAGTTGCTTATTATGCAGGGCTGCTCGGCAAGTCGACTACACACCTTCCCGCCGGGTTGAAAGACCGATGGTATGACATGACGTTTGAGTGGACACTGAATGCCGCCGGTTTTCCGGTGGCGTTTGAAGACAAGCCATACGGCGACGGCTCAACAACATTTGCGTGGTAAAAACTTGTTGGCTACTGAGCCAAGATGGAAAAACCACATAAATGGCGCATCCAATTCAACATGAATCACTCCGAAGCCTGAAAAGGCTTCCTCCTACGGATAGCCGGGTAGAGTGAGCGAAAGCGCGCTCTGCCCGGTATAAGTCGGCAATAAGTCGCGCTCTGCAAGGAGCGCCCCCTGAATCAAGGAGGCTGACGAATAGAGAAATGGCAGGGGAGTAGCGAGTGGGAGTTTTAGGGGGCACTCTTCCAGAGTGCGATTCGTATGATACGCATATCACGGGCACGGCTCATTTCATTCACCGTACCCGGCTATCCATAGGGCAAGCCTTTGCAGGCTTGATTTGGATGAATATTCATTCCGTGTTGTGATTTGTGCGGGTATTCAAGTCCACCTACGGGGAATGGGGACAAACGGGATTGTTGAACAAATTTCGGCAATCGAAGAACCCATGCCGCTGTTATCACGTTAAATTAATATAACGGCGGGTTCCGGCGTCGGGACCCCGATAACAAGTGGAGGGAATGGTAGATTATATTGTAGGTATATTGAGGGAATATCCGGCGGTGGCGCTTTTTCTTACCGTCGGCGCAGGCTTCTTCTTGGGCAAGTTGAGATATAAGAGCTTCACACTCGGGAGCGTTACGGCTGTCTTGCTTGTGGGGGTACTCGTGGGTCAGTTGAGAATTCCCATGTCGGGACCGCTTAAAACAGTGTTTTTCATGATGTTCCTGTTTGCCGTGGGCTATAGTGTTGGTCCACAGTTTTTCAAGTCGTTGAAAGGCTCGGGACTGAAGCAGGCGCTGTTTGCGGTTTTGATGAGCGGCTGTTGTTTCGCCGTTACGCTTGCCATCTCCTATATAATGGCTTATTCATCGGGCGAGGCGACCGGGCTTTTCTCAGGTTCCCAAACCTGCTCGGCTGTTCTTGGTCTCGGAAGCGAGGCAATCTCCAAGCTTCCGCTGCCTGAAGTGGTGAAACAGCGTGAGCTCAACATGATACCGCTGTGCTATGCGGTGACATATATATTCGGCACTTTCGGCACGGTGGTGATACTCGGCACTTTCGGTCCCAGGCTTCTCGGGGGACTGGATAAAGTGAAGCACGCGGCTAAGATTCTGGAGAAGCAGATGAACGACACGGCGTGGGAAAACGACCCCGCCAATATCACCGCCCTCCGCCCTGTCACTTACAGGGCATATCGGGTGGAGAATGATTTTTTCCGTCCGGGCAAGCCTGTTCATGAAATCGAGGCATATCTTGCCAACGCCGGCGTTCCTGTGTTTGTCGATCGAGTGAGAAGCCGAGGCAAGATATATAACGCGCTGCCGCATAGAGTAGTGAATATAGGCGATGTAATAGTGTTGTGCGGGCGCAGGGAATTTATCGTTAATGACGGCGGATTGATAGGTCCGGAGGTTGCCGACGCCAAGCTGCTGAATTATCCGGTGAAGCGCGTGCCGGTGCTGGTGAGCAAGGAGGAGGTGATCGGGATGAGGCTTTCTCAACTGTTTGAGATGAAGTATATGCACGCTGTCAACATAAGAAACATCAGGCGCGACGGCAAGGACGTGAATCCTGTCGACGACCCTGTGCTGATGAAGGGCGACGTGGTGACGCTTGTCGGCTCGCAGACGGCGCTGAACAATGCGTCGTCCCACATAGGGCACATGGACACCCCTACCGTTGCAAGCGACTTGATGTTTGTGGGGCTCGCCATATTCGTAGGGGGAGTGTTCGGAGCCATGACATGGATGATAGGCAGCATTCCGTTGAGTTTCGGAACCAGCGGAGGCTCGCTGATAGCGGGCTTGGTGTTTGGCTGGCTCAGGTCGAAACGCCCCACCTACGGACATATTCCCGACTCGGCTATATGGCTCATGAACAACTTGGGGCTCAACGTGTTTGTTGCTATTATCGGCATAGAGGCGGGACCTACATTTGTCGACGGCATAAAGGCTGTGGGACCGATGATTTTCGTAGCCGGCATGGTTGCTACGACGCTTCCGGTGCTTTTCGGGCTGTGGCTTGGCAAGAGAGTGTTCAAGTTCAATCCGGCGATAACGCTAGGATGCTGCGCCGGAGCGCGAACGAGCACGGCTTCTTTAGGAGCGGTGCAGAATGCTCTTGGGAGCACCGTTCCGGCTATAGGCTACACGGTGACTTATGCCGTGAGCAATCTGATGCTTGTGGTGTGGGGAGTGGCTTTAGTGACGATTTTAACATAGGGGCGTAATCTGATTTTTGCGATTACGTGGAAATGTTGTATTTTTGCATTCAACTCAATTGCTGATGATAGAAAGAATAATTATCATAGAAAATGTGGACCCCGTGAGTTTCTACGGAGTCAATAACTGCAATATGCAGCTTATACGCAATCTATTCCCGAAGCTGCGTATGGCGGCGCGCGGTCAAATCATAAAGGTGATCGGCGACCAGGAAGAGACTGCCCTGTTTGAAAAGAAAATCAAGGAACTGGAGGAGTATTGCTCCAAATACAATAAGCTCACCGAGGATGTGATTCTCGACATCGTAAAGGGGAAGGCGCCCAAGGAGATGCCCAAGGACAGCGTGATTATCTATGGCGTGAACGGCAAGCCTATCTCGGCGCGGTCGGCAAATCAGCAGCTCCTGGTCGACTCGGTGACTAAAAATGACCTCACTTTCGCTCTCGGTCCTGCCGGAACCGGAAAAACGTATATAGCGATCGCTTTGGCTGTAAGGGCGTTGAAAAATCGTGAAGTCAGGAAAATAATCCTTTCGCGCCCTGCCGTCGAGGCGGGCGAAAAGCTCGGTTTCCTGCCGGGCGACATGAAGGACAAGATCGACCCCTATCTGCAACCGCTTTATGACGCGCTTGAGGACATGGTGCCGGCGGTGAAGCTGAAAGAGTATATGGAAACCAACGTGATTCAGATAGCGCCGCTCGCTTTCATGCGCGGACGAACTCTGAACGACGCCGTTATTGTGCTTGACGAGGCGCAAAACACCACCACCCATCAAATCAAGATGTTCCTCACCCGTCTCGGCATGAACGCCAAGATGATTATCACGGGCGATATCACCCAGATTGACCTTCCGCGCAGCACCGTGTCGGGGCTTGTGCAGGCATTGAAGGTGCTCAAGGATGTGCCCGGAGTGGGAATGGTGGAATTTGGCAAGAAGGACATCGTGCGCCATCAACTCGTGCAGCGCATAGTGGAGGCTTACCAGCAGTGGGATGACCGGCATAAATTGACAGAAAACCAAAATAACAAGAATAACGAGAATGATTAAAACTCTGACAAAAACCGATTTTAATTTTCCGGGACAGAAAAGTGTATATCACGGAAAAGTGCGTGACGTTTATGACATAAACGATGATCTTATGGTGATGGTCGCCACTGACCGTATATCGGCATTTGACGTGATATTGCCCAAGGGAATACCCTACAAGGGACAGGTGCTGAACCAGATTGCCGCAAAGTTCCTCGACGCTACCGCCGACATCGTTCCCAACTGGAAGCTCGCCACTCCCGACCCGATGGTGACCGTGGGATTGAAATGCGAAGGATTCCGCGTGGAGATGATCATACGCGGATACCTCACCGGAAGCGCATGGCGTGACTATCAGAACGGTGTGCGTGAGATATGCGGAGTCAAGCTCCCCGAGGGGATGAAGGAGAACGAGCGTTTCCCCGAGCCGATCATCACCCCTACCACCAAGGCTGAGGCAGGACATGACGAGAATATCTCGCGTGAAGAGATTATAGCGCAGGGCATTGTGGACAAAGACGACTATGAGACCATGGAGCGTTACACCCGCATGCTGTTTAAGCGCGGTTCGGAGATTGCCGCCGAGAAGGGACTCATTCTTGTTGACACCAAGTATGAGTTTGGAAAACGTGACGGAAAGGTCTATCTCATTGACGAAATCCACACTCCCGACTCGTCGCGCTATTTCTATGCCGACGGATATGAGGAGCGTTTCGCTAAGGGTGAACCCCAGCGTCAGTTGTCGAAGGAATTTGTGCGTCAGTGGCTTATCGAACATGATTTCATGGGAAAAGCCGGTCAGACTGTTCCTGAAATGACCGATGAGTTCTGTGAGTCAGTGAGCGAGCGCTATATTGAGCTTTACGAGCATATCACCGGCGAAAAGTTTGTGAGAGGCGATGAAAGCAATCTCGCTGAGCGCATCGAGGACAACGTGACACGCTATCTTGAATCACGCTGATGGAAGTAAAGGCCGAAAAGGTTAATCCTTACGAAGACGGCAGGCGCAAGACCGAGCAGGTCAGAGACATGTTTGACTCGATCGCTCCCGCCTATGACTTCATGAACAGGATGATGACTTTCGGCATCGATAAACTGTGGAGGCTGCGCGCGGTCAATATGCTGAAGCGCAAGCCTCCACAGCATATTTTGGATGTTGCCACCGGTACCGGCGATCTTGCTATGCTCATGTTCAAGAAGCTTCATCCCGGACGCATAACCGGCATTGATCTCAGCCCCGGCATGATTTCGATTGCCGAGAAAAAGGTTGAGGCGGCGGGATTGGAGGGCGCCATCCGTTTCATGAACGAAGATTGCCTCGACTTACCGTTTCCCCCGGAAGTGTTCGACTGCATAACGGTGGCTTACGGTGTGCGCAACTTCGAGCATCTTGACAAAGGGTATGCCGAGATGTACAGGGTGATGCAGCGCGGCGGAACTCTGTGTGTCATCGAGCTGTCAACGCCGAGGTCGCCAATAGTGAAGCCTTTCTACAATCTGTACACGCGCCACGTCATTCCGCTGGTGGGCAGGATGGTGTCACATGATGTGAGAGCCTATTCTTATTTGCCTGAAAGCATTGCGGCAGTTCCGCAGGGCGAGGATATGCTTCAGCTTATGCGCGAAGCCGGGTTCAAAAACTGCCGTTGCCGCAGACTCACTTTCGGCACATGCTCCATTTACACGGCTGAGAAATGACTTTCGGCACTTTCTAAAAAGTAATGAACGCGGTGGTGAATCGCGTTTTTTTGTTTATCTTTGTGTCGGATAATAAATCAATCGCTATGTCTTTTGCTCGAATAATATCATTTCTGATAGTGTCGTTGGGTGTTTTCAATTCAAGTGTGTCCCGCGCTCAGACTCCTGAAAACGGCAACACGGCTGACACTAAGCTGCTGGATTTGCTGAATGGAGCCGTTACCNCTCCGGCGAATGACGATGAACCCGAAGAGTTGAGCCGCAAGAACAATCCGTTTTTTGATTTTATAGGAGATGACGTTGAGGCGATCGATTCGATTGCCGACTCGCTGAGCGTGGCGTTTATCAAGCCGAGAACCCTGCCGAAGGTGGCGTTTATGCCCATGGTGTTTGACCGTGTGGTTTATCTTGATTCGGTCGACGTGACCGACGGCGACGATATTTTTGCCGGNGAGATCGCCGGCACCGACTGGCTGAAGGAGGTAGCTGAAAGCAACAGGCGTTANCGCTATTTGAAGCAGACCTACATGATGGCTTATCCTGAAAGAGTGCGTTATAATATAAACACCTTGCCAGTGCCGCCGAAAACTTATAANGCNACTGTCGANCCNTCNACNTCGNGNATCACTCTCGACGAGGTGATTGTCAATGTCTCTGAATCAGACCTGAAATCGGAGGTGGCTCCGGTCGAGGTGATTCAGAAACACTGGCTGCATGTGTTTAACGCCTCGGCTCAATTTTCTCAGGCTTACGTGAGCCCCAACTGGTATCAGGGTGGCGACAACAATATAAACGCTATCGCCAACATTAAGTGGAACGTGAAGCTCAATCCTAAATTCCACCCTAATTTCATTGCCGAGGCGACGACGCAGTATAAGCTCGGTATAGCCAGCGCCCCTAATGACTCCATCCACAATTATGCCATCAGCCAGGATATGTTCCAGTTCAACGGAACCCTCGGGCTGCGTGCTGTCAACAACTGGTACTACTCGATGAACGCCACGTTTAAAACGCAGTTCTTCAATAACTANAAGCCAAACAGCCACACGATGAAAGCGGCGTTCATGTCGCCGGGCGANTTGAACGTGGGTCTCGGTATGACATATAATTACAAGAACAAACCGCGGCATTTTGCGATGGACATGTCGATAGCTCCGCTTTCATATAACCTGAAGGTGTCATCGAGCCATCGCATCCCGGTGACCAATTTCGGTATAGACGAAGGACACCGCACGGCGAGCGAGGTCGGTAGCAACGCCGAGATTAAGGTGAACTGGGACATCATGTGGAACATCAACTACACGTCGCGCCTATTCGTGTTCACCGACTACGATTATCTCCAGGGTGATTGGGAGAACACGCTCAACTTCTCGATAAACCGCTATCTGTCTACGCAGATTTTCGTGCATCTCCGCTATGATTCAAGCACGCCAAAGGATTCGCGGGGCACATGGCGCTGCTGGCAGTTGAAGGAGATTTTGAGCTTCGGACTCCAGTATCAGTTCAAGACTATCTAAAATTCCGCTATTGTTTTCCNTCTCTCCGCCATGTTTCGCNTTGCCGTTATTTTGTCGCTGTTGCTGATTTCCGCCGTTCAAGTGGNGTCGGCTCAATCGGCTGATGTNGTGAAATATGCCGACATTCAAGGGGTTAAGGCNGAACTGTCGTCTCGNCCGCTTCACAAGGTGGAGGGTATATGGCGTTTTCCTTACAATGGCGCGATGGTGCTGATCGAGCGTGTCGCNGACAAGCCTCATTTTGACGAAGCCGACACTTATCGCATGGTGATNTTGAGNTCGCCCTCGCGGTCGCTTCTNCCCGGCACNGTGATGGGCACTTTTTCGGCTACTTCCTCCAAAGGGGTTTATTCGGCGGAGCTGTTTACCGATTCCGACGGCGGCTCGCGGCTCATGAAGTCGAAAAAATTCACCTTGACGCTCTCGGGCGACAGCCGCCTTGTGTTTAAAAGCCGCGGCAAAAAACTTAGTGTTCAAGTGTGGCGCATGATTCCTTATCTGTCACGTCTTTACATTCGTTCCACCGGGAGCGATGCCGCTAACGATGACGGGTGTGTTAAAGTCTTTCCGCTCCCTTCCGACGGACCCTTAGAACCTGTTTATTTATGATGCGAGCGGCTATAATTTTATTTGCGATTGTTGCTTTGGCGGTAGTTTCGGGGTTTGCCGACACGAGAACCACAAGGGGAAAACTTAAGGCTGCGAAGGCTGAAACGGAGCTCCAATATGACGAGACCGCATCAGCTGAGGCGTTGCCGCCCGACAGTATCGCCGTTGAGGGATACGACAAGGCATTGCGCTCGATGAAGGAGAGCGCCCGTGTGACGAACCGCTACAGCAGCCCATTGGATTTCATTGTCTTGAATATCGTTTATCGCACTGTCGGCGAGGGGAAAATGCTTCATGCGCGCAGCGTGAGGGTGGATTGCGACATCCCTCCCGGCGAAACTCGTCAGCTTGAGTGGAGGGCATGGGACCGTCAGCAACGCTATTATTATCGCGACACCCGGGTGGTGCCGCGCTCGGCGAAGGCGGTGCCTTATGATGTGGAAATCATTCCTGTGGATTGCGGATTTGGGGGTGGAGCCGCAGGGTATTGACCTTTTCCGGGGCATATTGTCCGCAGGATGATAAGCCGGGCGACTTCATGTAAAATGGATGAAAACTATCTTTAACGCAAACAATGTTTTATAACATTAAAATCTTTTTTGTTTTTTAAGGAAAGATGGATTATATTTGCATCGCAAAACGATTCTGATTTTCACCATGGAACCAACCGAAACTCTATACCGCCTTGCAAATAACCATATATCAGTGGACTGTGTCGTGGTCGGCTTTGACGGCGACGGCTTGTGTGTGCTGTTGGTGAAGCGTGACGGTGTTGACGACGGAGGCGAATTTCATGGCATGAAATTGCCCGGAAGCCTCATTTATGAGGATGAGGATCTGGATGAAGCCGCCGCCAGGGTGCTTTTTGAACTCACAGGGCTTAAAAATGTGAATCTCATGCAGTTCAAGGCTTTCGGCTCGAAAAACAGGACCAATGATCCTCGTGACGTGCTGTGGCTCGAACGTGCCCAAAAAGTGCATGTCGACAGGATTGTCACCGTGGGCTATGTGGCGCTTGTCAAGCTTGACCGCGCCAATGAGAAGCAGCTTGTAAGCTCAAGCGCGTTCTGGACTCCGGTGGCTGAAATCGGCACTCTTGCATTTGACCATAATCAGATTGTTTCCGAAGCGCTATTGAATCTTCGCGGCGTCACCGACATGAACCCCTCGGTGCTGTTTGAATTGCTGCCCCGCAAATTTACGGCGGCTCAGTTCAGGTCGCTCTACGAGATACTGCTCAATCACAAGGTGGATGCCCGCAACTTTCATAAAAAAATAGCATTGATGGACTATGTGGTGCCGCTTGAGGAGCGGCAGCAGGGCGTGGCTCATCGTGCGGCGAGATATTATAAGTTTGACCGCAAAAAATACAACCGCAGTCGACGTTAAAAAAATTGCTAATCAGTAAACACAGTGAAATATGTATCTATTAGGTTATGACATAGGAAGCTCGTCGGTAAAGGCGAGTCTTGTGGATGTTGAGACAGGCAAGTGCGTGTCATCGGCATTTTTCCCGAAAGTGGAGGCAGAGATTCTGTCGGTGAAACAAGGATGGGCTGAACAGCGCCCCGAGCAGTGGTGGGAACATCTGCGCCAGTCCACTCAGTCGATTCTTGCCAAGGCTCAGATTGAGCCATCTGACATCAAGGCTATCGGCATCTCTTATCAGATGCATGGATTGGTGTGCATCGACAAGGATCGCAACGTGCTCCGTCCCGCTATTATTTGGTGCGACTCGCGCGGAGTTCCCTATGGAGAAAAGGCGTTCAACGAGATTGGCGAAGAGCAGTGTCTCAGCACTATCCTTAACTCTCCCGGCAATTTTACAGCCACCAAACTTGCTTGGGTTAAGGAAAATGAGCCCGAGCTGTTTGCGAAAATAGATAAAATTCTTCTGCCCGGCGATTATATCGCTATGAGGCTCACCGACCGTGTCTGCACAACAATCTCAGGATTGTCTGAGGCGATGTTGTGGGACTTCAAAAACGAGCGCCTTTCCGACGCAGTGATGGCATATTTCGGCTACAATCCCTCAATTATCCCCGAAATCGTTCCTACATTCTCGGTTCAGGGACATGTGACCGCCGAGGCTGCTGCCGAACTGGGACTCGTGGAGGGTATTCCGGTAGCCTACCGTGCCGGCGACCAGCCCAACAATGCGCTGTCGCTTAACGTGTTCAACCCCGGCGAAATCGCTTCGACCGCAGGGACTTCGGGTGTGGTCTATGGTGTGAACGGAGAAGTGAATTATGACAAAAAATCACGTGTCAACACTTTTGCCCATGTGAATCATGGCGTCGGTCAGACCCGCCTCGGCGTGATGGCTTGCATCAGCGGCACCGGTATCCTCAATTCATGGATGAAGCGCAACGTGGCTCCCGAAGGCATCAGCTATCCCGGCATGAACGATCTTGCCGCCCGGGTGCCCATCGGCAGCGAGGGCGTGACAATTCTTCCCTTTGGAAACGGTGCTGAGCGCGTGCTTCAGAACCGTGAGATAGGAAGCTCTATTCATGGTGTCAACTTCCTGCGCCATGGAAAAGAGCATCTTGTGAGAGCAGCCCAGGAGGGTATCGTGTTCTCCTTCCAATACGGCATCGAAATCATGGAATCGCTTGGAATGGACGTGAAAAAGATTCATGCCGGCCACGCCAATATGTTCCTTAGCCCCATCTTCCGCGAAACTCTTGCAGGAGTGAGCGGCGCTACTATCGAGCTGTTTGACACCGACGGATCAGTGGGTGCGGCAAAGGGTGCCGGAATAGGCGTGGGAATTTATGCCGACAATAACGAGGCTTTCTCTACGCTTGACCGCATCGAGATTATCGAGCCGAAAGCTTCTGACAGTCAGGCTTATGCCGACGCCTACGGACGATGGAAAGAAATTCTTGAAACTGAACTGAAATAATAAGACGAAATATTAACCTATAACAAAACAACAATTATGGCAACTAAAGAGTATTTTCCCGGGATAGGAAAAATCAAGTTTGAAGGCAAGGATAGCAAGAATCCCCTGGCTTATCGTTACTATGACGCTGAAAAGGTGATTCTTGGCAAAAAAATGAAAGACTGGTTGAAATTCGCTATGGCTTGGTGGCACACACTTTGCGCTGAAGGAAGCGACCAGTTTGGCGGCGGCACAAAGAAATTCCCCTGGAACGAGGGTACTGACGCTGTGCAGATTGCAAAGCAGAAAGCTGACGCAGGTTTCGAATTCATGCAGAAGATGGGTATCGAATATTTCTGCTTCCACGATGTTGACCTCGTGAGCGAAGGCAACTCTGTTGAGGAATATGAAAGCAATCTTAAGGAAATCGTTGCTTACCTTAAGGAAAAGATGGCTGAAACCGGCATCAAGAACCTTTGGGGAACAGCCAACGTGTTTGGCAACGGCCGTTATATGAACGGAGCCGCTACCAACCCTGACTTTGACGTTGTGGCTCGCGCTGCCGTTCAGATCAAGAACGCTATCGACGCTACTATCGCCCTCGGCGGTACCAACTATGTGTTCTGGGGCGGTCGTGAAGGTTACATGAGCCTTCTCAACACTGACCAGAAGCGCGAAAAAGAGCACTTGGCTATGATGCTTAAGCTTGCGCGCGACTACGCTCGCTCAAAAGGTTTTACCGGAACATTCCTTATCGAGCCCAAACCGATGGAACCCTCAAAGCATCAGTATGATGTGGATAGCGAAACCGTTATCGGCTTCCTCAAGGCTCACGGTCTTGAAAATGATTTCAAGTTGAATATCGAGGTTAACCACGCTACTCTCGCCGGCCACACTTTCGAACACGAACTCGCTGTTGCCGTTGACAACAATATGCTTGGTTCAATCGACGCTAACCGCGGCGACTACCAGAACGGCTGGGATACCGACCAGTTCCCCATCGACAACTTTGAGCTCACTCAGGCTATGATGCAGATCATCCGCAACGGCGGTCTCGGCAACGGCGGTACCAACTTCGACGCTAAAACCCGTCGCAACTCTACCGACCTCGAAGACATCTTCATCGCCCACATCGCAGGTATGGACGCTATGGCTCGCGCTCTTGAAAGCGCGGCAGCTATTCTTGAGGAGTCACCCTACAAGAAGATGCTCGAAGAACGCTATGCTTCGTTTGACGCAGGCAAGGGTAAGGACTTCGAAGACGGCAAGATGACTCTTGAGGAAGTTGCTGCCTACGGTAAGGAAGTTAATGAACCCAAGCAGACCAGCGGCAAGCAGGAACTTTATGAGGCAATCGTTGCCATGTACTGCTAATGTCACTGCGACAAATTTTATATTGATAATTACAGCTATGACGGGGTTCGGAGTCCGAATCCTGTCATAGTCGTATATTTCATAACCTTGAATACTAACCTATAAATCTTTACAAATATGGATTATCCTGAAAAGGGGAGTAAAGGCTATCTTTTCTCAATCGTCCTCGTGGCGGTGCTCGGCGGTTTGCTCTTCGGATATGATACAGCGGTTATCTCGGGCGCCGAGAAGGGACTGCAGGCGTTCTTCCTTGGAGCCAAGGATTTTGTTTACACTGATGTCATTCATGGCATAACTTCTTCAAGCGCCCTTTTGGGTTGCATCTTGGGTAGCGCCCTGTCGGGATTCTGCGCCCAGAACTACGGTCGTAAAAAATCATTGATTTTGGCGGGAGTCTTCTTCTTCCTGTCGGCTCTCGGGTCATATTATCCCGAGTTCCTTTTCTTTGAACACGGCAAGCCCACCTACAGCTTGTTGTGGATGTTTAATCTCTACCGCATTATCGGTGGTATCGGCGTGGGTCTTGCGTCAGCTATCTGCCCCATGTATATCGCCGAGGTCGCTCCCTCCAATATCCGCGGCACGCTTGTGTCATGGAACCAGTTTGCTATTATTTTCGGACAGCTTGTTGTCTACTTCGTGAACTTCCTTATTCTTGGCGACCACACTAACCCCATCATCGAGAAAACAGCCGAAAACATCTATATCGTTGTGTCGGGTTCTGATGCATGGACCATTATGACCGGCTGGCGCTACATGTTCGGTAGCGAAGCGTTTGTTGCCGGCGCGTTTACTATCCTTGTGTGTCTTGTGCCCGAGTCTCCCCGTTATCTTGCTCTCGTTGGCAAGGACGAGTCGGCTCTCAGCGTGCTTGCTCGCATCAACGGCATTCAGAAGGCTCGTGAAATTCTTGCCGACATCAAGTCGACTGTCGATGTCAAGAGCGAACGTCTCTTCTCATTCGGTGTTATGGTTATTTTCGTCGGAATCATGCTGTCAGTGTTCCAGCAGGCTGTCGGTATCAACGCCGTGCTCTACTATGCTCCGCGCATATTTGAGTCTATGAATATGGGCAACCCGATGGTGCAGACCATTATCATGGGTATCGTCAACATCTCGTTCACTCTTGTCGCAATCTTCACCGTTGAGAAGCTCGGTCGCAAACCGTTGCTCATCTGGGGCTCTATCGGTATGGCTATCGGCGCTATCGGCGTTGCCGTGTCCAACATTATTACCGTGGCTCCCATCGTGCCGGTTGTGTGCATCATGATCTACTCTGCGTCGTTCATGTTCTCTTGGGGTCCCATCTGCTGGGTGCTTATTTCCGAGATTTTCCCCAACACTATCCGTGGCGCCGCCGTGGCTATCGCTGTCGCTTTCCAGTGGATTTTCAACTTTATCGTTTCGAGCACATTCGTGCCGATGTACAACATGGAGTTGGGAGAAATGGGCAGCCGCTTCGGCCACATGTTTGCCTACGCGCTCTATGGCGTGATATGCGTTATCGCCGCTGTGTTCGTTTACAAGCTCGTTCCTGAAACCAAGGGCAAGACTCTTGAGGACATGACCGCTTTGTGGCGCAACCGCAGCGCTAAATAATACTCACTATTCAGCTTATGATGAAAAAATCCTTGATAGTTTCCTCGCTTGCGGCGTTTGCTTTAATGGCAAACGCTGAAGGCGAGATGACCGTTGACTTGAAAAGCAACCGCACGTGTACGATGTCCAATGGCATTATCACGCTCTCGATTGAGGGTAGCGGACTCGCCAAGACAATGAAGCATCCTGATAACGGAACTGCCAACATTCTTGCAAGCAACGGTATATATTTTGACTACACCACCAACAAGAACCGCACCCTCAGTGCCGGGAAGGCTGAAATCGTCAAGCAAACCGATGATTACATCGAGGTGCTTTACACGGCGTCGGCAAACTCCGCCCTCCCTCTTTATCAGCAGGGTTATATTTTGCGCAAAGGCGAGAGCGGTGTCTACACCTATGTTATCGTTAACGGCAATAGCAAGAGTGGCGACACGTCGCAAGGCGGAGTGGGTCCCGTGAAAGAAACTCGTGTCTGTACCCGACTTGCGTCGACTTTCCTCGACGGTTATGTCGACGACGTGATGCAGGGCACCATCCCCTCCAACTCTGAAATGAGCGTTGCCGAGAAGACTGAGAACACCATTCAGGATGCCACTTATAAAATGGCTGACGGCTCAATTTACACTAAATATAATTGGGCTCAGTTCATTGACAGCGACGATTTTCACGGGCTGATGAACGGGAAAGTCGGAGTGTGGAACATCCCCGTGAGCTACGAGTGGATCAACGGCGGTCCCATGCGTCAGGAACTGACGGTGCATGCCACAAGCAAGTCGCCGATAACTATTCAGATGCTTCAGGGCGAACACCTCGGCGCGTCGTCGCAGACCTACAATGATGACGAGCATCAGCTGTTCGGTCCATTCTTCATCTATGTCAATTCAGGCGACAGCCGCGACGCCATGATTGCCGACGCCCGCGCGAAGGCTAAGGAGCTTCAGGCTGAATGGCCTTTCAAGTGGTTTGAAAATCAATATTATCCCTTGGACCGCGCTACGGTCAGCGGTAAAATCAATGTTACTACCGGACAGACTTGCGGCGACATCCAGGTGGTGCTTGCCGAGCCCGATGTCGATCTTCTCGCTCAGGGCGGCAAATATATTTTCTGGGCAAAGACCGATGCCGATGGCAATTTTGCTATTAAGAATGTACGCAAGGGCGATTACGCCCTGTTTGCCTATGCCACTACAGGAACCGTCACCGACGAGTTGCGCATTAAGGACATTTCGGTCGATGCCGAATCAATTGACCTCGGCACCATCGACTGGACTCCTGAAACCTATTCCAATCTCCTGTGGAATATCGGTGAGAACAACCGCCGCGCCGATGGCTTCAACGGCAGCGACAAGCCTCGCGCTTATGAGTGCTGGCAGGGAATCCCGGCAAATATCGAGTATGTGGTAGGGGCGAGCGACCCGGCGAAAGACTGGTATAACGCCCAGACGATGAACGGAGTGTGGACGGTTAAGTTCAATCTTGACAAGGAATATGCCGGCGATGCCAAGTTTACCGCTTCAATTGCCGGTGTGTCCAACTCGCCGAAAATAGCTGTCGGCATAAACGGAACGAATAAAGCCACGTGGAGCCTTAAAGACGACGGATCCATTCGCCGTAGCGCCACCCAGGCGGGCAGACATCTGGTTCAGAGCGTCACTTTCCCGGCGTCATTGCTGAAAGTCGGAGAAAACAAATTGACGTTGACCGCGTCCAATTGCAAGGACAAGAGCGGTGTGCTCTGGGACTGCATCAAGCTTGAGGCGGGAGAGCTCATCGCCTCGGCTATTGAAACAGTGGAGGTTGAAGAAAATATGCCGATTGAAGTCTTTACTATCGGAGGCGTGAAAGTCGGCGACTTCGATTCGCTCGACGGTGTCACTCTCGACCGGGGCGTCTATATCTATCGCAGCGGAGCGAAGACGGGTAAGATAATATTTTAACAATATATCCGTTAATAGAATCAGCCGGAATGAATGTTTCGGTTGATTCTTTTTTTATGCCTGCGTAATATATAATTAATGAGACAATTTTTTTTGAGCTTGGTTGCTTTTGTTGTGACGTTGTTATCGGGATGCGGTGACCTGTATGCTCAGTTTGATAGAAATATTTATCTTTCCGACGAGGAGCTTGATTCAGCTTATACGGGAGAATTGCGTCTGAATGTAGGCGGATTGCTGTTTTTCCGCAACGATGAGTTTTCCACGTCGGTCATGAGCGGCTACACCTTGCCGGGATTCCGGCTGTGTCCTGTGGTAAGTTATATGCCCACTCCGAAAATCAAAACTGAGATCGGGCTGAATCTTCTACGTTTTTGGGGAACCGACTCTTATCCCAATATCGCCTATCGTGACATTGCCGAGTGGACCGGAGGTGAGCGTGTCAACGGCGTTCATCTTGTGCCATTCTTCAGGGTTCAGTTTGCCACCGATTTCGGACTGCAGGCAGTGCTCGGAAGCATCTACGGCGGTTCCAACCACCGGTTGCTGATGCCGCTCTATGAGCCTGAATTGAATCTTACCGCCGATCAGGAGACCGGCGTACAGCTCCTCTACAAGAATCGTTGGCTTGACGCTGACATGTGGGTCGACTGGCAGAGTTTTATCTATCACGGAGACACTCATCAGGAGGAATTTGTGTTTGGGTTGTCGAGCCGGCTGAAGTATAACGATGAAAAGTCGAGACTCCACTTTTACACTCCCGTCCAGTTTCTCGCCCAGCATCGCGGAGGCGAGATTGACACCATAACTTCCAATTCCGTACAGACCCTTATGAACGGCGCCGTGGGATTTGGGGCGTCGCTGAGTCTTGACCGCCGCCGCGTGAAGCGTGTCAGCGCCGAGATAGACCTCCTCGGCTACTACCAGCAGGCAGGTGAATTGTGGAGTTTCGGCAGTGGAAGCGCCGTTTATGCCCATTGCAGTCTTGAAACTCGCTATTCGCGTTTCAAATTGGGTTATTTCTATGGCGACAGGTTCATATCGATGTTCGGGTATCCATTGTTTGGCTGTGTGTCGACAAAATATCCCGGAATGACCTATGACAAGCCTTCGACTCTTTATGCGGGCTTTGACTATGGCAAAGAGTTTGCCGAGGGATTTTCACTCGGCGTCAATGTCGACATTTATGACCGTCTGTCGTGCAACGGAACCAATCAGGATGGCGTGAGAGAGCGCATGAAAGGCGGCGTGAGCTTTGCGGCGGGAATTTACATGAGAATCAATCCGTCGTTTCTGCTGCATAAAAAGAAAAAATAGCACCCCTGTCGTTGGATAGAATAGATGGAAATTTGTTATATTTACGATTTTAAAAACGTAATGTGATGAAGAAGAAACTTGTTATATCAACCGGCGCGGGTATGAGTGCCGAAAGCGGTATCTCCACTTTTCGTGACAGCGGAGGACTTTGGGAAAAATATCCTGTTATGGATGTTGCGAGCGCTGACGGATTTGCCCGCAATCCCGAGCTTGTCCACGAATTTTACAATGCGCGCCGCCGAGACTTGCTCAAAGCTGAGCCTAATGCTGGACACAAAGGGCTTGTGGAGTTGGAAAAACACTTTGACACATATATTATTACGCAAAACGTCGACGATCTCCANGAGCGTGCCGGAAGCGGAAACGTGCTTCATCTNCATGGCGAGCTTATGAAAGTAAGGGCTATAGACGACGAGACTAAGGTTTATCGGCTTGAGCCGGGCGCGCTTGAAACTACACCGTCAACAGTCATCGACGGGCATCGTGTTCGTCCCCACATTGTGTTTTTCCAGGAAGCTGTGCCTAATATCGAACCGGCGATAGAGCTTGTGCAACAGGCTGATATTTTCGTCGNTATAGGCACTTCGCTGAATGTCTATCCCGCTGCCGGATTGCTTCATTACGTTCGTAGGGGCGTTCCGGTCTATTACATCGACCCCCATCCCGCATCGGTNCCCGACGGGGTCACGGTTCTCAAAATGGGNGCTTCCGAGGGGGTGAAAAANCTTGCTGAAATCCTCTTGAACGAGGAGTGAGTTTGCAATTGTAAATTCAAATACATGGCATCCCCGACGCTTGTCGAGGGTGCTTTTTTTATTTTGNCGAGGGTTTTAACCGNCATGGTTTTGCCGCATTTAGTGGAGATTAGGGCGGGAATGAGGGGGCGGAAAGCAAAGTGTTGGTGGCACAGTGTGAAATGTTGATAAATTGGTGAAATATTTTTTGAAATTTATGGATGTAAATTTGTAAAATTCGCTAACTTTACAACCAATTAATACCAACCTCGATTCCGTGCAATGACTCAAGAAGTATATCATATTCCCGCACTATTGACTCAATCTATTCAAGGTCTTGATATAAAGCCCGATGGCTGCTATGTGGACGCTACTTTCGGTGGCGGAGGACATTCTCGTGCCATCGTGTCGGAGCTTGGGGAGGAGGGGCATCTTTACGGGTTTGATCAGGATATGGACGCTCGTTCAAATGCGATAGATGATCCGCGGTTTACATTTGTATACGGCAACTTTCGCTTCATGCGCAACTTTTTGCGTTACTATGGCGTGGATTCAGTCGATGGTATTCTTGCCGATCTCGGTGTGTCGTTCCATCATTTCGACGATGCCATGCGCGGTTTTTCATTCCGTGCCGACGGTCCGCTTGACATGAGAATGAACCGCAGCTCTTCGCGATCGGCGGCATGGGTGGTGAATAACTCAACCGAAGAGGAGCTTGCCGACATGTTCTACCTGTATGGAGAGCTCAAAAACGCCCGCAAATTTGCGGCGGCATTGGTAAAGGCGCGCAATGCGGCTCCGATTGAAACTACCGATGCTCTGCTTGCCGCCGTGGCGCCTCTGATCAACCCCAAGAAGGAGAAAAAAGAGCTTGCTCAGGTGTTTCAGGCGCTGAGAATAGTGGTCAACAACGAGATTGACGCTCTGCGCGACTTTCTGCTTCAGTCGCTTGAAGTTCTGAAACCGGGCGGAAGGCTTGCGATAATAACCTATCATTCCCTTGAAGACCGATTGGTCAAGAATTTCATGCGTGCAGGCAATCTTGAGGGTAAAGATGCCCGTGATTTTTACGGCAGGAATCTTTCACCGTTCAAGTTGCTTACGAGCAAACCCGTGGTCGCTGATGAAGAGGAGGTCGAACGTAACCCCCGTTCAAGAAGCGCGAAATTGAGAATAGCTGAAAAATTGTGATATTATAGTCGAGGAGATATAAACCGATGGCGCAGGCAAAACAAAAAAAGAAAAAAGAGAATATACTGGCTCGAATTTTCTACGGAAAATTCCTGTCGGTCGACTTCTTTTCGCGTCATTGGAAAGCCGTCGCTTTGGGAATGTTGATGGTGATGGCTTACATTACGAACCGTTATCAGTGTCTCACTCGCATGGAAGAAATTCGCCGGCTCGAACAGCAACTTGAGGTTTTGGAGACCGAGCGCGTGAGAGAACGCAGCACCTACATGAGCCGCATCCGCGAATCCTCCATGCAGGAACTTGTCGACACCATGCACCTGCATTTGAAAATTCAGGACCAACCGCCTTTTAAACTTTCAAGAGACTAATCGACGATGAAAAAAGAGAACCGCACACATATTTTGCTCCGCTACATTCTTGTGATAGGGTTCATCCTTATCTTTGCAGGAATAATAGCCTACCAGTCGTTTGACAACACGGTGTTGTCGGCGAATAAGTGGAATGAAAAAGCCATGTCTGAGCTTTCGCGCGTCGTGGAGATTTCGCCCGAGCGCGGCAATATATTGTCCAACAACGGACAGATTCTTGCCACCAATCTCAGCTTCTATCATGTGAGAATCGATTACCGAAGCGAGCGTTTTCTTGAGGGCAGATACATCCTCGCCCTTGATTCGCTTGCCGACTCGCTTGCGTTGCACTTCCCGGTGAGAACCCGTCAGGAATGGTTGGCTCGACTGAAAAAGCCGCTTGAAAAACCGAGAGAAAAAAGACCGCGCGCTTATAAGATACTGTCCAACATCTCCTACTCCGATTGGTTGCTGCTGCGCACATTTCCTTTCTTCAGCATAAGGAATCCCAATAAAAACGGTCTGACGAAAGAGCGCGTGAACCGCCGTGTGAAACCTTACGGCGCCATGGCGTCGCGAAGCGTGGGCGGCGTTGGCATCGATTCAGTGACCGGGGAAACCCATGGAATCTCAGGGCTTGAACGCGCCCTCGATTCCCTCCTTTACGGCAAGCCGGGCATTGCCAAGAAAGTGCCGTTGACAAAGGATATTGTGAACTGGACCGACGTGCCTCCGGTGGCTGGATATGACATTCACACCACCATCGATATCGACATGCAGGATATCGTGGAAAATGAGCTCAACAATGTGCTGACAATGTGTGGCGCCGAGTGGGGTGTCGCCGTGCTCATGGAGGTCTCTACCGGAAACATCAAGGCAATTTCCAATCTTGAACGCAATAACGCCACGGGCGAATATATAGAAGGCATGAACCGAGCCGTGCTTGGCTACGAGCCGGGTTCGGTTGTCAAGACACTTTCCATGATGATTGCCCTCGAAGACGGCATTGTTAAGAATGTCGACGATGTCATCACCACCGGACACGCTTTCGCCTATGCCGGCGGTCGTCCCATCACCGACTCCCACTCGGCTCCGTCGATGCCGGTGAAAGAGGTGATAGANCGCTCGTCAAACATTGGTATGGCTAAAATCATCACTTCGCGTTACGGTGAAAATCCAGGAGCGTTCTACACTCGTCTTAAAGAGCTCGGATTCCTTTCGCCGATGAACACGGGTATCGCCGGCGAGCGTCCGCCGCGCATCGACAGCGTGGCAAACAATCGCGGAGGCAGAATCGCGTTGTCGAGAATGTGCTACGGCTACACNACCGAGATACCGCCGCTCTACACCCTTTCNATNTATAANGCCATCGCCAACGACGGTGTCTANGTCAAGCCCCGNCTTGTCGACAGGCTCAGGTCAGAGACAATCGACTCGGTGTTGCCGATAACCTATATGGGAACNGGNAAGGCTTGTTCGCCGCGNACNGCTCAGCTCATGCGCGACATGCTCACTCAGGTGGTGTGGGGCGANCACGGAACCGGAAAAATGTTGCGCAGCGACCGNGTGAANATNGCNGGNAAAACNGGAACCTGCTACATCATCGAGAACGGAGCCTACAACACCGGCAAGAAGCGACTCGCTTTCTGCGGTTTCTTCCCCGCTGAAAAGCCGCTCTATTCTTGNGTGGTGCTCACTTGCCGACCCACTCAGAATGCATTCGGAGCTGCGAGCACGAGCGGCACCGTTCTTAAAAACATAGCGCTTAAAATGTATTCACGCGGAATGTTGAACAANAGTTCCGACTATCATCCCGAGGAACCCAAGGTGACAAAACCCACTCTATATGCCAGCACTCCCGGNGGGAAAGTGGAGCATCTCCGNCAGGGGCTTGACTTCAAAGGCTACCGCTATTTCGCTCCGAAAGATAAAGGCGCGGGTATGCCTAACGTGGTGGGGTGCAGTCTACGCGATGCGATCAACACTCTTGAAAACGCCGGAGTCGACGTCAAGTTCCATGGATCGGGTTATGTNGTGGCTCAGTCGATTTCGCCCGGGGTGGCGTTTGCGCCTGGNACTAAGATTACCTTGCAATTGGCTCAATAGAAAAATAATAAAACTGAAGATATGAAATCTCTTTCCAAACTCCTTTCTGCTCTGATGGTAGAAGAAATCATCGGAAGCGAAGACAAAACAATCACCGACGTGGTGAGTGACTCCCGAAAAGTAACCAAGGGCTCGCTCTTTGTGGCAGTCAGAGGAACCAATGTCGACGGTCATTCATTCATCCCGCTTTTGCAATACAGCGGCGTGTCCGCTATAGTGTGTGAAGAATTTCCGGAGTTCTTGGAAACATCGATAACCTATATAAAAGTGCCTGATTCGGCTATCGCGCTTGGCTATCTCGCCTCGGAATGGCACGACAATCCGTCGCGCAAACTGAAGCTTGTGGGTGTCACCGGAACTAACGGCAAAACCACAACCGCCACGCTTATTTATGAAATGGCTCGACTGATGGGATATAAAGCCGGATTGCTCTCTACCGTTTGCAACTACATCGAGGATGAGGCGATTCCCACAAACCAGACTACTCCCGATCCGCTCACCATCAATGCTCTGCTGAGCCGCATGGTCGAGGCGGGATGTGACTATGCGTCGATGGAAGTAAGTTCCCACGCCGCCCACCAGCACCGCATCGCCGGGCTTAATTTCGCCGGCGGCATTTTCTCCAATCTCACCCGCGACCATCTTGATTACCATAAAACGGTCGAGGCTTATCTCGCCGCAAAAAAATCATTCTTCGACGGCTTGCCTTCATCGGCGTTCGCACTTACCAATCTTGACGACAAGAGCGGGGAAGTGATGTTGCAGAACACCTCGGCGCGCCGTTACACTTATTCACTGCGCACTCGCGCCGACTTCATGGGCAGAGTGGTCGAAAGCCGTCTTGACGGAACTTCAATGACATTCAACGGGCGTGAAGTGGAAGTGCTGTTCACCGGTAAATTCAACGCCTATAACCTCACCGCGGTCTATGGCGCTTCAATATTGCTTGGATGGGACCTTGAGCAAGTGCTCGTCAACATGAGCCGTCTTGTGCCGGTTGCCGGACGTTTCCAGGCATTCCATTCTCCCAAAGGCTATACCGCCATCGTGGACTATGCCCACACCCCCGATGCCGTTGTCAACGTGCTTCAGGCTATTAGGGAGGTGGTCGGCAACCGCGGCTCTATCATCACAGTCGTTGGCGCGGGCGGTAACCGCGACAAAGGCAAGCGTCCCATCATGGCGAAAGAAGCCGTGTTGAGAAGCGACCGTTTGATCCTGACAAGCGATAATCCCCGCGACGAGGATCCGGCTGAAATCCTCCATGACATGGAAGCCGGGCTCGATGTTGAGGGTAGAAAGAAGACGCTGAGCATCGTGGACCGTCGCGAAGCGATCCGCACCGCCGCCGCTCTGGCTGCCGCCGGCGATGTTATCCTTGTAGCCGGAAAAGGACACGAGGATTACCAGGAAATAAAAGGAGTGAAACATCATTTCGACGACCGTGAAGTGGTGAAAGAGATAATTGCCGCTGAACTCTAAAAGAACATAATAAATCATGTTATATTATCTGTTCCAATATCTTGAATCTTTGAATGTGCCCGGGGCAAGGCTGATGGACTACATCACTTTCCGCTCCGGAGTGGCATTTGTGCTGGCTCTGTTTATAGCCATTGTGTTTGGTAAACGTATAATTGAACGGCTCCAGATGATGCAGGTCGGAGAAATCGTGCGCGATCTCGGACTTGAAGGTCAGATGAAAAAGACAGGCACCCCCACCATGGGAGGAGTGATTATAATCCTGTCGATTCTCGTGCCGTGCATCCTTGTAGGAAATATCTCCAATGTCTACATGGCGCTGATGATTGTTTCCACCGTGTGGCTCGGCACATTGGGATTCCTTGATGACTACATCAAGGTGGCTCGCCATGACAAGGAGGGGCTTAAAGGCAAGTTCAAGATTGTAGGACAGGTGGGACTCGGTCTTATTGTGGGGCTTACGATGTTCTTCAGCCCGGCAATCGTCATGCGCCAGAACACCGAGATGCCGACAGGCAATCCCGATGAAACTGTTGTCGTGTATAGCGGCGAGGAGGAGAAAACCCCTCAAACCACCATCCCGTTTGTGAAAGACAACAACTTTGAATATAGCGACCTCACCCAGTGGATGGGCAAGTATGCCACTGCCGGCGGTTGGATTCTTTTCGTGCTCGTGGTGATATTCGTCGTTACGGCGACATCCAATGGCGCCAATCTCACCGACGGGCTTGACGGACTCGCCACCGGAACTTCGGCAATCATAGGAACGGCGTTGGCGATTATGGCTTATCTTGGAGGTAACCTCATTTACTCCTCCTACCTTAATATAATGTATATACCCGGTTCCGAAGAGCTCGTGGTGTATATGTCGGCGTTTATCGGCGCCCTCGTTGGCTTCCTGTGGTACAATGCCTATCCGGCTCAGGTGTTCATGGGCGACACGGGCAGCTTGACGCTTGGCGGCATTATCGCCGTGTTTGCGATTCTCATTCGCAAGGAGCTGCTGTTGCCGGTGCTTTGCGCCATCTTCTTCATCGAGGACCTGTCGGTTATTATTCAGGTGGCTTATTTCAAGGCGACCAAAAAGAAATATGGCGTCGGGCGGCGCATATTCAAGATGACCCCACTTCATCATCACTATCAGAAGGATGCCTCAACCGAAGGCTTTGTTCTGTGGAACGCGCCTAAGCGAGGCATTCCCGAACCCAAAATCGTGACCCGCTTCTGGATTATAGGAATCATGCTGGCGGCTATAACTTTTGTGACATTAAAGATTAGATAACGATATATAATATATGAAACGTATTGTCATATTAGGCGGCGGAGAAAGCGGTGTCGGCGCTGCGGTTCTTGCGAAAGACAAGGGCTTTGACGTGTTTTTGTCGGATTTCGGTACTATTCCGGCAGGATACCGTGAGCAGCTTGAACGCGAGAACATTCCCTTTGAGGATGGCGGACACACTGAGGAGCTTATCCTTAACGCTGATGAAATAATAAAGAGCCCCGGAGTGGCTCCAACCGTGCCCATCATGCAGAAAGTGCTTGCAAAGGGGATTCCGGTTATTTCCGAAATTGAATTTGCCGGGCGTTATACCGATGCTAAGATGGTGTGCATCACCGGTAGCAACGGTAAGACCACTACCACATTGCTCACTTACCATATTCTTAAGAATGCCGGTATCAACGTGGGACTTGCCGGTAATGTCGGCAAGAGTCTCGCCCTTCAGGTGGCTCGTGACCATCACGACGTGTATGTGATTGAGTTGAGCAGTTTTCAGCTTGAAAACATGTATGAGTTCAAGGCTAACATAGCCGTGATGCTCAATATCACCCCCGACCATCTTGACCGCTACGAGTATAAGATGCAGAATTATATCAATGCCAAGTTCCGCATCATCCGTAATCAAACCCACGAAGACGCTTTCATCTTCTGGCAGGACGACCCCGTCATTCAGGCTCAATTGCAGAGCATAAAGACCGAGGCGCGCCTCTATCCCTTCAGCGAGCGCTATGAGCCGGGATGCGACGCTTTCGTCGATGATAATGGCGAGCTGAGGCTCAACACCTCCCACACTTCGCTGGCAATGCCGCGTGAGGACCTTTCTCTCTCGGGGCTTCATAATCTCTTCAATTCAATGGCTGCGGGACTCTCGGCGTGTCTGCTCGATATCAAGAAGGACGACATCCGCCGCTCGCTTGAGGATTTCGAGGGCGTGGAACATCGCCTTGAATATGTGGCTACCGTCGGCGGAGTCCGTTACATCAACGACTCCAAGGCTACAAATGTCAATTCTTGCTGGTATGCTCTCGAAAGCATGCCTAAAGGCGTGGTGCTCATTCTCGGCGGTAAGGACAAGGGCAACGACTACACCGAAATCGAGCCGCTTGTGCGCGAAAAAGTGCGTGCTGTCGTGTGCATGGGAAAAGACAATTCCAAGCTGCTCGACTTCTTCACCGGCAAGGTCGAGGCGATCTATGACACCCATTCGCTTCAGGATGCGGTCGACACCTGCGCCGAGATTGCCAAGGAAGGGGAGACCGTGTTGCTTTCTCCGTGTTGCGCGAGCTTCGACCTTTTCAAAAGCTACGAAGACCGTGGACGCCAGTTTAAGGACGCTGTTAAAAGAATGAACAATGAATGACAATGATATGATATTCGGCACGGCTGCTCCCGTGCCACCGTCAACGGTGACTTCGGCGTCAGCGGCACCCTCGACTCCGAAGCCTCAGGTTGAAACGGCTCAGGAGTATCGTCATGAGGGCGACAAATCAATATGGGGCATCTACGGTTTCCTTTGCCTTGTGTCGATTGTCGAGCTTTATAGCGCTTCGAGCCGTGAAGTGGCGTCGGCAGGCGTCTACGGACCCATATTGCGCCATTTCCTCATGCTGGTTGCCGGCTTCGGCATAGTGTGGGGGCTTTCGAGAGTGCACTACAAATACTTTTTCGGACTTGCGTGGCTGATTGCCTTGTTCAGCATCGGATCGATGCTCTACGTGTCCATGTTCGGTGAGATTGTCAACGGCGCCCGCCGCCATTTCAGCCTCATGGGCATCACTATCCAGCCATCTGAATTCATAAAGCTTTCGGCTGTGTTGGTTATCGCGCGAATCATGGCGCGCTCGCAAAAGCCCAAAGGGGTAGGCGTCATAAACCGGGGTATTTACATGTCGGCGGCTGTCGTGTTGCTCTTTGGAGCCCTGCTATTCAAGCAAGGTCTTACCAACACGTTGCTGCTCATGTCGATAAGTCTGGCGATGATGCTGATCGGTGGAACCGAGTTGCGCAAATTCTTCCTCGTGGTAGGCGTCTACGCCATTCTTGGAGCCGGGGCGGTGCTCGTGAAGGGATTTGTGAAAGACCACAACGCTCAGGCGGCTCAGACCACCGCTATTGCCGAGGCTCCTGAGAATGTCGCTGAGCGTCAGGGTACGTGGAAAGCCCGTCTTGACCGATATTTTTCTTCGGTGCCGAAATATGAGGAGGAGATCACCGCCACCAACCGCCAGGAAATGTACTCCTACATGGCGCAGGCTAATGGCGGCTTCTTTGGAGTTATGCCCGGCAATTCGCGCGAAACGGCGCGTCTTCCGCTCGCTTTCTCCGATTATATCTATGCGATTATCGTGGAGGACCTTGGCTTTCTTGGCGGCACCGCGCTCATGCTGCTCTATCTCGCCCTGTTGGTGAGAGCCGGAGTCATAGCCCGCAAGTGCCATCGAGCGTTCCCCGTGCTTCTTGTGGTGGGGCTTGCGGTGATGATTGTGATGCAGGCGTTGTTCCACATGGCGATTACCACCGGCACTTTCCCCGTGTCAGGGCAGCCGCTTCCGCTGATATCTAAAGGAGGAACCTCGATACTCGTCACCTCGATCGCTTTCGGCATGATGCTGAGCGTGAGCCGCACTGCGGTGCAGAACGGAACCAAGCAAGAGGTGAAAGAGGAGCTAAGCGCGCTTCCCGAGGAAATGAGGGCAAACAACCCTGTTCAATTTTAAACTGAAATGAATGATGGAGAAAAAACATTATAGAGTTCTTATAAGCGGCGGCGGCACAGGCGGTCACATTTTCCCCGCGCTGTCGATAGCCAACGCTTTGAAGCGTCGTGATCCTGAAACCGAAATCCTTTTTGTGGGAGCCGAGGGCAGGATGGAGATGGAGCGTGTCCCCGCTGCGGGATACGAAATTATCGGTTTGCCCGTCAGCGGCTTCAACCGTAAAAAACTTTTCAGCAATGTCCCCGTGCTTTTCCGGCTCATGAAAAGCCTGTGGAGAGCAAAGAAAATATTGTCCGATTTCAAACCCGATATCGCCATCGGCGTAGGCGGATATGCCAGCGGACCTATGCTTAAAGAGGCTCAGAAGCATGGCATTCCCACCCTGTTGCAGGAACAGAACTCCTATGCCGGAGTGACCAATAAGCTGCTTGCCAAGAAATCGGCGGCGATATGCGTGGCTTATCCTGATATGCAGCGCTTTTTCCCTGCCGACCGCATAAAACTTGTCGGCAACCCTGTGCGCGAAGGAATCCTCAATTGCTCTGTGACCCCCGAAGAGGCGCGGCGCATGCTCGGAGTGCCTCAGCACCGTAAGCTCGTGCTTGTGATAGGTGGCAGCCTTGGAGCGCGCACCATCAATCAAAGCATCGAGAAGGCGTTCAATGCCATTGAAAAGGCGCGCGGATATGTCCTTTGGCAGACCGGTAAGCTATATTCGGCTGAATGCAAGAAAATTGCCGACAAATATAATAATGTAGTGAAAGCGGTGCCATTCATCTCGCAGATGGATCTTGCCTATCGCGCCGCCGACGTGGTTGTGTCACGTGCCGGTGCCGGAACCATTTCCGAGCTTCAGTTGCTTGGCAAGCCTTCGATACTTGTGCCGTCGCCCAACGTCGCCGAAGACCATCAGCGCAAAAATGCCGAAGCGCTCGTTGTCAACGATGCCGCTGTCATGATTCTCGATGCCGACGCTCCGCGCATGCTTGGCAAGGAGGTTGTGGCTCTTCTGAATAATGAGGAGCGGTGTCGAGCATTGTCGGAAAACATAAGCCGCATGGCGCTTCACGGCGCCGATGAGAAGATTGTCGACACTGTTTATGAAATACTTGGACGAAAAAGCGATGAAAAATAAGATATATTTTGCCGGCGCCGGCGGCATAGGAATGGCTGCCTTGGAGCGCTATTTCCTCTCTAAAGGTATGCGTGTCGCCGGATATGACCGCACACCATCGGCGTTGACCGACGCTCTTCAGAAGGAGGGCGTGGAAATAACCTTTGATGAAAGAGCCGAAGCGATACCCGCCGATTTCAAGGAGTGTCCCGAGGAGGTGCAGGTGATCTACACCCCGGCGCTTCCTGCCGATCATCCGCAACTCATATATTTCCGCGACAACGGATATGAGGTGGTGAAACGTGCGAAAGCCCTCGGCGACATCACCCGCAACAGTCACGGCATCTGCTTTGCCGGAACTCACGGAAAAACCACCACATCATCGATGGCGGCTCATATTCTGCATTCATGCCCTGTGGGATGCAACGCCTTCCTCGGCGGCATTTTGCGCAATTATGACAGCAACCTGCTGCTTAGCGACACATCGCCCTATTCCGTCATCGAGGCAGACGAGTATGACCGCTCGTTCCATCATCTGTCGCCCTATATCGCTGTGATAACGGCAACCGATCCCGACCACCTCGACATATATGGAACTGAGGAGGCTTATCTTGAAAGCTTTGCCATCTTCACCGAATTGGTGCGTCCCGGCGGCAAATTGATAATACATGAGGGATTGAAACTCATTCCGCGTCCTCATGAAGGGGTGGAGGTTTATACCTACTCCAAGGAGTCGGGCGATTTCCATGCCGAAAACATCCGCCATTCCGATGGAGAGATTGTTTTTGACTTTGTCGGTCCCGATGTCAGGATTGCCGACATATCCCTTGGGGTGCCTGTGGAAATAAACATAGAGAATGCCGTCGCCGCATTGGCGGCATGCCACCTTACCGGAGAGATGGACGCCGAAAAGGCTCGCCTCGCTATCGAAACTTTCCAGGGACCCAAGCGCCGTTTCGAATTTTGGCTCAAAGAGACATCCCCCGTGCGTGCCGTCATTGATGACTACGCCCACCACCCCGATGAAATCAAAGCGTCAATCAATTCGGTGAAAGCCCTCTATCCGGGACGTCGCGTCACCGTGGCGTTTCAGCCCCATCTCTATTCGCGCACGCGTGACTTCGCCCCCCAGTTTGCCGAGGCGTTGTCGCTTGCCGACGAGGTCATTCTCCTCGACATCTATCCCGCTCGCGAGGAACCCATCGAGGGTGTTACGTCAAAAATAATTTTTGACCGTCTCACTGTCGACGATAAAGAAATGATTATTAAGCAGGATTTGATAAAAACGATAAAAAATCGTAACTTTGAAATCTTGTTGACGGTGGGTGCCGGAGACATCTGCAATTATCTCCCTGAAATAGTCAGCGCCGTTACTTCTGAATAGGAACATGAAACTGTTACGCGTCATATTATCCCTCGTGCTTCTTGCCTACATTGTGGTGGCTGTGTCATGGTCACGCAATCAGTCGGCGACGGAACTGTGTCGCGGAATAGTCGTCGATCCCATCGAGTCACGTTTTGTGACCGTCAAGGAGATCACCCGCGAGCTTGGAAAGCTCCCCGAGGAGGCTGAGAAAATGCGCATTCATCAGATAAACACCGACAGTATTGAGCGTATGCTTGCCTCGATCGACAACATTGAGCGTGTCAGATGCGTTGTTACTACCGACAATCGCGTTCATGTCGAAGTTGATCCCCTCGAGCCGGTGGCGCGAATTTTTGACCGCGACAGCTCTTACTATATCAACCGTGCCGGAAAACGCATATCGGCTACGGCGCGTTATCATTCCGACGTGCCGATCGTTTCAGGCTCATTCACCCGCGATTTCCCGCCTACGGCGATGTTGCCGTTGATTTCCTATATCAACAGCGACTCTACATGGACGACACTTATAACCCACATTAAGGCTTACGACCGCCGCAATGTGATTCTTGTGCCGATGATCCACGGTCACGTCATCAATATTGGCGACATGGAGAATCTCGGCGACAAGTTTGACCGTCTGCGTCTCGCCTACAAGAAGATTCTTCCCGTGAGAGGATGGGATTTCTACGACACCCTCTCGGTGAAGTGGCGAGGGCAAATCGTGGCTACGCGCCGAGTCAAAAAACTCCATCAGGCGATAAGCACCGTCGACATCGAGGCTGAGCAGGAGATTCCCGACGTGGGAACGATGATGGTTGATGAAAATAACAGATAATAACTATTTCGCATTATATAGATCATGGAACCTAAATATATCGCCGCACTTGAAATAGGCAGTTCGCATATCAGAGCCGCAGTCGGCTCGGTGGATGACACCGGCATCTTGTCGCTTCTCGCCGTTGAGGAGGAGAACGCCGTCGATGTCGTTCGCTATGGAATCATTCAGAATGTCGATGAACTGAGCAATCGCATCCGCTTGCTCATTCGCCGGCTGGAGAATCACAACGTGGTTTCTCCCCGGAAGATAAAGAGCCTTTATGTGGCGATAGGAGGACGGTCGATGATGACCACTTCACGCCAGGTGGTGCGTCAATATAATGAGGAAACCGAGATTACATCCAAGATTGTCGAGCAGATAAAGGAAGAGGCTAAGGCAAGCGGATTGTCCGAGAGGACTGTTGTCGAGGTGCGTCCCCGCAGTTTCGTGGTCGACAATCTGGAGTGCTTCACTCCAGTCGGCACGTTTGGAACGAATATCGTCGCCGATATCAATCTCATCACTTGCCGCCCGAAAATATTGCGTAACATCGAAATTGCGATCAGCAAGTTGCAGAACATCTCCATCAAGGCTATCTACGTGCGTCAGCTGGCTATCGCCGACCTGGTGCTCTCTGCCGATGAACGCAAACTCGGATGCATGCTTGTCGACTTTGGCGCTGAGACCACCACCGTTTCGGTCTACAAGAACGGCACTCTGCGCTATCTCGCCACCTTGCCACTTGGCTCGCGCAACATCACCCGCGACGTCATGGCGCTCCGCTACACTGAGGAACGCGCCGAGGAGATAAAGCGCGCCATCGGCGATGCCGTCAATCCCGAACCCAACTATCACAAGCATGATTTCGACGGCGACCCCGTCGAGGTCAACAACTTCATCAGGGCGCGTGCCGGAGAGATTGCCGTCAATATAACCGAGCAGGCTAAATATGCAGGCTATAAGCTTACTTCCGATCTTGCCGGCGGCATAGTGCTGGTGGGTGCCGGAACGAAATTGAAAGGATTCACCGACATGCTTGCAAAACAAAGCGGCGTGAAAGTGCGTTTGGGAAGTATACCCAACACTATCCGCATTTCCGACCCCCGTCTCCAAGGCTTCGAGATGATCGACATCGTGGCGCTTCTCAACAAGGCGGCTTCCGACAATCCCCAGGAATGCATGGAGATTATCGTGCCGGTTCAGAATCCCGACGAGCCTGCGCCGATTGAAGAGCGCGGAACCCGCAAGGATTCCTCCGAGAAGGAAAAGAAAAAGCCCCGTAACCCTGACAATGAAGGCGGCTCGGGTTTCCGTTCCAAGATGTGGGACAGATTGCGCCGCATGGGAGAGAACATCTTTAATGATCCTGACGGAGAGTGATCGGCAGCTTGTGTTTTGTGATTAATGTTGAATAAGAAAAATCGACCCTAAAATGGATACAGATAATATACCGGCTATGGATGACGCAGGGTTTTCTACCGGAAAACCTATGGACACCATCATTAAAGTCGTGGGCGTGGGCGGTGGCGGATGCAATGCCGTCGAGCACATGTATAAGCAGAATATCGAGAATGTATCGTTTGTCATTCTCAACACCGACCGCCAGCAGCTTAATGCGTTGAGCGTGCCTAAGCGTGTGGAAATCGGCAACGGTCTCGGCGCGGGAAATAAACCTGAAATCGCCAAAATGGCGGCTGAAGAGGCTGCCGACCGCATCGCCGAACTCTTCGAAGATTCCACCAAGATGGTCTTTATCACCGGCGGTATGGGTGGCGGAACCGGAACCGGAGCGGCGCCGGTAGTTGCGCGCATTGCCCGTGAAAGAGGATTGCTCACTGTGGGAATCGTCACCATCCCATTCCTTTTCGAGGGAATTAGCAAAATCAAGAAAGCGCTCCTCGGAGTTGAGGAGATGGGAAAATATGTCGACGCCCTCCTGGTGATAAACAATCAGCGTCTGCCTGACATCTATCCCGACTACAGCTTCGTCAATGCGTTCGACAAGGCTGACGACACTCTTACCACCGCAGCGCGAAGCATCTCGGAACTCATCACCAGCAAGGGTCGAATAAACCTCGACTTCAACGATGTCGACACCACGTTGCGCAATGGCGGCGCCTCTATCATCTCGACCGGATATGGCGAAGGCGAGGGGCGTGTGACAAAAGCTATCGAGGATGCGCTCAAGTCCCCGTTGCTCCGTGACACCGACATCATGACTTCCAAGAAGCTCCTTTTCAACCTCTATTTCAATCCCGAGGCTGAGACTCCGCTCATGGCAGGGGAGACCGACGAGCTCACCACCTTCATCAATGGCATCGACGAGGAGGTGGATGTGATCTGGGGTGCGGCTTATGACAAGTCGCTCGGCGACCGTGTGAAGATTACCATTCTTGCCGCCGGCTTCCAGCTTTCGGTCGAAAACGGAAAGAAACCCACTAAAGTTTCATTTGGCAAAACGCCTAAAAACGATCCTATCGACGACATCGACATCACCAAGGACTACGGACAGGAGGCGGCTAATAAGATTCGTGACGATAAAGTCAAGTCGCGTTTCATCGTGCTCACTCCTTCGCAGATGGATGACGATATGTTTATCGATGCCTTGGAGAAAAGCCCGGCGTTCAATCGCGACAAAAAAGTGTCAAACGATATCCGCGCCATGGGTAAGACCGCTGCCCCCGCTGCTCAGCCGGGAGCGCCTAAAGAGGAGGCTAAACCCGCTGCTCCGACGCAGCAAGGAGCCGGTCCCGCCATTCGTTTCGGAACTGAATAATTTATATCTCATAAAAAAACGACAGCCGCCATTACTGTTAATGGCGGCTGTCGTTTTTTATGCTTGAAGCTAATTATTGTTTGTCACTCCGCCTCCCGACGATTGTTTGACAGTTGCGTTTTTAATCGACGACTTGATGCTGCCGCCTGACGAAGCTTTGCATTCGCCGCTTTGCGCTGTCACTTTTCCGGCTCTAACCGACGCGCCCGACGATGCGTTGAAATAACCTTTTGCAGCCGTGCCCGATGCCATTTCGACAACTGCCCCCGATGATGCTTCGGCGGTCAGCGCGTCGGAAATCGCTACTGAATCGATGTCCAGATTGGCTCCCGACGACGACTTTAAAATGGCTACGTCAGCGGTAAGCGCGTGTAGGTCAATATTTGCGCCCGATGATGTTGTGATGGTCGCCGTTCCTGCGGTGAGCGACTTCATGCGTATATCCGCTCCTGATGACACTTTGATTTTGATTGACGCCGCCGAGACAATCGGTTCCTCGACGCTTATTAAACTGCCCGATGAGGCTTTGAATGACGTGACGGCGGGCGCTTTTACCCAGACTTGCACATGGTCCTCGGCAGAATTGTAGCGGAAATTCTTGCCCGATTTCATTGACAGGTCGAGAATCCCTTTTTTATCAAGTTTGATTTCAAGCTCGGCTACCACGTTTTCCGGTCCCTCTATCCTCACCGGCTCAGTCGTCGGTTGTTGGGTATAGTGAACGATAATACCCCTCGATGAGTCGATGCCCATTATGTTTTCAAATGAATGAGTCTGATTGACTCTGGTTTCCGACGGCTTTTCGCCCTTCAGTTTTCCGAATACGGTCGCCGGATTGCAGGCTGTTCCGACAGCAGCAATTAATGCGATGGCAAAGATTGATTTAAGTTTCATGATTTTCCGGGTTTATTGTTTTTATCCATTAGATGCTTCATGCCGATAAAAAGTTGCGCCACCACGATAAAAATTCCGCGCGATATGGCGAAAACGTAAGGACATCGCTCGCGATTTTCACTTTCTAAAAAACTATTGTGAGATGTAATTAGGTGATAACCAATGAGCGTGTTTGCTGACATGGCACGCCATGTCACTATATCTCTGAATATTTTGCCACTCAACCCCAACAAAGAGCATCGGAGATGCGCTAATCCGAGAAACCCCATGTAAATGGCGGACGCCTTTACATGGGGACTACCCGCACTCCTACTCAAACCAATGTCGGAGACGTTGAACCTCAACGAGTACAGCCCGCTGATTTTCTCTGCTTCCCCCTTTTTAGCTGAGGAGGAGTTTGTTCATATAATAAAAGTGAGGCTGCCTCAAAATTGCGATAGTAGGGATATGGCGATGTTTTGACGCAGCCTCCTTTAAGAAAATATCATCTCATTGAATAGAGACAATATGAAAATACTTATTTCACGATGCAGTATTTATTGGTAATTTGGATGTCCGAGGCTTTAACATATACATAGCTGGTTTCCCCCTCGCCATTACGTATGTCTATTGAGCCATCCCGATATCTTTCAATTCCGTCAATGCATTTGACCTTGAAAGTCACAGTATTATTGGAGTTAACACCATAACCTCTCGCTACAACTTTATACATATCTCCATGCTGCTCCTTTACTAATGTTACGACTACTTGATTGTTTGGACTGCCACATGAGTCATTCATATCAGCATACATAGTGATAGAAATAATACAAGCAAGAATAAAAGCTAATATTTTTTTCATTACTTAAATATCGATTTGTTTGGCCTTACAGTCCTGTCGGCCGTTCTCAGAAAACAGAAGCGTGGACTGCATTACCACATCTCCAAATGATGGTCCTGAGAAAACCGTGTACGCGAGATATGAAACAGCTGCCCACGCTATAGCGTGAGAACCGTCTTGTTACCTCTTGCGTACGGTGAAAATTTCTCAGGTTTTCATTTGCAAGATAAGCAAAACGCTTCCTCTTTTAATTAATATGTTCTGTCAGTCCGGATTGACGATACAAATTTATTATATCTTTTTGATTTAGGCAAATTTAACGCTACTTTCCAATGGGTTTTCTTGATTTTATGTTTTGACCGTGATTTTGCAACTCATATTAAATCTTGCAATCAAGCCTTTCTTGTGCGTCTATGGCTTTCCGTTAGGGCGGCATTTAATCTGTCATTTATCGGGTTAATGCATTATTTTGCCATGTCACATTTGCACGGATTGAGGGGAAATGCTAACTTTACACTATAATTTGTTCCCTAAAAATCCTATCGCCGTGGCAAAGAAAATCGTTGAAACTCCCCTCATGAAGCAGTATATCGAGATGAAACAGAAACATCCCGATGCNGTTTTGCTTTTTCGTGTGGGNGACTTCTANGAAACNTTNTCNGACGANGCNATAGCNGCNTCNGAGATTCTNGGNATAACATTGACGNGNCGCGCCAACGGNTCGGCNCAATATGTNGAGCTNGCCGGATTCCCCCATCATGCNCTNGANTCCTATCTGCCNAAACTTGTAAGGGCGGGCAAGCGCGTGGCGATATGCGAACAGCTTGAGGATCCTAAACTCACCAAGAANCTGGTGAAGCGCGGCATAACCGAACTCGTCACCCCCGGAGTNGCGGTCAACGACAATGTGCTCAATCACAAGGAAAACAACTTCCTTGCCGCAGTCCATTTCGCCAAATCGGGTTTGATCGGAATAGCTTTTCTCGACATCTCCACCGGCGAGTTTCTTGCCGCCGAGGGTCCTGCCGACTATATCGAGAAACTGCTCAACAATTTTTCNCCGAAGGAGGTACTTGTTGAGCGCGGCAACCGCAAGTTGCTTGAATCGACCTTCACAAGCCGGTTGCTGTCGTTTGAGCTCGACGACTGGATTTTCACCGAGGATGCCGCCCACGAGCGATTGCTNCGNCAGTTCGAGACGAAAAACCTGAAAGGATTCGGCATACACAGCCTTCACGCCGCTATTGTAGCCGCAGGTGCCGTGCTGCACTATCTCGACATCACGAAGCACACTCAGATANGCCACATAAACCGCATAAACCGCATCGAAGAGGAGCGNTTTGTGAGGCTCGACAAGTTCACTGTGCGCAATCTTGAGCTTATCGACAGCATGAATGAGGACGGCAAGAGCCTNCTNAGCGTGATTGACCGCACGGTCAGTCCNATGGGAGCNCGCCTGTTGCGCCGATGGATACTNTTTCCGCTNAAAGATGTCAATGCCATCAACAAGCGCCTNGACGTNGTGGAATATTTCTTCCGCAATCCCGAGCAGCGCGANGCNNTGATTGAAAATCTCGAGCAGATCGGCGACATGGAGCGTGTGATTTCAAAGGTTGCCGTNGGGCGCGTGACTCCCCGCGAACTNATTCAGCTTCGCAACGCTCTCTCGGCTATAGAACCTATAAAGCGGCTTGCTTGTGACGCCGACCTTGAAGCGCTCAAGACCATAGGCGAGCAGTTGAACCCNTGCCTGAAACTGCGCGACCGCATCGACCGCGAGATTGTCGAGGACGCTCCTGCCGCTATTAACAAGGGGAGGGTGATACGTCCCGGCGTCGACGAGGAGCTTGACCGCCTCAGGGAAATATCAAGCAAGGGAAAAGACTATCTGCGCGAGGTGCAGGAGCGTGAAAGCGCCGCCACCGGNATCCCGAGCCTTAAGATAGGCTACAATAACGTGTTTGGNTACTACATCGAAGTCACCAACACCCATAAGGAAAAGGTTCCGTCGGAGTGGATAAGAAAGCAGACGCTCGTCAACGCCGAGCGCTACATCACCCAGGAATTGAAGGAGTATGAGGAGACCATCCTCGGAGCGGAGGAGAAAATAGCCTCAATCGAATTTCGTCTTTACGCCGAGCTTGTGGCTTGCGTNGCCGAATATATTCCCGCCATACAGCTCGACGCTTCACTGGCGGCACGGCTTGACGTGCTGTCGGCATTCACGCGCGCCTCGATGGAAAACCACTATAACCGCCCTGTTGTCGACGACTCGCTCGACATCGCCATCATCGAAGGTCGCCATCCCGTCATTGANAAACAGCTCCCTCCGGGCGAGCCCTATATATCCAACACNGTGAAGCTGGGCAACAACTCGACGCAGATCATGATGATTACCGGTCCCAACATGTCGGGTAAGTCGGCATTGTTGCGCCANACCGCTCTCAACGTGCTACTTGCCCAGATAGGGTGCTACGTTGCAGCCGAGTCGGCTCACATAGGCATTGTCGACAAGATTTTCACCCGTGTGGGGGCGAGCGACAATATTTCGCTCGGCGAATCGACCTTCATGGTGGAGATGAATGAAGCGGCGGCGATACTCAACAACATGAGCGAGCGAAGCCTTATTCTCTTCGACGAACTTGGACGAGGCACTTCGACCTACGACGGCATCTCCATTGCGTGGGCTATCGTGGAGCATATCCATGAATATGGANCGGCTCACCCAAAGACTCTCTTCGCAACCCACTATCATGAACTTAACGACATGGAGGCAAGTTTCCCGAGAGTCAAAAACTTCAATGTGTCGGTCAAGGAGATCAACGGCAAAGTGGTGTTCCTGCGCAAACTCGCTCAGGGCGGCAGCGAACACAGCTTCGGAATCCACGTGGCTAAACTTGCCGGAATGCCTCAGTCGATAGTGAAGCGCGCCAATGAAGTGCTGAAACATCTTGAAACAGCCAANCGCCAGGAGTCGATGAACAAAGACCTCGGCAAGATAGCCGACGAGCGCGCCGGAGTGCAGCTTTCATTCTTCCAGCTCGACGACCCGGTGCTGACTCAGATACGCGATGAGATTATAAACATCGACATCAACAATCTCACTCCGATGGCGGCGCTCAACAAGCTCAATGACATCCGCGCCATCATCACCGGAAAATCATACTGATATTATAGGAAAAAGAGCACGAGCAACTGTGCTATGACCACTCGCGAGAACATTGCGAGCGGATAGACCGTGGCATAGCTTACGGCGGGATTGTCGCCNGGAAGAGTGTCGTTGGCATAGGTCAGCGCCATCGGGTTAGCCATTGCNCCGCACAGCATTCCGCAAGCCGAGCCGAAGTCAAGGTGTTTCCATCTCATAGCCACCACAGCCATTATAGCCACCGGCACTACCGTTATCACAAATCCCACACCTATCCACAGCACTCCGTCGGCGCGCATTATAGTTTCGAGGAAATGAGCTCCCGCGTCAAGACCGAGACACGCCAGATAAAGTGAAAGCCCTATTCCGCGCAGCATCAGGTTGGCGCTTCGCGTGGTGTAGGTCACCAGATGGAACTGCGGTCCGAATCTTCCTATGATGATACCCACTACGATGGGACCGCCGGCGAGTCCCAGTTTCACCGGAGTCGAAATACCCGGAATAGCGATGGGAATCGACCCTACGAGAAGTCCCAGAACGATGCCTATGAAGATTGCGGCAAGATTGGGGTCCTTCAGCGCCACCACCGTGTTGCCGAGCACCTTTTCCACATTTTCGATAGCCTTTGCCTCGCCCACAACGGTCAGGCGGTCGCCAAGTTGAAGCACCAGCTGAGGGGTGGCGAGAAGCGTCACACCGCTTCGCAAAACCCTTGAGATATTGATTCCATAAGTGTTGCGCAGTCTCAGCGAGCCGAGTTTGCGCCCGTTTATCTCGGGACGTGAAATGACGATGTGTTTCGATATGAGTCGGCTGTCAATTGCGTTCCAGTCAATATCGTCGGTGTTCCAGTCGGTTTTCTCCTGCTCTCCGAAAAGCACCGTCAGCGCCGGAACGTCATTGTCATTGGTTATCACCAGCACACGGTCATTTTCCTCAAGAACGGTGTCGGAAGTAGGAATCGTCACCACTCCGTCGCGCCACAGTCGTGAAATCACGAATTTAGGCGCCACCAGCGCGGCTGCGTCATGAATGTTTTTGCCATAGATGGCGGGGTTGTGAATCCTGAATGCCCCGATATAGGTGTGATTGTCCTGCTCGCTGCTGTGATCCACGATGTCCGACGGTCTTACAAAGCATTTTCTCACAAAAATGAGGGCGAGAATAACCCCGACGACTCCGAGCGGATAAGTCACGGCGCAACTCAGAGCGGCTCCGTTAGCCGACATTCCTATCTGCTCCAATGCCTGCTGGGCGGCTCCGAGCGCGGGCGTGTTGGTGGTCGCTCCCGACAGGATTCCCACCATGTCAGCCATCGAGATGTGCAGAGCCTCGCCAATGCCGATGGCGCAGAGAGTTCCGAGCAACACTACTCCGAGTCCGAGCATATTCAACTCTATGCCCCCCTTGCGAAATGAACTGAAGAAGCCCGGACCCACTTTAAGCCCGAGTTCATAGACAAACAGGACCAAGCCGAAACTCTCGGCGTAGCTTAACATCGACGGGTCGATTGAAAAACCGAGATGTCCTGCGAGAATGCCGGCAAAAAACACCCAGGTGACACCGAGTGAAATACCAAACACGTGAATCTTGCCCAGTCCGAGACCGAGAGCGATGATGACCGCCAGGACTATTACTGCCTGCAGCGGCGAATGAGTGAAAAATATGCTATGAAGCCATTCCATGGCGCAAAGATATGAAACCTTTTGCGTCTGCTCAAATTTTTTTGTTTACCCCGGCTCTTAAAGTGATTTAACCGTGTCGCCGATTATTCAACCCTGCGCGCGCCGATGTAGCGGTTGTGGTAATAAGGCTCGGTTGAACGGCTCTCTATAACTCCCGATGAGGTTGAGGAATGGATAAATTTGAATGTGCCCTTTTCAGCGTCGACCGAAGTGACGATGCCCACGTGGCCAACACGC
This sequence comes from Bacteroides sp., assembly GCA_014801235.1. Lineage (GTDB taxonomy): Bacteria > Bacteroidota > Bacteroidia > Bacteroidales > Muribaculaceae > Muribaculum. The sequence continues at coordinate 106,979 of JAAVEM010000025.1, read as the reverse complement.
GATTTCGAGCGGGCGCGTCCTGAGAAGAACACGAGGTCGCCGGGCTGCATTGCGTCGTTGCTCACCGCTTCGCCCTGAAGATACTGCGAGCGCGAGTCGGCGTTGAGGTTGATGCCGAATTGGCGGAACACGTAGCCGGTGAAGCCTGAGCAGTCAAACCCTTTCGGGGTTTTGCCGCCGCGGCGATAGCGGGTGCCCGAAAACTTGCGAGCAAATGCAAGCATATCGGCGATATATTCAGGAGCTTCCTCCTCTTCTTCTGCAATGATAGGGGTGAGTGTTTTGATTTCAGGTTTCCATGCGTTGATCGATGCAAGGTCGTTGTGCATCAATGGGGGAATCTGGCTTTGCAACGGTAATGGCAACACTGATTGAGCGGCAGCCGACATCGCCGACACCGCAAGCATTATTGTCAGAAATATTTTGATTGATATTTTCATTTTTAGCAAAGCTGCATTTGAATTAAGGTTATCTTCTCCTACAAAGTTACGAAATGCAGCCGACATCTCATAGGGCGCGCTTCAAATTTAATCGTTTCGTAACATCATCTTGCCTTCACCTGATTCTGTCAAAATGGCGGCATCTCCATGCCTCTGCGATTTTGACGCAGCGGGCGCCGAGCTTCGTCACTCACTCACGCTCTCTCTCTCCGACAGCCTGCGGCGGCAGGCGTTTCCGGCGGAATTTGACCCTGGAATTCATTTTGTTAAAAAGATTAAAATTAAGAAAATTACTATTTTTCTTTCAACCTAAATGCGCTTACGCTTGTTCTTGTGATATATGCACTAAACGAATAAACTCATATAAATAAATTAAAATAAAAAGACTATGAACACAGCACCATTACAAGGAATCAAAGTTGTAGATTTTACCGAAGTTCAATCAGGACCTTCATGTACTCAATTGTTAGCATGGCTTGGAGCCGATGTGATCAAGATTGAACGTCCGGGCGTGGGCGATGCCACTCGTAAAGAATTGCAGTTTGACCCCAACGAACCGAGCTACTACTTCCTTCAGTTGAACAGTGACAAGAAATCTTTGGCGCTCGATGCCAAGACTCCCGACGGAAAGGAAATCCTTACCAAACTTATTAAAGAGGCCGATATCTTTATTGAAAACCTCCACCCGGGAGCAATGGATAAACTCGGTTTCAGCTGGGAGGCTGTGCATCAGTTGAATCCTAAATGTATCTATGGAACAATCAAGGGTTTCCCCGTGTCGTCAAAATATAAGGACTTGAAGGCATACGAACCTATCGCTCAGGTGACAGCGGCTGCCGCCTCTACTACAGGTTGGTTTGACGGCGAATACAACATCCCTACTCAGTCAGGAGCGGCGCTTGGTGACTCTAACACCGGTATGCACCTCGCAATCGGTATTCTTGCGGCGCTTATCCAGCGTGGCATCACAGGCGAAGGAAGCTACGTATATCAGTCAATGCACAATGCTTGTCTTAACCTTTGCCGTATCAAGACCCGTGACCAGTTGACTCTTGACAAGATCGGTTATTTGACCCAGTTCCCGCAGTATCCTGACGGTAAATTCGGTGACTGTGTTCCTCGTTCAGGAAATATCGAAGGCGGCGGTGTCCTTGGTTGGACTTATAAATGTAAACCTGCCGGAGGTTATGACTCTGAGCTCGACGCCAACAACTATGTCTACATCGTCCTTCAGCGCGGCGCAAAAGACTTCGAACTCTTCTGTAACGCTGTCGGTTTCCAGGATTGGCTCACAAATCCCGACTTCAACACCGCCGACGCCCGCGACCGCAACAAGCAGGCAATCTACAAGCGTATCGGCGAGTGGACTGCCGACAAGACAAAATATGAAGTTACCGATATCCTCGGCAAGGCAGGCGTTCCTGTAGGACCGGTGCTCTCAACCAAGGAAATGATGACCGATGAATCGCTTTATGACGGTAACACCCTCGTTCGAATCAATCAGGGCGGAAATATCGGCGAATTCGTTACTGTCGGCGTGCCCTTCACCATCTCTAACTATCAGCCTACCTACGGACCATGTCCTTCACTCGGAGGAAACACTGAAGAGATTCTTACTTCACTCGGCTACACCGCCGATCAGCAGGCTCAGTTCAAGGCTAACGGAACAACCGCTCCGATGCCAAAAACCGACGCTCCCGCCAAGTAAGCGAGATATAGTCTGAGACTAACGAAAAAACACAAGGCTTGCAGGTTGCTCTGGCATCTGATAGGTCAGCAATCGGCAAGCCTTCTTTTTAAGCGAAAACGATTTTAAAAAATTAAAGAAAAATAATAAAATTATGGCTAATACTACTTCAAATACACCCTCCGCTCCGAAATTTCCCGAGCAAGTGACCGGTATGTATATTCTCGCTGAAGCGCTCAAGCGCGTCGGTCTTGACACAGTATACGGGTTGGTAGGCATACCTGTGACAGAAACTGCCTACGCTATGCAGAAAGTCGGCGTAAAATACGTCGGATTCCGTTTCGAGCAGCAAGCCGGTATGGCTGCCGCAACCCACGGATATCTGACCAAGAAACCGGGCGTGTTGCTCACCGTTTCGTCTCTTGGCTTCATGAACGGATTGACTGCGACAGCCAACGCCACTGTCAACTGCTATCCTATGATTCAGATTTCAGGAGCCACCGACCCCACTATGGTCGACATGAAGATGGGAACCTACGAAGAGCTTGACCAGCTCAACACCGCCCGTCCATTGGTAAAGGCGGCTTTCCGATGCAGCCATGCCAAGGACATCCCCGGAGCCGTGGCTCGCGCTTACCGCGCTGCTGTCAGCGGTCGTCCCGGTGGCGTGTATATCGACATGACCACTCCGGCATTGGCTGAAATCATGGACGCTTCCGAAGCTCAGAAATTGTTCTACGAGCCGGTCGACGTTTATTCTGAAGTGGCTCCTAACCAGTCGGCTGTCGACCGTGCTGTCGAGATTCTTTCATCGGCTAAACGCCCTGCCGTTCTTCTTGGAAAGGGTGCTGCCTACGCTCAGGTCGACGACAAGATCAAGAAACTCATCGAAACCTACAATATCCCTTATCTCCCCATGTCAATGGCAAAGGGACTTATGCCCGACAATGGTCCGCTTAGCGCCCTGTCCTGCCGTTCTACCATCATGGAGAAAGCCGACGTTGTCCTCATTATCGGCGCGCGTCTTAACTGGATGCTGTCATTCGGTAAAGGTAAATGGAACCCCGACATGAAGTTTATCCAGCTCGAGGTTGAGCCTCAGGAGATTGATGTCAATGTGCCCATCGCAGCGCCGGTCGTAGGCGACATGGGACTTTCACTCGATGCCATCCTTGCCGGTCTTGAAGGCAAGAAGATGAGCGCTGATCCCGATTGGGTATCATCGCTTCAGGCTGAGGCAAAGGTTAAGAACGAAAAATTCGCTCAGCGTCTTAAGGATGCGGCTTCATTGTCGCCCATGAACCACTGGAGCGCCCTTAGCGCTGTCAAGCCCATTCTTGAAAGCAACCCCGACATTATCTTGATCAACGAAGGCGCCAACACTCTCGATGACACTCGTGACTCTATCGACATGACTCTGCCTCGTCACCGTGTCGACTGCGCTACCTGGGCGATCATGGGTATGGGTATGGGATCGGCAATCGGTGCCGCTGTCGCTACCGGCAAGTCGGTTGTGGCAATCGAAGGCGACTCCGCATTCGGATTCTCAGGCATGGACTTTGCGACAATATGCCGCTTCAAGCTCCCTGTAACCGTGGTTATCTTCAACAATGGCGGTATCTACAACAGCATCGGTGTCAACCCGAGCACCGATCCTTCTATCGAGCATGACCCCGCTCCTACCACCCTTGACCTTGCCGCCCGATATGACAAGATGGGCGATGTCTTCGGAGTGAAGAACGCCTATGTCACCACCCCTGCTGAGCTTACTGAAGCCCTTACAGCGGCAATCGCCTCAAAAGAGCCTAACATTATCAACGTGCAGCTTGCCGCTGATGCCGGTAAGGAAAGCGGACACATCGGTTACCTCAACCCCACTCCGCTTATCGACTACACAGTATAATAAAATTCCCCGACTGTACCCCTCCTTCATAATGGAGGAGGGGGCAGCTTAAAAAAATAAATGTATCACAATAAAAATTTAGATTATGGATATTTCTCATGTCATTCTATATGCAATCGTCCCGATTATCGTGGTGATGCTTGCGGGATATATCTCGGGGAAGAAAAAAATCTTCTCGGGCGATGACGCCAAGAAATTCAATAAGGTGGTGCTCGACTATGCGTTGCCGGCAGCGTTGTTCGTTTCAATCGTTCAGGCTACACGCGAAGACCTTGTGAAAGATATTAAGCTGACGCTTGTGTCGGCGATAGGAATCATGGCGTGCTTCATGCTTGTCTACTTCGTCTTCCGCATGTTTAAGAAAAACACCGGAGCCGACGCTGCGGTAAGTGCCTTGATCAGTGGTTCGCCTACCATCGGCTTCCTCGGATTTGCCGTTCTGGAGCCTATATTCGGAACATCTCCATCTGTCGCTCTTGTCGTGGCTATCGTAGGTATCGTGGTGAACGCTATCGGTATTCCTGTGGGACTTTCTCTGATGAACGCTTCTCTTGAAAAGCAGAATCCCGGCTCTACCAAAAAGGAGAGCGCCTGGAAACCTGTGATCCACGCGCTTGAACAGCCGGTCGCATGGGCTCCTATCCTTGCCGTGATATGGGTGCTCGCAGGTATTCCCTGGCCCGCTTATCTGAGCCCTTCTTTCGAACTTATCGCTAAAGCCAACGCCTCAATGGCGGTATTCTCAGCCGGTATTACCCTTGCCGCAATCCAGATCACAATCAACTGGCAGGCAATTCTGGGTTCTATCATGAAGATGATCGTGATGCCCGCAGTGGTGCTCATTCTCGGTCTTCTCTTCCACATGGACCCGCTTAACCTCAAGATGCTCGTTGTTGCGGCAGCTCTTCCCCCTGCATTCTCTGGTATTATTATTGCCGACGAATACAACACTTATGTGGCTACAGGAACCTCTTCATTGACATTGAGCGTGATCCTCTTCATCGGATTCTGTCCCTTGTGGATATGGCTCACCGAACTTTGTCTACAGGCATTCTAAGCCACCTGTCTATACTGATATATAATCAAAAGGTGACGCGTGAAACCACGCGCCACCTTTGTTTCGTTATGCTGCCGACGGTGTTATTTGTCAATCTCTTTCTTTTCCCATATGAAAAGACGGTCGGAGGGGCGTATTTTCTCGGCGACTTTGATAGAGAAATGGTACCCTTTCACAGCTTTCTCCACCGGCTTCAGGTCAACGCGTATCTCATCGACGGTCATGATTATCGCGCCGGTAGTGGGACCTGTGATGACGATTTCGTCGCCCGTGTGCAGCTCGCCGCTCTCCATCAGGAACTCGGCTACGCCTATATTGCTGAAATAGCGTATTCCCTTGGCGGCATACACCTTGGTGCGCGTAGCCGACGAGCCATATTTCGATGACCACTCCCCGAGGCGTTGCCCCAGATAATAGCCGTCCCAGAAGCCGCGGTTGAAAATGGTGGAAAGCCGCTCTTCCCATCCCGCTATTTTCTCCTCGGTGAAAGTGCCGTCACACACCGCCGAGATAGCCTCGTTGTAACACTCGACTGCGATTTTAACATACTCGGGTCCGCGCGCCCTTCCCTCGATTTTGAACACCGACACTCCCGCGTCGATCATCTTGTTAAGGAAATGGATCGTTTTAAGATCCTTGGGCGACATGATATACTTGTTTTCCACAGCGAGCTCCTCACCCGTCTCGCGGTCGGTCACCGTGTAGCCTCGGCGGCATATCTGCCCGCATGAGCCGCGGTTGGCGCTTCGGTTCATCTCGTGCAGGCTCAGATAGCATTTACCCGACACAGCCATGCAGAGCGCTCCGTGGCAGAACATCTCTATCCTTGTCAGCTCGCCGTGAGGACCACATATATTCTCCTCCTTTATGCGGCGTGAAATCTCGGCTACCTGGTCGAGGTTCAGCTCGCGCGCCAGCACCATCACGTCGGCATACTGCGAATAGAATTTCACAGCCTCGATGTTGGTGACATTGACCTGGGTTGATATATGGACCTCCACCCCTATGCTGCGGGCATAGGAGATAGCGGCGATGTCGCTTGCTATTATTGCCGACACCCCGGCGTCGCGCGCGGCGTCGACTATCGAATGAAGCGTCTCCATGTCCGAGTCATAGACGATCGTGTTGACCGTCAGATAAGTCTTCACTCCGTGTTGGCGGCATATATCGGCTATCTTGTGGAGATCCTCCACGGTAAAATTATTAGCCGAGCGGGCGCGCATGTTGAGCCCCTCGATGCCGAAGTAAACGGCGTCGGTTCCTGCGTTGATGGCGGCGTAGAGCGACTCATAGGAGCCCACCGGAGCCATTATTTCAAAGTCTGATCGTTTCATATCCAAAAAAATCCGATGGCGGCGATTGCCAATCTTACGCAAAGTTACACAATAAAAACCGAATTCCCAATGTTATCAATGATGCGTCATTCCTCCTCGAGCGGCAAAATCCCGGCGGAAGCTCGTTTTTGTTTCATTAACGCCGCCGACTTGGACTTTTGGGGAAGTTTCGCTAAATTTGTGTCACACACATAATATCTTAATACCATTATGCCGAAACGTTTCACTGACATAATACTTGCCTTGACCATGGCGTTGGGGCTTCTGCTTGTTGAATCATGTGCCGAATCTCCGTCTACAGGACTCTATGAAGAAATAAAGTCAGCCGACAAGATGGTGTTTGCCTCGATGAGCATCACTAAAGTCCCCAAGTGGACCGACGAGGGCGACTTTTGGCGTCTTGAATGGGGGAAACGCATCGCCGCCTATTCCTATTCCACCTACATGCGCGCCTATATCGACTTGTCGGAGCTTCAGATTGATGACCTCGAGTTCGACGACAGGGCGATGACCGTGAAAGTGACCTTGCCCCCTGTGGTCACCGAACTCGTGGGGCGCGACATGGACATGAAAAAGGAATATGACAACTTCACTGGAATGAGAACCTCGGGGCTCGACGGGAAGGAACTCGCGCTGATGAAAGAGCGCGCCAACGCGTCGCTCCTTAAAGAACTGGAACGCAACCCCATGTTCAAGAAGCGGCTTGTTGAAGAGGCGCGCCGAAAGGCTCGACGCTATTTTGAAACCATATTTAAGCAAGCCGGCTACACGGCGAGCATAGACTTCCGATAGGGGGGGAGGAGTGCCCTTAATAAAAGAAACTGATTACTATGGCTAAAATGAAATTCATAAACGGATTGCTCATCACGGCGATGCTCCTTTGCGCTGTCGTGGCGGCTGTGTGGTTTGCCCTTTCACGCTTCATGCCCCAAAAAGATGTTATTTCAGTGGGAGCCGGGCGAATGGGCGACATCGAGACTATGGCTCAGCTATGTACGGTCGATTTCTACAACGAAGTCCCCATCTGCGACACGATTTATCCCAAAGTGTGCTTTGCCATCCAGAAACAACGCGGAAGCATTTCATTCGATCTTGAAAAGCTGGAGATAGACACCGTCGGCGACACGATCAAAATAACTCTTCCCCCCGAAATCGTGCAACTCTTCGAAGCGACCGAAAAAGACTCCTGGCAGGTCATCGACTCCAAGGACCTGCGATGGTACAACAAGTGGTCCGAAGCCACCCCCGACGACTGGCGAAAGGTCAAAGCGCGCGCGAAAGCCCGCTCGATAAAAAAACTCTATCGTGACGGTGTCGTGCGTCGCGCCCGCGCCGAGGCGGCAAGAAACCTTGAAGACCTCATGACCAAAGTCTACCGCAAACCCGTCACCGTCATCGACCCCACCCCCCAAGGCGCCCACTACCGCCAATACACCTCGACCGCAAAGCAATAGCTTCCGGTAGCCATGGTTCGGAGCATGGCTGGGATAGCTCGGAGAGCTATAATGTGAGAAGCCCCATGCTGATGCATGTGCATCAGCATGGGGTTAATGAGCCCGTCCCCAAAACAACGTCGGAGACGTTGAACCAATTCTATTTCCAATTATAATCCTTCTCCATGCCTATTCTCCAACTCCGGCAGATGTCCGTAACGGTTGAGGAACGAGTTGAATAAAGGTATCAGCGTGAGCGTGTGGGGCGGCTTGTGAAAGTTAGGGTTTTGTTTTGTGTCTTTCAGTATACTATAAAAAGAGACTGTGCCAATTTTTTGACACAGCCTCAACGATTAAGATACAGGTATTAGTCTATTTTTGATACCCCTCTTACGTAGGGAGAAGACTTGGTATTATAGAGATTACCTCCGGACCCGTATATGCAATTTGTGGCATATCCGGATGCGTCCACATCGGTAGCGGCAGTATAATAATACTGATTGCTGCTAATTGAATTTCCTCCGAAATTACTTAATGCCGTATTGATGTCCGACAATTTCGCGCTTATGATTGTTCCCTGATAAGCTGTGGGCATAATATCTCCATACAGTTTTCTTGCTGTTTCTACTGATGAAATAGAACCGCTTTGGGCGTCATGGAGATGGATTGCGAATTTCTCACCTCCTGCAATGACCGCAACCCCTTCTATAATATCGATGCTTTCCTTCTTTTCGATATATTCTTGTACATCCAGAAATTCTTGTTTGCCATTGATTAACACAGATAATTTTAAATCGTTAGGATCTGTCCAATGGATTGCTGATGTGGAATCTGTTGATTTCACCCCTCTTACATAAGGAGAAGACTTGGTATTATAGAGATTACCTCCGGACCCGTATATGCAATTTGTGGCATATCCGGATGCGTTCACATCGGTAGCGGCAGTATAATAATACCGATTGCTATTAATTGAATATCCGCCAAAGTAACTTAATGCCGTATTGATATCCGACCATTTCGCGCTTATGATTGTTCCCTGATCAGCCGTCGGCATAATATCTTCATATAGTTTTTTTGCTGTTTCTAATACTGAAATAGAGCCACTTTGAATATCTCTTAATGAAATGATAAAGCTCTCGCCACCGGCAACTATGGTTAAACCTTCAATAACTGCGTCCGACAGGTTTGCCTTATAATAGTCATCTGTTGTCAGATAATAGCGGGTGCCGTCTTTCCATATTGCTAAAGTCAGGTCTTTAGGAGTGGTTGAGTAAATTGTAATGTTCTCTCCCGGATTCTCTCCATTTCCCATGTCACCCCCTACTGCTTCGTAGAGTGTATTGATAAAGTCTTTGGCATTGTTTTGAGCTGTTGCAAAGTCGCTTCCAAGTGAACTTGAGCAATCGAGAACAAGCAAAATAGCGGCAGAACTACGCTCGGTGACTATATCGGAATTTTCTGTTTTGTCAAATTCGGAATTTATTTGCCATGAGCCATTTGATGAAATATAAGTCCATTCATCAGTGAATTTATTGTCAATTAGTACGTTGGCATCGGTGTGAACGCCCTCGATCGTTAAATTTACAAAGATACCTTCTTGAGTCCCTTTAATAGTGCTTCCTGAGGTTGATGTCATGCCGACATACTTGACATTTTCCAGCGAACGAGTCGATAGGTTAAATGTCCCTTCGATGTAAAGAGTGGAATTATAAGCGTTACTGACATTGTCGAATGTAAATCGAACGATTGTTCCGTTAGCGACACCGGGCATTTTTAGATTTATTGTCTGGATGTAATTACTTTGCGATAGTTGCTCTGCAATCTCCTTGAATTTTGCGTTTACTTCCGACATGCTGGAAACCTCGAACGCGTTAGCATTGGACGACGCAAGTTTCTGAAGATTATTCCTGAACATGCTGACATCTGCGACATCCTGTCCGCGTATACCGATTGAATAGGCTGTAATAGGCTGACCTGAGACTGAATCATTCGTTATTCGATAATTTAAGGCATCAAGATATTCAGTATTATCGCTGTATGGGACATCCATCATCATTGAGCCTTGATCGAGGCCGTCGGTAAAGGTGACTATTGCGGCTGTGGAAAGATCTGATGGAAGTGTTGCTGCCTGTAATGTATTGATTGCTTGGTCTACAGAATAGTATAGAAGAGTTCCGTTTTTCATTGTGAGGCCATCAACGAAATTTCTGAAGCCGTCTACGGAATTTTCCGCAACCTGCCCCACAGGATAAGTGTACAATGTTTGATTAAACCCGGTGATTCCAAGATATATGCCGCTTGCGAGTCCATTATCAGCCATGGTTCCGGCAATTGTAGACGAATATACGCTCTCTACGCCGTCGACAATTGCTTTGACCTTGTAATAGTTCGTGCCATTCAAAGGTTTGCTGTCAATATAGGTTGTTTCGTTCAGTCCTGAAGCTATTAAATTGAAATTGACATTATCGGGAGAACGGTAAATATTGTATATAGCGCCTTCTACTTTATTCCATGAGATGGTAATTTGTCCTGCGCCTGCATTGGCTTTAAGAGATGTGGGGGAGTCGATAATGTCGTTTACTTCGACATAGTCAATGTCTGAGATGTTGTATTCCTGAACTACTTCTCCATTGCGGAATATTTGCAGCACTTTCTCTTGTTTGGCGAAAGCTAACAATGCTATGAGAGAAAGAAACACGAATATGATTGGTGTTTTATTAATAGATTTCATGTGAATAATTAGTTTAGAATGAATTTAAGACTGAGTTTGGTTTTTCCGTCAGATGCCAAGGCGATGTACATTCCCGGGGTCAAGGCTTCGAGTGTCACGGCATCTCCATCGTTTAATTCGGCGGTCATCAATAAGTGGCCGCTGATATTAAATATTCCGATAGAGAATTTGGCTGATGATGCTGATTGCAGGTAAAGAAATTTGGCTTGAGCATCGACGTAAATTCGGGAATCGGAATCAGTATCTACTGACTCGATCCCTGATTCCAAGCCGGTTGGAATGGCATCGCCGATTTCAAGGTGATGATAGAGCGAGTACAACAATTCGACAGATTGTGAGGCGTCGTCTTTTGATGATGAGATAATCATCGAATTGTTGCCGAAAGTAATTCTGTTGAGTTTGGCAAGATCAATGCTGTGCTCTGTTTCAGCATTTCCTGAAAATATGAGACAAGGCACTTTTGTCTCAGCCTTACAAACAAGGCATGGTAAAAGTCCAATGCTCACAAGCCAAGTCAACTTAACCGAGGTGAATAGTTTCATGGCGGCATTTTTGAATAACGTGCCTATAGACCCACAGTAAGGCGTTAATATTAAATAAGAAAAGCGTGAGAGTCTTTATCCACTGCCCGTCTCACGTTCAGAGGCTCTGGAATGCCTTTCAAGATGAAACGAGCAGCTAGAGCCTCACGCATATTATGTGGATATCTATTTGATATACACTAACGAAAGGCATCCATCACTGCCACATTTGACCTTGAATGAAATTTTCCAGATTTCTGAACGTCAAATGAGCGTTGATAAACGCTTTATTAAAAATATATACAACAATCCTGAGATTGTCTTCGCAAATTTATTAAATTCTAATCAATTATGCAACAGGATTTGACATAATTCGGAGCGAAAGCCCCCTCGCAAGCCTAGTCAAAGCAATTATTGCCATCGCATGCGATGGCACCCCGCAGTGCTGCCAAAAGTAGGGACATGGCGTGCCATGTCTCCCTGTGCTCCCCCTGGCAGTCACCCCCTCGCCGGTAGCTCGGAGAGCTACCAATATGCGAAACCCCATGCTGTTTTTGCAAAAAAAACAGCATGGGGCAAAGACAACCCGTCCCCAAACAACGTCGGAGACGTTGAACCAATTCTATTTCCAATTATAATCCTTCTCCATGCCTATTCGCGGGCGTCTTGGCTTATCAGGGGAAATATCTGTCGTGATTCCGAATTGAGCCGTTATAGCAGTGCCGTCGAGTTGCTTGAAATACTCAAAAGTCTCTTCCAGAAATCTTTTCCGGGTGGTTTTCTTAGGCTTCTTTATCCATGGTTTGACAGGCTGTGAAACAGGATGTATATCTGTCAATTCAAACCGATACATCCCGTCAGTGTCTGAAGCTGACACGACAAGTCCCGGCAATCCGCTGAATTTCCAAGGTCCGTCATGCCACGGCAAGTCAGTTGAAAACCACACCTCCCACTGGCGTCCGCGATATGAGCAGGTGGCAAGAATACAGTCATATCCGTTCTTATTGGAAACCGAATCGGTGATAACCCAGTCAAATGACGATATTGAATCCGTGTACTGATAGTTTTCATTATCGCAGTAATCATAAACCGTCATGCTGTTTTCAGCCCGATTCTTTACAATCTTCCACAGGCTGCGCATGTGAGGATAAGTCGGCTCTCCCGAACGGTCACTGCGATTCCAGGCGCGAAACATGTCATACCATATTTTTTCTCCGTTAGGCTCCATTTTCAGAGAGTCGGTCATCCATGTGTGATAACTGTAACAGAATGAGGATTCAGGGAGCAGTTCAAGCCTGATTATGTCTTTGCGGAATTTCACGTCCGCTTTTTCATCATTAAGATCCGGTTCCCGGTCATTCCCTATATAAGAATACACCTCGTTGAATTCGTAGACGGCTCGATATGCCGTCTCATTCTCTTTAGCCATTACGTTTGCGGCAGATAAAAGAATGAAAAAACCGAGAAATATATTGACAATCTGTTTCATCTGTTATAGCGTTTATTTAAGGTAGTGACATCGCGTGCGATGTCACCCCGCAGCGCTACGCCGAAAGTAGTGACATGGCGTGCCATGCCACCCCCGTGCAGGCCTCGCAAATTTACTGAATTATATAAATTTACGCAACATGATTTTCAACATAATTCTGATGAGCCGATAAGTGAGGGTTTACTGTTGAGGAAAACTTTGATTACATTTGCAGGAGCAGTATGAACCAAAATCTCTTACCGTCATGAAACTATCGGCTGCAATCACGCTGATTGCCATTTTGACCGCCTTTTTACCGGCGCATGGAGATGATGTCAACTCTCCCGAAGGCTGGGCAACTTGCTCCTCGATTCATTCGGCGGGCGACTATGACCTCACCGGGCGCCCGGTGTTGCATCCCCAAAGCGGCGTGCTCTACCTGATGAGATGCAGCGACGGCAATGCGAAGTTGATTGTCTACCCCTGTTAAAATCTTATCACCATTTCAAGAACCACCTTGTCGCGCTCGCCTTGCGGACCCTCGGCATTGTGACGGTAGATATACTTTTCGTAGTTGGCGCGCAGGTCGGCAAACACCTTCGATGCCGAATAGGTGAGGGTAGAGCCTACCGTGATGCGGTTGCGTGCCGGGTCGTCGGCATGTCGGGTCATTCCGTCCCATCTCCCTTGAAAAGACAGCCGGTTGAATATTCCGGCTTTCACCGGCATGGCATAGTTGGCAAAGAGGTTGTAGGCGTGACAAGCCTTGTAAGCGTCATGGGTGAAATGTTCGTGCATATATTCCGCTTCCACAGTCCAGCGGTCACGGCTCCATCCCGCCGCGCCGTCGATGAGATTGGCTCTCGTGCCTTCGGTCATCACGGTTTGCCCGCCGGTGACAAATTTGAAATCGCCCGTTCTTAATATCACTTGCCCCGCGGCTGTCACTTTCTTGTTCCATGTTTCGTGATCGCCTATCGTAGTCGGGTTAAACACTCCCGCTTCGATGGTGAAGGGTGAGATGTCGACACCTACCTTGGCGCCGACGGCTCGGAAATTGCACACCTGTTTTCCGATGAACGAGCGGTTGGCGAAAAAATAAGTGTGGGGCGCGCGAAACGGTTCCACTCCGAAGGGCATTCTGAACTGTCCCGCTTGAAATGATGCTCCGCCCCCGAGTTCAATGCGTCCCCAGGCGTCGAGTATCTTCATCTTTCCACGGTCACACAGGTCAGTGTTCAGGAAATAGCTGATTTGCGGAGCGATTTTTCCCGTCAGCGACAGTCGCGCGTTTCTGACCTGAAAGCGGCTTTCCCCTTCCTGCGTCTCCATCTCCCAGCGTGAGCGGATTGTTCCGTTGATTTGCGGTGTGTAGTTGACTGCTGCCGAGGGCTCGTCGGCGAATGTCGTCATGGCTGAGCCTATGCTCAATGACAGGATAATTATTCTTTTAAAGAAACTCATGGACTGTGGCTTATACTCTCGAAAAATTTTGCGCAAAGATACAAAACACGCCCCTAAGCCGCAAAATTTCGTCCCATGATTCAGCCGTTGACTTGATGCACATGAGAGGAATAATTTTTATTTTCTTTTCAAAATGCAATGAAATATTTGGATATATCGGAAAAATGTTGCACCTTTGCGACAGTTTAATTGCAAATTGATAATTATGGCGCTGATAATACCACCGCATTATAAGCAGAAATTGCTTCCAGAGACTACTGAAATAGCTATTAAAACTATAAAGGAGGGCTTCCAGACCGAGCTTGCCGCCGCGCTTAACCTGCGCCGAGTGACGGCTCCGCTCTTCGTTCTTTCGGGAACCGGTATAAACGACGATCTTAACGGCGTGGAACACGCGGTGAGTTTCCCCATCGACGCTATGGGCGGCAAGACTGCCGAAGTGGTCCACTCTCTTGCTAAATGGAAACGCATGAAGCTTGGAGCCTATGGTATAGCTCCCGGATTCGGACTATACACCGACATGAACGCTATACGCACTTTCGAGGATCTTGACAATCTCCACTCGCTCTATGTCGACCAGTGGGACTGGGAAAAGTCAATAAACGAAAGCGACCGCAATCTTGACTACCTCAAGGAGACGGCTAATAAGATTTATAACGTGGTTCGTGAGATAGAGCGCCGCATATACAAGCAGTTCCCCCACATCACTCCCGTGTTGCCCGACAAGATGGCGTTTTTCCACTCCGAGGAGTTGCTGAAGCGTTATCCCGACCTGACTCCGAAAGAGCGCGAGGCTAAGGTAGCTAAGGAATATGGCGCTGTCTTCATCATCGGTATCGGAAATGACCTCAGCAACGGCGAGCCCCATGACGGACGCGCCCCTGACTATGACGACTGGAGCACTGAAAACTCCGAGGGCTACAATGGGCTCAACGGCGACATCGTCTTTTGGGACAATGTGCTTGAATGCCCCTTTGAACTCTCGTCGATGGGTATTCGCGTGAGCCCCGAGTCGTTGCTTCGTCAGCTTGAGATTCGTAACTGTCCCGAGCGCGCCCAATTGACTTTCCACAAGGCGCTTCTTGACGGAGAACTCCCTTACTCCATCGGCGGCGGTATCGGTCAGAGCCGTCTCTGTATGTTCCTTCTTCAGAAGGCGCATATCGGCGAGGTTCAGGCATCCATCTGGCCTGAAGAACAGATTGCCGCTTGTAAAGAAGCCGGCATAACATTGCTTTGATTCCGCTTGACATGAAGCGCATTTTTATTTCCTTGATGGCGGCGATGGCTATTTTGCCATCAGCCGCCGTCGATTTTGATTCGGTTTTTGTTGATCGAACCCTTCGAGTGGACTGTATATTCACCGGCTTGCCGGCGGGCGATGCCATGAGGTGTGAAACCTCGGTTGCCGCCATTTCCTCACTTCCTGAATGGGCGGGGCGCCGCCAACGTCTTGACTCTCTCCCTTTGGCTGGCAATGGAAGACTGACGGTGACGTCGCTTTCAGGCGACACCCTTTATCGCGCGTCGTTCTCGTCGCTTTTCAACGAGTGGCTGGCGCTCAACGAGCAGCGCCCCGTTTCGTTTGAGCATTCCGTTCTCATGCCCTTCCCGAAAGACAGCGTCAATGTCGACATCGAGCTTAACGATCCGCGGCGCCGGGTCATCTCCCGCTGCCGCTTCGCAGTCGATCCTGCCGATGAGCTGATAGCCGCCAAGGGGCGATCCCATGTCACTCCCCACCGCTACATTCATCGCGCCGCCGACCCCTCCGAGGCTATCGACGTGGCGATTCTTGCCGAGGGCTACACCGTCGAGGAGATGGATTCGTTCTATCGTCATGCCGAGGTTGCGGTAGAGTCGATATTCTCCCATGAGCCGTTCAAGTCCATGAAAGACCGCTTCAACTTCGTGGCTGTCGGCGCGCCGTCGCTCGACAGCGGAGTGAGCGTGCCCCGTCTCGGCGACTGGAAGTCGACGGCGGTGTCATCCCATTTCAGCACATTCCACTCTGACCGCTACCTCACCACCGGCAACCTATTCGCTATGAACGATCTCCTTGCCGGAATCCCTTACGAACACATCATCGTGCTTGCCAACACCGACGAGTATGGCGGCGGAGGCATCTACAACTCCTATACCCTCACGGCGGCGCGTCACAAACTCTTCCGTCCCGTGGTGGTCCATGAATTCGGACACAGTTTCGGCGGTCTTGCCGACGAGTACTTCTACGAGCAGGATGTGATGAGCGACACCTATCCGCTCGACGTCGAGCCTTGGGAACCCAACATCACCACGCTTGTCGACTTCCCCGCCAAGTGGAAGGCGCTTATCCCCGATGGAACTCCGCTCCCCACTTCGCCATCCGACGCGGTGAAATATCCCGTGGGGCTCTATGAAGGTGGCGGCTACTCCTTCAAAGGTGTCTATCGTCCTGCCGACGAGTGCCGCATGCGCAACAACACCTACCCCGTGTTCTGTCCCGCCTGCCGCGCCTCCCTCGCCACCCTCATCAATTTCTACACCCGACCTTAAAGGCATCGGGGGAGGTTACGGGAGATTGCGATGCCGCAGCAGGAGGAGCGCCGCGATGCCGATGAGGGCGCCGATGGCGTAGCGTCCCATGGTGGCGAGAAATGACTGTTGTGGCGAAACGGCTTTTTCCACCTCGACGATGACCGGCACGGTGTCGGTCACGCAGATTGTCACGGTGTCGCGTTCAATGCGTGACCGATAGACGGTTTTCACTCTTGTTTCGCTCACAGTGTCGCCTGCCGATTTTATTATCACGCTGTCTCTCACCACGAGCGTGTCGCCGCTGATGGCGTGTTCGGTTTTCGAGTCGCTGTGGACAGCGGTTGTTGCCGCCGGTATCGCCCGGGAGCATGATGTCGCGCTGAGCGCGAGCAGCAGGATGTGGAGTGTTTTCATGATATGAAATTTTTAACGGCGTTGTCGCGCCTTTGGGTAAAAGATTCAAATGATTCGAAAATGTCGGCGAGGGCGGTGAGCGAGCTCTCTCGCTGGCTGTCATAGTGGGCTGCCGCCGTCGATGATGAGGGGGTTGCTCCTTTCAGGGCTCCGCCCACGCCCGATATCTCTTCAATGAGCCTCAACTGCTGCTCGACCATTCCGTTTATGCCCAGGTCGGCGGTCGACGACATCACCTGCTGAGGCCCCGGCAATCCCGGGATGGCGCGGTAGATGACAACGCCGTCGGGAGCCGCCCAGTTCTGGGCTGTTTCGTCGATCGACATGTGGGGCGACTTCTGATTGTCGGGAAACAGGAGCACGCCTTTGGCGGCTGTCGCCAGCATTCGGTCGTTGAGCGTGAGCAGTCGGTTTATGTTTCGCTGGTGTTCGATGACATCCTCCACAAACGAGTGTATCTCGCCGTCTATGAGCGGATAGAAATTGTAGATATATGGGTGGCTGTCGGCGGTGTATTCATCGATAATCTCGCCTGTGGGCGATAGAAACCGGCAGCGCCATTCGCCGGTTATCTCCCAGCGGGTGTTGATTGGCGGGTGCCGTGACTTCGCCCGTCGGCGGTTTTCGGCGTTTATGCCTTGAACCTCGTGCATGGCGGCATAGTAGAATGCTCCCGATTTCGTGTCGTGGCATCTTAGCCGCTCCCTGGTCTCGAAACTCCATATCTCAATCAACCTGTGGCGTCCTTGGGGCGCGTCGAGAAAGGAAACCGAGTCGTTGACTGACTCGCCAAGCATGGCGCGCGGGGCGTGGTATATGCGCGAATTCGCGCCCTCGTAGACGCGCTTTATGTGGGCGGCTTTCTGGCGGCTTCCGTGGCTGTGTCTCATCACTATCTGTTTCAGGGTCATGTCATGGAGCTCGCCGAGAAACTCGGTTGTCCCGTCATGATCCATGTCGATGAAAAAGCGGGCGGGATTCACTTGCGACACCTTGACCGAGTCGCCGTTTCCGTCGGAGTGGCGCGACAAGCGGTGGATGGCGCAGCCCGATATCAGGAACTCCTCGAAGGTGCGGGCGTCAAGCTCGGCATATTTTCCCTCCGCTCGCTCCTTGACACGCATGCGGTAGCACCCGGTCACGGTCTTCACCAGCTGGCGAATGATGTTGTTGGTCGCCGGGTGATGGTTCATTTTTCTGAGCAGCTCCCTTTCCTGCATGGGGATGCCGTTACTGTCGAGAACTATGTCGCCCCACTGGTCGCCGAAAGTGTAGCGTTTCAGTCTCGTGCGACGGCTTCTCAGCGTGGCGCCGAGCAGCCATGTGTTTTTTGCGTGATTAAGATGGTTCATGTGGTGAATGGGTTTATTGTAACGGTTTTATCGTTGCGAAAGCCGCCGAGTCGAGCGCATACACTCCCGGGATGTCGACAATCGCTTTAACTGAGATGAGGTTGCCCGCCGGAGGGTAGATATCCACGCGCAAGCCGTCGACGACGGCTACCGGGGAGAGGGGAGAGCCGCTTGTGTAGGGCGACTGTTGCAGGCGCGCCATGCGCGAACTGCGGTCGGTGATGATGGCGGGGCTTCCGGTCCAGCCGTCCATGACTATTTCCGTTAAGCGCAGGGTTCCTTCAGGCAACGTGATTGTGCCGTGGCGGTCCGAGAGCTTTTTCAGAGAACAGTCGGGGGCGATTTCCACCGGATTGAGCAGATGAATGTCGGCAGAGTGGAGGAGGTTGCGATACCAGTCCTCCATCAGCGCCGTCATTATCTCGTCGGTATCGATTCCGTCGACACGGTTCAGCGTGTAGTCGGCGGCGACATTTTCAGGGAAGGACCGCAACCGCCACTCATGTAGCAGTTGCGGCGCGGTCATTGTCAGTTTCATGCTGTCCTGAGGCTTTGACTGTTTATCCTTCTCCGCCCTCTTCCTCGTCGCCGTCATCGCCGCCGGGAGTGACCGAGGAGTCGCCCGTTCCGGCGGTATCGTCGGCGATGACTCTCAGGTGCGCTCCGGGATAGCGCAGCACCAGGCATGAAGCCTCGGTGAGCACGACGGCTTCCGAATTGCGCTGTCCCGATTTGAGCAGGTCGATGGGCATCGCCTTAAATGGAATGTGGGTATATTTCTGGAGATACTCGGGGTCGATGATCATGGCGTCGTCCTCATGTCCGCATGCGTCGAATATTTCGCTCAGCACCACGTAGAGACGCCCGAATTTTGTGTGAATCTCCGTGAAGTCTATTCCCCAGCGGGTCACGGTCTCGGTGGCGCCGATCACTTTCACGGTGTCGAGAGCGCTGAGCGCCTCGATGAACCCCGAGCCGCCTATCAGGATTTTTCTCGACGAGCCGGCATTACCGGTGAACGCCTGGCGCGACAGTTTGACAAGATCGGCGGCTGAGAGTGAGCCTCGCGAGTAGTGAAACTCGTTGTCGGTCTGGTTCCATATTCCCTGGGTCATGAACACGGCGCCCTCCGAAGGTCCTTTTTCAAACCGGTGCATGGTTCCGAAGAGGAAATTCTTCTCCATTCCCATTCTCATGTCGATGAGCGCCACTTCCTGCTGGTCGGTAAGCGTCCAGCCCACCTCCTTTGCCGACTGGCGCTGGAGCATCGACTGCTCCACCTGAGCCTTGAATATCTGGCAGTAGTTCTTCTGTTTCACCGGCATNGCCTGGGCATGGGTGGTCTGCACATCCATTTCGGCGGCGGCACGCCCCATTCTTATCACCTTGCTCCCGGCGTAGACATANAGCGGCTCGGCAACGTCGTCGAGACCGATGGGAAGAAGATTGAGCGAGTCGGTCACCGAATCCACGTAGAACATGATTCCCTTCTTGCCNCCACACTCGGCGGCGGGTATCAGCACCGTGTCGGTCTCGCTGAAACAACGCAGGTCCTTCACGTCGAGCTTCAGNTCGTCAGACCCTCGGGTGGTTGTCTTGTCTCTCGCCACTTCCGACTCAAACGGAGTGGTGTCGACCGAGTAATATTCGGTGATCATGCTTTTGGAATGGCGCGCCTTGCTCATGCGCGAAATCTGGTCGACGGGTGTCGCCATGGGGCGTATTTTCACAATGCGGTTGTCAATCTCGTTGGTGAGCAGATCGGCGCTCACTTGCTGAGAGATGGTTGTGGTGACGGGTGTGTTTAACACGTGGGGAGCTCCTGCGGCTCCGTTTACGATAGCAGGTGTCATGTTTTTTTAATAGAATTAGATGGTTTAACGATGTGTTAGTGATAAAAGGAAATGGCTCAGTCGTCCCACACGCTTTTGCGTGTTTCGGGGAAGAAATCGCGGGTAGGGTCGGGCTCCTCGGGAGCGGGCTGCGGTTTAGGTGGCAGTTGTTCATAGAGAGCCGGGGCGTTAAGCTTTCTCTCGGCGGCTTCATTAAGCCCTTTGAGNTNGCCGCGGTTTTCAGCNTCGCGCAGCGACGACTCGTCGGGGCTGGGATGGTCGCGGCTGAAATGNTTTTCGAGNGCTTCATCCACGTTGGCGCCGGCGAGAATGTCTACAATAAAGTGTCCGGCTCTTGTGTCGCGTTCAACGATTGCGTTCAGCGACACTTGTTGTTGTGTTGTTTCCATAGTTATTAAGATTNATTGTTTTGTTTGGTTGACGATGCAAAGTTAATATGCCGTTTACCGGAAAATACCCACAAATTGTCNCTTNGCTGAANTTTTTTTTCAACTCTCGGTTATCAGTGGGTCAATCGGGGAGTTTTCAGCGTTTTTAGACCCCGCTGCAAGCCGCTTTCCAAGCGGAAAGTGTTAAAATATTTATGAAATCGGGNNCATGATTGAACCAAGCGGGCTGAATTTTTGTAATTATTAATGCCTGTCAAAAAATTTTTCACTTTTTTAGCGAAACTTCATGAAAAATATCTATATTTGCAATCGTTACTTGCTTCAACAAGCTTTTTTTGAGAGTTTTTTGTCGCTAAGTGGTTTAGAAAAGATAGTTAACGATAGTATTACCGCAACGAAAGATGATGACAAATGCACGGCAGCGTCGCTGAAGCGATAGCGGCTCGATGTATTATCCCCGATGCATATTGGCGGCAGTCGCGCAGTTTTTGACCGGTAGAATCTAAAGAAAGAAATTGAGTTAAATATAAATTGTAAAACTAAACAAACTCTTGCATGAAGAACATTTGTTTTCTAATGTCCCGGAAAGCATGGATTGTCACCGTGATGCTCCTTAGCCTTTCCATCCCGGCGTTGGCGCAGAAGATTACCGTTACCGGTACTGTTGTTGACAAGACCGGCGAACCCCTGATTGGAGCGAGTGTCCTGGCGAAAGGTACTTCAATCGGTACCGCCACCGACTTCGACGGTAATTACCGCATCGACACCGAGTCCAATTCCGTGCTGGTATTCTCTTATGTCGGATACGACACCAAGGAGGTCAGCGTGAACGGTCAGACCACCATCAATGTGACTCTTGATGAAAACACCGTGATGCTCAACGAAGTTGTTGCGATNGGTTACGGTACTGTGAAGAAGAGCGACGCAACCGGATCGGTGGCTGTCGTTAAGCCCAGCGAAATCCAGGCCGGTCTCGCCACTTCGGCTCAGGATCTTCTTGTNGGCGCTTCNCCCGGTGTGGTTGTCACCACCAACGGAGGTAGCCCCCAAGGCGACGCATCGATCCTCATTCGAGGCGGCGCTTCGCTCAACGCTTCCAACGAGCCTCTTATCGTGATCGACGGTGTGCCCATGGAACGCGGGTCAGTCAAAGGTTCTTCCAACCCCATCGGTCTTGTTTCTCCCGAGAACATCGAGTCGATGACCATTCTTAAAGATGCTTCGGCAACCGCCATCTACGGTAGCCGCGCGTCNAANGGTGTNATCATCATNACCACCAAGAAGGGTCAGAGCGGCAAGCCTCAGGTGAATTTCGCGGCAAACATGTATATCAACACTCCGCGCAATTATCTTGACATGATGTCGGGCAATGAGTTTGCTGATTTCGTCACTAATTATTACGGAGCTGAGTCAGCACAGGCTGCGGCTCTCGGCGTGAACGGGAAAATTTATAACACCGACTGGCAGAAAAAGGTGCTTCGCACCACAGTGTCAAGCGATTACAATCTTAGCGTCGGCGGTACTGTCGGTTTCCTCCCGTACCGCGTTGCTGTTGGCTACACCAACAACAACGGTATTATCAATACCTCTAAGATGGATCGTGCTACTGCAAGTATAAATCTATCCCCTAAGTTCTTTAATAATACCCTTCAGGTAAACGCCAATTTGAAAGGCGCTTATATCGGCAACCGCTATAACGGCGACGGACTTGGCGGAGCTGTAAGCTTCAACCCCACTCTTCCCGTGAAGATGCCNGGAGGCAATAATTTCAACAACTGGACAACCTATACCTCGGGCGGCGGACTTGCCGACATGGACACTCCGCTCGGATCGCCCAACACTCTTGCCGCCATCAACCCCGTTTCGTTGATCGAGGACTATTCTTCTACTTCAAAGGTTTATCAGTCAATCGGCAACCTTCAGCTCGACTACCGTCTGCCGTTCCTTCCCGACCTCCGCGCAAATCTTAACCTCGGCTACGAGTACAATCACGGCGAGTGCTGGAACTACAACTATCCCTTCTCGCCCCAGGCTTGGAAAGACGGTCACTATGTTCCCGGCAGTGACGAACCCGTTCATGACGGTTATGCCGGAAAGAATAAGGAGAACCAGGAGCGCTGGAACCTTCTCCTCGATTTCTTCCTCAATTACAACAAGNAATTTACCAAGATTCAGTCGACTCTCGACGTGACCGCCGGTTACTCTTGGCAGAAATTCCGCAACTATTCCCACGACATCAACCGCGTCTACGCTCCCGGCGAATCATTTGACGGATATATGCGTAACGAGGTCGTTCCCAAACGCACTCCCTATAACCTCGTTTCATTCTTCGGTCGCGTGAACTATGGCTTCCAGGAAAAATATCTTGTGACTGCGACAGTGCGNGCCGACGGTACTTCACGCTTCTCCAAGGACAACCGCTGGGGTGTGTTCCCCGCCGTGGCTCTCGGATGGCGCGTTATCCAGGAAGATTTCATGGAATCTACCCGCAATGTCCTTTCCGACATGAAGCTGCGTCTCGGTTGGGGTGTGACCGGTCAGCAGGATCTCCCCGACCAGTACTTCCCCTATCTCCCTGTCTACAATGTTTCGACCAATCTTAACGAGCAGGTGCCTTTCGGCAATGCGTCTTCAGCCTCTCCGCTCTACATGGTGACTCCCACCTGGTTCAACTCNGACCTTAAATGGGAGGAAACAACCACATGGAACATCGGTCTTGACTTCGGATTCCTCAACAACCGCATCCAGGGTAGCATCGACTGGTATCTCCGCAAGACCAAGGACCTTCTCACATGGGCTAACTTCCCCGCCGGTTCAAACCTCTCTAACCAGGGTAACCTGAACCTCGGCGACCTTGAGAACCGCGGTATCGAGTTCAACTTGCTCACCCGTCCNGTNGTNACTCAGGACTTCCAGTGGCAGAGCAATGTCAACGTGGCTTGGAACAAGAACAAGATTACCCGTCTTGCCGACGGNGCCGACACCACTACCGGCGGAATCGGCAACGGTATCAACATCCAGAAACATCAGGAGGGCTTCCCCGCTTACAGCTTCTGGGTTTACGAGCAGGTTTATGACCGCAACGGCGATCCTCTCGAGGGAGTCTACGTGGACCGCAACGGCGACGGCGAAATCACCGATGCCGACAAGTATCTCTATCACAGCAAGGATCCCGCGGTGACCATCAACTGGCAGAACACTCTCAACTATAAGAACTGGGACTTCGGCATCGTGCTCCGNGCAAGCATCGGCAACTGGGTCTACAATGCCAACGAAATGAACAACTCGTTTATCTCGGCGACTTCAACAGCTCCGTTGAGCAACCTCATGAACGGAACCTATCTGTGGAACATGACCCGCGACACCAACGTGCGTTCAAGCGACTACTTCGTGCGCAACGCAAGCTTCGTTCGCTGCGACAACATCACCGTGGGCTACACCTGGCCGTCGCTGCTCAACAACAATCTGCGCCTGCGTCTCTACGGAGCCGTTCAGAATCCGTTTGTCATCACCAAGTACAGCGGTCTTGATCCTGAAGTGGGCAGCGGTCTTGATCCTGAAGTGGGCAGCGGTATAGACAGCAACATCTATCCTCGTCCTGTGACAGTATCATTCGGTGTGGTAGCTCAATTCTAATCACTAACTGACAAGAAATATATTATGAAACTATTAAAATATATCACCTTCGGGGCTGTGGCGCTGTCAATGACCGCATGTGTCAACGACCTTGACCTTGAGCCTACCAATCCCACAACAAAGACCGAACTGTCGTCAAAGTCAGAGTGGGAAGGATATTTCGGAAGCCTCTACGGTTCGCTTCTATACGTGGGTAATCTTTCCACCTCCGACGGCGGNGCCGGAACCTATATGCGCTGCCACTGGAATCTTCAGGAGATTACCGCCGACGAGGCTATCATCTCCAACAAGTGGAATGACCCCGGTTATCATGCTCTGAATTTCAACACATGGCTCACTGACAACGAGTGGATCTATGCCGCTTTCTCGCGCGAGTTCTACACCGCCCGCCAGTGTACCGAGTTCATCGACAACGCCAACGGCGCCAAGAGTTTCTACTCTGACGATGAGGTNGAGACCATGAAGGCTGAGGCACGAGTGCTCAGAGCTCTTGCTTATTATAATATGATCGACCTCTTCGGCCGCGGACCCTGGGTTGATGGAACCCCCACCGGCGCCACTCCTCCCACCTATGACCGCGAGCAGCTTTTCAACGCCACNGTCGAGGAGCTCGTCAACACCATCGACGAGGGTCACCTCGTTCCTGCCGCAAACCAGGTGTATGGACGCGTTTCGCGCGAAGCCGCCTATATGCTTCTCGCCAAACTTTATCTCAACGCCGAGGTTTATGTGGGCACTCCGATGTATCGTGAATGCGCCGCAGCTTGCCAGGAGATTCTCAAGACTATCAACACGCTCGCTCCCACCTACAAGTATCTCTTCTGCGCGTCAAACGACAAGTATGTGGGCGACGGCGAGATTCTTTGGGCTGTTCCTCAGAANGTGGGCGCCTTTGAAACATGGGGCGGCACTACCTACATGACTGCCGGAGCATATATTGAGCCTGAGGACGACAATACCGACCTTAAGGATATGCTGATTAAGCTTGGAGCCGGTTGGATCGACGACAAGGGCAAGTTTGCATGTCTGTCACCGTGGTCGGGTGTTCGTATGCGTCCCGAACTTTCCACCTCGTTTGAGCCGGGCGACCAGCGCGCNCTCTACTATGCAGGTTCGTTCAACGTCGGCGTTGAGGATCTTGACAACTATGGCACGAACTCTGACGGNTATATGTGTATCAAGTATACCTACACCACCGAGGATGACTATGAGAACAGTGCCAATAAGGAGCTCGGATCTCAGGTGTGTGACGCTGACTATCCTCTGTTCCGCCTTGCCGACACCTTCCTGATGCTCGCCGAGTGCCAGCTCAACGGTGTTGAGTGCAACGGTAAGTCTTACTTNGACCAGGTTCGCGCCCGCGCCGGTCTCGCTCCCGTGGCTCTGACTCCCGAAAGCCTTCTTCACGAACGCCAGACCGAGCTTTATTGGGAAGGACACCGCCGCAGCGACCTTATCCGCTTCGGCAAGTACACCGGTTCGGATTACCTCTGGTCATGGAAGGGCGGCACTTATGAAGGAATGTCGATTCCCGCTTATCGCTCGGTATTCGCAATTCCTTACCAGTATGTTGCAACCGTGGGTCAGAATCCCGGCTATTAATTGAGTGATCACCTCTTAATATTTAAGGAAAATGATTAACAGATTATNAATACTTTTCTCAGCGCTTGCAGTGGCATTCGGCTTCACCGCTTGTAGTGACGATGACACTCCCCGCTATCATGAGCCTGATGAAAACACCACTATCATATTGAACACTCCTCCGTTTGCCCAGCAGCTTTATCTGCTTGATCCGTTGGGAACAATGGAGTTCTCGGTGAAGGAACAGCCCGACTATGGCTTTGCCGCCTCGGTTTATTACGGTCTTGAAATGTCGCTTGACAAGCAGGAGGTGTATGCGCTGACTCCGAGCGTGCTCACTTCATCTAAAATGGAGATCAAGCAGGCGGATTTCGCCACCGGTCTATGCTCGCTCAACGGCGTTGAGAATGAAGAGGACTGGAATAATAATCCTGCCGCTCAGGAGGTGCAGAAAGTGTATGTGCGCGCCACCGCTCAGCTTCCCACTGTCGAGTCGAGCCTCGTGAAGTCTGACTGGGTTGAGCTCGCTCAGGTTCAGGGCTACTTCGCTATTCCGCAACCCGGCTTCATCTATATGATCGGTTCGCCTGAAGGATGGTCGGAACCCTCGGCAGCGAATGCCGAAAAACTTGCCGACTGGCGCTTGTTTGAGACCACTATCGGCAGTCAGATTTACTCAGGCGTGTTTGATGTGCCCGCCGCTCCGATGTTCCGTTTCTACACCGAGCTTAACGGCTGGGACGACGCTTCGGTTTCATTCGGTCTTAAGGCTGACGACGGCGATAATACCGACATCGAGCTTACTGACGGTCAGTGGCAAGGCACTCTCGTGGTAGGTAAAGGAAACATCAATATCCCCGACTATGCCGGAGGCACGATGACTATCGTTGTCAACATGAAGGATAAGTCGATCCAGATTATGGCTGGCGCTCAGGCTGTCGTTGAACCCAAGTATGTGTATATGGTGGGCAATAACGCCGGATGGGCTGAACCGTCGGAGTCAAATGCCGCCAAATATAATGACTGGGCGCTTGTCGACAAGACCGATTCAGGTATCTATACCGGCACTTTCGACATCGAAGAGGGTTCTCTTGACGGCGGTAATGAACTTTATTGCCGATTCTATCAGCAGCTCACCGGATGGGGTGCCGCTCAATGGGCAGGCGATGAAGCCGGCGACAAAAACTTAGCAGTCACTCTCGGCGTCGAAGCGCCCACAGTGGTAGGCGAAGGCTGTTTCCAGGTGCCTGGCGTTGGCGGTCATAAACTTACCGTGACCCTTAACACTGTCAACAACACCGTGTTGTTTGCTACCGAATAAAATCATCGGCGGGAGCGCTCCGCGGCGCTCGTTGCCCGGCAAGGGCTCCCGCTCCTTAAATTTATTAATCACAAATTCTTTAAATCGATATGAAGAAATTTGCATTATATTCGCTTCTGGCTTTGTCGATGGGCTTCGCAGCCTGTGACGAGGTGGAGGACCCCACCGGAACTCCGGGGGTCAACGAACCGGAGGCAGCGTTTGATTTCGAGGCGTTTAAACTGAGCTCTCCCATCGTGGACAACGGTTCGGTGGATCTCCCCGCCCTTAACGATGCCGGCACCAAGACCGTGGCTGTCGTGACTGTCGACGACGCGAGCAATCTTCCCGAGGGCTATGATTTGCAGTTGGAATATGAGATGTCGGGAACTTCCGATTTTGCCGATGTTAGGACGCTTCCGGTTGAAATCGTTGCTACCGAGGGCGCTGCGGCAGGTGTGGTGACCACCGCTGATCTCGAAGAGACTTATGAGGATATTTTCGGGTTGTCGGAAACCCCTCAGCAGGTCTATACCCGTGTAGCCGCTTATGCTTATAATAAGGCTAACAATATGACCGTGAGAATCGGAGGTAGCTCTCAATTCTATTCGGCAGTCAACTACACTTTGACCCCCGATCCGGTATTCGTGCTCTACACTCCGGGCGACAGCAACGGCTGGAATCAAGGCTACAGCCAGCAGCTCTCGTCGACCAACGGCAAGACTTTCCAAGGTTATGCCCACTTGAGCGGCAGCTTCAAGTTTACCTCGCTCCCCAACTGGGACGGCACAAACTATGGCGACGGCGGCGCTGAGGGCACTCTTTCTACCGACGGCGGCGCGGGCAATCTCAGCGTTGCTGAAGATGGTCTGTACTGGTGCAAGGTGAACACTGCCGACCTGACCTATTCAACCGTCTACATCTCCACCTACGGTGTGATCGGCGCGTTCAACGACTGGGGATCAAGCGTGGCGTTGACTCCGAGCGAGAACTTCCTCGTGTGGACCGGCACGGTGACAATGACCGAGGGCGACGAATTTAAGTTCCGCGCCAACGACGATTGGGCTATCAGCCTCGGCAACTCTCTCGACGAGCTGATTGACAACAGCCAGGATAACCTCAAGGCTCCCTCTACAGGAACATTTGAAATCACTCTCGACCTTTCAAGCTATCCTTGCAAGGCTACGATGGAAAAGAAATAAGCAACTGATTGTAATAGGAGTTTGTTAAGCAAATTCCAAATTGTGATTAGATTTTTTTAGACAGGTGACCCCGGTGCGTGAGCATCGGGGCATTTTTTTCGCGCCAGCCCCCCCTCCCGCGCAGTGTGTAGCTCGGAGAGCTACCGAGATGAGAAACCCCATGCTAATTGTGTGCAATTAGCATGGGCAAAAGGAACTCTACACAAAAAAACAACGTCGGAGACGTTGAACCAACCCTCTCGCCTTCAACATCTCCGATGTTGTCCATCCACCGGCATCGCTGTACCCCATGTAAAAACGTGCGTTTTTACATGGGGTTTCTTTTCTCAAACATCTCCGATGTTTTCATCTGTGCAGTCCAACGGCGCGAATCCACCGCCCCCCCGCGCAAGGCAAAAGGGGGCGATTGAACCCTTGCGGGTTCCTTTCCGGGGCATCGACTTTTCCGGGGGTATCGCTGCGCTCAGCCGCGGGGTGGATTTGTCACGGGGGTGGGGTGGGGGGAGTATACCTATATTATATGGGGGTGCGGATTTGTGAGCGGGGTTGGCGCGGAGGTATCGGATTGACAGGAAAAGTGTTAAAATTTGTAGGAATTTCGATATTTTTGTTGTTTTATACGGAAATTTGTATAACTTTGCAGCCAATTACGCATGGAGATGCGTAGCGTGACTTAGCCAATAAGTCTCTTTGACATAATAAATTATTCTTTTCATACAGACTTAAAAAAAAGCGTATGGGGGGGGTAATTTACTGACTATTAGTAATTTAGCTTTTGACCCTATACTTTTTAATTAAAATAGTTTGTATGAAAAAAGTAATTATGTTTCTACTTGCACTTGTAATGGTGGCAACAGCATCGGCTCAGATGCGCACGGTCACCGGTACAGTGCTGAACGCCGATGACGGCGAACCTCTGGTGGGGGCTTCGGTGCTCCCGATAGGGGGCGGCAATGGAATTGCCACCGACATCGATGGAAAGTTTTCAATCAAAGTACCCCAGTCGGTAAAGGCATTGCGAGTAAGCTATGTGGGTATGGTGACTCAGGAAGTTCCCATTACCAACTCGCCGATGACCATTAAACTCACAACCGGCAACAAACTCGACGAAGTGATGGTGGTGGCATTCGGAACCACTACCAAGCAGGCGTTTACCGGATCGGCGGCAGTTGTTGACGCCGAAGAACTTTCAAAGCACATCACCACCAACGTGGCTGACGCGCTTGTAGGTTCGGTTCCTGGCTTCCAGATGCGTTCAAGCTCAGGCGCCCCCGGCGCATCTCAGGGCGAGATCAGCATTCGCGGTATCTCTTCGCTTTATTCTAACTCAGAGCCTCTTGTGATTGTGGACGGCGCTCCTTATGAAGCAAGCCTTTCCAACATTCCCCAGGGTGATATCGAGACTATCTCGGTGCTTAAGGATGCTGCTTCGGCTGCTCTTTACGGTGCCCGCGGCGCAGGTGGTGTGATCATCGTTACCACCAAGCGCGGTAAAACTAAAGACGCTGTTGTAAGCGTTGACGCAAAGTGGGGTGTTAACTCTCGCGCTATCCAGCAGTATGATGTAATCAAGTCTCCGTCAAAATATTACGAGACTTATTATGACATGCTCTATAACTTCAACCTTTACGGTCAGGGCATGAGCGCGGCAGCCGCAAACGCCGCAGCCAACTCTCAGATGTTTGGTTCGGGCAGCTGGCCGGGTCTCGGTTATAATGTCTACACTGTTCCCCAGGGTGAAAACCTTATCGGTCTTGACGGTAAGATCAATCCCAACGCCACTCTTGGCCGCGAAGTGGAGCTCAACGGACAGAAACTGTGGCTCCAGCCCGACGATTGGAATAAGGAAGCTTATCACAATTCGTTCCGTCAGGAATATAACGTGAGCGTAAACGGCGGAACCGACCGCGCTTCTTATTATAGCAGCATCAACTATCTTGATGACGAGGGTGTTATCGACCACTCTTCATACGATCGCCTTTCAGCCCGCGTGCGCGCCGACTATCAGGCTAAGAAATGGTTGAAACTTGGCGCCAACATCGGCTATGTTCATTCAAAGACCACTTCAGTGCCTAACTTCGGAACTTCGCTGAACTCTACCAACATCATGTACTTCACCTCGATGATGGCTCCCATCTATCCGGTGTATCTTCGTGGCGTTGGCGCTGACGGTAACCCTTATATCCTTCGCAACGATGCAGGCGAAAAGCGTTACGACTATGGTGTGGCAGCTACCAACTACGGTCTTGCCCGTCCGTTCATGTCAAACGCCAACCCGCTCGGAACCAACAATTATGACAACACTCAGAACATCGGCAACCAGTTGAACGCAACTCTTACCGCCGATATCAACATCACCGACTACTTGAAGTTCTCGGCACAGAGCACTCTCAGCTGGGGTAACACTATCTATTCAAGCTACGGAAGTATCTACAATCCCAACAAGTCTTCAATCAACGGTGACTTGACCAAGTATCAGCAGAACTCTACCCGCACTAACAACGTGCAGACCCTTTCGTTCTTCAAGAACCTCGGTCCTGACGGCGCTCACTACCTTAATATAATGGCAGGTCACGAATATTACCGCACCAACAGCCGTTATCTGACCGCTACCGCTCAGGGCGGATTCTCTCCCGACATTCAGGAAATCTATGCGTTTGCCAAGAAGGCAACCTCTTCTTCACGCGCTATGAACTATAACGTCGAGGGTTACTTCGGAAGCGCTCAGTATAACTATCAGGAAAAATATTTCGCGTCGGCTTCTTACCGTCTTGACGGTTCTTCATTCTTCGCCAAGGGTCACCGTTGGGGTAGCTTCTGGTCAGTAGGTGGAGCATGGCTCATCTCCAAGGAAGAATTCATGAAGCCCTATACCTGGGTCGACATGTTGAAGCTCAAGGCTTCTATCGGTCAGCAGGGTAACGACGGCGTGGGATATGACGACCACTCTTATCTTCCCAACTATTTTTACTGGTCAGACCTCTATCAGCTCACTCCTTCAGGCGAGTATGAAATGTCGCCCACATTCTCCAACATCGGTAACCGCGACATCACTTGGGAAACTACTACCAACTTCAATGTCGGCGCCGAGTTCGGATTCTTCGGCAACCGTCTCACCGGTAACATCGACTTCTATGTTAAGCGCGTGAGCAACCTTCTCTTCTGGATGTCAGTGGCTGAATCGGCAGGTGCCCGCGGTTACTATGGCAACATGGGTACTATCCGCAACCAGGGTGTCGAGCTTTCTCTTGCAGGACACGTGATCCGCACCCGCGACTTCGAATGGCAGCTCAGCGGAAACATCTCTCACAACGCCACCAAGATCGTGAGCCTTCCCAAGGCTAAGACCGGCGAACGCGGCGGTTTCTTTGAATCGAGCATGTGGTATCAGGAAGGCAAGCCCCTCTACAACTACATGACCTATGCCTACGCAGGCGTCAACGAGCAGGGTGAAGCTCTCTACTACTACGATCCTAACCTCATCGGCGAAGACGGCGCGATGGATATCGCCCAGCCCGGAAAGATCAAGTCAAAGGATTATGTGACCACAGTTCCCGGTGAAGCATCTCGTTATACCGTTGGTTCTATCCTTCCCAAAGTGTATGGCGGTTTCAGCACCTATGTTCGCGTTAAGGACTTCGACTTGACTGCAACATTCGACTATCAGATAGGCGGTAAGGTTTATGACAACCAGTACGCTCAGCTCATGATTGTTCCTTCAGGTAGCAATGACGCCGGTCACGCTATCCACAAGGATGTGCTCAAGTCATGGAGCCCCAACAACACTAACTCTGACATTCCCCGCTGGCAGTATGGTCAGGGTAACAGCAACAGCAACAACGCTTCTGACCGCTTCTTGACCAACGCAAGCTACCTCAACTTCCAGTCATTCACCGTTGGTTACACCCTTCCCAAGGGCTTGATCAAGGACATTACCAAGCTCCGTTTCTATGTAGCCGGCGAAAACCTCTGCTTCTGGTCGGCACGCAAGGGATTTGACCCCCGCTACTCTTACTCTTCAAATGAGAGCGTTGCGGTTTACTCTCCCGTGCGCAACATCTCAGGTGGTGTTCAAGTGACATTCTAAACAATAAAAAGAATCAATAAATGAATAAGATATTTTCATCAATACTTGTCGGCGCAGCATCAATGATGCTTTTCACCGGCTGTCTTGAAGAGTTTCAGCCTGAGGCAAGTTTCGTGACCGGCGAACAGGCTGCCAACGCCCCCGGTTCTTATGAAACCTTTGTGGGCGGTCTCACCTCTTCAACCACGGGTAAGTTCCTTTACAGCCCGTCCAACGAATATCCCTGGGATTTCGGCTACACGACTTTCTATCTCATGCGCGACGTGCAGGGTCAGGACCTTGTGCTCGAGTATGACGGCTCATGGTACTCTACCTGGTATCAGTGTGGACGAATGCTTGGTCCCGGCTATCGTGACTGCCAGATTTCCTGGACTCTCTACTATAGCTGGATCAAGGACTGCAACACCGTGATTTCGCTTGCCGGTCCCGATCCTGCCGAAGACAAGAAGGTGGGCGCCGGTATCGCCTATGCGATGCGCGCTCTTTATTACAGCGAGCTCGCCCAGATGTTTGCCCAGAAAACCTATGGCGCCGATCCCGACGCTATGACCGTGCCCATCGTGACCGAGTCGACAGCCCTTGAAACTCTTGCGAGCAATCCCCGCGCAACCAACAAGGACATGTGGGATCTTATCATCAGCGACCTTGACAAGGCTGAAGAGTATCTCGCCGGTTATACCCGCCAAGACAAGTACACCCCCGACCAGTCGGTTGCTTACGGTCTTAAGGCTCGCGCTTACCTGGTGATGCGCGACTGGGCTAACGCCGAGAAGTATGCAAAGCTTGCCCAGAACGGTTATGCCGCAATGGACAATGACTATTACACAAGCAAAAACGACGGTTTCAACAGCTCAAACAACTCTTCATGGATGTTTGCGACCCGTTTCAAATCGGACGACCCCAACATTCTTAACAATGACGGTGACTCAAGCTGGCCGAGCCAGATGTGTCTTGAGATGAGCAACGACCCGTTGACCGCAGGTTATGCCTCTAACTACGGTGACCCCAAGTATATCGACCGTCACCTTTATGAGACTATTCCCGCTACCGACGCTCGCCGCAAGTGCTTCGTTGATTTCGCTGTCGACGAGATGGCAACCAAGGCTGAAGCCCTCGCTGCTCTCGGTGAATACTCTGATTTCCCCGATCGCTTGTTCTACACAGCTTATGAGCAGGGTAACGTGAGCGCGGCAGGCGGATTGTCAGTGAAATTCCGCGCGGCAGGTGGAACAGCCGGACGTAACAACCAGTATATCGGCTTCCTCGTGGATGTTCCCATCATGCGTGTCGAGGAGATGATTCTTATCGAGGCTGAGGCTGCCGGAATGCAGGACGAAAGCCGCGGTCAGGCACTCCTTACCACTTTCGGAAAGCTCCGTGACCCCAACTATGTATATGGCTCTCACAACGAGGCTTACTACAACAACTCTACTTCAAAGTTCCAGAACGAAGTGTGGTGGCAGCGCCGCGTAGAGCTGTGGGGTGAAGGTCTTGCTACTTTCGACATCAAGCGTCTTGAAAAGGGTGTTATCCGCAGCTATGCCGGAACCAACCACCTGGACGGTTTCCAGTGGAACACCACCACTCCTCCCGACTGGATGAACTGGTGTATCGTTCAAACCGAGACCAATTACAACTCGGCTATCGTGAACAACCCCACTCCTGTAGCTCCTGAAGGCAACTCGCCTCAGTATGCATGGTAATTAAATGTCAAACTTATCATTTAAATCGAGACAAATGAATAAATCAAAATATCTATTGGGGCTGTTCGCCGGCATGGCAATGGTGATGACCTCATGCTCGGCAGACGAGGGAACCGAACCGGGTTCTGACTCGAAGCCGGTGGTGACGCTCTATACTTACGAACCTTCGTCGGAATATAATGCCGACAACGACGTGATGGTGCGTTTCGCTACCAACAATAAGGTGGAGGAGATCTACTACATCGCCGAGAAGGACGCCGATGTTAAAGCGGCTATCGAAGCTGACGGCGAAGAGGCATATATCCAGCACGTTATAAGTGCAGGAACCAAGATCGCTCCGGGTGAAGACGGATATACCGATGTCGTTCTTACCGATATTTATGGTTCTTACACCATTTCAGCCGTTGGCGTTAAGGGAAATAAGCACCATCGTTCAACAATCGCTTTCCTCGGACTCGAATGGGAGCACGTGGTGAACGGAACGTATTATTTCGACAAGTTCGCTAATGTGACCGGCATGGAGGAAAACCTGACCGAGCTTCAGATCTGTACAACTGATGAGACTCTTTATCGATTCAAGGATGTATATGGAGAAGGATGGTCGCTTAAAATCAATCTTTTGCCCGACTATACCGGCAAGGATACCGACGGAACATACACATTCTTCCGTATAGCTCCCCAGAACACTCCGTTCACCTATGGTAACTATGGAACCGTGTTCGCTCAGGACATCGGCTACTGGCAGGGCAATTCTGCATTCGTGACCGACAACGGTTTTGAGAGCGGAATGTATGATGACTATACTTGCTTCCTGTATCTGAATATGTCGGTATCGGCAGGTAGCCTTGGATACGGTTACGAATATTTCGTTCCGAATCAGCAATAAATCAGCACATACACAACTTTTAAATACTTTTTTTAAGGACCATGCTCTCCGGGAGGAGCGCATGGTCCGCTTTTTTTATACCCTATGGCTTGGTTTGCATGGGTGTGTCTATCTCTTATGTGGTGTTTTTATTCATCCTCTCCGAGGATGAATAGGTGATGCATTCCCTTGCCCCATGTTGGCGCGCCAACATGGGGTTTCGCATATTTCAACGTCTCCGACGTTGATTGCGTGGCAGAAACCCTTTTGGATTCTCAATCATGTTATCTTCATCATCTTGCGAATGCGATTACATATCGGGGTATTGTATTTTTGGGGGTGGGGCGGGATGTTGGTACTTTTGGGTGGATGTTGATATTTTTATTATCTTTGCATTATAATGTTTTTTTGAATTATGGATAAACGTAATTTTTTCACGATACTTGCGGGGTTTGCCGCTGCGTCGGCTATGGCTTGCACGAGCCTTATCGCTACGCCGGGCGCTACCGCCGACAATAGTGTGATGATCACTTATGCCGCGGACTCTCACAGTCTGTATGGCGAATTGTATTCTAAGCCTGCCGCCGTGCATGCCAAGGGGGCGATGAGAAAGGTTTATGACTGGGATTCGGGCGTGTTTTTAGGGGAGATTCCCCAGCCGCGGAAAACTTATGCGACCATCGGCAATATGAACGAGCATGGGCTCGCCATCAGTGAGAGCACATGGGGCGGCAGAGAGGAGCTGGTGGACACTACCGGCATAATCGACTATGGTTCGCTTATTTATATCACTCTTGAACGCGCCAAGACTGCCCGCGAGGCGATAAAGGTGATGACCGACCTCGTTGCGGAGCATGGTTATTACAGCAGCGGGGAGTCGTTTTCGATTGCCGACGGCAAGGAGGCTTGGATCATGGAGATGATAGGCAAGGGTGGCAAGAGCAAGGGCGCCGTGTGGGTGGCTCGCCGCATTCCCGACGGAATGATTTCAGGGCATGCCAATCATTCGCGCATCCACACTTTCCCGCTTAATGACCCGGAAACTCTTTATTCGCCCGACGTTATCACGTTTGCCCGCAGCCAGGGATATTTTGACGGCAAGGACGAGGATTTTGACTTTTCGAAGGCTTATGCTGTGACTGATTTCGGCGCTCTGCGCGGATGTGACGCGCGAGTGTGGAGCTTTTTCACTCATAATGCCGAGGGGATGGACAAGTATCTGCCTTGGATCAATGA
This sequence comes from Bacteroides sp., assembly GCA_014801235.1. Lineage (GTDB taxonomy): Bacteria > Bacteroidota > Bacteroidia > Bacteroidales > Muribaculaceae > Muribaculum. The sequence continues at coordinate 70,806 of JAAVEM010000025.1, read as the reverse complement.
AGCCGCCGATCCGATCATGCCGCTGTGGGTGAAGCCCTCCAAGCCTTTGAGCGTGCGCGACATGCAGTGGGCTATGCGCGACCACTTTGAGGACACTCCGTTTGACATGACTCAGGATATCGGCGCTGGTCCTTTCAAGGTGCCTTACCGCTGGCGTCCGATGAGCTTCACGGTCGACAGCGTGAACTATACTCATGAGCGCGCGATAGCGACTCAGCAGACGGCGTTCACTTTCGTGGCTCAGTTGAGGGACTCGGTTCCGGCTCCGATGAAGGGGGTGCTGTGGTTTGGCGTTGACGACACGAACACCTGCGTGTATGCTCCGATTTATTGCTGTGTCACCAAGGTGCCTTATTGCTATGCTCCGGGCAACGGCGACATGCTCAACCTGTCGTGGGACGCCGCTTTCTGGGTGCATAACTATGTTGCTAACCAGGCTTATAACCGATATTCGCAGATGATTCCCGACATTCGCCGGGTGCAGAACGCTCTTGAGGACTCGATGGAGATTGCCGTGAAGGAGACTGAGGCGAGGGTTATGTCGATGCCTGAAACTCATCAGCGCATGGAGCTCGCGGCGCTTTCCGACCGTCTTGCCAATCACTCGACCGCTGAATTTAAGAAACTTGGCGACTACCTGTTTGTGAAGTTCCTCGACGGTAATATCAAGCGCGAGACTGAGCCGGGCGTGTTCGCCCGCACTCCGCAGGGACAATGCGCGTCGCCGCAGTTTGGCGGATATGACGAGCGTTATTTCCGCTCTATCGTGGATGACGCCGGCGAGAGACTTAAGGAAAAGGAGATAAATTTTAAGTAAGGAGGAGGACGACGACATGCCACGCACAGCCGAAGAACTGCCCGGAGTGACCCTGCTGGGGAATACCTCCACGCGCTATCCCGACCAATATGCTCCCGAGGTGCTTGAGACGTTTGACAACAAGCATCAGGAGAATGAGTATCTGGTGACATTTACATGTCCTGAGTTCACGTCGCTCTGTCCCAAGACGGGGCAGCCCGATTTTGCCCGCATCATCATCAATTATATACCGCGGGTGAAGATGGTTGAGAGTAAGAGCCTGAAGCTCTATCTGTTCAGTTTCCGCAATCACGGGGATTTCCACGAGGATTGCGTGAATATCATCATGAAGGATCTGGTGAAGCTGATGGATCCTCGCTATCTTGAGGTGATAGGGCTGTTCACTCCGCGCGGTGGTATCTCGATTTATCCGTTTGCCAACTATGGCGACGAGGAGCATCAGCATCTCGTGAAGGAGAGGATGCTTGCCGCTTTCCGCAACGATTTCTGAAAATGATGAAATATACGCCCCAATATAGCCCGCTATATTGGGGCGTTTTTTGACATGGCACGCACAGGGGGCTATGCGATTCTATTTTGACGACAGCCTTATTGAGCTTTTTCGTCGGGGGTGTTTTGGGTGAGTGAGTCGGGGAGCTTGAAGTGGCGTGGCGCGCGCTTGGTGAAGAAGCTGTGGCGCGAGAATAGCCTTACGGTGGCAAATGAGATTGACGCGGTGATGAGCACTGGGAGGAGCAGAGTGTAGGCTCCGGTCATCTCCACGGTGAGGAAGATTGCCATGAGCGGGGCGCGGATTGCTCCTGCCATTACGCCCGCCATTCCGAGGAAGGCGAATTTTCCAGCCGGAAGCCCGAGCCCGAACAGGAGGTTGAGCGTCTCGGCGAAGAAATATCCTGCGAATGCCCCGGCAAACAGTGTGGGCGCGAATTCGCCTCCCACGCCGCCGCTGGTGTTGGTGGTTGAGGTGGCGAAGCACTTGCTGAGCATGACTCCTGCCGCCATTAGCACGATGATCCACGGGCGGGCTCCGTCGGCGGCAAGGAATGACCCTGAGAGGATTGCGGCTGGATCGCCGTTGATGATTTTTCCGATTGAGGCGTAGCCCTCGCCGTAGAGCGACGGGAACAGGAAGACGACGACCGAGACGATGACGCCGCCGATTATGTTTTTGACCCAGGGGTTTTTCAGGCTTTTGAAGAAGCCTTCGATTTTTTCCATTATGTAGGAGTAGTAGACCGAGTAGAGCCCGCAGAAGATGCCGAGGGCTATGACGAGCACGAGCATATCGCTGTCGACGGGAGTGTAGTGGAAGTAGTCGAGGTCGATGGTGAATCCCGAGAGGACGTAGGCTGTCATGGCGGCTGTGAGACACGCCACGATGAGCGCGATGACGGAGAAGGTGGTGAGTTCGAGCCTGAGCACTTCGAGGGTGAAGAGCACGCCTCCTATGGGCGCCTTGAAGATGCCGGCGATGCCGGCTCCGGCTCCGCATCCTATGAGAATCATGAGCATCTCCTTTGGCATCTTGAACCACCTGCCAATGTTGCTTCCTATTGCGGCGCCGGTGTAGGCTATAGGTCCCTCGGCTCCTGCCGAGCCTCCGAAGCCGATGGTGATGGAGCTCGCCACGATCGAGGAGTACATGAGGTTGCCGGGCAGGAGATAGTTGCGTGTGGAGAGGTCGTTGCGTATTTTGGCGGTTCCTGCCGAGATGTCGGCGCGGAGGATGTAGCGGGTGTATATGCCTGTTATGAGGATTCCGATGAGGGGGAGGGCGAGCAGGAACCAGTTGGGTCCTGAGGATGAGAATGGCGCGGTGAGCCATGAGCTCAGGAGCATGATGATGTGCTTGAGCAGGAAGGCGCCTGTGCCTGAAAGGAGCCCCACGATAACGGCAAGAATGAGCAGAAATGACTTATCGGTGAAGTGGTTGTGCTTCCACCCCACAATCGCCTCCATGGTTGAGCGGCGTTGTGACCGATGTTGGTGTTCCCTCGCTGTCATATTGTTAGAACACCGGCGGAGTTGAAAAGGTTTTTGGCGGCAAAAATGAATTATTGAAAGAAATAAGTTAAAATTATTTGCGTTATTGTGGAAAATGTCTATCTTTGCGACTGAAAGTAAAGCATAAATCTAAAATATTGGCTCGTTTTGTTGCAGAATGTCTTTTTATTGTGAAGTTACGAATGAAATAATTAAAAAAATTCTCAGAGATTATGGTTTTGAAAGGTAGAAAGATTAAGACGGGATGGCTTGTTGCTTTTATAATTATGTTAGCCGTCAGTGTCGCAGGTTTGTTTGTGAGTCCTCGGGAGGGTTTGTATGAGATGCCCAACAATCATCTCTATGCCAATGTCGCCTGGATGATTACCGCTACTATCTTTTTGTTGACGATGACCCCCGGGTTATCATTTTTTTATGGCGGCATGGTGAGGGCGAAGAATGTCATTTCCACTATGCTTCAGAGTTTTATAGTGATGGGATTCATCAGTGTGATATGGGTCATAGTGGGATTCGGGCTTGCGTTTGGCAACGATATCGGTCATGTGATAGGGAATCCGCTCGATTTTCTGATGCTTGACGGTGTGGGTGTTGATAATGTTGTTGACCGTCAGGAGTCGGCGTTGTCGGAGATCGGTATTGCCACGACCACCATTCCGCTGGTGTTGTTCGCGCTGTTTCAGATGAAGTTTGCCATCATCACTCCGTCGCTCATCACCGGTTCGTTTGCCGAGCGAGTTCGCTTCTCGGGCTATCTGCTGTTTATGGTCCTGTGGGTCATTATCGTTTATTGCCCGCTCGCCCACTGCACCTGGCATCCCGAGGGACTATTTGGAATGCTTGAGGTTCACGACTATGCCGGGGGCATCGTGGTTCATGCCGCTTCGGGTGTTGCCGCTCTTGCGGGCGCGATGTTTCTGGGGAAGCGCACTCAGTCGGACGAAGCTGCGAAACCCGCCAATGTTCCTTTCGTGCTTCTCGGCGCGGCGATGCTGTGGCTGGGATGGTTCGGTTTTAACGGAGGAAGTTCGCTTGCCGCCGACGGTGTAGCTGTGCTTGCGTTTCTTAACACTAACACCGCAGCGGCTACGGCGATGGTGACATGGGTGGTGTTTGACGCGCTCCGAGGCAGAAAGCCGTCGGCAATGGGCGCCGCCATCGGCGCTGTCGTGGGACTCGTGGCGATCACTCCGTGCGCGGGTTGGGTCACCGTGGGACAGAGCATTTTCATCTCGTTTGTGATCACTATGTGCTGCAATCTCGCTGTGTCATGGAAAGGATATTCGCAGATGCTCGATGACGCGCTCGACGTGTTTCCCACCCACGGGCTTGGGGGAATACTTGGAACTGTCGCTACGGGAATTTTCGCTTACAGCTTTTTTGCCAAGGATAATCCCGAGATAATTTCTCGTTCCCGATTTTTCTGGAACCATATACTCGTGCTTGGGATAGTGTTTGCCTACACGTTTGTGGTCAGCTATGGTCTTTATTGGCTCACGAACAAGGTTGTTCCGCTCAGAGTTTCGCGTCATAACGAGGAGATAGGTCTTGACCTGTCGCAGCATGGCGAGGAGTATGGCGCCGAGACAGGCACCGGCATTGCCGAGGATGTGATGACTGACGCCGAGTGGTTCAGCGGCATGGAGCAGAGCTGAAAACATTTAGAATAGAAGAGGAAAGGCATGGATTCCTAATGGAGTCCATGCCTTTTTGATGAGTTTCGGGGGTGATTACAGGGAGTTGTAGGAGGGTGAGAAGGTGTCGCCCTGGTTGATGTCGCCGGTAGAGAGTCCTTTTTTGAGCCACCGCATTCGCTGGTCGGAGCGTCCGTGGTTGAATGATTCGGGCACGGCATAGCCTTGAGCCTGTTTTTGCAGATAGTCGTCGCCGATTACCGATGCCGTCGCTATCGCCTCTTCCAGGTCGCCGTCTTCCAGAGAACTGAACATGCGGTTTTCGTGATAGCCCCACACACCGGCATAGAAGTCGGCTTGTAGCTCGATGCGCACGCTTGTCTGGTTGGCGTCGGTCTGCGACTGGCGCGCCATTGCCGTGTGAGCTTTATCGAGGGTTCCGAGCAGGTGCTGCACGTGGTGACCCACTTCGTGGGCTATTACGTAGGCATAGGCGAAGTCGCCGTCGGCGCCGAGAGTTTGTCGCATCTGGCTGAAAAACGACAGGTCGATGTAGAGTTTTTCGTCTGCTGAACAGTAGAATGGTCCTGTCTGGGCGGTGGCATTGCCGCATCCGCTCTGAACGGCGTCGGTGAAGAGCACGAGTGTTGGCGGGCGATAGGTTGCTCCGTGCTGGCGGAATATTTCGGTCCACACGTCTTCGGTCGAGGCGAGTATCTGTCGAGAAAATTCAGCGAGCTCCTCCTCTTGCTGTGAGGGCACATATTCGGTTGTCTCGGAGTCGGTCATCAGTCCGGAGCTGCCGTTGAGCACGCTTAGCGGATTTCCTCCCATGATCCATGTGAGCAATCCTAAAATTATTAATCCGCCGATGCCCATTCCGCCGGCTTTTACCGGGAACACTCTGCCGCTGCGTTGTCCGCGCCGGTCATCTACGTTTGAACTTTGTCGCCGTCCGTCAAGTTTCATAGTCTAAAATTTTTGGTTGAGGGTTTCTATATATATAAATGTATAATAATAAAAAGTCTGCTTTTGTTCTTGTCATCATTGATGGGAAGACTCAAAAGCAGACTTTTGATGGGGGATAGTGGATTTTTGCAGCGATTCTCGATTACTTGTCGTAGTCGTTGCCTACTTTTTCCTGAACGGCAGCGTCAAGCACGGCTATGGTGGCGAGGTTGACGATGTCGCGCACCTGACTGTCGACGTTGATGAAGTGAACCGGCTTGTTCAAGCCCATCTGGATCGGTCCGATAACCTCGCCGACACCCATCGAGAGCAACATCTTGTAGGCGGTGTTTGCCGAGCTGAGGTTGGGGAAGATGAGGGTGTTGACGTCCATGCCCTTGATGCGGTTGAACGGATAGTTGGTGTCGCGCATGTTCTTGTTGAGGGCATAGTCGATCTGCATTTCTCCGTCGACGGGAAGTTCCGGATAGGTTTCGTGGAGTCTTGCAACCACGTTGTGGACTATGCGCGATCCATGGAGCTTGTTGCCTCCGAAGTTGGAGTAGGAAACGAGCGCCATGACCGGATTGTGGGCGAAGTATTCAACCGAGTTGCGGGCGAGGCGGGCGATGTCGAAGAGGGTGTCCTCGTCGGGATGGCTGTTGATTGAAGTGTCGGCAATGAAGTAGACTCCGCGCTGAGTTTGCAGGATGTGCATTGACGCGAAGTGGTTGAAAGAGGGGCGTATGCCGATCACGTCTCGCGCGATTTCGGTGGGGCGCAGATTTCCTGAGTAGGTTCCTGCGAGCAGCGCGTCGGCTTCGCCGCTTTCCACGAGCATCATGCCGAAGTAGTTGCGGTCGAACATCAGTTCGAGAGCGGCGGGGTAGGTCATGCCGTCGCGTTCGCGTTTCTTGGCGAACTGCTTGGCGAATCTTGCGCGACGTTCAGCCTCGCGGTCGTGGCGAAGGTTGATTATCTCGATTCCGTCAAGGTTAAGTCCGAGTCGGTTGGCGCGCTTTTCGATCATCTCCTCGTTGCCGAGCAGAACAGGGATGCAGATGCCGTCCTGGTAAGCGTTGACAGCGGCGCGGAGCATATTGTCGGTATTGGCTTCAGAGAACACCACGCGCTTGGGATTTTCGCGCGCTGTGTCGCTCAAGCGGCGCATGAGCTGGTCGTCATAGCCCATGAGCTTGCGCAGTTTCTTGTTGTATGCCTCCCAGTCGGTGATGGGGCGTTTAGCCACGCCTGATTCCATGGCGCCGCGCGCTACCGCCGGAGCCACGCAAGTGATGAGGCGGGGGTCAAGCGGCTTCGGAAGAATGTAGTCTTTGCCGAAGTGGATGTCGGTCATGCCGTAGGCTGCGTTTACTACCGGGGGAACCGGTTCCTTGGCGAGCGATGCGATAGCCTTCACGGCTGAAAGCTTCATCTCCTCATTGATAGAGGTGGCTCCGCAGTCGAGGGCTCCACGGAAAATGTAGGGGAAGCCGAGCACGTTGTTTATCTGGTTGGGATAGTCGGAACGTCCGGTGGCGAAGATGAGGTCGGGGCGTGAATTTACTGCCGTGTCATAGGCGATTTCGGGGTCGGGGTTGGCGAGCGCGAACACGATGGGGTTCGGAGCCATCGACTGTACCATTTCGGCGGTAACCACGTCTTTTACCGACAAACCGAGGAACACGTCGGCATCGACCATAGCCTCTTTAAGAGTGGTGATGTCGCGCGAGGTGGCAAATTGCGCTTTCTGGGGGTTGAGATCGGTGCGGCTGGTGTTGATAACTCCCTTGGAGTCGCACATAACCACGTTTTCAGGCTTAATGCCGAGGGCAATATAGAGCTTGGTGCAACTCACGGCTGCAGCTCCGGCGCCGTTCACCACGAGACGGGCGTCTTCGATTTTCTTTCCCTGGATTTCAAGAGCATTGAGAAGTCCCGCAGCAGAGATGATGGCGGTTCCGTGCTGGTCGTCGTGCATCACGGGGATGTTACATTCCTCTTTCAACCGCTCTTCGATTTCGAAGCATTCGGGAGCTTTGATGTCCTCAAGGTTGATTCCTCCGAAAGTGGGGGCGAGCGCTTTTACAATCTCGATGAATTTCTTGGGATCCTTTTCGTTGACTTCGATGTCGAAACAGTCAAGTCCGGCGAAAATCTTGAAAAGAAGGGCTTTTCCTTCCATCACCGGTTTTCCGGCAAGCGCGCCTATATCGCCAAGTCCGAGCACTGCGGTTCCGTTGCTTATCACGGCTACGAGATTGCCTTTGTTGGTATATTCGTATGCGTCCTGCGGGTTTTGCTCGATTTCAAGGCAGGGGTATGCTACGCCGGGAGAATATGCAAGAGCCAAGTCTTGTTGTGTTGAATATGGCACGGTGGGCACGATTTCGATTTTGCCCGGTTTTCCCTCGCGATGGTAGTCGAGGGCCATTTCTTTAGTTACTTTAGACATTTTCCTTAGGTTGTTAGAATATCCGCAAATTTACTAAAAATAATCTAAAATGTAATTATCGGGCGAAATTAGTTGCAAAATTCTTTTTTAGGGCATGAATTTATTGCATAAATATCGCATAAATGTATTGAATGGCTTTTTGTGAGGAAAAATCGGCAGTGATGCGCTGTGGTTCAGGAACAGGCTATTGCTCAGCTATGAATCATAGAAGCAGCGTAAACTTGCCGAGGACCGCGGGAGTGGTGTCAATAGGGCGTGTTTTCGAAGTCGAGCAGAAGTTGGCGCCAGTTGGAGGAGTCTCTTTTTTCTGCCGGATGCTGGTCGGAATGGGGATTGGAAACGGTTAGCCCCATGAGCCTTACCGGCTTGGCTGCATAGTCTACCCCTGAGATGAGATAGTCGGCGGCGTGGCGTATTGTCTCAAACGACGAGAAGTTGAATTCCTTCGTGATGCTTCGGGTGATTTGGGTGAAGTCGTGAAATTTCACTTTAAGGGTCAGCGTGGGTCCGAGAAATTGTTTGCGTGACAATCTTCCGAGCAGTTCGTTGGTGAGGTCGGTCAACGCCTCGTCGATTTCTTCGTCGGCGCTCAGGTCGTGGTCGTAGGTGCATTCACACCCGATGGACTTGCGTATGCGCTCGGTTTCGACGGGGCGGTTGTCGATGCCTCGGGCAAAGTCAAAGTAGATTTTTCCGGCTTTGCCAAATTCCCGAGTGAGCAGATGGAGCGGCCAATCGCGCAATTCGGCGCCGGTGTGAATGCCAAGCGCGTGCATTTTTTGCGCCGTTTTTGGACCTACGCCCCAAAAGTATTCAATCGGAATTTTGGCTATGAAATCAAGCGCTACGGAGGGGTGGATGGTGCATAGCCCGTCGGGCTTGCGATAGTCTGAGGCGATTTTCGCGAGAAACTTGTTGTAGGACACTCCGGCTGACGCTATCAGGTTAAGCCGCTCCCTTATTTTTGCTTTTATCTCCCGGGCGATGTCGACGGCAAGAGTTATGCCCGGCTTGTTGACGGTCACGTCGAGAAAAGCCTCGTCGAGCGAAAGAGGCTCGATGATGTCGGTGTATTCGTGGAAAATGGCGTGGATCTGTTGTGACACCTCTTTGTAATGGCTCATGCGTCCTCTGACAAATATCAGGTCGGGGCATAACCGCTTGGCTTTCTGCGACGACATCGCCGACTTGACTCCGAAGCGGCGCGCCTCGTAGCTTGACGCCGCCACGACTCCGCGCGCATCGGCGTGTCCTACCGCCACCGGCTTGCCTCTCAATTCGGGATTGTCGCGCTGCTCGACCGAAGCATAGAAGGCGTCCATGTCGATGTGTATGATTTTCCGTTGCTCCATCGAGTTACAAATTTACTCGTTTTCCGGCTATATGCGGAGGCTGAAAATGTTAAAATAGAGGGTTTTTATGTTTTTTTGAGAAAAGTTTTGGAGCGATTCGGTTGGAGTTTTGAGGAAAAAACTTAAATTTGCGAAAAATTATAGGAAATTGTGGATGGTATTGTGCCATATCAATCTATTATAATTTGAGAATTGGCATAAGAACTTGTATACCTAAACTTAATGAAGGTTTATTAAGAGAGTCAGCAATTAATTATTAAAGCTTTAAGATTTTTATTAACGCCGCGAGGCAGTAACTAACAGCACTAATTCAAGGTAATCATGGACAGCAGCGAAGAAAAGAAACCAAGACGTCCCCGCATAGGGGAGAACCGTATTGCCGCGTCTTCATCGGGCGATGGTTTGTTTAACAACTCGGATCGCACGGCAGGCGCCGGCGAATCTTCATCTGACGCTCCGCGCAGGGAGTATTCGGGCTACGACCGTCCCTATCAGCCCCGTCCGTATGTTCAGCGGGGATATAATAACGGAAGATCAGGCTACAACAATCAGGGAGGATATAACAACAACCGTCAGCAGGGCGGTTACAACCGTTACAATAACCAGCAGGGCGGCTATCAGCCTCGCCAGTATCAGCAGCAATCTCAGCCGGTAGATGGCGTTGAGAGCTCGGCAGCTGAATCGGCTTCAACTGAAAGCGCCCCGACTACAGGCTATAGCCAGCAGGGCGGTTACAACAACAACCGTCAGCAGGGCGGATATAATCGCTACAATAATAACCGTCAGGGCGGCTACAACAATAACCGTCAGCAAGGCGGCTATAATAACAACCGTCAGCAAGGCGGCTATAACAACAACCGTCAGCAGGGCGGCTATAACAACAACCGTCAGCAGGGCGGCTACAACAACAACCGTCAGCAGGGCGGCTACAGCAACAACCGTCAGCAGGGCGGCTACAACAACAACCGTCAGCAGGGCGGTTACAACAACAACCGTCAACAGGGCGGTTACGGCTACAACAACCAGCAGGGCGGTTATAACAACAATCGTCAGCAGGGCGGACCGAGATCTTATAATAACAACCGTCAGCAGGGCAATCGCCAGCAGGGATTCCAGCGCCCGGGCAAGAGCTTCGTGCCGCGTCCCAAGCGCATCGAGTATGAAATGCCTATACCCGATCCCGATGAGCAGATTCGCTTGAACAAGTTCATGGCTAATGCCGGAATTTGCTCGCGTCGCGAGGCTGACGAGTTTATCTCTCAGGGTCTTGTGAAGGTTAACGGCGAGGTTGTCACCGAACTCGGAACTAAGATTTCCCACAGCGATGTAGTGGAATATGATGAAAAAGTAGTTACGCTGGAGAGCAAGTGCTACATACTTCTGAACAAGCCGAAGGATTGTGTCACTACAAGCGACGATCCCAACGGCAGAACCACGGTGATGGATCTCGTGAAGGGCGCATGCAACGAACGTATTTATCCCGTTGGGCGTCTTGACCGCAACACCACCGGTGTGCTCCTTCTTACAAATGACGGTGATTTGGCTTCAAAGCTCACTCATCCTAAGTATGTAAAGAAGAAGATCTATCACGTGTGGACCGACAAGGATATTTCAGAAGATGACATGCAGGCTATCGCCGACGGCATCGAGCTTGAGGACGGACCGATCCATGCCGACGCTATCAGCTATGCCACCGAGACCGACCGCAATCAGGCGGGTATAGAGATCCACTCGGGACGCAACCGCATCGTGAGACGCATATTCGAAAGCCTCGGATATCACGTGACAAAACTTGACCGAGTTTATTTTGCAGGTCTCACCAAGAAGAATCTGCCCCGCGGCAGATGGCGTTACCTCACTCAGGAAGAGGTGAACTTCTTGAAAATGGGCTCATTTGAATAAATGAAAAAATAACATCAGGAATGAAACGTACTAAGATAAAAGACTTGTTCACCTCTCCCGAACTTCTTGGCAAAGAAGTGTGTGTGATGGGATGGGTGCGTACACGACGCGGCAACAAGCATGTGCAGTTTGTTGCATTGAACGACGGTTCTTCGGTGAAGAACGTGCAGATTGTTTTTGACCTCGCCAAGTTCTCGGAAGATGATCTGAAGGCTATCACAACCGGCTCATCGCTTAAGGTCGACGGTATTCTTGTCGAGTCAATGGGCTAGGGGCAGTCGGTTGAGGTGCAGGCTGAAAAACTTGAAATTTTCGGAACAGCCGATCCTAACATCTATCCGTTGCAGAAGAAGGGTCACACTCTCGAATTCCTTCGCGAGAAGGCTCATCTCCGTCCTCGCACGAATACATTCGGGGCGGTGCTTCGAGTGCGCAGCGCGCTTGCATTCGCCATCCATAAATTTTTCCAGGAGAGAGGCTATTTCTATCTGAACACTCCGCTCATCACCGCCAGCGACTGCGAGGGCGCGGGAGCGATGTTCCAGGTGACTACTCTCGACTTGAACAATCTGCCCAAAGCTGAAGACGGAAAGGTGGATTTCTCAGCCGATTTCTTCGGCAAGCCCACCGCGCTTACCGTGTCGGGTCAGCTTGAAGGGGAGCTTGGAGCTACCGCTCTTGGCGCGATCTACACGTTTGGACCTACATTCCGCGCAGAGAACTCCAACACTCCGCGCCACTTGTCGGAATTCTGGATGATCGAGCCTGAAGTTGCTTTCTTTGACATCACCGACAACATGGATCTCGCCGAGGAGTTTATCAAATACTGTATCCGCTACGCTCTTGACAATTGTCCTGACGACATCGCTTTCCTTGCTGAGCACTATGACCCGGAGTTGGTTGAGCGATTGAAATTTGTGGTTGACAATGAGTTTGTGAGACTCACTTATACCGAGGGTGTGAAGATTCTTGAGGAATCGGGACACAAATTCGAGTTCCCGGTTTACTGGGGCGCTGATCTTCAGAGCGAGCACGAACGATTCCTTGTTGAGGAGCATTTCAAGAAGCCTGTTATCCTGACCGACTATCCGAAGGAAATCAAGGCGTTCTATATGAAGCTGAACGAGGATGGAAAGACTGTGCGCGCGATGGATGTGCTTTTCCCGAAAATCGGTGAAATCATCGGCGGATCGGAACGTGAGGAGAGCTTTGAGAAGCTTGAGAGCCGCATCAACGAGCTTGGCATCCCCATGAAGGACATGTGGTGGTATCTCGATACCCGCCGTTTCGGAACAGTGCCTCACGCAGGTTTCGGACTCGGATTCGAGCGTCTTGTGCTCTTCGTGACCGGAATGACCAATATCCGCGACGTGATTCCGTTCCCGCGCACTCCTAACAATGCTGAATTCTAACCTTTTAAGGTGAGACGCATATAGCGATGGTCCGGATGGCTTTACATAGCCGTCCGGACTTGTCGTTTTAATGCCCCTTCCGTCGAAAATAGCCGCCACTGCGTTGGCATTTTGCGGGAAGTAGTCTAAATAAGTTGGCGTGGTTACAATAAAATGATGAATTTAGAGTTAAAATAGTATATTATTTTCTCTGCAATGGCAATTAAGCATTATTTCATAGCATTGGCGCTCGTTCTTGGATGCTGCTCGGAACTTGCTGCCCAGAATAAGAATGAATTCAACCCGGTGGAGACCGGTGTAACCTCGTTGTCAATCGCCCCCGACGCTCGCGGCGCGGCGATGGGCGACCTTGGCGCGGCAACCGACCCCGATGTCAATTCGCAGTTCTGGAACCCGTCGAAGTATGCGTTCGCTTATAGCGGCGGAGGCGTTTCGCTTAGCTATACTCCCTGGCTCCGCAAAATCGTCAATGATATTTTCCTCGCCAATCTTTCAGGCTACTGGAAGCTCGGTCAGGATGACAATCAGGCGGTGAGCGCGTCGCTGCGCTACTTCTCGCTGGGCGAGGTGAACACCTCGAGTGATTTTGGCGGGCAGTCGATCAATCCCTATGAGATGTCGGTCGATGTGGGCTACTCGCGTAAACTTTCGGAAAAATTCTCGATGGGAGTGGTGCTGCGTTACATATATTCGGCATTGGGTTTCTCTCCGTCCAATTCGGGCGACCAGATGTCGGGCGCGTCGGCTTTCTCTGCCGACCTCTCGGGCTACTACACCACTTATCCTATTGTGGGGCGCAATGAGTGCCAGTGGTCATGGGGCTGGGATATTTCCAACATCGGCTCGAAAGTGAGCTACAATGATGGCGAGAGTCCCGCTTTCTTGCCTACGAATCTGCGCATCGGAACCTCGTTCATGTTCCCGCTTGCCGACTATCACAATCTTGCCCTGTCGCTTGACTTGAACAAGCTTCTTGTGCCGACCAAGCCGAGGCAGAGTGACTATGCCGATACTCCCGAAGGTCAGCAGGAGTATCTCGACGCTGAGGAAAACTGGGAAAATATGTCGCCGATAACCGGTATTTTCAAATCGTTCAGCGACGCTCCCGGCGGTTTCAAAGAGGAGCTGAGGGAAATAACCTGGTCGCTCGGAGCGGAATACAGCTACAATCAGCAGTTCTTCCTCCGCGCCGGCTATTATTATGAGAACGAGTTCAAGGGGGGACGTAAATATTTCGCCCTCGGCGCCGGATTCTCGCTTAATGTGCTTCGTCTTGACGCATCCTATATGATGGCTGCGGCTCAGACTTCACCTCTCGATCAGACTCTGCGCTTTACCCTGTCGTTTGACATGGACGGAATCAGGGAAATGTTTGGACGGCGATAAATCTTTGTTGGCGGCATGATTGTTGTTAATAGAGAGATCAAATAAAGATATGGTTATGAATATAACATCGATAAGAGTCGGTAACGGCTTTGACGTTCACAGGCTTGTTGAGGAACGCGAATTGTGGTTAGGAGGAGTTAAGGTTCCTTATCATATGGGACTTCTGGGGCATAGCGATGCCGACGTTGCTCTTCATGCGTTGAGCGACGCTCTTCTCGGAGCGGCGGCGTTGCGCGACATCGGTTACCATTTTCCTGACACTGATCCTCGCTTCAAGGGCGCGGATTCGCGCGTTCTCCTCCGCCGCGTAAGGGAACTTTTGGAAGAGAAGGGATATAAGCCTGGCAATGTTGACCTGACAATCATGGCGCAGGCTCCGAAGTTGTTTGACCATATTCCCGTGATGAGGGAACGTATCGCCGCCGACCTGAATATTGACCTCGACGCAGTGTCGGTGAAGGCGACGACAACTGAAAAACTCGGATTTACAGGACGCGGGGAGGGCGTTGCCGCTTTTGCCACCGCGCTTATCTATAAGGTGGAGGAATGATAGCGCGACGTGTGTTTCTAATGCTGTCGGTCATGCTGTCGGCGCATTGCCTGAAGGCTCAGACCGCACAGCTTGTCAAATATGCCGACTTTGAGAACTGGGTCACGAGAAATATCAAGGAGTCCAAGGTGATAGGGGGCAATACGCGCCAAGTCTATGAGATAGCTCCCGAAACGGTTATCGACAAGGCTGAGCCTTACCGCAATATGGGAGGCTCGCCGTGGGCGACTTCCAATGTCTATGCCGATGTCATGGGCGTGGTGAAAGCGAGCAACACGGTTTATCCCGACGTCAATCCTTCGGGTGGCAGATGCTGCAAGATGATGACCGAGATAGAAACGGTCAAGGTGCTCGGGCTTCTTAATCTTAAAGTCCTTGTCTCGGGCTCGATTTATCTCGGCTACAATCTGGAGCCGATAAGAAACACCAGCAATCCTTATTCGAAAATGGAGATGGGCATTCCGTTCTCCCGCCGCCCGAAGAGCCTGCGCTTTGACTACAGGGTGCTCATTCCCGACGGGGCACAACGCATAAGGGCAACGGGGACCTCCACGAAAAATCTTTCAGGACAGGATTTTGCCGAAGTCTACATCCTTTTGCAGCGCCGCTGGGAGGATGCCGACGGAAACATATATGCCAAGCGCGTCGGCACGGGGCGGGAGCGTTACCGCAAGTCCACGCCGTGGGTTCACGGTCATGAAATCGACGTGCTTTATGGAAATATATCGGGACACCCTCAATATCAGGATTATATGGGGCTTATTCCTGAGGACCGGTGCTACTATGCCAAAAACTCCAAGGGGAAGATGGTGCCGGTGAAAGAGGTTGGTTGGGACGAAGCGTCGGCAATCCCCACCCACATGCTTGTCATGGCTTCGTCGGGGTGTGGAGTGGCTTATGAAGGTACCCCCGGAATGACGCTCTGGATTGATAATATATCACTTGTGTATTAAAATTATAGGCGCAAGTTTCGGCTATAAGGAAAAAAAACACTATATTTGCACGCTGAAATAACGTGCAATTATATTTAATAACTTAATATCATATCACTAACAACACATGCAAAGCAAAGGTACTACCGGAAGTGTAATCTCCGGTGTGATAGCAATCTTCTTGGTGCTCGTGTGTCTGTTTTACCTCTCGTTCAGTTGGGTAACAAGCCGTTACGAGAAGAAAGCAGAGGCTTATGCGTTGGTAATCGCTAACGGCGATGCCAATAGCGACACCTATCAGAAGGCTTACAAAAATTACATCGATTCAATCGGTAAAGAGGAAGTTTATCCAGTATTCGGCTACACCTTCAATCAGGTTCAGAAGATGGGTGTTGGTCTCGGTCTTGACCTCAAGGGAGGTATGAACGTGATTCTTCAGGTTTCCGTGCCCGACATTTTGCGTTCAATGGCAAACGCCGAGGATAACAAAACTTTCAACCGCGTGATTGCGGCAACCGACTCGGTAGTTAAGAAAACCAAGACAAGCGACTATGTCGCCGCTTTCTTTAAAGAATATCAGCGCATTGATCCTACCGCCGACATGGCTGTGGTTTTCAAGAATGTCGCTAAACGCGGAGAAGACCGCGCCCAGGTGGAAGCTCAGGTTAAGCAGGAGGTTAAGGACCGTGTGTCAAGCTCAACCAACGTGCTCCGCAACCGTATCGACCAGTTTGGCGTTGTCGCTCCCAATATCCAGGAACTTGAGAAGGACGGTCAGATTCTTCTTGAACTTCCGGGCGTTAAGGAGCACGACCGTGTTCGCGAGCTTCTCAAGGCTTCGGCTAATCTTGAATTCTATGAGGTTTACACTCTTGATGAGATTCAGTCACAGCTTATGGCTCTTGAACAGGCGCTTCGCACTGACTCGGCAGGTGTTGCAAAGACATTCTTCGGTTACTTTGACGGAAACGGTTATGCCGGAAGCCCGGTGATCGGTATGGCTACTCAGCGCCATCGTGAGGTTATCGACTCTATTCTCGGCACTGCAACCGCTGCGCGCATTCTTCCTTCAAATCTTAAACTCCGCTGGGAGGTTAAACCTCAGGAGGTTCAGTACACCGACACCGCTACCAATGCAGTTCGCAAGGCAGAGCTTTACACTTTGATCGCTCTCCGCTCGAATAATGGCAAGCCCGCTCTTGCCGGCGATGTAGTTGTTTCTGCTACAAGCGACTTTGACAACATGCAGGGTAACTACGTGTCGATGGACATGAACAGCGAGGGCGCCAAGGCTTGGGCTCGCGTGACTCAGAACAATCTCGGCAAGCCCGTGGCTATCGTGCTTGACGAACACGTATATTCTTATCCGCGCATCAACAGCGTGATCGAGGGCGGCCGTTCTCAAATCACCGGTAACTTCTCGGTTGAGGATGCGAAGGACCTTGCCAACGTGCTTAAATCAGGTAAGATGGCGGCTAAGGTCGACATCGTAAGCGACACTGTGATCGGTCCGTCGCTCGGTAAGCAGGCTATCCATGACGGATTCCTGTCATTCGTTATCGCTCTTGTTCTCCTCATGATTTTCATGATGGCTGTCTACGGTTTCATCCCCGGACTTATCGCCAACATCGGTCTTGTCTGCAACCTGTTCTTCACGATGGGTATTCTCGCATCGTTCCAGGCAGTGCTCACGCTTTCAGGTATCGCCGGTATTGTGCTTGCGCTCGGTATGGCGGTCGACGCTAACGTGCTTATCTTCGAGCGTACCAAGGAAGAGCTTCGCGCAGGAAAGAATATCCACCAGGCAATCGCCGACGGTTACAGCAACGCTTTCTCAGCGATTTTCGACTCTAACTTGACTTCAATCATCACAGCGGTTATCCTTCTTCTTTACGGAACCGGTCCTATCAAGGGATTTGCGACAACTCTTATTATTGGTATTGTCTGCTCGTTCTTCACGGCAGTGTTCTTGACCCGACTGGTGTTTATCGCTTTCGGCAAGACCAAACCGTTCCTCAATCTCACCTTCACAACCAAGTTTGCAGGACACTTGTTCCAGAACGCGAAGTTTGACTTCCTCGGCAAGCGCAAGGTGGCATTCGGAGTTTGCACCGCTTTCGTGGTAATCGTTGTTATCTCGCTTTTTGCCCGCGGAATGAACCAGGGTATCGACTTCTCGGGTGGACGTAACTACATCGTTCAGTTTGATCATCCCGTGAAGACCGCCGAGCTTCAGAGCCAGCTCGCTCCGATGTTCCCCAACTCTTCGCTTTCTGTCATCACAATTGACAATGACACTAAAGTGCGTATCTCAACCAACTATAAGATTGACGAGGAAACCGATGGCGTTGACGCTGAAATCACTAAGATCCTTTATGACGGACTTAGCTCTGAACTTGGCGGAATGTCGCTTGAAGACTTCTCGACCACCAATGAGAACGTGGGTATCCAGAGTTCGCAGAAGGTTGGTCCTACCATTGCAGCCGACATGAAGAAGGACGCATACGTTGCCGTTATTCTTTCACTGATTGCGATGTTCCTCTACATCCTTCTCCGTTTCCACAATGTGGCATTCTCAGTCGGAGCGTTGGCAGCGGTAGCTTTCACCGCCTTCACCATCATCGGCTTCTACTCGCTCTTCTGGGGTATTCTTCCTTTCTCGATGGAGATTGACCAGTCGTTTATCGCTGCGATCCTTACTGTGATCGGTTATCAGATCAACGATACGGTGGTTGTCTTTGACCGTGTTCGTGAAAACGTTCAGCTTAATCCTAAGATGAATTTCTATAACACTGTCAATCTGTCAATCAACAGCACGCTGGGACGTACCATCATGACATCGGCATCTACATTGCTCGTGCTTCTGTGTATCTTCATCCTCGGTGGTGAATCAATCCGCAGCTTCACATTCGCGATGCTCTTCGGTGTTATCACCGGTACTCTTGCAACTATCTTTGTTGCAGCTCCCGTAGCTTATCTGACCGACAAGCGCAGAGCGACAAAGAAATAAGACAATAGGATTTAAACTATAGAAGTGACGCGGATTCCTGACATGGGGTCCGCGTCATGTTTTTTGCCGGACGAGTTTTGGCAAGATTTTTGTAAATTGGTAATTTCTGAGTAATTTTGTTGTTATGGAAGAAAAGAACAGGAAACCTCTGATAGGGATGACGCTTGACGATTTTTCGGCAGTTGCCGAGGAGTGTCGTTTGCCGCGTTTCGCCGCCAAGCAGATTGCCGACTGGATATATGTGAAGCGCGTGGATTCGATCGACGCCATGACCAACTTGTCGATGAAAGGCAGGGAGGCGATGAAAGAGCGCTATTGCGTGGGGCTGACGCCTCCCAAGGAGGCGGCGCGCTCTAAGGACGGAACTGTCAAATATCTTTTCAACGGCAGGGGTGGCAGAGACATCGAGGCGGTTTATATTCCCGACCGTGACCGTGCCACGCTTTGTGTGTCGTCGCAGGCGGGATGTCGCATGGGATGTCGTTTCTGCATGACCGGGCGACAGGGATTTCATGGCAATCTCGACTCTTACGATATTATCAATCAAATTCTATCCATTCCTGAAAGCGAATCGCTGACCAATATCGTGTTCATGGGGATGGGTGAGCCGATGGACAATCCCGATGCCGTGATGAAGGCGATTGAGATTCTCACCGCTCCGTGGGGTCTTGCGTGGAGTCCCAAGCGCATCACTGTTTCGTCGATTGGAAAACTCGACACGTTGAAGCGGCTGCTTGACAGCACTAAGGTGCATGTGGCTATCAGTGTTCACTCTCCGGTGTCGTCACAGCGCGAATCGCTAATGCCGGTCGAGAAGGCTTATCCGCTGAAGAGCGTTCTCGAAATGTTGCGCGGATATGACTTTTCCAAGCAGCGCCGCCTTTCGATAGAATATATAATGTGGCGCGGGGTCAACGACAATCTCCGCTCGGCTCAGTCGCTCGCACGTTTGCTCAAAGGGCTGGATTGCCGAGTGAATCTCATCCGTTTCCACGCCATCCCCGACACCCCGCTGGAGACTGCCGACGACGACACGATGATCGCCTTCCGTGACCGTCTCAACGAGCTTGGCATCACAGCGACCATACGCACTTCGCGTGGCGAGGATATCGCAGCCGCCTGCGGGATGCTCGCCGGTAAAAACAACGAGTCACGCTCATGAACATAAATCACATAAGGATATGCAATTTTAAAAACATTGCGGAAGCCGATCTCGACTTCTCGCCTAAGGTGAACTGCTTTCTCGGAAACAACGGAATGGGAAAGAGCAATCTTCTCGATGCCATTTATTATATGAGCTTCTGTAAAAGTTTCTCGGGAATGACCGACTCGATGCTTATTCGCCGCGGCGAAGATTTTTCGATGATCGACGCGCGATATGACAGGCGCGGCATTGAGGAAGAACTGCAATTCGGCATCACGCGCGGTCATCGCAAGAGCCTTAAGCGCGGCGGAAAAGCCTATCAGCGGTTGTCGCAGCACATCGGCGCGTTTCCGCTTGTGCTGTCGTCGCCCCATGACATCGACCTCATTCGCGGAAGCGGCGAGGAGCGCCGTCGCTGGCTCGACATGATAATCTCTCAAGCCGATGCGGTTTATCTTGACGAGCTCATCCGCTATAACCGCTGCCTTGAACAGCGCAACAAGCTGCTCAGGGAGCGTGTTGCCGACCCTTCGCTTTACATCGCTCTCGAAATCCAGATGGACCGCGCCGCGCAATATATCACTTCTTGCCGCGAGCGTTATGTGGCTGAAATCGCCGAGATTTTCAACCGCTATTATTCCGATATTTCGGGCGGGGGAGAATCGGTGACATTGACCTATTGCCGCGGCAGCGAGGATGACGCCCCGCTGATGGAGCAGTTTGAGCGCGCCCGCCATCGTGACGAGGTGATAGGGCACACTACCGTGGGTCCTCACCGCGACGATATCGAGATGCTCATTGACGGGATGCCCATGAGGCGGGTGGCGTCGCAAGGGCAGTGTAAAACCTATGTCATAACCTTGCGTCTTGCCCAGTATGAATTTCTCAGAGGGGTGAGCGGCATGATGCCGTTGTTGCTCCTTGATGATATTTTTGACAAACTTGACTCGTCGCGCGTGGAAAAGATAATGGAAATTGTGACCCGTGACGATTTCGGGCAGATATTTGTCACCGACACCAATCGCCAGCATCTCGATGAAATAATGAGACGCACCAGGGGCGATTATAAAATGTGGCTTGTTGAAAACGGAGTGTTGACTTCAATTTGATTATACTATGAAAAGGAGTGAGCCGAAGCTGCTGGGCGATATTATCAAAGACAGCATCAGGCGCGACGGAATCGAGTCGCGCTTCAATGAACAGCGTGCGGCTTATCTTTGGGGCGATATCGTTGGTCCCGGCGTCAACCGCTACACCACCCGGCGCTATGTGGAGCGCGGCGTGATGCACGTTTTTCTCTCTTCCGCCGCCTTGAAGCAGGAGCTATCGTTCATGCGCCCGTCGATTATCACGGCTATTAATGAGGCTGTCGGCGCGGCGGTAATCAGCGAGATTGTGTTGCATTGAGTCGCTATTGAGCCGCTATTCCTGTAAATTTATTTAAAAAACAGGTTTAACAGGCGCAAATTGTCACTTTGATTGATAGAAATCAATATTTTTTGTATATATTTGCAAGCTGGAACTTCAAGTTTCCATTTTTTGCCAAATGATGGCATATTTTTTTATTTGTGTATAACTGCTTAAATTAAACCAATGAAGTGTAAGATTATCGCGTTCTTGCCGATAGCTATTGCTTTAGTATCAGGGCTAGTGTATCCTGCTGACTTGTCGGCTAAGAAAAAAGTGGCGTCTCTCCCCAAACTTGAATTGAAGGGCGCGGCTAAAGACAGTGCTGACTTTCACAAGAATCTTAGTGAAAGCAAGGCATATAAAGGCATGTTCAATGCTTATCTTGACAAGAAGGGAAAACTGATATTTGAAATCCCCGACAGCGCGTTTGCTCATACTTATCTGCTCGTTAACCGAGTTAACAGCCTTTCACGCACTGACGACTATGTTGCCGGTCAGATGGCTACTTCTCCCATGCTTGTCAACTTCACCCGTGATGACAACAGCGTGTATCTCCACATCATTCCCACCACCAACGAGGTGAAGGATGATGATCCCATCAAGGCGTCTTATGACCGCAACTTCCTGAATCCGGTGCTTAAAGGATTCAAAATCGCTCATAAGGAGGCTGGCAAGGTGTTTATCGACGTGACCTCTTTCTTTGCCGGAAACGAAAAGGTGGTGTCTCCTATAAAGGAAGCCAATCCGCTGTTGAAGATGCTCGGAGCGAAGGACGGTATCAAAGGCACGTTCTATTCCGACGGTTCAGCCGTGACTTCGGTTAAGTCATTCCCTGAAAACGTAGAAATCGAGAGCCGTCTCGCCTATACCACTCCCACGGCTTCGATGCCCTATACTGTTGTGATGTCACGCTCAATCGTGAAGCTGCCCGACGATCCGATGCCCGCCCGACTCCAGGACAGGCGTGTGGGTTACTTCACCGATTTGAAAAACCTTTATTCGTCAAATCTTGACGGCAATAAGGACTACGAGATCATAAACCGTCATCGTCTCGAACCGCGCGACGAGGACCGCGAGGCTTACTTCGCCGGAAAACTCGTCGAGCCCAAGAAGAAAATCGTGTTCTATGTCGACTCAGCTTTTCCCGATAAATGGCGCGGCGCCGTTAAGGAGGGTATCGAGTATTGGAACACGGCTTTTGAGGCGGCAGGTTTCAAGAACGCCATCGAGGCGCGCGATTATCCCAAGGATGACCCCAACTTCGACCCCGACGATATCCGCTATTCATGCGTGCGCTATTGCGTGACTCCCACCGCCAACGCTATGGGTCCGTCCTACACCGACCCCCGCACCGGTGAGATTCTCGGCGCCGACGTAATCTGGTATCACAACATTCTTCGCCTTCTCCATGACTGGCGTTTCGCCCAGACAGCGGCTGTCGATCCCCGTGTGCGCACTAAAGTGTTCTCTGATTCAGTGATGTATGAATCTCTCACTTACGTTGCCGCCCACGAAATAGGTCACTGTCTCGGTCTTATGCACAACATGGGCGCTTCCCATGCGTTCTCTATCGAAAATCTCCGTGACCCTGAATTTACCCAGAAGCACGGAACTACTCCGAGTATCATGGACTACGCCCGCAACAACTACGTTGCTCAGCCTGGCGACCTCGAAAGAGGAGTGCGTCTAACACCTCCGCCTGTAGGAGTATATGATATCTATGCAATCAATTGGGGTTATCGTCTCATTCCCGGCGCTAAGACCATGGAGGACGAGAAGGAGACTCTTGACCGCTGGATACGCGAAAAAGCCGGCGACAAGATGTATGAATTCGGAGCCCAGCAGTTTATGGGGCTTGTCGATCCCACTGACCAGACCGAAGACCTCGGCAACGACCATATCGCAGCCGGCGACCTTGCCATCTCCAACCTCAAAATCATTATGGACAATTTCGAGGATTGGGCAGGCGAGAAGGGCGAGACCTATGATCCGCTCCTGAACACCTATAAATCGGTTGTCAACCAGTATCTCCGTCATGTGGGACACGTTTACCCCTACATCGGCGGCGTGGAGTTCAAGGAGATTCGCCAGGGAATGAACGATGGCAACGCCCGCAACTTCATTTCAAAGGATAAGCAGAAGAAAGCCATGGACTGGTTGTTGAAGCAAGCCCGCACAAGCGACTGGCTCGCTCCCAAGGACCTGCTTGCAAAGTGGGAGGAACCCTACGAATGGCAGACAAAGATGCAGCGCAATATCGTTGCGTGCCTGTATTTCGCCACTAACCTTCAGCGCATCAAGGAGGGCGGCGAATTTGACCCCAAGAACAACTATAAGCTCGACGACTATATCAACGACGCTTTCGCAGGCGTTTTCGACGCTACTTATAAAGGAAAGGCTCTTGACAATACAGAGCGCACTCTTCAGCAGATGGCGATCGACGTGTTCACTCTTTACTCAGGCTTGCAGCCTAAGGAAAACAAAAACGGCTCAAAATCGGCTGTGTCGGTTATGGATGAGTTTGCTATGACAATCGCCGCCAATACCGTTCCTGAAATGCCTTGCAGCATGTATGGACTTGCCAATGTCGACGAAGCCCGTCATTCATTCCTCCGCATCCTGATGGGTATGCCCGCTCTTCCCACGGTGGAACTTCGCCCCATGATGGCGGCTCAGCTCCGTAAGGTGCTCGCTCTATACAAGTCAAAGAGAGCGGTCACTTCCGATGCTTCCACCCGTGATTTCTATGACTATCAGATTCACATGATAAATAAGACGCTTACCAATAAATAATTCGATATGAAGTATATCCTGTTATCCATAATTCTTGCAATCTCCTCTTTGGATGGCTGGTCACAGGCGGCTGACACTCGCCTGTTTCATGGCACGGTCCTCGACGAGACAGGCGAGCCTTTGATCGGCGCGACTGTCAAGGAGGAGGGAACTGTAAATGCCACGGCTACGAATGTCGAAGGTAACTACACGTTGAAACTTCCTGTAGGGAAGGCTGTGAAATTATCAATATCTTACGTGGGCTACGCAACCGCGGTTATAGATGTGGCTCCGTCGCAAAATAATGTCAAGACAACTCTGAGCGTCAGCGCCAACAATATTGATGAAATTGTCGTGATCGGTTACGGCGCGGCTAAGAAGAGCTCGTTGACATCATCGGTCGAGGTGATTTCAGGCGACGAGCTGATTCGCATCCCGGCGATGAATGTCGACCAGACTCTTGCCGGACAGGTGGCTGGTCTTGGCGTAATGACCACTACCGGCGACCCGGCTTCGCCCAAGGAGGCGACAATGAGTATCCGCGGTAACGGTGACCCGCTGCTTGTGATCGACGGCGTGCCCCGACTCGGAACAACAACCTCCGACGGCGAAATGCGCCTGAGCGACTTGAACCCCGACGACATCGAGAGCATCTCGATTCTGAAGGACGCGGCTGCAGCCGCCGTTTACGGCGCACGCGCCGCAAACGGCGTGATCTTGGTACAGACCAAACGCGGAAACAGCGAGGGCAGAGCCCGAGTGAATTTCCGCGGTCAGTACAACCTCCAGGAGGCTACCTATCTGCCCAAATTCCTGGACAGCTACCGCTTTGCCGAGCTCTATAACCGCGCAGTCGAAGAGTCGGGCAGCGATGTCTATACACCCTACGATCTTGACGCCATCCGCAACAATCCCAATGTGTATGGCAATGAGAATATGCTCGATTATCTGAATAAATGGGGACATTCTCAGCGCTATTCACTGTCGATTTCGGGCGGCGTGAAAACGGTCAAGTATTTCATTTCAGGCGGTTATACCAACTCCAAGGGGCTCTATGCCAATGTGAGCCGTGACCGTTACAACTACTCAGTGAAGCTCGACGCTGAGCTTTTCAAGGGGCTTACCGCGCAGATTGACCTCACGGGAAGCGTTGTGGCAAACAAGACTCCGAGCTATTCCACCATCGACGCAGCTTATAATTTCTCTCCGCTTCAGGTGCTCAAGTTCACCGACGGCAATCTTGCAAGTATCGACGGCGCAAACCCGCTCATCAATGTCTACGGTCTTGGCGGCTATCAGAAAATCGATACCGACATGCACACCGTTAACGCTATTCTCCGTTATCAGATTCCCTGTATCGACGGGCTTCAGGTCTACGTCAAAGGCACCATGGACATGAACCACCAGAATACGACCAATTTCACCAATCCCGTTCCTCTTTATATCTATGACGAGGCAACCGGAACAACTTCGGTCGACTCCAAGACGGTTTATCCTAACGCCAAGATAAAGATGAACGACTACCACCAGAAGGTCAACAACAAGTTGCTGGAGGCAGGTATCAGCTATAACCACACTTTCGGCGGCAAGCATGACGTGTCGGGAATGGTGGTGGCAAACTATCAGGACTACCACAACAAGTATCTGAGAGCTGAAAACAACAATATGTCGGGCTCTTATCCTGAAATAATCGGCAACTCATCGACTAATGTGCGTATTGCCGGCGATGAATATTACAGCGAGCGAGCTTCATTGGTGGGTCGCGCCACCTACGGTTTCGACAGCCGTTATTTCGCCGAGTTCAGTTTCCGTGTCGACGGTTCGACGCGTTTCCATCCCGACAATCGCTGGGGTTTCTTCCCCACGGTTTCGGCATCATGGGTGATTTCCAATGAATCGTTCTTCAAGTCGGTGTCGCCCGACGCTCTTTCGTTTGCGAAGATTCGCGGCTCGTTTGGTATTCTTGGCGATGACGGCGCCATTGCCGATTTCAGCTACCTGCGTCAATATATCTTCGCTCCCGGTTCAGGCTACCAGATTGGCGGCAATTACTCTACCGGTATCGTCAACGCCACCGGCGTATATCCTAATCCCGATATCGAGTGGGGCAAATCGAAGGACTACAACCTGGGTCTTGACCTCGGTTTCTGGAACAACCGTTTCTCGGTTACCGGCGAGCTTTTCCGCCGTTACCGCACCAACATGGTGACCGACGCGCCCGCTTATCTGTTCCCGCCATCCGTGGGTGTAGGCGGTACAGTGCCCAAAATGAATATCGGCGAGGTTCGTTATCAGGGTTGGGACATTGCTTTCAAGCATCTCAACACTATCGGCGACTTCAAGTATAACGTGACGCTCAATCTTTCGCGCACCACCGACAAGGTGCTTGACTGGGGCGATGAATCAGCTGAACTTCCCAACCTTCGCCGAAAGGGAAAACCCTATTCGGTGTCAGCCCTATATAAGTCAGCCGGATTGTTCAAGAGCTATGAGGAGATTGTCGCCTGGCCTGTGGATCAGGACGGCATGGGAAACGCTTCGCTGGCTCCAGGCGATATAAAATATCTTGACCTTGACGGCGACGGAGTCCTCTCGACCAATGACCGCGAATATGTCAAGACTTCATCACGTCCTGATCTTAACTTCGGTTTGGGGCTTGGCGCGGAATGGAAAGGAATTTATCTGAGCGCGCAGTTCCAGGGCGTTGCGGGCTACAATCAGATGCTTACCGAGATTTATTCGCTTGAAACGAGCACCTTGCAGCGTTTTCAGGAATATCATTACAATAACAGCTGGACACCTGACAATCCCAATGCCGCTTACCCGAGGGTGAAGTTTGCGTCGAGCACCGACAACAACCGTAAGAGAAGCGATTTCTGGCTGAAGAAGTGTGATTTCGTGCGTTTGAAAGCTCTCACTGTGGGCTACCGTTTCCCGAAGAAGATGTTGCGCAAGGCTCGTATTTCCACTCTCGACGTTGCTTTGCAGGGCGGAAACCTCTTCACTATATCTTCTCTTGACAACAATATCGACCCCGAATCGCTCCGCGGTTATCCGTTGGCGCGCACCTATGGCGTAACAGTTAATTTCGGATTCTAATATTATAAACCAACAGGAACGAAACACAATGAAATTTTTAAAATATATAATTCCTTCCCTTATCCTGTCGACGGGGCTGTCATCATGCGACGACATCTTCCGTGACGCTCCTAACAATAAGCTTTCGCAGGATATAATATGGGAAAACGAGATTCTGCTTAACGAATATGTGAATCCGTGGTACAGCTCGATGGACAACGGTTTTTCGACTCTCGTGACCACTATCATGGCGGGTCTCGGTAATGAGTATGAGCCGTGGTATGGCGACCAGTTGACCGTGGGACGTCGCAGCTGGTATCAGACCGACTATGGCAATATCCTGAAGAGCCAGCAGTCGATGATAACCACCCGCGGACGCACATCATGGCTGAGCGCTTATTCTCAAATACAGTCGATCAACACGCTCCTTGAAAACGAGCACAGTCTCGTGCCTCAGATACGTGACCGAGTGGTGGGCGAGGCTCATTTCTTCCGCGCTTATTATTACTATAAGCTGCTCCGACGTTTCGGCGGACCGCTTTTGATCGACCATGTGTTTGACCCGTTGAAAAATCCTGAAAAATTTCCCCGCGCCTCCTATGAGGAGACGGTGAAGTTTATAACCGAGGAGGCTGAAAAAGCGTCATATCTGCTGCCGGCGGTGAACACCGACGACAATGCGGGACGCGCCACCCGCGGCGCCGCCCTCATGCTCAAAGCCAAGACGTTCCAATGGGCGTCGGGCGAGCATTTCCAGAATCAGGAGCTCCCTTATCTCGGCTTCCCCGACGACCGCTCGGCTGAAATGCTTGACTCCGCCGAAGTGAACTATGACAGGGTGATGGCGCTCAACGTCTATGACCTCGTTCAGATTCCCGAAGGCGACCAAGAGTCAATCGTGGCTGCTTACCGCAATATCTTCCTCACAAAGAATTCCAAAGAATCCATCTGGGAAGTGCAGCATTCCGACGACGGCGACATCAACATGGGCAACGGTCATAAACTCGACCGCGACGCAGCTCCGCCATCGGCAGGCGGAACAACCGCAGCCTATAACCCCACCCAGAACCATGTCGACGAATACCGCATGGCTAACGGCAAGCGCATCAACGAGTCAGGGTCGGGCTATAACAGCAATAATCCTTATGAGGGCCGTGACGTTCGTTTCTATGCCAACATCCTCTATGACGGAGCCGAGTGGAAGGGCAAGATCATGGACATCCACTATACCACTGTCGACGGACAGGAGGTTGCCGGGGTCGACCTGACCCCCTACGGCACTTCGACCGAGGCGGGAACCACACGCACCGGCTACTACATGGCNAAGTTCCTCAACGAGCGCCAGGCTATCGACAACGATGAAAACTATGCAAGTTCGCAGAACTGCATCCTGTGGCGTTATGCCGAGCTGCTCCTTGACTATGCCGAGATAGACTTNAAGAAGGGNCGNGCCGCCGACGCGCTCGACAAGGTGAACCGCATTCGCGAGCGTGTCCACATGCCGGCGTTGACCTCCATCACCTGGGACGACATCATGAACGAGCGCCGTGTTGAACTCGCTTTTGAAAACACAACCTATTGGGACCTGCTTCGTTTCAACGAGGCTGAACAGCGCATGACCGGTACCACCAATCCGCTTTACGGAATAAAGATTGTTTATACCGCCAACGGNACCAAGCGCATAACCAAGCCGGTGGTCAACGGNCGTAACACTGTGGTGAGATATTATCGCGCCCGCCAGTATTATTATCCTATCCACTGGGATGACGTGCGTTATCACGAAATAGACCAGAATCCGGAATGGGTTGAAATGTAATTTGTGTGTGAATCATTAATAGAAGTAAATTTATAGTTATGAAAAAGTTTTTATTAGGCGTTGCCGCTATTGCCACTGTGTCGACAGGTTTCGCGCAGGCTACCTACAATTATTTTGACGCCGCCGATGTCGATGCCAACGGTTGGTTGTGGTTTGACTCTCAGGAGAAGATCGACAAGTATGTGGGTTTTCTCGGTATGGGCGCCGCTCCCAAGATCATTCTCCTGTCTTCGACTTGGGAAAACGGTGACGGTGAGTATCCGGAACCTTACGGCGATCCTAACTATGTAGGTTATAACGCNGCNGGCGAGGAAGGCGGCGAGGGAGCCAAGACCGGAGCTATCGTTCTNTCGGAAGCCGATCCTGCGGGGAGCACATTGTTTGCCGACAATCCCACCGGAGGCGGTATAATGCTGTGGTTGCCTGATTGCGCCGAGTTCGACCTGTTCCTGTCGACTCCAAGTGAAAATATCATCCCCAATCTTCGCGGAGCCAAGGGACACGTGCCCGACATTGACTGCGGTGTTATCAGAGGTTATGGAAATATCCCCGTATTCGGAATTTCTCCGCTTGCCGAGGTTTCACAGTTCCAGTGGAACAATATTCAGGCTATACAGAATACCANTACCGGTTTCGGNCTTGCCGGAACTGAGCCTGTGACCGGATTGGTGCGTAGCATTTTGAAAGCGCCGCTGCTGATTCAGGGTATCAAGGTGCTCACCTACACCAATACCACCGGCGGTGANGCAGGTATCGATAACGTGATTGCAGGGTCGGCGCTTAAACTCGCTTTCACCGGCGATGCAGTAATCGCAAGCGAAAATGCCGCAATCAGCGTTTATTCAGCTACCGGAGCTAAAATGGCTGAGNTCAACGGCAATGTNGTTTCGTTGAAAAACTTCACTCCCGGCACCTACGTCGTTAAGGCTGTTTCCGACAACGGAACCGCTACTCTCAAAGTCGTACGCTAATTTTGAATGAAATATGAGACAGGCTTTTCTGTCACTGATGTTTTTAGCAACCTTATCCGCGTTTGCCGTCGACAAGATGGCAAACGTGGTTTGCTTTGTGCAATTTGCCGATCAGACTGACACCGGGTGGAAACACGATTTCGACTACTACGAAACGATGTTCAATGACACGTCGGAGGGAGCCAACTCGGTTAAGAACTATTTCCACGACGCCGGCTTCGGCAAAATGGACTGGACTTCGACAATTGTGCGNACTATCCATGTCGATACCCGCAAGCGCTCGGAAATGTGTAAGAAATCGTCGGTGAACCCCGACGGTTATGACAACTATGTTTATGCNAGCATGTTTCAGGAGCCGATATTTGTGGCTGATNTTTGCAAGACTATCGAAGGTTTGATTCCTGACGACGTTGTTCTTGACTATGACGGCGACGGCAAAGTNGATAATCTCACNTTNGTCGTGTGTGGAAATTCGGAAATAAGTTCTTCCAGCAATTTGTTGTGGCCGGCTAATAACCGTGCCATCTTCTCTACCGCTTCGATCAAGGGCGTTAAGGTGGGAAATTATCTGAAAGTCTTCGACGGCGCCAACGGTTATAGCGCGTCGTTGACTCCGCAGCAGATAAACACCGGGGTGCTTTGTCATGAAATGATGCACACTCTTGGCACTTTTGATTTATACTCGGGTGGTAGCGCGAATCCTGTCGGAGTGTGGGACTTGATGAGCGACAACAAGACTGTTCCGCAGGGCATGACCGCCTATACCCGTTACAAATATGGCAAGTGGATTCCTGAGATAAAGCAGATTGATGAACCGGGAGTCTACACTGTGGCGTCGCTCGATTCACCCGAGCCCGAAAATGTCGCCTACAAGATTAATCCTATTCCGTCGAAAAACGAATATTTCGTGGTGGAATACCGCAGCAAGNAGAGCCAATGGGACAGCGGGCTCCCCAATNCNGGACTGTTGGTCTATCGTGTGAATGAATCGGTGGAGGGAAATCTCGGCAGCAATCAGGAGGTCTATGTGTTCCGTCCNGGCGGCAGCNCGAAAGTCAACGGGACCATCTCAAGGGCTCCGCTTGGCGAGTCGACAGGNCGTTTNTCATTTGGCGGCNCTGNCGATGCCGACTATCCGTTNTATTCCGANGGCTCNCGNGCNGATTTCNCGATATCNGANGTNAANGNTGTCGACGGNGGAATGCANTTCACNCTNTCATTTGGCGTTGCGTCAATCGAGGATTCATTTATCGACGGTGAGACTCTTGAATATGACGCCGCNACGGAGACGTTGATCGCTCCCGGAGCGGTGGCGATCGAGGTCTACGCCTTGTCGGGGATGAAGCTGGAGTCGATTTCNGGAGCGGCGCCGGGGCTTTATATAGCGCGTGCTGTTTTCGCTTCGGGGCGCGCCGTTACGCTTAAGTTTAGAAAATAGCTCTCATAAATAAATTGAATANGGGCATGGANTCGNNNNCGATTNCATGCCTTTTGTCTATGATGGCACGTATTCAATTATTTTATTCCTATAAAATGGGGTTGACCGGAAACCTTTTTTCGTTTAATTAAGTTATATTTGTATAAGAATTTTTCAACAATCAAAACGAGGGTATCACTATGCATTCTTCACTAACCGGAATTTTGCTCGGGGCAGCCGCTATATTATGTTTGTCGTCGACACCATGCCATTCTCAGAACATTGGCGGAGGGGGTGTTGTGTCGCTCGATTCATGCAGAGCCATGGCTGTGCGCAACAATAAGCAGATGCGCATAGCGTCGGAGCGCGTCAAGGCGGCGGGCTACCAGAAGAAAGAGGCATTTGCAGCCTACTTGCCGGCAATTGATTTCTCCGGAGGATATACTTATAATCAGAAAAATATTTCAGTTTTTGATTCTGACCAGTTCCTTCCTATAAAGACCTTTGACGGCAACGGCTATGCGTTCAACATGGTTACAGGTCCTGACGGTGTTCCCATCAAGGGTCCCGACGGGCAATATATACCCAAGGAGGTGGCATGGCTGCCAAAGGACGCATTGTCTTATGACATTCACAACGTGTTCTTCGGAGCGGTCACTTTGACTCAGCCGGTCTATATGGGCGGCAAGATTGTGGCGATGAATAAGATCACTCAGTATGCCGAGGAATTGGCGCGGTCGCTGCATGCGAGCGGAGCTGAAGATGTCATTTATGCTGTCGACGCCGCCTATTGGGAGGTGGTTTCTCTTCAGGCAAAGAAGCAGCTTGCCACGAGCTATGTGGCTCTCCTCGACACTCTTCACCGTCAGGTCAAGGCTATGGTGGATGTGGGCGTTGCGACAAAGGCTGACCAGCTCAGCGTGGACGTGAAGCTTAACTCGGCAAACGTCGACTTGACAAAGGTTGAAAACGGGCTTGTGCTGTGCCGCATGGCGTTGGCTCAGTTGTGTGGTCTTCCGGTCAACACCGAGATGACTCTTGCCGACGAGAACACCCCGTCGGTCGATATGTCGCCTGTGGCTACGAGCTATAACATGAACGATGTTTATGCGAGCCGCCATGACCTTCACGCTCTTGAACTGGGACGGAAAATCACCTATCAGCAGGGCAAGGTGGCGTTGTCGTCGATGCTTCCCAATCTTGCTGTGGTGGGCGCTTACTCCTTCTCCAATCCCAATATGTTCGACGGTTTCGAGAAGCGTTTCAGCGGAGCGTTCTCAATAGGCGCCGTGCTGAAGATACCCATCTGGCACTGGGGCGGAAACTATAACAAATATCGCGCCGCCAAGACTCAGACCACTATAATGGACCTGCAGATTGAAGATGCCAAGGAGTTGATAAACCTTCAGGTGAGCCAGGCTGCGTTTAAGACCAACGAGGCTCTGAAAACTTACATAGCCACCCGCTCAAACATAGCCAGCGCCGACGAGAATCTGCGCAGCGCGCAACTCGCTTTCAAGGAGGGCGTCGCTACGTCCGACAACGTGATGGAGGCGCAGACTGCGTGGCTCAAAGCCCACTCGGAAAATGTAGATGCTGAAATCGATGTGAATCTTTGCCGCGTGTATCTGTCGAAGGTTCTGGGAAATATGGATTATAATTACGAAACTAAAGAATAAAAACTACCTCATCATGGCAAACATAGAGAACACATCATCCACTCAGGCTACCGGAAAGAAAGAGACAGCTCTGATCGCCACACTTGTAATAGTTGTCGTTGCCGTGGCTCTGATCGCATTTATCGGATTCATGTTTTTAAAACCGGCTCCGCAGGTGGTCGAGGGGCAGGCTGAGGCGACTTCGGTCAAGATTTCGGGCAAGCTCCCGGGACGAGTTATGGAGATTTATGTGGAGGAGGGTCAGGACGTGAAAGCCGGTGACACTCTGATTCACATTCATTCCACTCTCGCCGATGCGAAACTGTATCAGGCTGAAGCGATGCAGGCAGTGACCGCCGCTCAAAATAAAAAGATCGACTCGGGAACGCGCAAGCAGATAGTGCAGGGCGCCCACGACGTGTGGCAGCAGGCGGTGGCGGCGCGCACGATAGCCGAGAAAACTTATAAGCGCATGGAATCGCTGTTTGAACAGAACGTGATTTCGGCTCAGAAGCGCGACGAGGCTAAAGCCGCCTATGACGCAGCTGTTGCCGGCGAAAGCGCGGCAAAGAGTCAGTATACGCTTGCCAAGGAGGGCGCTCAGCGCGAGGACAAGGAGAGCGCTCAGGCGCTTGTCGACGCAGCCAAGGG
Organism: Bacteroides sp.; assembly: GCA_014801235.1. Classification (GTDB taxonomy): domain Bacteria; phylum Bacteroidota; class Bacteroidia; order Bacteroidales; family Muribaculaceae; genus Muribaculum. Next base: position 37,490 of record JAAVEM010000025.1, on the reverse strand, counting down.
TAGCGTGATGGAAGTGGAGGCTCTTCTCCAGGACCAGTATCTCACCGCTCCCGCCGACGGACAGATTGACGTGATTTATCCGCATGTGGGAGAACTCGTGGCTCTCGGCGCTCCGCTCATGAACCTGTTGAAGATACAGGACAAGTGGGTGACATTCAATGTGCGCGAGGAAAAACTCAACAATCTTCCCATGGGCAAGAAGATTGAGGTGATGATTCCCGCCCTTGACAAAAAGAAGATTCAGGCTGAAGTGTATTATATCCGCGACATGGGCACCTATGCCACATGGCGTTCCACCAAGGCTACCGGCGAATGGGACAGCCGCACATTCCAGATCAAGGCTCGTCCGCTTGAGAATGTCCCTGAATTGCGTCCCGGCATGTCAGTAATTTATCTCGAAGGTAATGAATAAGAACTCGGGCATAGTAAAATCGTTGACAGCCGGAATAAGGCAGCTCGTCTCCCGACCGATCTATCTGCTGATGATGGTGGTTGTGCCGTTGGTCACCACTTTCTTCTTCGTGGACCTGATGGAGGAGGGCATTCCTGAGAAGAGCCCCGCCGCGGTGGTGGATCTTGACGATTCTCCGGTGTCGCGCAATGTCATCCGCAATCTCGGATCGTCGCAGCTTACCGACATCCGTTATAAGGTGTCAAGCTATGCCGATGCCATGGATTTGGTAAAAGAGGGAAAGATTTTCGGATTTTTCATGATACCCCGCGGCTTTGAGGCAGATGCCGAGAGCGGAAGGGAAACGACTATCACCTATTATTCAAATATGGCATATTTCGTTCCAGGCACATTGTCGTTCAAAGCGTTTAAGCAGACGGCGGTGACAACTTCGGGAGCGATAGCCATGACGACGCTTGTAAGTTCAGGCATCAATGAGTCGATGGTCAACAATCTGTTGCTCCCGGTCACCATTCAGGAGCATTGCATCGGCAATCCCTGGCTCAATTATTCTATTTACCTGTCAAATTCTTTTCTGCCCTGTCTTCTGGAGCTGATAATTTTCCAGATCACGGCGTTCTCGATATTGCAGGAGATTAAGAAAGGAACCTCGGAGCGCTGGCTTGGAGACGCCAACGGCTCTATCGTGACGGCGTGCGCGGGCAAGCTCGTGCCTCAGTTTGTGATTTTCTCGCTTGTGGGGCTTGCGATGCAGGGGATTCTTTACGGCTTCTGCGGTTTCCCGATGAATGGCAGTGTGACGGCGATGATCGCGGCTATGTTGCTTCTTGTGGCATCCAGCCAGGCGTTTGCCCTGTTCATAGTGTCGGTGGTGCCTAATCTGCGCATCGCGCTTTCCCTGCTGTCGCTCACGGGCATTCTCGCCTTTTCAATCGCGGCGTTCTCTTTTCCGGTCGAGGATATGTATCCCGCCGTGGGAATCTTCTCCTATATCCTGCCTATAAGATATTATTTTTTGATTTATATAAACGTGGCGCTCAACGGCTACGAGGCGTTCTATTGCCGCTGGGAGTTCATCGCTATGATTCTCTTCATGATACTTCCGTTGCTGATGCTGTGGAAGTTGAAGCGTGACAGCGCCAGCCCGGTTTACATTCCATAAAACTTACGTTATGCTAAGAGATTGGTTCAAAACCTTGATATCAGAATGGGGCGCTTGTCTCCGCAACATATTCCGTGACCAGGGAGTGATATTGTTTTTCATCGCCCTTCCTCTGAGCTACCCGATCGTCTATACGTTGATTTATAATCCGGAAGTGGTGAAAGAGGTGCCGATGGCGATTGTTGACTATAGCCGCACTGTCGATAGCCGCACTCTTGTCAGGATGGTGGATGCCGACGAGTATACCAGTGTATATGGTTATGCTACCGATCTCCAGGAGGCTCGTCAATGGATGAAGGAGCGGAAGGTGTATGGCATTCTGGAGATTCCCCATGACTATGCCAACCGCATCGGGCGGTCGGAACAGGCGGTGCTTCCGCTTTATTGCGACATGAGCCTTCTGCTTCGTTACCGCAGCGTGCTTTTCGCCATGACCGATATTCAGCTCAAGCTCGGCAATGATATACGCACCAATACAATCAACGGCTCGCCAATCGCTTTTCCGGCTCAGGCTGTGGGCGCCACCGTCGACACCGAAGCTTATTTTATCGGCAACCCTACTCAGGGATTTGCGTCGTTCATCATGATAGGCATAGTGGTGCTGATTCTTCAGCAGAGTATCATACTCGGAATGATGATGCTGGGCGGAGGGGTTAACGAGCGCAGGTTGAAAAACAGGGGGATAGATCCTGACGAGCCTGCCGGACCACAGTCGGCTGTTGTGTTGGCGCGCGCGCTTTGTGTGGCTGTGCTCTATCTGCCGCTGATGATCTATATGCTTCATTTCATACCTGAAATGTTCAGCTTGCCCCATTATGGAAGCCCGTGGCAGTATCTGCCGTTCATCTTCCCGCTCGTGCTCGCTTCGGCGTTTATGGGACAGATGTTGAGCCCGCTCGTGACCGAGAGGGAGAGCTCATTCCTTGTGTGGGTGTTCACGTCGGTCGTGTTCCTGTTCCTGTCGGGACTGACCTGGCCGCGCTCGGCGATGTCGCCTGCATGGTATGCGGTGAGCAGTCTTATTCCCGCCACATGGGGCGTTGACGGCTTCATCCAGATCAACAGCAACATGGCGACGCTTAATCAGGTGGCTCCGAACTACACGATGATGTGGGTTCTGACGGTAGCCTATTATATCATAGCCGTCGCTGCCAACCGCATTAGCCGGGTGCGTTATCTGCGCCGCTATGGCGCTTAGACTCCGCTCGCCGATATTTGTCAACGCTCGGGCGTTAGGCAAATGTGTCGTTTTTGTCGGTCGGCGGTTTAAGCGGCAGGATGAAAAGGAATCTTGCTCCCGAGGTATATGTCGGGTCGACCTTGACGCTGCCGTGAAGAATGCCGGCGATAAGTCGGCAGATGTGCAGTCCCACTCCGGTACCGCTCGAATAAGGGCTTAGTTTCACGAAGCGCTCGAAAATGGCTTCTTGCTTGTCGGCGGGAATGCCGGTGCCTGTATCGGTCACTGACAGAATCACGTTTGACTTGTCATTGCTGATGGCGTATGAAAGAACGATACTGCCTTTAGTGGTGAATTTGGCGGCGTTGTTGAGGAAATTGGTCAGCACTTGCTCTACCCTTATTCGGTCGGTGTAGAGTATGAGGTCCTCTTTTGGTGCGTCGAAATACATTTTCACGCCCTGAGCCACTTTTCGAGAGACTGTGGTGATGGTGTTGATGCAGATTTCGTTTAGTGACACGGGGCGATAGGATACCTTCATTTCTCCCGTTTCAAGCTGTGCTATGTCGATTATGTCGGTGACAACCGTGTGGAGAATCTCGTTGTTTTCTGCAATGATATTGGTGTATTTCTCCATTTCCTCGCGTTTTTCGCCTGGAATGGAGTCGGCGATGAGCTGCGAGAATCCCACGATGGCGTTGAGCGGGGTGAGAATCTCGTGGCGCATGTTCTGGATGAACTGTGTTTTGAGCCGGTTGGCGTTTTCAGCTTCTTCATAGGCGTCGGAGATCTCATGCTTGGCTGAAATGAGTGACAGTTTTTCGGCTTGCAGTTTATTTTCTGACTCAGCCAATGCGGAGATGAGATTTTTTTGCCGGTAATACATTCTTGTCACGCAAATGAGGAAGATGACCAGCAGGATAGCCACTGCGCTGACACCTATGATGATGTTTTTGTTGGTCTCTTTTTCAAGGGTGAGATTTTCACGCTGAAGTTCCATTGACTGGCGTCGGAGCGATTCAACGTCATACATTATTCTGAGTTCCTGGGTCTTGGAATCGGTTTCCACCGCCAGACACTCTTCGAGATAGTCGCAGTAGTCCTGAAGCGCCTGCATGTGGGTGTCCTTGTCGCCGGTTTCTTTTGCGGCGGTTATCATGAACCTCATGTAGAAGGGACGATAGCGCTGATCGTGCATCGTTTCGGGGTGACGTTTCATTATCGTCAGGGCTTTGTCATATTCTTTCTTCGCCATGAGATAGAAAAGCTCGGCGCGTTCGTTGGTTTTTACATCCTGCATGACATCGGAATTGCTGGCGGCAAGCTCCATGATGCGTGCATAGTTCCTTTCAACTTCCTGAATGGGCAGTCCCTCGAAATTGTTCAGCAGTCTAAGGCGGCACACGTATTCGCTGACGTCGTAGTCTTTGTATCTGCGCCCCATCGTCTCATATTTCTTTTTTAAGATTTTGAGATTGTCAAGTATGCGGTTGTCTGCCTGAATCGCTTTTTTGTGATTGTTTTTCATGGTCGAGAGAATCGCCTGTCTGGTGAAAAACATGGTTTTCAGCGCGGCATTACCTTCATCGTCGGGCAGTTTTGTCATCAGTTCCTCAAGTTCGCCCAGATACTTGTTGTACATGTCGCCCCCCTCGGTGAAGAAGCTGATGCACACGCAAAGCGAATATAGCCTTTCGACTTGGGCATACAGATCGTTGTCGGTGCTTGCGTTATATTCCTCGATGAGTCCCTGGACGATGTCGCGTCGCTGCTCGGCGCTTGCCATCTTGGTGCGGGTGGCGAGATTGAGCAGCTTTATGAACAGCACGGTTGCTTTCTGATTGTCGGAGGGTGGCATGCTGCGGGCTTCGTTTTCAAAAACGGTCAGCATGGAGTCGGAGGATAAATACAGATTGGCGTTGTTTCGGAGCAAGTCAAGCTGGATATCTTCGTTGTTGGTTCTCTTGGCTATTTCGGTCAGTTTCTTTGAATAGGCATATTTTTTCGCTCTTGGCACAGCGTCATAAAGGTCATATAAAAGCCTGATGCTGTCTTTTACGGTCGTAGCTCTTGCCAATTCGACCTGGATGGAGTCTTGGATGGAATATTTAGATTTGCCTGATGCGGTGTTGCCGCTTATGGCGGCAAGCAGGAATGTGACGAAGACAATTAAACGCGATATTTCTTTCATAGCACGTGGAAATATGATGAAATTGTGTGACGAATTAGCAATAAAATGCGCATCCTGATTGGTGGCGGATTGGCGCAAAGTTAATTCATTATTGTAAAAGGGCTGATGGCGGCGCAAGTAATTTAACGATATTGTAATAGTCTCGCCACATCGGGGCGGATGCAAACGGTTCGCCCCTCCATTGCGATGTCAAATCGCAATGGAGGGGCGGTAAATTCAATAAGAGTATTAGACAGAAGTGTTATTGTAGAGTTCCGTTTTCAGCTTCCTGTATCATCTGCTTGCTTGCGGTGACATAGATTTCCACTCGGCGGTTCTGAGCGCGTCCTTCGGGAGTGTTATTTGAAGCCACATAGCCTGCCATGGGGATGCCCTGAGCGGTGCAGCGGGATGGAGAGATGCCTGAGTTTACGAGATATGCGAGGACCGCATCGGCGCGTCCGGTTGAAACTCGCTGGTTGACAGCCTCGGTTCCGGTGTTGTCGGTGAAGCCGTAGATCTGTACGTCGGTCAACGGGTTTTCGCGAAGCGATACCACGAATCGAGCCAAATCGTCCTTGGCAGAGGCGCTAAGTGAGGTGCCGTTGGTGGGGAAGAGTATGCCGCCGGGGAATGTCACCTTGATGGCTTGCAGTCCATTCTGGTCGGTGGTTTCCTCTACTGTTGCCTGAGGCAGTGACTCGGCAAGCTGTTTCTGCTGATTGTCCATTTTCTTACCGATGAGGGCGCCTGCGCCTGCTCCGACGCCTGCTCCGATGGCGCTTCCGATCGCTGCGCCTTTACCGCCGCCGATGAGGGCGCCGAGTCCTGCTCCGAGAGCGGCGCCGCCGCCACCGCCAATCAAGGCGCCTTTGCCTGTGTTGTTCATTGTCGAACAGCTGGAAGAGAATAGCATTCCGAGCGAGAGGATCGCCGCGCCGGTGAGTTTGAGAAGTTTCATATTAATAAAAATTTAGTTAATGATTTAATCATGCGCAAAGGTAGTAAAAACTTTACCATTTAATTATTAATACATAGCAAATAGGCAAAATGTTTTTAATGTGTGGAAATTTTCCATTAAATTTGCGAATTGTAAAGAGATTGTATCGCCATGAACGATAGAACCAGAAGCAGGGAAACGAATAAATTGTGGTATCATGTCGGCGCTGTCATCACGATGATTGCGTGGGGAGTGTCGTTTGTTTCAACCAAGGTTTTGCTTGATTGCGGCTTGCAGCCCACCGAAGTATATGTTTATCGCACGCTGCTCGCCTATATCATACTTTTGCTGATTCATCACAACCGTTTCTTCTCCAATTCGCTGCGCGATGAGCTGCTTTTCGCTGTCTGCGGTTTGTGCGCCGGGTCTCTTTACTATATTGCCGAAAACACGGCGTTGGAATACACGCTTGTGTCCAACGTGTCGCTCATAGTGACTACGGCGCCGCTGCTGACTACTCTGCTCGTCGGAGCCATATATAAGAACGAGCGGCCGGGACGCAATGTGCTTATCGGCTCGCTGATAGCCTTTGTCGGAGTGGGTTTCGTGATTTTCAACAGCAGCTTCGAACTGAACGTGAAGCCTCTCGGCGACCTGCTCGCTCTCGGGGCTGCATTGTCGTGGGCGGTGTATTCGCTGGTGCTCCGCAAGTTGAGCGCCCTTTACGGGGTGATGTTCATCACGCGCAAAACTTTTTTCTACGGCATGCTGACGGCGATTCCGTTTCTTCTCGGACAGCCCTACCACTCTCCACTGTCGGTGTTCTTGCAGACCGACGTGATTCTCAATCTGCTCTTTCTTGGAATTTTCTGCTCGATGCTCGCATTCCTCATCTGGGCATGGGTCAATAAGGGTCTCGGCGCGGTTAAGTCGAGCAATTATCTTTATTTTCAGCCGGTTGTGACGCTGATTGCGTCGGCTTTGTTGCTCGGTGAGACGGTGTCGATAGTTGGTTATACCGGGTGCGCGCTTATCCTTATCGGTGTTTGGTTCAGTGACCGCTACGGTAAAAAGTACCGATAGAGCACCCGTGGATGATTGATTGTCAAACCGGCTGTTGACGTTGCAGGCTCGTTGGGCGAGAAGTGTTATTTTTTACAAAAAGTCCCGATTTTAGTTATAAATAGAGTAACTTTACCGTCATATATCACATTTGTGCATTGAAACGGTTATGAAACTGATTAAATACATATTTCTCGTTATAGCGATGTCGGGGCTTGGCTCAGGGACTATTCGCAGCCAGATTAATACCGACCAGGTTCTTAGAATAGGACAAAATTCACTTTATCTTGAGGACTATGTGCTTTCAATTCAATATTTTAATCAGATTATCGCTGTCAAGCCCTACTGGGCGCAGCCTTATTTCTATCGCGCCATAGCCAAGCTCAGTCTCGACGATTATCGTGGAGCTGAGGAGGACGCTTCGCTTGCCATCGAAAGGAATCCCTTTATTTCAGGAGCCTATGAAGTGAGGGGCGTGGCTCTTCAGAACATGGGGAGGCAGCGCGAGGCTATCGAAGATTACAACCGGGCGCTCGAACAGCTTCCTCACAATCGCAACATTTTATTGAACAAGGCTCTCGCTCAGGAGGAGATTGAAGACTATGCCGGAGCCGACAGCACTTATGAGACACTGCTCAGGGTATATCCTAAGTTTGACACCGGATATGTGGGACGGGCGAAGCTCCACTTGGCTCAGGGTGACACGGTTGCCGCGCTTGCCGATATCGACACGGCGCTCTCCATCAATAAAAACTCAACGAATGCCTATTCCCTTCGTTCAGACATCGCGATTAAGTCCAGGAAGGACTATGAATCGGCTCTTGCCGACATGAATGAGGCTATAAAGTTGCAGCCGCAGTTTGCCGGATATTTCATCAACCGAGCTTTTTTACGCTATAACCTGAATGATTATTTCGGCGCCATGGCTGACTATGACTATGCCATACAGCTTGAGCCGCTTAATTCGACGGCTCTTTTTAACCGAGGATTGCTGCGTGCCGAGGTGCATGACAACAACAAGGCGATAGAGGACTTCTCGACTGTGCTCAGCCTTGACCGCAATAATTACCATGCCCTTTACAACCGAGCTATTCTATATAAAGATATAGCCGATTACCGGTCGTCGATCGCCGATCTTGACAGGGTTCTTGAGGCGTTTCCTGATTTTGCCGGAGCCTATTTCCTGCGCTCGGAAAATTTGAGGCTGCTGGGCGACCGCGCTCAGGCTGAAAAGGATTACCGCAAGTCGATGGCGCTTTCTAAAAATCCGGTATCCGATGCTGCCGACGGTGATGACTCGGCGACGCCTCAGGTGGAAACCGACGATGTTGCCGCCCGGTTTACCTCGTTGCTGACGATTGACAATAACTCCGATATAAAAGAGGGCTATCAGACCCATGCGATAAAAGGACGCGTTCAGGACCGCCGCTCGGCTGTTGAGCTTGAACCGCCGTTCACATTGAGCTATTATGTCACCACTACCGAGATAAAGGAGACGCCTTATTATATAAAGGAAGTGGATGATATCAATTCGACGAGAGCGTTGAGATTCCTGCTCATGGTGGCAAATCGGGAACCCCAATTGACGGATGAGGATGCCATAAACCGCCACTTCGCGTCGATTGAATACTACAACTCTTATATTCCCACCCATTCGCCGCGTCCGGTCGATTACTTCGGTAGGGCTATGGACTACTACACCCTGCGCAATTATCAGGCGGCGATAGCTGACCTTGACAAGGCGATCGAGCTCGCTCCCGATTTCACGGTGGCTTATCTGCTGCGAGCCAATGCCCGCCGCCACAATGCCAATGCCGTCAGGATGACCGAGCAGCAACCTGCCGAAATGACAGCAGGGCTTGGTGTGAATGCCGCAAAGATGGTTGAGGCTGAGGTGCTTGAGGATATTGATAAGGTTATTGAGCTATCGCCGCGCATGGCGTTTGCATGGTATAACAAGGGCGTGGCTCTTGCAGCGATGGGCGACTACACNTCGGCNATCAGCGCCTTCAGCAAGGCTATCGAGCTTAAGCCTGAATTGGGCGAGGCTTATTACAACAGGGGATATCTGTATCTTAACATGGGAAATCGCTCGGCAGGCATGGCTGATCTCAGCAAAGCCGGCGAGCTCGGCATCGTGCCCAGCTATAATCTGCTTAAGCGCATGACCCGCTAATCGCCCGCGTTCTTCATGAGTCAAAATTTTTCTTGCCAATTAGCATAAAATTTATTAAGTTTGCTAAAATTATTAACCTATCTATAGAATTATGTCACCTGAAGAACTCAAAACGCTCCAAGAGCGCGGAATCTCTCCTGAAGTATTTGAAGCACAGATACGCCGTTTTGAAACCGGATTCCCGTATCTTAAAATTATAGATTCGGCACGTGTGGGCAACGGAATCACAAGCCTTGACGATGCCGAGCAGAAGAAGGCTGTCGNCCGCTGGCAGAAATTTCTTGGCGATGGCGGACAGGTCTACAAATTCGTTCCTGCGTCGGGCGCCGCTTCGCGCATGTTCAAAGCCTTGTTTGAATTTTTGGACGGCGAGGCAAACGCTCCTAANGCCGGCAGCCCTGTAGAGCAGTTTATCGCCCGCTTGCACGACTTCGCATTCTTCGACGAGCTTGACGCTGTCAGCAAGAAGCTTTACGATGCTGACCTCGACACTCTCGTGAAAGATGGCAGAAACAAGGATATCGTTGCGGCTCTTCTCGGCAAGGACGGACTTAATTACGGCAACCTTCCCAAGGGNTTGCTAAAGTTCCACTCTTATGCCGAAGGCTCGCGCACTCCGCTTGAGGAACATCTCGTTGAGGGCGCTCAGACGGCTACAAACAGCGACGGAGTGGTGAATCTCCATTTCACCGTGTCGCCTGAACATCGNGCTCTGTTTGAGAAAAAAATTGCCGAAGCTCTTCCCGCAATGGAGAAACGCTTCGGAGTGAAATATAACATCAGCCTTTCAGAGCANAAAAAGTCNACCGACACCGTTGCAGTGAATCCCGACAACACTCCTTTCATGGACAACGGACATCTCCTGTTCCGTCCCGGNGGTCACGGCGCGCTGATCGAAAACCTGAACGACATCGACTCGGCAGTGGTGTTTATCAAGAACATCGACAANGTGGTTCCCGACACTCAGCGCGACGTGACGATAGCTTATAAGCAGGTTATCGCCGGCTATCTTATCGAAATTCATGACACGATAGAAAAGTANCTCGCCATGATCAACACCGGCAAATACANTATCGACGACGTGAGAGAAATGATAGCGTTCATGCATAACACCCTTAACATCCGCGACGAAAAGATGAAGCATCTTGAGGACGCCGACCTNGTGCTCTACATCAAGAGCAAGCTCAATCGCCCCTTGCGAGTGTGTGGCATGGTGCGCAACGAAGGCGANCCCGGCGGNGGTCCGTTNATAACTGTCAATTCCGACGGNTCTTCATCGCCCCAGATTCTTGAAAGCACCCAGATTGATCCTGACAACGCCGNATACAAGGAAATGGTGAGCAAGGCTACTCACTTCAATCCGGTCGATCTTGTTTGCTNCATAAAGGATGTNGATGGCAAGAAATTCAATCTCACNGAATATGTNGANCCCGATACCGGTTTCATCTCTTCGAAGTCAAAGAGCGGCAAGGAATTGCGCGCGCTTGAATTGCCCGGATTGTGGAACGGCGCTATGAGCGACTGGAACACGGCGTTTGTGGAAGTGCCCATTGCTACGTTCAATCCCGTTAAGACCGTAAACGACTTGCTTCGCNCGGCTCATCAGAGTTGATAAACATTACCTCTTGCCGGAGTGTTATACCGATATGAAAAAGAAAGATATCATATTGAAGCTCTGGCGGGAATGTTTCGACGATNCCGATCAGTATGTCGAGATGTTTTTTTCAAGCGTGTATCGTGACGACGATGCGCTTTTGCTCGAAAAGAACGGCGCGACGGTGAGTTCGATGTTATTGCAGCGTTATTCCATGAATTTTCATGGGGTAACGCTGCCTGTCAGTTATATATGCGGTGCTGCGACGGCGCCTGAAATGCGTTGCCACGGCTACATGGCNGAGTTGCTNNCNGAGGGGCTCAACGAGTCTTATCGGCGCGGNGATGTCTTTTGCGNGCTCATCCCNGCGTCAAGCTGGCTGTTCAAGTATTATGAGAAGGCAGGCTTTTCNCCGGTTTTCCACNCGCGCGTCGAGCACTTCACGTCGGCACACACTTTCAAGCATAACGGAGCCTATGCCATGGCTCCTGATGCGGGAGGGGAGGAGGCTTACCTGTTTTTCGACAAGATGATGCGCGAGAGACCCTGCTGCGTGCAGCACTCCCGGGAGCAGTATCATCAGATTGTGATGGACAATTCGGTCGACGGNGGCAGCATAATCGCCATNGCCGGTGAAGACGGGGAATTTGCGGCAATGGCTTTTGCCGTTCCTGACGATGGTGAGGTGAAAGTGAAGGAGCTGCTTGCCGTTGACGAAGATGCAGCCAACGGAGCTCTTGACCTTGTCAAAAAGACCTTTGGCGAAATGCCGNTGACAGTGTGGCGCTATCGTGCCGACGGCATTGAGCCGACGGCGCGCGGAATGGCAAGGCTTGTCAATGTGGAAAGGGCGCTTGCGATAATCGCCGCCACTCATCCTGAATTTAAAATGGCGGTAAGGGTGTGTGACAGGATTATTCCTGAGAATTGCCACACTTATATTGTTGCCGGGGGAGAGTGTCGGATCGATGACGGATATGACTCGGAGAAACTGGATTATGACATTGATGTCGAAGTGCTGACCTCCATCCTGTTTGGCAATCGTGTGACTGGAAAAATTCTCAACTTCCCGGCAGTCACCCCATATATGAGCTTGATGCTCGACTGAAACAACAAACCAGATTTTGACAAATAGACAATTTATAAGATGAAAAAGATTTTTATTGCAGGACTGATGTTTATGGCAATGGCGGTTATGCCTGCCGCAGCTGCCGACAATGTCACGGAGATAAATCAGCAGGAGTTTGTGAACCGCATATATGATTACCACACCGACTCGGTGGCAAAGGCGATGCCCCTTCCTGCGGTGGTCGATTTCTGGGCTCCGTGGTGTGGTCCATGCCTGANGCTTTCGCCGGTTATCGATGAGCTTGCTGAGAAATATGCCGGAAAGGTAAATTTCTACAAACTTAACATCGACGAAAACCAGCAGCTTGCACGTGACCTTGGCATATCGTCAATTCCTCTTGTTGTGCTGTTCCCTAATGACGGAACGCCCATCAAAGGGATGATGGGCGTTCAGCCTAAAGAGTTTATAGAAAGTGCGATCAATGAGGCTCTCTTGAATAAGAGCGCTGCCGGAGATTAGGCGGAGAGAACAATATTGTTCTCTTCGGCTATGCGTCTCATGTTCATAAGGGCATATCGCATGCGTCCAAGCGCGGTGTTGATGCTCACGCCTGTAGTGTCGGCGATCTCCTTGAAGCTCATGTCGCTGTAATAGCGCATCATGACAACTTCGCGTTGCGGTTCGGGGAGAGCGTCGATAATTTTTCTTACGTCAGCCCTTATCTGGTCGTTGATTATTATGTCTTCGACATTTTCTTCGCAGAGGTCGCGGCGGTTCAGCAGATTTGTGGTCTCGTCATCGGTCGAAACGTTATTTTCCGACTTTTCCTGGCGGTAGAAGTCAATGATGAGGTTGTGGGCTATGCGCGTAAGCCATGCCCCGAATTTGCCGTTTTCGGTGTATTTTCCCTGTTTCAGGGTTGTAATTATCTTAATGAATGTCTCCTGAAAAACGTCATTGGCGATCTCCTCATTTTTCACTATTTTCAGTATGTAGGAATATAACCTTGATTGATGACGCTGCAGCAATGTGTCAAATGCTGCGTTGTTTCCGTCGATATACATTCTCACTAACTGCTCGTCGGTGAGCGTTTTCATTTTATGCATTACTTGTGTCTGTTATTGTTTAGAGTAATGTCAGTGCGATAGGCTTTAAGGTTTAAGTTAGAAAAATAGATTATTTGGTTGCATGCAAAGATATAAACTTAAAATTTAATACCAAAATGATTTAACGTAGTTTAGCTATTTTGGCACAATAAATAAGCGGTTTGCGAGTTATGGCGGGCTTTTCTAACATTTGTGTCGATTCTTTTGTTTTTGTTTGCATAATTTCCTGTCCATCCTATAATAAAACGGCTGGCGAATGCGTTTGTAGTAATGTATTGATAATTCAATCCCCCTGCCTATGGATGAAAATTCTACTCCTTCACGCGTCAATAATTCAAAATCGGCTAATGCGCCATTGCCTCAGCCAAGTAAGCGCACTCTTGAATTCATACGTCAGTTTGCCCGGTGCTACCATGTTTCCCACGATCTTCCGGGCGAGGTTAATTCTATTATTCTCAACTGATGGCAGCGCTATTTAGGCGCGTACTGTGATTCGATAAGCGCGGTCGGCGAGTTGTAAAATTCGGGCGACAACAGCCATTCGATGCTCTTTTCAGGATGCCGTTTCAAATAAGCCTGCGCTATTTTGTAACCTATATATCTGCCGGTCCGTCCCGGAGCGTCGGGATGAATGATTGAAGTCGCCGGCGCGGGGCGTGTCATGCGCTCGACAATCGAAGGGTCGATTGAGAACAGCAGCTCTCGGTCGATAAGGGCCGACCACACGTTTTTTTCATTTTCAGCAAGCCATTTCCACTCGTCGGTGCCGTAGCCCATGCTTTCGGCAGCGTCGCTGTTTGCTATCACGCTGTTTACGGCAGTGAGCAGCGCCCCTTCGTAGAGCATGCGGTTGAGCAGCGACGCGTCTTCCTGTCGCTGATAGGGGAATTTGTTGGCGATGATGGCTTCGGCTACGTCATAGGGCAGATGCTTCGGCGTTTTCACCGCCCGCTGGTAAGGCTCGAAGTAGCTATAAGCGGGATAATCGCTCCCAAGATAATGATTAAGCCCTATTAAAAGCGAGCTGTCGGCTATGATGACCGACTGGTTATAGGTCGAAATGACTCCGACAGGCTTTTTCCATTCTACCGACGGAAGTTTTTCGGCGATGCCGGCTTTGAGGCTTCCCAAAACGGTTTCTATGGAGTCGATAACGGTGAAGCGCTCTGTGATGTCGGGACCGAACATTTTGACGGCTTTTCCGCGGGCATAGGTTGCGAGAGCCGAATCGGCGTTGACCGTGTCGCCTTGTATTGCGAAAGCGACGGCATCGCTGTAGCGCAGCCTGAATGAGTCTCGTTGTTCTGGGTTCATCTCGGGATAGGCGCTTATGTCGATGTCAAAGCGCTCGACACTGGCTTTTTCCGTTTCGGGCTTTTCTGCGCACCCGGCAAAGCAGAGCGCTGACGATAATATGATAAGGAGTCTTTTCATTAGGGAAATAGAGTCAAAATATCCAATAATAACATTTATAAAGGCTATTTTGAATCCAAAGGTAATAATAATAGTAGGAAAAATCGTGACTGTTTTGGCAAAATTTGCTAATTTTGCGGTAATTAAAAACTCCACAATGGGTAAAAAACTTCGTGTTCTGCTGTTGACGCTGTTTGTTCTCTTTGCCGGCTCCATGATGTCGGGAAAGGATTTTGTCGTTGTTATCGACGCGGGACACGGCGGACATGACTATGGAGCGGTGGGGATTATAACCAATGAGAAGAGTATCAATCTCGGGGTAGCTCTCAAGCTCGGTAATCTGATTAAGAAAAGCCATAAAGACGTAAAAGTCATTTATACCCGCGACGGCGATTATTTCAAGGAGCTTCAGGAGCGTGCCGATATCGCGAATAAGGCTAACGCCGATCTGTTTATATCTATCCACACCAACTCGGTTGATAAAAAGAATCCTAACCGCACCCGTATAAACGGGGCAGCCACTTATACGCTCGGACTTCATAAAAGCGCCGCCAACCTTGCTGTCGCAAAGCGGGAAAATTCGGTCATCATGCTTGAAGACGACTACACGGCGCGTTATTGCGGATTTGACCCCAATTCCACGGAGTCATATATTATTTTCGAACTCAGTCAGAACAAGCATCTTGACCAGAGCATAGATTTTGCGGGAAAGGTCCAGAGGGAGATGACAAGGGTTGCCGGAAGAAAAAACAACGGTGTCCGTCAGGCGGGATTTCTTGTGCTTGCTCGAACAAGCATGCCGGCTGTGCTGATTGAACTGGATTTTATCTGCAATCCTGAAGCTGAGAAATTTCTTGCGTCGACCGACGGGCAAAACAAGTTTGCCAAGGCTATCTGTTCGGCGTTCAACTCCTATAAAGTCGCCTATGACCATGCGTCGGGCAAGCCCGGTTCGGTAGCCCTCCCGGTTGTCGATGAGCCTGCCGATGCTCATGAGGAGTGTGACGACAGCGGCAACAAGCCTGCCGAAGTGAAGCAGGATAAACCTGTCAAGCAGGTCAAACCGGCGGCTGATGCAAAGTCGGGCAAGCACATTGTCTACAAAATCCAGTTCTTGTCGAGCGACCGGCGTCTTAAGGCGGGCGCGGCTGAGTTTAAAGGGCTGAAGGATGTGGATTCCTATAAAGATGGAAGCGTTTACAAATATACGGTGGGAAGCTATGAGTCCCGCAACGCTGCCCAGGTAGAGCTGAGAAAAATAAGGAAAATTCATTCTGGCGCGTTTATAATAGAGACTCGTGACGGAGTGAGAATTAAATAGAAAACAATATAAGCGATGAAATATTCAAAAGAAATGATTATCGGACTCTCGGTGCTTGCTGCCGGAGTGTTGCTGATTTTTGGCATCAACTATCTTAAAGGTATTAATATCTTTAAGGCGTCCAATTATTATTATGCTTCCTACACGAATGTGGCGGGACTGGCGGTATCTGCTCCTGTCACCCTTAACGGTCTGAAAGTGGGAGAGGTGAGAGACGTGGCTTATGAATATGATAATCCGGGACATGTGCTTGTCGAGATGTCGCTTGATAAAAACATCAAGGTGCCCTCGGGAAGTAAGGCTGTCATTGAGTCGGGACTTCTCGGAACTGCTTCCGTGATTTTGCAATTCTCTGAAAGCGGCTCGCATCATGAGGTGGGCGACAAGCTGATAGGGGAGACGGCGCCCTCGATGCTTGAAAGCGTTTCGGCGACTCTTGCCCCCGCTGCTGAATCGATATTGCCCAAGGTCGACTCGCTGCTTTCGTCGGTGAACCGTCTTGTGAGCGACAGCGCGCTCTTGGTGTCGGTGAAGCGCCTTGACGCTATAACCGCCAATCTTGAGGCGACAACGCAATATCTGAACCGCACTCTTGCCACTATGCCCGGCACGATGAAAACGGTCAATGGCGTTGCTGTGAATCTTGATTCTATTACGTGTGACCTTGCGGTGATGTCGGAAGAGCTTAAAGCGCTCCCCCTGCGTCAAACTATCGATAATGTTAATTCCATCACATCCAATGTCGATGAGATGACAGCCAAGATGAATCGTCCCGACAACACGCTTGGGTTGCTCCTTAATGACCGTGAGCTTTATGATCATATAAACGGAGTGGCTGGCGGTCTTGACACGATAATGGTTGAGCTTAAGAAAAATCCCAAGAAATATATACCCTCAATCAAGGTGTTCTGATGAGAAATCACTATTTAGATTCATTCTAAATAGTTGATAACTTTTTCGGCTATATGTTCCACGGAAGTTAATATTGAAATATATAGAAAATAATGGCGTTTCACGAAGAAACGCCATTATTGCTTTAAGTGGCTTTGAGATGGTAATGCATTGATAACCAAGATTGTGATTGTTTGTAAAACGATTTATCTTCAGGCTAAATCGGAAGATTGCGTAATTGCTTGTGTCTTAGGTAGGTTATGGAAAAATCATAATTTCCAAATTTTTTTTTGATTGTTTTTGAAAAAAAAGTTGGGGAAATTTGCAATGCATTAAAGCTAAATCCCTAATTGATTTATGAACCCTAATCATCAACAGCTATGGGAGAATTGTCTTCAAATTTTTAAAGACAATCTATCCATCGAACAATATAATTCATGGTTTGAGCCTATCGTTCCGATCAGCTTTGACGGTAAAGAGCTGTGGCTTGGCGTGCCTACGAATTTCTTTGTTGAGCAGCTTGAAGAGCGTTATTTCCCGCTCTTGAAGCGCACGCTTTGCCGTGTGTATGGAAACGGGGTGCAGCTTTTCTACAAGTTCAACGTGATTGGTTCCGATCCCGGATCTTCGATGACAATTGCCAGCGCTGAACCCACTACCGCCATCAAGCCTGTCGGAGGCAATCCCTTCGCGCAGCACCATGTGGTCGATGACTTGGACTCTCATTTGAATCCCAAGAACACGTTTAAGAACTATTGCCCCGGTAATTCCAACAAAATTGCCCGCTCGATAGGCGAGGCTATCGCTTCTGACCCTAATTGCAAAACCTTTAACCCGCTCTTCCTTTTCGGTCCCACCGGTGTCGGCAAGACCCATTTGGTGCAGGCTATCGGTATCGGCATAAAGGAGCGTGACCCCAAGGCGCGCGTGCTCTATCTGTCGGCGCGTCTTTTTGAAAGCCAGTACACGGCGGCGGCAACGGCAAAACCGAGCCGTGTGAATGAATTCATCAACTTCTATCAGTCGATCGACGTGCTGATTATAGATGACATTCAGGACCTGATGCATAAGCCGGCGACTCAGACGGCGTTTTTCCATATCTTCAACCACCTGTTCCTTAACCAGAGGCAGATTATCATGTCGAGCGACTGCGCTCCGTCGATGATGAAAGACATGCACGAGCGTCTTTTGTCGCGATTCAAGTGCGGCATGACTTGTGAATTGGAGAAGCCCGATTTCGATCTTCGCCGTGCGGTTTTGTCGCGCAAGGCGGCTCAGGAGGGTCTTGAGGTGCCCGCCGATGTCCTTGATTACATCGCGTCGAATGTCTCCGACAGCATCCGCGAGCTTGAAGGAATCATGGTGTCGCTTGTCACTCACGCCACTATTCTTAATTGTGAAATCTCGATTGAACTTGCCCAGCGAGTGCTCGGAAATGCCGTGAAACTCCACAAGAAGGTGATTAATTTCGAGATGATAGCCCAAAGCGTGAGCGATTACTATGACGTGGATCCCGATGCGATTTTCGCAAAAAGCCGCAAGCGCGAGATTTCCGACGCGCGCCAGATGGTGATGTTCCTTGCGCGACGCGACGCGAAGATGCCTGTCACTGCGATAGGCACCCGCCTTTCGCGCACTCATGCAACGGTGCTCCACGCATGCCGCAATATCGAGGAGCGTCTCTCCCTGGAACCTAAATTGAGAGCTGACTTGGAAAAAATCGAGTCGATGCTGAAAAAGTAGAAAAAAGATAACGTGTTATCGTTCTTTAACCCCGATGGGCGCGATTGTTGCCCATCGGGGTCTCTATTTTTGCATAAAACTTTTAAAATAAGAGATTTATGGGAACGATACACGCTTCAGATGTTATTTTCGCCACATTGATTCAGCATGGCAGACAGATAGGTTCATTTCGCTTGAGCGGAATATCGTCGCTTTCCGATATAATAGATAATGTGAGGAGCAAGGCTGCGAGGGTTCCAGGGATTGTGACGTTGCAATTGCGCAACGGAACGCAAGGATGGACCCACCGGCATCCGTGTATAATTTTTTGAGTGGCAAGAAACTTTTATGTACCTTTGTGAGTCTAATGTAATTGATAACCATCAATATTATCATAAAATGAAAAAATACGCAAATCGATTTCTGGCGATGCTGTTCGCCGTTTTGCTGTGGATTCCGGTAGCGTCGGCGCAGCAACAGATGCCCCCTATACCGGTGGACGGTAATGTGAGGATTGGCAAGCTCGACAACGGGCTTACATATTATATTCGCCACAATGAATATCCGAAAGGTCTTGCCGATTTCTATATCGCTCAGAAAGTGGGTTCGATTCAGGAGGAGGACAATCAGCGCGGTCTTGCCCATTTTCTTGAGCATATGTGCTTCAACGGAACTAAAAATTTTCCGGGCAACAGCCTTATCTCTTGGCTGGAGTCGATCGGCGTGAAGTTCGGTCAGAATCTCAACGCTTATACTTCTATCGACGAGACTGTCTATAACATAAGCCAGGTGCCTGTTGCGAGAGAGGCTGTCGCTGACAGCTGTCTACTCATTCTCCACGACTGGGCGAATGAATTGCTTCTTGAGGATGAGGAGATCGACAAGGAGCGCGGGGTGATTCATGAGGAATGGCGCAGCCGCAACGTTGGCTCGCAGCGCATCATCGAGCAGCTCCTTCCTGTGCTTTATCCCGGTGACAAGTATGCCTACCGCATGCCTATCGGAACAATGGAGATTGTCGACAATTTCCCTTATCAGGACCTGCGTGACTATTATGAGAAATGGTATCGCCCCGACTTGCAGGCTATAATCGTGGTCGGTGACATAGACGTGGATGTCATTGAGGGAAAGATTAAATCCATGTTCTCCGACATCGAGATGCCTGCCGGGGCGGCTAAGCGCGAGTATTATCCCGTTGCCGATAATGCCGAGACTATATTTGCCATCGGCAAGGACAAGGAGATGCCCAATGCGATGATAAATATCCTGTTTAAGCACGATGCCACCCCTGATTCGGCAAAGCTGACTCTTGACTACCTGCTTCAGGACTATGCGATGTCGATGATCGTGGCAATGCTCAACGAGCGCTTCCAGGAGATGTCGTCGAAGCCCGATTCTCCTTTTGCCGCCGCTCAAAGCGGCTATGGCGAGTATCTGGTGTCTAAGACTAAGGATGCGTTTGAGGTGCTTGGGGTTCCCAAGGGGCATGATATAATGCCTGTGTTTGAGTCAATCTATCGTGAGGCTCTTCGTGCCAAGCGCGGAGGATTTACGGCATCGGAATATGGACGCGTGCGTCAGGAGTATCTTTCCCGTCTTGAAAAGGCTTACAACAACCGCGCGACCACTCCCTCTACCGCGCTTGTGAAGAAGTATGTAGATCATTTCCTTGACAACGAGCCTATTCCCGGCATAGAAAACGAATATCAGATAATGTCGATGGTGGCAAATTCAGTGCCTGTCGAGGCGTTGGACGCAGTCATGGGCGAGCTTATGCCTGACAGCAACGTGGTGGTGCTTGGAATGTTTCCTGACAATGCCGAAACGGTGGTGCCTACCGCCGAGCAGCTTGCCGAAGCCATGAAACGTGTTGAGGCTGAGAATATCGAGGGATATGTGGACGAGGTGAAAGCCGAGCCGCTGATCGAGACTTTGCCGGCTCCGGGAAAAATCGTGGCGACTGCCCATGATGACATCTTCGACGCCGAGGTGTGGACCTTGTCCAATGGCGTGAAGGTCGTGGTGAAACCCACTGATTTCAAGGAAAACGAGGTGTTGTTTGCCGCAAGAGCTCTTGGCGGAACTTCGGAATATGGTCCCGAGTATGACGTGGACCTGCGTTATCTTCCTTACGCCATGAGCCAGTCGGGACTCGGGTCATACACGGCTAATGACCTCCAGAAATACCTTTCGGGCAAACAGGCGTCGGTCGACTTCAGCGTGGATTCTTATGTTCGCGACGTGACCGGCTCGGCTGTGACAAAGGACCTGCCCACGTTGATGGAGCTAATCTACATGACGTTCACTGATTTCAACATATCTGAAGAGGACTATGCTTCGGCTCGCGGCACTTATGCCGGAATCCTGCGCAACCAGGAGTCGACTCCTCAGTTTGTGTTCACGAAACAGCTCCGCGAGTTCATTTACAATTCTCCGCGATTCTACACGGTGGATGTTGCGACGGTGGAAAATGCCGATCGAGGCAAGATACTCGACATAGTCCACGAGCAGCTTGCCAATGCCGCTGACTATACGTTCTATTTCGTGGGCAAGTTTGACGTCGATTCGCTGCGTCCGCTTGTCGAACAATACATCGCCACGCTTCCTGCCCGGAAAGTTGAGCCGAAGGCTGTGGAATATAAAAACCTCGGGCTGAAACTCGGCGCGGCAACTGAAAAGTCGACGACAGCGATGGACGTGCCTCAGACTTATGCCGGCATATTCCTTCTCGGCGATATGCCCTACTCTTCGGCAAATGCCAAGATTGCCTCTATGGCGGGACAGATTTTGACCGCCCGCCTTCTTGAGAAGGTGCGTGAGGACGAGGGAGCCACTTATTCCATCTCGGCAAGCGGTTCCATGTCGCGCATGGGCGAGGTGCCTGTCATCTTCCAGTCGGTCTTCCCGATGAAGCCCGAGATGAGAGACAAGGTGCTTGCTATCGTTGCCGACGAATTTGATGCGATGGCGGCTGAGATCAAGCCCGAAGAGCTTAGCAAAGTCAAGGAGTTTATGGTCAAGAACGCAAACCGCAATCTTAAGGAGAATGGAAGCTGGCTGGGCGCGATGAAGGGCTATCAGTTGAAGCCCGTCGACGGATTCTTGAATGCGGTCGACGAAATCAACGCTATAACCGCAGCCGACATAACCGCTTTCATGGGCGAACTTCTGAAACAGAACAACTACAGGGTGTTTGTCCTGGATCCTGAAGAAAAGAAATAGCGGGGAACTCGCCGTTTGAAAAATAGCGCCCGGTCACGGACGCTATTTTTTTTTGCCTGTCAAGCGCTGTTTTCGATATAAATGTGAAATAAAAAATCGGAAGTGCTTGTGTGATTGGATAAAAAGTAGTACCTTTGCGCACCGATTATGTCCAAATTAATGAACTGACTAACCTTGGATGACGTTTTTGGCCGAACGAAGTCTATAGAAGTGGTCGCTTAGTAAACTATTAATCAAACATTTAACGTGGATACTTTAAGTTACAAAACTCTTACCCCCAACGAGCAGCAGTGCAACCGCGAGTGGTTGTTGATTGACGCTGCCGATCAGCCTCTGGGTCGTCTTTGCTCAGTAGTAGCATACATTCTTCGAGGCAAAAACAAGCCCACCTACAGCCCCTCAGTGGAATGTGGTGACAACGTAATCATCATCAATGCCGACAAAGTTCGCTTGACCGGCAAGAAGTGGTTTGACCGCGAATATCTTTCTTACACCGGCTATCCCGGCGGACAGCGTGTCGCTACTCCCGAAATCATGATGAAGAAGTCATTCAACAAGCATCTTAAGCCCGGCTACCACCCCTTGTTCATCAAGGTTGTGAAAGGCATGCTTCCCAAGAACCGTCTTGGTCGTGCCATCATCGGTAACATGCATGTGTATAACGGACCGGAGCATCCCCACGCAGCTCAGGAGCCCAAATTAGTCGACATTAACAAAATTAAATAAGCAGTATGGAACAGGTAAATGCAGTTGGCCGTCGTAAGGCAGCAGTAGCACGTGTCATCGTTGGCGAAGGCACCGGCGTTATCACCATCAACAAACGCCCCTTGGAAGTATATTTCCCCTCTTCCATCCTTCAATACATCGTTAAGCAGCCTCTTAACACCCTTGACGCAGAATCAAAATATGACATCCGCGTTAATCTTGACGGTGGAGGTTACAAAGGACAGGCTGAGGCTCTTCGTCTCGCCATCGCCCGCGCTTTGGTTAAAATCAATCCTGAAGACAAGCACGCACTTCGCGTTGAAGGCTTCATGACTCGTGACCCCCGTAGCGTTGAACGTAAGAAACCGGGTCAGCCCAAAGCTCGTAAGCGTTTCCAATTCTCAAAGCGTTAATATCCCGTATGCTATCATCCTTTGGGATGGTCATAATCGATATATCGTGTTTAGTATCTAAATCCGTGAGATGGACACGTTCCCTACCTGCGGATTGTAAAAATTAGAAAGAACGTAAACAACATTATTAAACAATGTCAACACCTAAATTTGACCAACTATTAGAAGCAGGTTGCCATTTCGGTCACCTTAAAAGGAAATGGAATCCTGCCATGGCTCCTTACATTTTCATGGAGCGTAACGGTATCCACATCATTGACCTCTATAAGACCGCAGCTAAAGTCGAAGAGGCTGCCGCTGCTCTTAAGAGCATAGCAAAATCAGGCAAAAAAGTTCTTTTTGTCGCTACTAAAAAACAGGCTAAGCAGGTGATCGCCGACAAGGCATCTTCAATCAACATGCCTTATGTGATCGAGCGCTGGCCCGGCGGTATGCTCACCAACTTCCCCACCATCCGCAAGGCTGTGAAGAAGATGGCGTCTATCGACAAAATGACTAAGGACGGAACTTTTGACAACTTGTCAAAGCGCGAAAAACTTCAGATTTCACGCCAGCGCGCGAAACTTGAAAAGAACCTCGGTTCTATCGCCGACCTTAGCCGTCTTCCCTCGGCTCTTTTCGTTGTCGACGTGTTGAAAGAGCGTATTGCAGTCGCTGAGGCTAACCGTCTTGGCATCCCCGTGTTCGCAATGGTCGACACAAACTCTGATCCCTCTAACATCGACTTCGTTATCCCTGCAAACGACGACGCTTCAAAGTCTATCGAACTCATCCTTGACACCGTAGTTTCTGCTATGGCTGAAGGTCTTGAGGAACGTAAGGCTGAAAAGGTTGACGCTCCTGCTGAAAACGACGAAGAGGCTTCTGCTCACCGTGGCGGCCGTCGTCGCGTTCGCCGCAACGAAGAAGCTGCTGAAGCTCCCGCAGCCGAAGTAGCCGTTGAAGAAGAGGTAAAAGAGGACTAATATTATTAATTGAATAAAAATTACAACCTATATGGCAGTAACAATGGCAGAAATCAGCAAGCTCCGCGCTCTTACCAGCGCAGGCTTGATGGACTGCAAAAAAGCTCTCGCCGAAGCTAACGGCGATATGGACGCTGCTGTTGAGATCCTCCGTAAGAAGGGTCAGGCAGTTGCCGCAAAGCGCGAAGACCGCGAAGCATCGGAAGGTTGCGTGCTTTCAAAGAACGAAGGCGATTTCGCCGCTATCGTCGCTTTGAAGTGTGAAACTGACTTCGTTGCCAAGAATGCAGGTTTCGTTGCTCTTACTCAGAAAATCCTTGATGCCGCTGTAGCCGCTAAAGCTAAGTCAATCGACGAAGTTAAGGCGCTCGTTGTCGACGGACAGACTATCGAAGCTCTCATCGTTGAAGAGGTAGGAAAGACCGGCGAAAAGATGGAACTCGGCGCTTACGAGTGCATCGAAGCTCCTTCTACCACTTCTTACAACCACCTTGGAAACAAGCTTGCCACTATCGCAGGTTTCAACCAGGAGAACGTAGACTATCAGGTGGGTCGTGACGTAGCTATGCAGGTGGCTTCAATGAATCCCGTTGCAGTTGACCGCAAGAGCGTTCCTCAGTCAGTTATCGACTCAGAATATAACGTTGCAGTAGATAAGACCAAGGAAGAGCAGGTTAAGAAAGCTGTTGAAGCAGCTCTTAAGAAAGCCGGCATCAACCCCAACCTTGTTGACAGCGAGGCTCACATCGAGTCAAACATCAACAAAGGATGGCTCACTGCCGAGGAAGCTGACAAGGCTCGCGCTATCGCTAAAGAAACCGCTGAAGCCAAGGCTGCAAACCTTCCCGCTCAGATGATTGAAAATATTGCTCAAGGCCGTCTTAACAAGTTCTTCAAGGAATCTTGCCTCATGGAGCAGGAATTCGTTAAAGAGCCCGACTTGACTATTGAGAAATATCTTGAAAAGGCATCTAACGGTTTGACAGTTCTCGCTTTCAAGCGTGTTAACCTCAATCAGGACTAATCCTCCAAGAAGTCATAACTTTTTATAATAGAGAAATCCGGCAAAGCATCGAGCTTGCCGGATTTCTCATTTTTTGTACCCTCCCGGTATATTGCCTGCGATGGGGATGACGCGCGGGAAAGATGCTGTCGGCTCGGCGAGAGGCGCGGGCAAAAGACGCTTAAGGTTGCAAGTTATCATGATAATTGTTAAATTTGTAACCTGAAACAGTTTAACTCGGTTGATAATGGAAAATAACGCAAAAAAGCCGGCAGGACTTATTGCCGGGATTATTTTACTCGCATTGTTGCTCGTGATCGCTATCGTTGCATTCATCTTCACCACCCGCTCGATGGACAAGAAGGTCGAGGCGGCTGAACTTGCCAACGAGCAGTTGCAACTCACCAACGAGCAGCTTCAGCTCGCGCAGGAATATCAAGTGCTTAACACCGAGTTTTCGCAATATGAAAATCAGTCGCAGCTTCTTGCAAGCGACTCTCTTGTCACGAAATATGCCGCTGCGAAGAGCAAGGTTGAGAAATTGCTTCAGGAATTGAATTCCGAAAAGAAGAAAAGCGCTCAGCGCATCAAGCAGCTTCAGGATGAAATCGGAACTTTGAAGAATATCCTTCGTCATTATGTGACCCAGATTGATTCTCTCGGAAAAGAGAATGCCGGGCTGCGCGCTGAAAACGAGCAGATGCGTGAACGCAATCAGCAGTTGTCGACTCGTGTCGCCAATGAGACAAAACGCAACGAGGCTCTTTCCGAGCGAATGACTCTCGCCGAGAAGCTCAACGTGACCGGGGTTTCTCTGACCGCATTGAAGAAGAACGGAAAGGTGGAGAAAAATGTGACTAAGGCGCGCCAGCTCGACGTGACGTTCACAATTCCTCAGAACAATTCCACTCCCGTGGGCGAGAAGATGATTTACCTGCGCATCGTCAGCCCCGAGGGCTCGTTGCTCGGCAACGGCGGCTCCTTCAGCTTTGAGGGTGGCAATGTCCAGTGTACCGCGAAGAAGGCTATCGAGTATTCAGGGGAGGAGATTTCAGGCATCCACATCTACTGGGATGTGAACACCACTCTCACCCCGGGTGAATATCTCGTTGAGCTTTTTGCCGATAATTTCCGCCTGACCTCGCGTCGATTCACTTTGCGTAAATAAGCGTCGGGATTATGTCGGGGTTTTGGGAATATTTCCTTGAACAGATAAATTCAATAGAGGTCAACACGTTGTCCTCTATTTTTAAACTTACCTTGAGCCTCATTTTGGGCAGTCTTGTCGGCTTTGAGCGAAAGCGCAAAGGGCAGCCTGCCGGAGTGCGCACTTTCGCTCTCATTTCGATGGGCGCCACTCTGTCCATGATTCTGTCGATCTATGTGCCGCAGGAGTATCTTGGATTGAAGAACGGCGACCCCGGGCGTATCGCCGCGCAGGTGGTGACCGGTATCGGATTTCTCGGAGCCGGCGCCATCATACAGATGAAGGGCTCGGTGAGAGGACTCACGACTGCCGCGGGAATATGGATTATGGCGGCGATAGGCATGGCTGTCGGTGTGGGGCTTTATGTCATGGCGTTTACCGCCACGCTCCTTGTGCTCATCGTGCTGCTCCTGATTGAGCGGGTTGAGCATAATATCAACGCCGGCGTTGAGTCGCGCATAATAAGGCTGAGGCTGTCGGTTATCGCCGAGGATATCGACGGTTATCGTGAGGTGCTTAAAAAACATCGCATTCATCTCACCAATGTGTATGTCGAGTATGATTATGACGAGCCTGTTACCCGGCTCAATCTGGTGGTGCTCATGAAGGAGCACACCAATTATATGAAATTATTTGCCGATTTGCGTCAGGTGAAGCCAACGGTGGCAATCTCTCTCGCCAATCAGGTGAGCATAAGTTGATCGTAAAGCAATGAATGAGTTACAAGTTGAAAATTTAGTATCTGATTTAGCGTTTATCCTTATTCTCGGGGCATTCGTCACCGTTTTGTTCAAATGGCTTAAGCAGCCGGTTGTGCTCGGTTATATAGTTGCCGGTTTCCTTGCCAGCCCTCACTTCGAGTATCTTCCGTCAGTCACCACCGAGAGCAACATCGAGTTCTGGGCTCAGCTTGGAATCGTGGTGCTCCTGTTCTCCCTGGGGCTTGAGTTCAGCTTTAAGAAATTGCTTAATGTGGGCGGCTCGGCGGTGGTCACGGCGCTCATCATCGTCACTGGCATGATGGCGTCAGGGTTTGCCATAGGGCACATACTGCATTTTTCCAATATGAACAGCCTGTTTCTCGGCGGAATGCTGTCGATGTCGTCGACCACCATTATCATTAAAGCGTTTACCGACTTGGGAATAAGGCAGAAGAAGTTTGCCTCGCTTGTCTTTGCGGTGCTCATCGTCGAAGACCTTTTCGCCGTGTTGATGATGGTGATTCTGTCATCGATAGCCATCAATAAGAGTGTCGAGGGGGGAGAGATGCTTTTTAGCGTGAGCAAGCTGGTGTTCTTCCTCGTGATTTGGTTTTTGGTGGGCGTTTATGTGCTTCCCACGCTGCTCAACTCGATAAGGCGTTATCTTAATAATGAGACTCTGCTCATCATCAGCCTCGGTCTTTGTTTCGGCATGGCGGTGTTTTCGGTTTATTGCGGATTTTCGCTTGCGCTCGGCGCATTCGTCATGGGGTCAATTATCGCCGGCATCAGCTATGCCGAGCGCATAGAGGCTGTGGTGACTCCGGTCAAGGACCTGTTTGGCGCGGTGTTCTTTATCTCAGTGGGAATGATGGTGAATCCTGCCGTGATTGTGGAATACTGGTCGCCGATACTTATACTGTCGTGCGTGGTGATTGTGGGTATGATTATATTTGGCACGTTCGGTATGCTCATCACCGGTCAGTCTTTGCGCGTGGCTATGGAATCGGGATTCTCGCTGACTCAAATCGGTGAGTTCGCCTTCATCATCGCTTCGCTGGGAATGTCGCTCGGCGTGCTTGACAATAATATTTATCCTATCGTGGTAGCTGTTTCGGTGATCACGACGTTTACCACTCCCTATTTCATCCGTCTTGCCGATCCTGCATATAACTTGGTGGAACGATGCCTGCCGGCTCGCCTTCATTTCTTGATTGAGCGTTATCGCGGCAAGGCGAGCGCCGAAAGCGAGACCCGCGCGCTGTGGCTCTCGGTGCTGAAGCGCTACATGTGGCGCATCGGGTTGTACTCGATTGTCGTTATCGCCGTGATTCTTGTTTGGACCCGCATCTTGCTTCCGTGGCTGCTTGAAGTCTCGCCGACGTGGGGAAGGCTGATTTGCAGCGTGACCGCTTTGCTGGTGATGTCGCCGTTCCTGCTCGCGCTTGCCATCCCGGCGTCGAAGCAGACTGAACGCGAACGTCTACGCGCGGCAAATGCCCACTTTGACGTTCCTCTTATCGTGATGACTATTTTCAGGTTGCTTCTCGCGCTTGGTTTCATCGTCTACACTCTGAGCGTGATTCATTCAATGTGGGTGGGCTGGACCATCGGCTTCATCATCTTTGCCGCGTTGCTTGGAACATGGTCGGGCAAGCTAAAGAAGCAGACCCGCATGATCGAGGCGCGTTTCTTCGATAATCTTAATGAGCGCGAACTGAGCCGCAGNGGCAAGAATAATAATCTTGTGAGCGANATGCACCTGGCATATATNAGNGTGGGCTACTCNTCGCCATTNGTNGGNNAGANGCTNNTNGANTCNGANATGAGGCGCCGCTACGGAGTGAACGTGGCGAGCATTCAGCGCGGGGGCGAGATTATCGCCGTGCCNAATGGTAACGAGCGCCTGTTCCCGGGCGACGTCATAGGGGTGATAGGCACCGATGAGTTGATCGAGGAGCTTCTTCCNGTGGTCGAGATGGAGGAGCTGTCCCACGANAATCAGGTGTCAGACATGAAGCTCACCAGCATACATCTGTCGGAAACCTCNCCGCTTATCGGTCAGACTTCGGCNTCGGCTCAGATAAGAGACCGNTATAAGGCNCTNCTTGTGGCGATACAGCATTCNGACGGTTCNTATGACCATCCCACNGGNAGCACCGTGTTNTATGCCGGCGACGTGTTGTGGATGGTAGGGGATCCTAAAATATTGAAACATCTTAAGTAGCGACTGTCATGTGGATAATTCTGGCTATTGTGTCGGGGCTTTGTCTCGGCTTCTATGANATATTCAAAAAAATATCGGTCGACGGCAATAATGTGCTTGTCGTGCTTTTCCTTAACACCGTTTTCAGCGTTTTGCTGATGTCGCCGGTGTTNGTGATGTGTCTTGCCGACGGGAGTATAGGTCTTGGCAACACATGGCACGGACACTTTGAAATCATTATAAAGTCATTCATTGTCCTGTCGTCGTGGCTGCTCGGCTATTTCGGANTGAAACATCTGCCGCTCACCATCGCCGGTCCGATCAACGCTTCGCGTCCGGTCATCGTGCTCGTCGGCGCGTTGATAATATTTCAGGAGCATCTCAACTGGATGCAGTGGGTGGGTATACTTCTCGGATTNTGGTCGCTCTTTTTTATAAGCCGCGTTGGAGGCAAGGAGGGTTTTTCATTCGCCCATTCGCGATGGCTCTGGTTCAGTATCGGGGCTACTGTGATGGGAGCGGTCAGCGCNCTNTATGACAAGTATCTGCTGAAGACCTANGAGCCGCTTGAGGTTCAGGCGTGGTACTCGTTTTATCAGATGATNATCATGGGAATANCTATCGGCATCATTCTTTATTTCCGCAAAGAGCGCACGCCCTTCAAATGGAAATGGGCTATTCCTCTCATTTCGCTGTTTCTTACCATTGCCGACATCGCTTATTTTTATTCGCTGTCAATCGACGGCTCCATGATTGCTGTGGTGTCGATGATAAGGCGCGGATCGGTTATCGTTTCGTTCTTCTACGGGGTGATAGCTTTGCATGAAAAGCACATACGCCTCAAGCTGATCGACCTCGGAGTGCTTCTTGTGGGACTCGTGTTCCTCGTTCTCGGGTCTTAGTCGTCGCAGGCGTGTCGGGCGAAATGATGCGCGGCTGAACACTCGTGCAGGGAGTGGTCG
The DNA here is from genome assembly GCA_014801235.1 of Bacteroides sp. GTDB lineage: Bacteria > Bacteroidota > Bacteroidia > Bacteroidales > Muribaculaceae > Muribaculum. The sequence goes on along the minus strand of JAAVEM010000025.1, from coordinate 7,888 downwards.
ATAATGATGTGGCGGTTGGCTATCTCGGCTATGGTCGACATTTCGTGAGAGACGAGAACGAAAGTTGTGTCGCCCTTCATCGTTTCGATAATTTCATACAGTTTTTTCTCATAATGCTTGTCGAGATAGCTCAGCGGTTCGTCGAGCACCATCATCTGAGGATGGGAAATGAACGCCCTGCCGAAAAGAGTGCGCTGTAGTTGTCCGCCCGAAATTTCCCCTATGGTGTGGTCGGCATGATCGGTGAGTCCCATCAGTTCCAGCGTTTCGGCGACAAGATTGTTTTTCTCAGGCTTCGACAGGTGGCGCGCCGACATCAGCCCGAGTTTTATCANCTCTCTGACGGTGATGGGAAAACGGTTGTCGATTGAGTTTTTCTGTGGGAGGTAGCCAATGGCGGGACGGTTGTCGATAGCGGGNAAACGGTAGTCGACGNTGCCCGCTGTGGGCGTCAGCAGTTTTAGCAGGATTCTCAGCAAGGTGGTTTTTCCACCGCCGTTGGGACCGGTTATGGCGAGAAAGTCACCTTGATTTATGTCAAGATTAATGTCGGACAGCACTGCCTTGCGGTCATAAATCATGCCTATCCGCTTCAGGCTTATGAGNGGATTATCGAGAGAGCGCATCGGTGATTCGTGAGATTTCTTCTTCCCAATCGTAGTTGAGCGGATTTATTGTCACCAACTCGGCTTGCAGCTGCTCGTTGGCTACGGTTGCCTGGCGCGAGTCAATNTCTTTCTGGAAAAACAGCACTTTCGCCCCTGCTTGTTTCGCCTGTTCGATTGCCGCCTGCATCATGGTGACCGACGCCTCTTTCCCTTCGGGGCTGAGCGAGATCTGGTTCAGTCCGTAGTCGCGCGCGAAATAGCTCAGCGACGGATGCCAAACGATGAACGACTCTCCGGCGTGAGGGTTGAGACGCTCCTGTATGGAATTGTCAAGGCTGTCGAGCTTGGCGATGAGAGTATTGAAGTTTCGGGTGTATTGTTCCTTGTTCAATGAGTCGAGCTCGACAATGGCGTCATACATGTTGGCGGCGATTATTTTTGCGTTTTTCACCGATGTCCATGTGTGGGGGTCTATTTCCGAGTCGCCGTCATGTCCCGAGTGGGTTCCGGTGATGAGAGGTATTCCCGCCGAGCTGTCGACTATCTTAAGGTCAGGATTGTTTTTGGTCACCTTTGTGATGATTGCGCTTTCGAAGGGGATGTTGCCCATTAGAAAATATGCGGCGCTGTTTTCGAGGTTCAGNAGATGTGTGAGCCCCGGGTCATAAGATTCGGGATTGGCTCCATTGCTCAACAGGCATTTTACGTCCCACTTGTCGCCCGCTATTTTTTCAAGCAGATATTTCTGGGGTTGAATGCTGACAGTGACGACCGGCTTGTCGGAAACCGACGGGTTGCAGCCGGAGAATGCCGCGCTGATGAGCAACGCCGGTATTATCAGGAGTGATTGTAGATATTTGAATTTTGGCATAAAAATCGTGATTAGGCTTGCNAATAACTGCAAATTTATATAAAAAAACAAATCAAACGCCAATCAGTTGACCGCTTTTTTGCGATAAACGACTTTCCATAACAGGTCACGGGCTCTCTCGGGATCGATATTTCCGGTGGTCATGAGCGTTAGCGGCACTTCGGGCAACCCCTCGGCATAGGGCGGTTGCATATAGGAAAAATCCTCTCTCGGCATGAATCCGAGCCGAGAATAGAAATTTATGCGCCGACGGGCTATTTCGCCACATTCCCTCGGCTCGGCTTCGAGCAGATAGTTGCCCGGCATCTTCTCCATGAGAGCGAGCAGCGCGGCGGNTCCGACACCATTCCCGCGCATGATAGGGGAGATGGCGAAGTGCTCGATATAGTTCATCTCCTCAAGCTGCCACACGGTGATGAGCCCTATCATTTCATCGCCATTCATGATGGCAAACGGGTGGAAGATTCCGCCGCCCGAGGCAAGCAGAATTTCCAGCGCGCCCCACGGGCGGCGTTCTTCGGGAGGGAACGCTTCTAAATATATTTCTTTGAACCGTGATATTTTTTCAGGCGTAGGGATAAACTCCTCTATGATTGGCGTAGGGATGCTCATAGAACGGCGGCTAAAATGAAATGATAATGTAAATTTAGATATAATTGTTGACGTATTAATGATTTTATTAGTAATTTTGTGATACTGAAATTAAATATTGACTCAAATCACATAAATATTTACATATTGATTATGGCTAAACCACAATTAGACACTCTTGATTATAAGATTCTTAAGATGCTCTCAGGAAACGGACGAAAGCCTTTTCTTGAAATAGCCCGTGAATGTGGCGTTTCTGGAGCAGCCATTCATCAGCGCATTCAGAAGCTGATGGCTCTCGGCGTGCTTAAAGGAACGGAATGTCTCATCAATCCGGCGGCGGTTGGATATGAAACCTGCGCCTACATCGGNTTCTTTTTGAAAGATCCTTCAAAATTTGACGAGGTGGTTGAGAAACTCAAGGCTATTCCCGAAGTGGTGGAAGTGCATTTCACCACCGGACAATATGACATGTTCATAAAGCTCTTTGCCCGCAACAATGATCATCTGCTCCACATTATCCATGAGCAGCTCCAGGGNCTCGGNTTGGCGAGAACGGAATCGCTGATTTCGTTCAAGGAGGTTTTCCGTCGCCAGCTTCCCGTTTCCGACGAAAATTGATTCAAAAGAAATCGCTTTTTTCACATCGGGGCTCCTGCGGGTCCCGATGTTTTGTATATTTGACCCCCTTGGTTAAATCAATTTGCCTCTCTCGGGTGTTTATCTCATGAACCACAATCGGAAAAAAACAATACAATAAAGATATAATATATGAACACTGACTATACTTCCATTCTTCTTAATGCGATTTCGTGGGCAAGAGAGGCTGGCGCCGTCCACTTGCGCTATTTCAGGGGCAATGAACTGGCTATTCAGTCAAAGATAAACGACAGCGACATTGTCACCGCTGCCGACAAGGCTGCCGAAAAGCTTTTGATCGACCACATCCGCACCACTTATCCCGAGCATTCGATTCTTTCCGAAGAGTCGGGCGAGGATGAGCATTGCGGAGAATACCGGTGGGTTATCGACCCGCTCGACGGAACCACTAACTTCAGCCAGGGCNTGCCGCTTTTCTGTGTGTCGATCGGNATTGAGCATAATGGNGAGACAGTGGCGGGNNTTGTCTATGCCCCTTATCTTGACGAACTGTTTCATGCCGTCAAGGGGGAGGGCNCGATGCTCAACGGCTCTCCGGTGAAAGTTTCGGGAAAGACGCGCCTTGACCACAGCGTGGTGTCTACGGGATTCCCGATTGACAAGGACACCAACCCCGACAATAATCTCGACAACGTGGCTGAAATCATGCCTAAAGTGAGAGGCTTGAGGCGTCTTGGCTCGGCAGCNGTCGATATNTGCTATTGCGCNGCGGGATTTCTTGACGGATATTGGGAAATGAATCTTCATGAATGGGACGTGAATGCTGCGATGCTCATCCTTGCCGAGGCGGGCGGAGTGGCTGAGTCGTTCAGGGATGACCGCAATGTGTCGATCGTAGCCGGCACCCCCGAGATACAGCGTCAGCTTGCCGCCCTGATAGGGAAAAGATGATGGCTAATCGCCGCTGAGGAGCCGCCTGATGATAAAATGCCCCCGTCGTAGCCTGTTTTTCTCCGGGCGCGATGGGAAAGTCAACTATTTTATGTAATTTTGATGCCGGAAAAGATAAACTGAAATAATGGAAAAAGTTATATTGACCGGCGACCGTCCTACCGGAAAATTGCACTTAGGACACTTTGTGGGCTCGCTTAAACGCAGAGTCGAATTGCAGAACTCTGGCGAGTTTGATAAAATATTTGTCATGATTGCCGACGCTCAGGCNCTCACCGACAATGCCGACAATCCTGAAAAGGTGCGTCAGAACGTGATTGAGGTGGCTCTTGACTATCTGTCGGTGGGCATCGACCCGGCGAAAACCACGATTTTCATTCAGTCGCAAGTGCCTGAACTGACTGANCTCGCATTCTACTACATGAACCTCGTTTCGGTGGCGCGCGTTCAGCGCAACCCCACAGTGAAGACCGAGATAAAGATGCGCAATTTCGAGCAGAGTATTCCGGTGGGATTTTTCTGCTATCCCGTCAGNCAGGCTTCCGACATAACGGCGTTCAAGGCTACGGTTGTGCCGGTGGGTGAGGACCAAGCGCCTATGATTGAGCTGACACGCGAAATCGTGACCCGCTTTAACCACATCTATGGCGACACTCTTGTCATGCCCGAGATTATGCTTCCGTCCAATCAGGCTTGNATGCGCTTGCCCGGAACCGACGGACAGGCGAAGATGAGCAAGTCGCTCGGAAACTGCATATATTTGAGCGACACGGCTAAGGATGTCGCCAAAAAAGTGAAGAGTATGTACACTGACCCGCTTCACCTCAATATCGACGATCCCGGACATCTTGAAGGAAACTGCCCCTTCATCTATCTCGACGCATTCAGCAACGATGACCATTTTGCCAAATATCTTCCCGACTATAAGAATCTTCAGGAGCTTAAGGACCACTATACCCGCGGCGGTCTCGGCGACGGCACCGTGAAGAAGTTCCTTATCAACGTGCTCGAGGAGACCTTGGCACCGATTCGCGAGCGTCGCAAGGAGTGGGAGCAGAATATTCCGGCTGTCTATGACATTCTCAAAGAGGGATCGGAGCGCGCCCGTGAGGTTGCCGCAAAAACTCTCGATGAAGTCCGCGCGGCTATGAAGATAAACTATTTCGACGACCTTGACCTGGTGAAAGAGCAGGCTAAAAAATACGGAAAGTAATATCCGCCGGGCGGTATAGAAAAAATAGAGAGGGCATGGATGCTTCGGTTGCGTCCATGCCCTTGTTCCTTTTATAGGGGAAAGCGGGAGCCCTATTGCCCGGTTTCGTTTTCTACCGCATGCTCGTTGTCGGCTTCGGCGTCATACCAGGTTGAATACATGAGATAGTTCTTGGCAATCTTCTGGTTTATCTCTTTGCTCTGGGCAGGGTCGACCATTTTTATGAATTTGGCTGGAGCTCCTCCCCACAGTTCGTTGGGACCTATCTTGGTGCGTGAGAGCACCACGCTTCCCGCAGCGACGAGGGCGCCTTCGCCCACAACGGCATCGTCCATGACAACGGCGCCCATTCCGATGAGCGCGAAATCATGAATTTTGGCTCCGTGAACGGTTACATTGTGACCGATTGAAACGTCGTCGCCTATTTCGATTGTCGATTTCTGATAGAGGGTGTGGAGCACCGATCCGTCCTGAATGTTGACGCGGTTGCCGATGCGTATTGAATTTACGTCGCCGCGCAGCACAGTGTTGAACCAGATGCTGCAATCGTCGCCCATCACCACGTCGCCGATGATGGTGGCGTTATCGGCGAGAAAACAGTTTTTTCCTATCTGAGGAGTGAATCCTCTTACTTTTTTTATAAGTGCCATTTATATAATATAAAGTGGATTTAGTCTAAATCATAAGGGTTGGCGAGAACCGGCAGGGTTTTGCGCGCGAGCCAGCGGGCAGCGTTTGTGCCCAGGTGGGGCGACAGGGTGTCATAGACCCGCTTGTGGTAATCGTTGAGCCATTTTATCTGGACGCTGCTCATGATTGTCGAGTCGACCAGATTGATGTCAAACGGGAACAGCGTCATTGTCTCAAACTTCAGGAAGTTGCCGTCGGCGGTGGTGAACGCCGGCACGGTCAGGATGAGGTTTTCGCTTCTGATGCCATATTTTCCCGCCACGTATATTCCGGGCTCGTTGGATGTGAGCATTCCCGGTTCAAAAACTACCGGATTTTCCTGGAGCCTTATGTTTTGCGGTCCTTCGTGGACATTTAAGAAGTGGCCCACGCCGTGTCCTGTTCCGTGAAGGTAGGTCTTGCCGTCTTTCCACAGATACTGGCGCGCGAGAACGTCGAGCTGGGCGCCTCTGGTGCCCTCGGGGAATATCGCCATGGCGAGGTCGATGTGTCCCATCAGCACCAGGGTGAAGTCGTGGCGCTCCTCGGGGGTGGGATTGCCGAGCGAGATGGTGCGGGTGATGTCGGTCGTTCCGTCGAGATATTGTGCTCCCGAGTCGACGAGCAGCAGTCCGGTGGGGAGTATGGTTGCGTCCGATTTTTCGTCGGGTTCATAATGCACTATCGCTCCGTGCTCCTTGTAGCCGGCGATGGTTCCGAAACTGTCGTCGAAATATCGCTGCTGCTTGGAGCGATGTTCCGTTATGATGCGGCACACGGTCATTTCCGTCACCTTTTCGCCCATTGAAAGCATGTGCTCTATCTCCATGAAGGAATAAACGAGAGCCACGCCGTCGCGTATCATTGCTTCGCGCAATCCTGCGATCTGCACGTCGTTGCGCAGAGCCTTGGCGTGTTTTATCGGCGAGCGTCCCTCGACCATCTTGTCGGCGAGTTTCACCGGGATGATTGCCGACGACGATTCGGGGTCGATGAGCACTTTCACGTTGGGCGGCAGTGATGCGAGAAATTCGATCGCTTCGCGGTAGGGGCGTATGTTTATTCCGAGATTCGAAAGATAGTTGCGCACGCTGTCGTTGATTTTGACATCTTCGACGAAGAGCACCGAGCCTTTGTCGGCGAGATAAAGGAAGCTTGTGACTACGGGATTGTATTTCACATCGGTTCCGCGCAGATTCAACAGCCACGCTATTTCGTCGAGCGTGCTGATGAAGATCGAGTCGGCTCCGGCTTTCTTCACCTCAGCCATCATCCGGGCTATTTTTGTCGACGCGTCTTCGCCGGTGTGGAAGCTTTCATGGATGAAAGCTTTGTCGGCTGGCAGGTCGGGACGGTCAGTCCATATTCCGTCGGCAGGGTGAAAATCGGTCACGAGGTTGAGCCCTGCGTTTTCGAGATCCTTCTTGAGGCGGTAGGCAGCCGAGATGGAAAACATCAGGGCGTCGATGCCCACAGTGGCGGGGGCTTTAAGTGCCGAAACTATGTATTGGTTGATTGACGGGGTGTCGGGCAGCCCGTCTTTCATCAATTTTATGTTGGTTCCTTCGAGTTGCTCTTCCGCCTGGAGGAAGTAACGCGAGTCGGTCCACAGGCAAGCGTCGTCGAGGGTGACGACGAGGGTGCCCGCTGAGCCTGAAAATCCGCTGAAGAATTCTCTCTGGTGCCAATGGGGTGACATGTACTCGCTTTGGTGCGGATCGGAATGTGGAATTATCGTCGCCTCCACATTTGCGGCACGCATTTTGTCTCTCAAGGCGTCTATGCGTAGAATGATATTTTCATTCATTATTAATAAGGTGTTGTTATGTTATATTGCAAACATACGAAAAAAAACTGAGTATTGATGGGTGTGAGAGGGAAAAAATATTTATCTTCGCGCTATGAATCCGCTTAATGCGTGATTGTCATGGGAAAAGGGCTGCCTCCGGCGGTTAATTTTTCAGAAATGCGCATTTTTGGCTAAAAAAATTTGGATAGTATAAAAATACTGCGTAACTTTGCACCGCTTTCGACCTCCAAGGGGTTGCAAAGCGAAACAAAAAAGACACAATTGCCTCTTTAGCTCAGTTGGCCAGAGCACGTGATTTGTAATCTCGGGGTCGTTGGTTCGAATCCGACAAGAGGCTCAAAGAAAATAAATATTGTGTCGGGCGAATACCAGAGTGGCCAAATGGGGCAGACTGTAAATCTGCTGGTTTTTACCTTCGGTGGTTCTAATCCATCTTCGCCAACAATTCAATTGCGGAAGTAGCTCAGTTGATAGAGCATCAGCCTTCCAAGCTGAGGGTCGCGAGTTTGAGCCTCGTCTTCCGCTCTAATTTTGCCAATGTAGCTCAGGGGTAGAGCACTTCCTTGGTAAGGAAG